>NZ_JAFMPU010000002.1:0-695019 GCF_049132085.1 Seonamhaeicola sp. NFXS20 | reverse complement strand
GCTTTACTTTGATTAAATCGGCTATTTCTTGGGCTACTGCTTTTGAGGCTTCGGTTGAGTTTTCAAAAACAATGGTGCCTACGTTTTCAAATCTTTTTTCAAAACCAGTGGCTTTGTCTATATTACTCTGTAACATGGTTGCTTTTTATATTTCTTTTGTGTTTTATTATTGTTTTTTTGACCAACTTTTGTACTTATGACCCCAAACGGCAAAAAACAGAATAAAGGCATAGCACGGGATTAAAATCCAGTAACTACTGGTTGATGCAGAAGCCATAGCGTCTGCTTCTTGTATGCCGTTAGCTATTAATTCATGTTTATTTAAATCTACAATCCTTCCGTATAAAGGCGGGATGATAGCGCCACCTGAAATGGCCATAATTAATAAAGCCGAAGCTGTTTTGGTGAATTTCCCTAAACCATCTAATGTTAGTGGCCATACAGCTGGCCATACTAAAGCGTTAGAAATACCTAAGGCGGCTACAAATAAAACAGATGTAAAGCCTGTGGTAAGTAGAATACAAGTGCTAAAAATAATTCCTAAAGCAGCACTAATTCTAAGCGCGGTGCCTTGTTTTAAATATTTTGGTATTAAAAATACGCCTAAGGCATAGGTAAATACCATAGCCAATAGGGTTAATGTGGTAAAGAATTTTGCTTCGGCAGCTGGGAATCCTAAGGATATTCCGTAAGCTATAATGGTATCTCCAGCTATTACTTCGGCACCTACATAAACAAAAAGTGTTAAAACCCCAAGCCATAGGTGTGGGAACTGAAAAATACTGGTTTTTGCCGTAGTATTGGTGGTGTCTGCTGCTTTGGTTTCTTCGGCTTCAACATGAGGTAAAGGCGCTTTTCTTATTAAAATACCAAGTACTACAAGTACAATGGCCATTATTAAATAAGGCATAAAAACACTGTCTGCCATAGTATCTAAAAGCACGCCTTTTTCTTCTGCTGAAGCGGTTTCTAGTTGTTCTTTTACTTTGTCTATACCAGATAGTAATAGGGCGCCAAAAATTAAGGACCCTAAAGCCCCTGCTACTTTATTGGCTATTCCCATAATGGCTATACGTTTGGCACCACTTTCAATTGGTCCTAAAATGGTAATGTATGGGTTTGAAGCTGTTTGTAGTAAGGTCATTCCAGTGCCTTGAATAAATATACCTGTTAAAAAGACCCAATAGGTTCTGGCTTCGGCTGCTGGTATAAAAACTAAGGCCCCTATAGCCATGATTATTAAACCTAATGACATGCCTTTTCTGTAGCCTATTTTGTTTAAAATGTATGAGGCTGGTAAGGCCATAACCACAAAGGATATGTAGGATGCTGAGGCTACTAAATAGGATTGGGCATCGGTTAACTCATTGATGGTTTTCATAAAGGGTATTAAGGCTCCGTTTATCCAAGTGACAAAGCCAAAGATGAAAAATAAACTCGCTATGATTGCTATGGGGATTAGGTTGGTGTTAGGGGTAGTTTGTGATTTTGCCATGTGTTTTTAAGATAAAATTAATTTTAAGGGTTATTTATTATTTTATAAATATATAACCTTAATTAATTGAGTAATAAAATTATTAAATAATAGGGGGTGATTTTTAATTATTTCGACCAATAACTTTGTGTGTTCGATAAATAATGTACTATAATTATTAAAGTAGGCAATATGGGATGTAGAAAAAAAAATCTCGTTATATTTTTATAACGAGATTTTTTATAATATAATAATATTTAATTATTACTCCCAACCAGGGTTTTGAGTTAGGTTAGGGTTAAGACTAAGTTCATCTAAAGGAAGAGGTTTTAGATAAGCTTTGGTTTCATCAAAATCAAAAGCACCATAAGGTTGGTATGGGTCAAGATAGTCATTTTCGTCTAAATAGATTGTGGTAGTTCCAACTCCATTTTCAACAATACCATCATAAAAATAAGCTCCTAAAGGTGTATCTCCATTAAATAACTCATGCGCTCTCCATCTTAATAAATCATTTAATCTAAATCCTTCTGCCATAAGTTCTACAGTTCTTTCTCTACGAATTTCTTGTAATATAGGGGATAAAGTATATCCGTAATCAGGCCATTCAGAATCTGTAACTGGTGTTAAAGACATATATGGCATACCAACACGGTCTCGTAATAAATTGACTGACTTATCTAAATCGGCTTGAGAAATAGTACCTAATTCTGCTTTAGCTTCAGCAAATATTAATAAGGCTTCGGCATAACGCATTATAACTTTAGATGTGCTTCTTGTATAGTTATTATCTTCATCACTATAAGTATTATAATCTCTGTATTTTTGAGATTCATACCCTCCGTTAGCATTTTCGAGATACGGAACTGTCCAGTATGTATATGTTCCATTGTCCAGTCTTGTAATATCTCCAGGAACCATTAAAGTTGCAGCTAGTCTAGGATCTCTGTTTTCTTCTATAGTAGATAAATCATTGTCATTTACCTCCAAATTAGTTTCTGAAAGAGGTAAACCATCTGCACAAAGGTAACTACGTATAGCAAAACGGGTGTAAGAACAGTTATTTGGCCATGAAATCTGTAAATCATTTCCTACTGATAAACCAGCATAATCATAATCTCTCCACAATATCATTTCGCTGTTACCGGTTAATCCTGAAGTGTTAAATAATGATCCATAGTCATTGTGAAGTGAGAAAATCCCACTATCAATAATATCTTCTGCAGCATCTGCAGCAATTTGTAAATATGATGATCCGTCAGAACCATCAACACCAAAATCAGTACCGCTATGGTATTTTTCCCAAGTACCTTCAAAAAGAGCAACTCTTGCTTTAAGCATTTGTGCAGCTTCTTTACTAACTCTAGGGTATGTATCTAAATCAGGAAAAGACTTTAATAGAGAAATGGCAGTATCTAAATCAGATAAAATAAAATCTGCAACTTCATTTCTTGGGTCTCTAGAGGCATATACATATTCTTCATCTGTATTGTCAAAATATTCAGGGAAAATGGGTAAATCACCATAATCAATTAACAAATTAAAATAGTAGTATGCTCTAAAAAAGTAACCTTCGCCGGTGTAATGATCTATATCTGTTTGGTCTCCTGAAGCTTGATCTGTATGGTCTAAAAACCAATTAGCTTCTCTTACTTCATCCCAACTCCATATTGATGCAGTTGATGCTGTAGGAACAGTATATATACCCAATAATCTATCAGAAGGAGTTTGATTCATCACTAAATCTGTTCCATTATCAGGTAATGCTGAAGATCCAGTTCCTGCATTTGCCCAAGAAGGTAAATCTCTGTAAAACCCATTAGCAGCAATTCTTAATTCTTCAGGAGTAGAGTAATAATCAGCCTCTGAAACCTCATCTAAAGGGGTTTTGTCTAAAAAATCTTCACAAGATGATAAAGGTATCATCAAGCAAAGGGTGATTAATTTTAATATATTTTTCATAATTCAATTAGTTTATTGATTAAAATGATACGTTTATTCCAGTAGAAAAAGTTGATGATAATGGATATGCTGATGCACTACCAAAACTACCTGCAACAAATTCAGGATCATAGAATAACATATCTGAAATTGTAAGAAGGTTTTCACCAGCAATAAATAATCTAATTTTAGAAATATGATACTTACTTGTAATTTCATTAGGGATAGTATATCCTATTTGTAAATTTTTAAGTCTGGCATAAGCACCATTTTGTAAATATCTATCTACTGCAAACCTGTAATTTCTATTATTATTACCAGGGTTGTTAGAGTAGGGAGCAGGGAAATAGGCATCTGTATTTGGTCCTAAAGGGCTATCAGTATCTTCAGGTCTAAAATAATCTAAATGCTCTTCATAAACCATAGCATGTAATTCTCCTTGTGCAGGTCCTCTAAATCTTTGGTGGTTAGAAACTAAAACATCTCTCTTACCAACTCCTTGTACAAACATATTCATATCCCAATTTTTGTAGTTTAAGCCTATGTTAAAGGAATATTGGTAACGAGGTGTAGAATTTCCAATGACACTAAAATCTCCTGTGTCTCCTTTTACCCAATTTCCTCTATCTATAACTCCATCTCCATTTAAATCTTTGTATTTAGTATCTCCGGCAGCCCAAGTACCTGTTCTTACAAATGATTGGTCTATTGTATAATTTGCTGCTTCATCATCGGTCATAAACCATCCATCCCATGTTAATCCCCATATTTCGCCTAAATCTTTTCCATTCCAATATGTTTGAGTGAAGTCATTAGTTTCATTAGGATAATCAACTATGGTTCTTTTATAGTCAGATAATACAGCTCTAATATTATAACTAAAATCACCTAATTGTTGTCTCCAAGAAGCCTCAAAATCCCAACCTTGAACTCTAGAGGTTCCAATATTTGTTAATGGAGATGTTGTTCCTAATTGTGATGGTAAATCTAAACCAGGAGCGGCCATTCCCTCAATATCGGTTCTGTACCAAGAGAAACCTACATTTAGTTTGTTATTAAAGGCTCCAAGATCAAAACCTATATCGGTGGTTTTTACGCGTTCCCATGTTAAACTTTCACTGGTAAGACTTGGTGTTTGAGCTAAGAGTTCTTGACTACCATTGAATAAAAATGAGCCTGTACCATCGGCATCTATAGAAGAAACATAAAGGTAATTGTTTACGTTTTGGTTTCCTAGAGTACCATAAGAACCTCTTAATTTAAATGTGTTTACATTATCAAAAGGCCAAAAGTCTTCTTTAGCTACATTATATCCAACAGAGTAAGAAGGAAAACCAGCCCATCTATTATCTGGTTCGAATCTTGATGAACCATCACGTCTATAACTAAATTCAAATAAATATTTTTCGTCGTAATTATATCTAAATCTACTAAATATACTTTGTATAGCCCAATGAGATAATGCGTCATCTACACTTCTGGTTACATCACCATCTTCATTTGTTAATTCTGATGTACTAATAGATATATAGTTTTCAGAAATAAGATTTGCTACTGATGCTGAAATAGCATCATAACTATAAGCTTCACTTTGATATCCTACAGTAGCATTAAAATTATGCTTGTTTATTGATTTATCATAAGTGGCATATAAATTTGGAGAAAAGTATTCGTTATTTATATAGGTTGGCTCATAAGCAGAACTATAACCACTTCTTGAAAGCGCAGAAAAAGTAGACCCATCTGGATTTGTGAATTCTGTTTCAATTAATTTATATGCTTGAAAATTATTATTTCTTCTATAATTAAGTTGAGCCGTGAATTTTAAGTCTTTAATTGGTTCTATAATAAACCTTGGAGATAATACTAATTGATTGTTCTCGGTCTCATAACGTTGATTTTCCCAAAAAGGGTATTGGGCTTGTTGTAGTGGGTTGCCTAAATCATCAACTGTTGGTAAAGTTGGTTTTAATTTTGTTATAGCATCTAATATTCTAGAGGTATTATTTGCCACACTACCTCTTCCCATATCTGAAGGGAAGTTAGAGTCACTCTTTAAAAATTTAGATACAAACTCTATGGTTAACCAATCATTTGCTTTTGCAGAGAATTTTGCATCAACGTTGTATCGGTTAAAACCTTCATCGCCATGAACTAACAAACCTTCTTCGTTGTATGCACCTGCAGAAAAATAATAGTTTATTTTTTCATTACCACCAGAGAAACTTAAATTATGTTTGGTTTTTAGCGCATAATCTTTAAAGAGGAAGTCTTCCCAATCTGTAGCAGATGTTGCCCCCATACCTAAATTAGTAACATTCCATGAATTATTATTGTCAATATCTTCTATACCAGAAGGTGCACTTCCAGGGTTTTCCATGTTTTGAATAATATAACCATATTCTTCTTCTGTCCAATAATCACCTTCACCATTGTTTCGTCTAGCATCTTGTATTGCGTAAGCGAAGTTAATTGGACTTGCTGATTTTGGCCATGCTGAAGGTCTAGAGAATTGAAAGTTATTACTATAGGTAACTTTAAAACCTCCATTCATGTTTTTACCACTTTTGGTAGTTACTAAAACAGCACCACCTGCAGCACGAGAACCATAAATAGAAGCAGCAGCAGCATCTTTAAGCACTGAAACAGATTCTATGTCTTCAGGGTCAATATCATCTAATCCCATTTCAATGCCGTCAATTAATACTAATGGTCCAGCATCATCAATATCACCAGTTCCACCACTTGTAATAAAACCACGAATATTTATATCTGGGCTAGCTCCAGGTTGTCCACCAAGGGCTGTATTACTAACTACTAAACCAGGAACAGCACCTTGTAAAGACTGTATTGCATTTGCTGTTGGTCTGTTCTCAAAAGCTTCACTGCTAATTTGAGAAACAGCAGCCGTTAAGTTTACTTTTTTCTGTGTACCATAACCAACAACCACAACTTCTTCTAGTTGAGAGACATCTTCTTCTAAAGTAATGGTAAAATTAGTTTTGTTACTAACAGCAACTTCTTTAGTGATAAAACCTATGTATGAAACTACAAGGGTTGCATTTGAACTAGAAACATTTATTACAAAGTTTCCATCAAAATCTGTTTGAACACCATTAGTGGTGTTTTTTTCAAGAACATTTGCTCCAGCTAAAGGTATTCCGTTACTATCGTATACCATACCTGTTATTTGTAATTGCTGAGCGGCTTTGTTTATTTTTTTTTCAGTTTCAATTGTGTTTGTGGAAGATGCATAAACACCAGTAAAACACAACAAAACAAAAGAATTAAAAATAGTTATTAGCAGCCTTCTTTTTAAATAGAAAAACCTACTACTTAATTTAATTTTCATAAGATCTGTTTAGTTATTATTGTTAGACAATTAGTTAAATTTTGTTTTTTTTAACTAAAAACTGTTTTGAGTTATATTGTAAGTTAGTTTTTAGTATAATAATAAGGTAATTGTTTATTTCATAAATTATGTTTTAGTTATATATTGAGATTATCATTTTAATGTATTTGTTAAAAAATAAGCTAAAAAATTAACGTGGTTTTAACTTTAATTTAAGGGTTATTTTACCTTGAAAGTACTAATAATTAACTAAACTTAAATATTTCCATTTCTTGTGAATTAAAAATTTCGACGAATAACTTCAGTGCTTCGACTAAAACAGAATTAATGTGTTAAATAAAGCTTAATTGATTATATTGCTTGAGAGAACTTAACAGTTTGAAAAACAAGAGAGTTGTTGAATGTGTTTGTAAAGTGCAATTTAAAAAAAGTAAAAGTTTAATAACGTGGTGGTTATATTGAAGAATTTAGAATTTTTTGCTTTACTTCTTCTAAGTATGATCTACCTATTACATATCTAAGACCTTCTATTTCTACACTATTCCCTTCAACAGCATCAATTTTATTAATGGCTATAGTGTAGGAGCGATGAATTCTTATAAAGTCTCTAGATGGAAGCAGGTTTGTAAAATCTGATAGTGTACTGTGTATAATGTATTTTCCGGTAGTGGTATTTATTTTTAGGTAGTCTTTTAGTGATTCAACCGTTAAGATTTCATCTAGATAGATTTTTTTCATTTTCTTTTTGTCTATTTTAACAAAAAGATAAGGGCGATCAGTAGATTCGTTTACAGATTTATTGTTTTCTAGCCTTCGGTTTACTTTGTTTAAAGCTTTCATAAACCGAGGAAACTCTATAGGTTTTACTAAATAATCAAGTACATCTAACTCATAAGTTTCAAGAGCAAAATCTTCGTAAGCGGTGGTTATAATAATTAAAGGAGGATTTTCTAAACTTTTAATAAAGTTTAATCCGTCTAAAACAGGCATGTTTATGTCTAGAAAAATAACATCAACTGTTTCTGTTTTTAGATAATTTAAGCTATCTATAGCATTAGTGAAAGTTGTAACAATTTCAAAATTTTCAATCTTTTCTAAATAATTTTTAATAACATTAATAGCTAATGGTTCATCATCTATAATCAAACATTTTGTTTTCATTTCACTAACTTTTTAAGTATAAATTTTCTTAATAGCTATTTTGGCTATTATGCAACTTTTATTTTTAGTTTTACTACAAACATGTTGTTTTTATTTCGTATTGATAGTTTGTAGTCTTCTTTGTTATAGCCCAAAGCAAGCCTTTTTTTTACGTTTTCTAACCCAATACCACTGGATTTGTTAAAGCGTTCTTTATGCTTAGTTTTTAAGGGTAAAGGGTTTGAGATTGTAAAGTAAAGAAAATCTTTATTAATTGTTAAATTAATATCAATTTTAACTTTTCCAATATTTTTTTGAGCCCCGTGTTTAAAAGCATTTTCTATAAAAGTGAGTAGCAAAATAGGTGCAATTTTTTTGTCTTGTATATCGCCAGAAATAGACATGTTTACTTCAAGTCCATCATTATGTCTAATACGTTCTAAATCAATATAGTTTTGAATGCATAGTATTTCATTTTCTAAAGATTGTCTTTTGCTTCCTGTGTCATATAAAAGGTAGCGCATTAATTCAGATAATTTCAATATGATTTTTGGAGTTTTTTTGGAGTTTTCAACAGCCAAAGAGTAGATGTTATTAAGTGTGTTAAAAAAGAAATGTGGTGATATTTGAGTTTTTAGGAAAAGTAATTCTGTTTCTAATTGTGCTTTCTCTAAATCGGCTACTCTTTTGTGTTCTTCTAAAAAATCTAAAGTTATTTTAATAGCGGTTACAAATGTAATTACGTAAAGCTCTCCAAACATCATATCTATAGTGTAATCAATGGTCATTACACTTATAGGTTCTGGGCCTTCTGGCCAAACATTTGTGCTAACTAGGTAGTAGGTTAAATTAAATTTAACAAATACCATTATGAAAATGGCAGAAAGAATTAAAAAAATATAGCGAGTGTATCTCTTCTTAAAAGCAAACTTTGGCATTAAAACATAAATGTTTAAATAGCATAAAATCATGTGAATAGGGAATCCTATTAAGTTGGTTGTTAAGGAATATAAATAAGGAAATTCTTTAATGTCACTAAAATAGCTGCCCCATCTTAAAGTGTTTAGCGTAAAATAAACTAACCAAAAAAGAACATGATGTTTTAATGATACGCGATAAAAATGATTAGTGTTAAATTTCATTGTAAAGAAATGTTTGTCTGTAATTTTTTTGGTGTTTAACTAAGTTGAAGTGTTATCCGTCTAAATTACTTTTATTAATAACTAAATTTATAAAAATTTATGACTTTAACAAGCTAAACGACTAACATGAAAAAAACAACACTACTCATTTTACTGGTAGTTTTTGTGGTTAGCTGCAACAAAAATATTAGTAAAAACAACAATAAAAAACAGTTTTTAACAAATTATGTAGACCCTTTTATTGGTACAGGCGGGCATGGGCATACATATCCAGGAGCTACCGTTCCCTTTGGTATGTTGCAAGTAACTCCTGTTAATGGTATAAGTAGTTGGGATTGGTGTTCTGGATATCATTACTCAGATTCTATTGCTGTTGGTTTTAGTCATTTAGCTTTAAGTGGTACAGGAATAGGTGATTTAGCAGATGTGTTAATTATGCCCATAAATAAAGAAGTAGATATTTCTAAAATGCCAAAATCTAGAGATTCTTTAACTTATAAGTCTTCTTATAGTCATAATAACGAAAATGCTTCTCCAGGGTATTATCAAGTGTTTCTAGATGATTGTAATGTAAATGTAGAGCTAACCACTTCTAAACGAACAGCCTATCATAAATATACGTTTAAAAAGAACGATCAACAATCGGTAGTTATAGATTTAGGTTTTGCAATTAACTGGGATAAAGCTACGAGTTCTTCATTGCAAATAGAAGATGATTATACTATTACAGGGCATAGATTTAGTAAAGGTTGGGCTAAAAACCAAAAAGTATTTTTTGTAGCTAAGTTTTCTAAACCAATAATAGATTATCAATTAGCAGCAGATAATAATAAAGTAAGCTCTCAAAAAACAGTGGGTACTAAAACGGCAGCTCAAATATTTTTTGATAACGTTGAAAATTCAGAATTAAAAGTAAAAGTTGCATTATCATCTGTAAGTATAAAAAATGCAAAAGAAAATTTAGAGGAAGGATTTGAATTTGAATCAGTAAAGGCTAAAGCAAGTGCATCATGGGAAGATGTGTTGTCTAAAATTAGTATTGAAACAAAAACAGATTCGCTAAAAACCATCTTTTACACAGCAATGTACCATGCTCATGTAGCGCCAGTTACTTTTAGCGATAAAAATGGTGAGTATAGAAAAGAGAATGACACTATTGAAACTGCTACAAATTTCACAGCATATTCCACACTTTCGCTATGGGATACTTTTAGAGCAGAACACCCATTATTAACGCTTACTTCTCCAGATAAAGTTTCAGACATCATCAATTCTATGCTGTCATATTATCAAACAAAAAAAATACTTCCTGTTTGGACACTTTATGCAAATGAAACAAACACCATGACAGGGTATCATTCTATACCAGTAATAGCAGAAGCTTACTTAAAAGGAATTACAGGTTTTGATGCAGAAAAAGCTTATGAAGCAATGAAAACCACTATGATGCAAGATGAGCGAGGGCTTAGTCATTATAAAAAATACGGTTATATACCTTATAACTTATTAGATGAATCGGTTACCATTACACTAGAGTATGCTTATGATGATTGGTGTGTTGCACAAATGGCAAAGGCTTTAGGTAAAACAGATGATTATAAATTCTTTTTAAAGCGCTCTAAAGCCTATACGCATTTATTTGATGCAGAAACAGGATTTATGCGTGGCAAGTTTGAAGATGGTAAATCTTGGAATGAGCCATTCGACCCTAAATATTCTAACCATAGAGAACATACCGATTATACCGAAGGTAATGCGTGGCAACACAGCTGGTTTACACCTCATGCAGTTGAAGACTTAGCCAAATTACATGGCGGAAATGAGATATTTACACAAAGGCTAGAACAGTTGTTTACCGAAAGTTCTGAAATTACAGGTAGTAACGTTTCGGCAGATATTTCTGGGCTCATAGGGCAATACGCTCATGGTAACGAGCCTAGTCACCATATTGCTTTTATGTTTAATCATGCTAATAAACCTTGGCGAACCCAATATTGGTCACGTTACATTTTAGATACGCAATACAACACAACACCAAATGGATTAAGTGGTAATGAAGACTGTGGACAAATGAGTGCGTGGTATGTGTTAAGTTCTATTGGTCTGTATCCAATGAATCCAGCTTCTACTCAGTATGAAATTGGAAGTCCAATTTTTGAATCATCAAGTATAAATCTACCCAATGGAAAAACCTTCATTATTAAAGCAGAAAATGTCTCTAAAGAAAACATATACATTCAATCTGCAACATTAAATAATGAACCGTTTAATGAAACAAATATTTCTCATGAAACCATTTTAAAAGGAGGAACACTTCAATTTTTTATGGGAAATACACCTAATAAAAAATGGGGAACAGCTAAAAACTCAAATAACTAATGGATATTATAGACGTATTAATAATAGTACTGTATGTAGTATTAACTTTAGGAGTTGGTATTTGGGTATCCAAACGCGCCTCAAAAGGATTAAACTCGTACTTTTTAGGAGGTAAAAGTATAAAATGGTATTATTTGGGTTTAAGTAATGGTTCTGGTATGTTTGATGTTTCTGGAACTGCGTGGATGGTTGGTCTCTTGTTTTTATACGGAGCTAAGAGTTTTATGTTCATGTGGATGTGGCCTATTTGGAACCAAATTTTTATCATGGTATTTCTGGCAATTTGGATTAGACGTTCCAATATCATGACAGGCTCAGAATGGATTTTAACCCGTTTTGGAGATGACAGAGCAGGTAGAGCATCACATTTAATTGTAGCTATATTTGCTATAGTAGCATCGGTTGGATTTATCGCTTATTTTTTTGAAGGAGTAGGTAAATTTATGACCATAATTTTGCCCTGGGATTTAAGCTTCATATTCAATGGTAGCGAACTCTTAACATCAAGTCAAAGTTATGCGCTAATCATAATTTTTCTTACTACAATTTACACCATAAAAGGCGGTATGTTTTCGGTAGTAGCTACCGAAGTGTTGCAGTATGGCATTATGGTTATAGCAGGAATTTTAATTGCAATTTATGCTTTTATAACAGTTTCTGATGTTGAAATAAATAACGTAATTTCAACAGAATGGAGTACAATTTTCTTTGGAAATACATTAGAAGGTACATGGACAGGAAAATTTGAAGCATTTAATAATTTAGTAGATACACAAGGTTACAAAATGTTTGGAGCCTTTATAGGTATGTGTTTGTTTAAAGGCTTTTTTGCTAGTGTTGCAGGTCCTACACCAAGCTATGATATGCAGCGTATTTTATCAACCCGTTCTGTAAAAGAAGCTGCTTATATGAGCGGATTTACAAATTTAATCTTGTTCATTCCTCGTTATTTATTAATAGGAGGTATTGTTGTTTTGGCATTAGTGTTTATTGCCCCAGAGCTAGCAGTATCACCTACTTTAAATCTTGGCGATTTAGAAATAATTTTACCTAATGTTATTAATTATCATGTACCCGTAGGTATAAAAGGATTATTACTTGCAGGTTTATTGGCAGCATTTATGTCTACTTTTTCGGCATTTGTTAACTCTGGCCCTGCATATATTGTAAATGATATTTATAAGAAATATTTTAAAAATAATGCAGAACCCAAGCACTACATAAGAGCAAGTCATTTAGCTTCTTTTGGGGTAGTAACGCTTGGTGTTATTATGGGCTTTTTTGCTGAATCTATTAATGCAATAACACTTTGGATTACCAGTGCGCTGTACGGAGGTTATGTGGCGGCAAATTTTTTAAAATGGATTTGGTGGCGATTTAATGGATGGGGGTATTTTTGGGGAATGACTTCAGGGTTGTTTATTGCTACATTACAATTTATTTTAGATCAAAATAAAGATAATTTTGAAGTCGGTTCTTGGTTTTACAACGTGTCTCAAATATCTGCCATTTATATGTTCCCTATTATATTTTTTGTATCCTTATCAGGTTCTTTTTTAGGAACTTGGTTTACGCCTGCAACCTCAATGAAAACATTAAAGGCTTTCTACAAAAACGTAAGACCTTGGGGCTGGTGGAATCCGGTATTTCAAGCATTGAAAGAGGATGATAAAAATATTTCAAAAAACAATAATTTTGGAATGGATATGTTAAACTGTGCTATTGGTATTGTTTGGCAGTCTAGCATGATTTTGTTGCCTATTTATTTTATGATTAGAGATTACCCTAAAATGTGGATAACACTTATAATTTTTATTATAACAAGCATAATTTTAAAATTCACTTGGTTAAATAAAGTTCGTAACTTATCCGAGGAAGAAGATTTACAAAAACTCAAAATATATTCAAAAGTTGAAGATGAAGAAAACCATACCATGGCAGGATAAACCAGAAAATTGTAACGATGTTATGTGGCGTTATAGCGAAAACCCTATAATAGATAGGTATGCTATACCAACATCAAACAGTGTTTTTAATAGTGCCGTAGTGCCTTTTAAAGATGGTTTTGCAGGTGTTTTTAGATGTGATAATAAAGCAGTGCAAATGAATATTTTTGCAGGCTTTAGTAAAGATGGTATCAATTGGGATATCGAGCATGAACCTATTGTATTCCAAGAAGGAAATACAAACATGATTGAATCTGCCTATAAATACGACCCACGCGTTGTGTTTATTGAAGATAGATATTGGATAACTTGGTGTAACGGTTATCATGGGCCAACGATTGGTATTGGGTATACTTTCGATTTCAAAGAGTTTTTTCAATGCGAAAATGCATTTTTACCATTTAACAGAAATGGTGTGTTGTTTCCAAAAAAAATAAATGGAAAATATGCCATGTTAAGTAGACCAAGCGATAACGGACATACACCTTTTGGAGATATTTACATAAGCTACAGCCCAGATATGAAATATTGGGGAGAACACCGTTGTGTAATGAAAGCGGCTAATTTTGAAGATAGTGCTTGGCAATGCACAAAAATAGGGGCAGGACCTATTCCTATTTTAACAAATGAAGGGTGGTTAATGTTATATCATGGAGTAATAAATACCTGCAACGGTTTTAGATACGCTATGGGCGCAGCACTTTTAGATGAAAATGAACCCGATAAAGTAAAATACAGAACGCAACCTTATTTATTAGGTCCGGCAGTAAATTACGAGCAAAATGGCGATGTACCTAACGTTGTTTTTCCTTGTGCAGCATTGCATGATGAAAAAGAAGATAAGTTAGCGGTTTATTACGGAGCTGCAGATACTGTGGTAGCCATGGCATTCGGTAAACTAAGTGAGGTGGTTGCCTTTACAAAAAACAATAGTTTATAATATTAAATGAAGTTAAAAAAGCACATATTCGTTTTAATTCTTGGTGTAGTGTCTGCTTTAGGTTGTTCGCAAAGTAAAGAAAACAAGGCACCAAAAAGTTATATTGCTTATAAAACGAGCACACCAATACAAATTGATGGTGAAGCTAATGATGCTGCTTGGAGTAAGGTAGACTGGAGCGATACTTTTATTGATATTGAAGGTGTTAAACAGCCAAAATATAAAACAAAAGTTAAAATGTTGTGGGACGATAAGTACTATTATATTTTAGCACAGCTCGAAGAACCTCATGTATGGGCAACGTTAACTAAAAGAGATACTATAATTTTTCATAATAATGATTTTGAGGTGTTTATAGATCCAGATGGCGATACTCATAATTATTACGAATTAGAGATTAACGCATTAAACACAGCTTGGGATTTATTTGTTAGTCAACCTTACAGAAAAAATAATGTGGTTTTAAACGATTGGAATATAACTGGTTTAAAATCGGCTGTTAAAGTTAACGGAACACTAAACAATCCTAAAGATATAGATGAAGGTTGGGTGTTAGAACTTGCTATTCCTTGGAAGGCTTATAAAAAAGGCTATTTTCATAAAAACGTTCCAACAGATTCTTATTGGCGAGTTAACTTTTCAAGAGTTAATTGGGATTACCAAATTAAAGATGGTAAGTACGAAAGAAAACGTGACGAGAAAGGGAAATTGTTACACGAATACAATTGGGTTTGGTCGCCAATGGGAGTAATTAACATGCATGAACCAGAAAAATGGGGTTATGTATATTTTTCATCAAAAGAAGTGGGAGCTAAAGATGTATTCAATATAGCTTCAGATGAAAAAATTAAGTGGGAATTGTATAGTATGTATAGAAAGCAAATCGCACATTTTAAAAAAAACAGCACATATTTTAAATCTATTGATAGTTTAACTCAAAAAGGTATAAAAATTGATGATAAGGCGGTGGTTCCAAAATTAGAGAATCATAGTACAGGTTTTAACCTTTCAATTGTTAGTCCTTTTTCAGGAAAAACATTAATAGTAAATCAAAACGGAAAATTTATAACCAAATAATAAAATTAACCCTATGAAACTTAAAATAGCACTTTTTGGATTGGTACTTTCATTAGTATCATGCAATCAAGCTACTAAAGAAACCGCTTCAGAAGAACCTGTTGCTACAAATAAAGAAGAAACTACTAAAACTTTTAAGTATTGGAACTGGATGTCGGTTGGTCATAAAAAATCAGATTCAGCGTACACGGCACACTTCAATAAATTAAAAAGTAAAGGTATTGATGCTGTTTTATTAAACACAGGAGCAGATCCAGGTTTATTAAAACGTTTAACGCCTTTAGCAACAGCAGCAGGATTAGAAGTACACGCGTGGATGTTTACTACAAACAGACCAGGAGATTCTATAGCGCAACAACATCCAGATTGGTACATGGTAAGCCGCAGTGGTAAATCTTGTTTTAAAAAGGAAGAAAGACCATATGTTGGGTATTACCAATGGTTATCACCAAGTCACCCAGAAGCCAGAAAGCACATTTTAAGTCTTGTTGAAGGTTTAGCAAAAGTAGAAGGTGTTGCTAGTGTACATTTAGATTATATACGTTATCCAGATGTATATTTACCAATTGGTTTATTACCAAAATATGATTTAAAACAAGAAGAAGAATTACCTGATTACGATTTCGATTATTCTGATGCTAGTGTAAATAAGTTTATGGCTTTACATCATAAAGATCCTCGTAAAATGGAAAACCCAGCTATCGATATTGAGTGGAAAAACTTCCGTTTGAACGAAATTCGTTCCTTAGTTAACGAAGCTTACGACATTGTACATAAACATGATAAGAAATTAAGTGCAGCAGTGTTTCCTTATCCTGAAATGGCAGATCACATGGTACGTCAGCGTTGGGATAAATGGAATATTGATATGGTTTTACCAATGATTTATTACAACTTCTACAACGAAGAATTAGATTGGATTGGTTATGCTACAAAACAAGGAGTAGAAGATTTAAAAGGTAAACCAGTTGAGTTACATACCGGACTATATACACCAAAACTAACGCCAGAAGATTTAAAACAAGCCATTCAATACGCTAAAGATAATGGCGCAAGTGGGGTAGCATTTTTTGATGATTATCATATGACTGATGAGCAATTCGAAATTATAAAAGCTTCAAAAGAATAAAGTCTATTTATCATGTCTAGTAGAAGAAAATTTATTAAAAATACGGCCTTAGGAACTGTTGGTTTAAGTGCTTTGTTAAGTAGTTTTTCAGCTTCCGCGGAAGCTAATAAAAACACTTCAAAAGCAAAACCAGTAAAAAAACCTTTGGTAATTTCTACATGGAGACATGGTTTAGCAGCAAACGAAGAAGCCTGGAAACAGTTAAACAATGGTGCAGCACCTTTAGATGCTATTGTTGCCGGTGTAGGTGTTCCAGAAGCCGATCCAAATGTACGTAGTGTTGGTTACGGTGGATTACCAGACCGTGAAGGTAAAGTAACGCTTGATGCTTGTATAATGGACAAGAATAGCGATTGCGGTTCGGTGTCTTTTTTACAAGGCATAAAACACCCAATAGCAGTGGCAAAAAAAGTTTTAGATGAAACGCCACACGTTATGCTTACCGGTAAAGGCGCCTTACAATTTGCTTTAGAAAAAGGGTTTAAAGAAGAAAATTTACTAACCGAAAAATCTAAAGAATCTTGGAAAAAATGGTTAGAAAAATCGAAATATCAACCTGTAATAAATATTGAAAATCACGATACCATAAGTATGTTGGTTTTAGATGAAGAAGGCAATCTTTCTGGTGGTTGTACTACCAGTGGAGCGGCTTGGAAATTACATGGTAGAGTAGGTGATTCTCCAATTATTGGAGCTGGCTTATTTTTAGATAATGAAGTTGGTGCAGCTGCAGCAACCGGTTTAGGAGAAGCTGTAATACGAACTGCCGGAAGTGCCATGGTTGTAGAGTTAATGCGTCAAGGAAAATCGCCTTACGAGGCTTGTAAAGAAATTGTAGAACGCATTTACAACAAGCATAAAAACCATAAAGATATGGCCTATTTACAAGTTGGTTTTATTGCGGTTAATAAAAAAGGTGAACATGCCGGTTATAGTATAAGGCCCGGTTTTAACTATGCCGTTTACGATAAAGAAAACGGTAATCGTATGGAAGATGCAGGATTTAAAATAAAGAAAAAATAGATTTATTTAGTGAAAAAAGCATCACATATATCATTTTTTATTCTACTTATCACAGGTATACTAATAAACTCATGCCAAGAAAAATCAGCTAAGGTTTATACGGAAGCCGATGTAAATATTATTCCCAAAGTTGCACATTTAAATATTACAGAAGGTGTTTTTCGGTTTAATGAAAACACCGTGTTTGTTGTGTCGAATGACGAACAAAAACAGGCTGTTAAACTACTTATCGATAAATTTAAAAATGCTGCCAATTGGGATTTAAAAATTACAACAAAAACACCCACTTCAAATTACATTTCATTAGAAACAGATAACAGTTTAGAACAAGAAGCATATACAATTAATGCAAGCACAAACCATGTTGTTGTAAAAGCGTCAAGTACTTCAGGGTTTTTATACGCTATTCAAAGTTTAAGACAGTTGCTACCTGTTGAAATAGAAAGTGATACGCTTATTAAAAACATCGATTGGGAAATTCCAAATGTTCAAATTGCCGACAGTCCACGCTTTAAGTGGCGCGGATTAATGCTAGACTTATCGCGTCATTTCTTTGGTAAAAATTATATTAAAGAAACTATTGATATGTTGGCATTGCACAAAATGAATATTTTGCATTTGCATTTAGTTGATGACCAGGGCTGGCGTATAGAGATTAAAAAATACCCAAAATTAACCGAAGTAGGTGCGTGGAGAGTAGATCAAGAACATTTACCTTGGAATGCGAGAAAAGATAATAATCCTGATGAAAAAGGAACTTACGGCGGTTTTTTAACTCAAAAAGAATTAAAAGAAATTGTAGCCTACGCCGCTACAAAAGGTGTTGAGGTTATACCAGAAATAGAAATGCCTGCGCATGTGTCGAGTGCAATTGCAGCGTATCCGGAGTTATCTTGTCATGGCGAGCAAATTGCGGTGCCTTCTGGAGCCTTATGGCCTATAACTGATATTTACTGTGTAGGAAAAGAATCTACTTTTGAATTCCTAGAAAATGTACTGTTAGAGGTAATGGATATATTTCCTTCTAAATACATTCATATTGGTGGTGATGAAGCTACTAAAACTAATTGGGAAGTTTGCCCACACTGTAAAAAAAGAATTGCAGTAGAAAAGCTTGAAAATGTAGAAGAATTACAGAGCTACTTTATAAAACGAATTGAAAAATTCATCAATTCTAAAGGAAAAAAACTGATTGGTTGGGATGAAATTCTAGAAGGTGGTTTAGCACCAGAAGCTACGGTAATGAGTTGGCGTGGTGTAAAGGGCGGTGTTGAAGCTGCAAAACATGGTAATGATGCTATTATGTCTCCTGTTGGCTATTGCTATTTCGATTATTACCAAGGTACACCAGATTTAGAGCCAAAAGCAGCAGGACCAGTTACTACAGTCAGCAAAGTATATCAATTCGAACCTATTGTTGGAGAACTAACTCAAGAAGAAGAAAAGCATATTTTAGGCGGACAAGCCAATGTTTGGGCAGAACATATTCCTACCGAAGAACATTCGCAATACATGATTTTTCCAAGATTAACTGCTTTATCTGAAGCCCTTTGGAGTCCAAAAGAAAAAAGAAATTGGAATGATTTTTCAGGACGTTTAAAAAGCATCATGAACAGATTTGAATATTTAGATGTAAATTATGCAAAAAGCGCCTATATTATTAATTCTAAGGTAAAAACAGATATTCAGAGTAAATCGGTAGCAATAACATTACAGAATGAATTTCCAGACTCAGATATAAGATATGTTTTAAACGATGCGGATTTAAATTCTGAAGCGATTCCGTTTACTGAACCTATAGTCGTAAATAAAACAACAGTAATTAAAGCGAGTTTATTTGAAGCAGATAAACCAATAAATCATGTGTTTAAAGAAACAATTACGTTTCATAAAGGCGTAGCGAGTAAAGTTGATTATGTAACTAATTATCATGAAAGGTATCAAGGTTCTCAAGCCTTTAATTTAGTAAATACGTTACGTGGTAGTAAAGATTTTCGCGATGGCAGATGGCAAGCTTGGTTAAATAAAGACGCTAAAGTTGTTATAGATTTAGGCGAAGAAAAAAATATAAGCAAAGTAACCATTGGGAGCATGGTAAACCAAAAAAACAGTGTTTATTACCCAACAGAAATAAATGTTTTACTATCTGATGATAACGAAAACTTCACAGAAGTTGGTAAAATTGAAAAACCTTTTAAGGTTTATAACGAACCTAAATTAAAAGATTTTAGTATTGATTTTGAAGCACAAAAAGCCAGATATATAAAGGTAGAGGCTAAAATCAATAAAAGTGATATAAAAGTTAAAGAAGCTTGGATATTTATAGATGAAATTTTAATAGATTAATTATTAGTTTTTAATGAAGTTTAAGTTTTCAATAGTTTTATTTTTAGTTTATTTTATGTTTCGTGTTTCATGCGTAGCATCACAAGAGTGTGCTACGTATGTAAACACTTTTATTGGTACCTCTAATTTTGGGGCAACCTATCCTGGTCCAATAGCACCACGTGGTATGGCAAGCGTATCGCCATTTAATGTTTCAGGAAAACAAAATAAACTAGAAAAAGATAGCCGTTGGTTATCTAACCCTTATGTTTACGAAAACACCTTTTTAACAGGGTTTAGTCAAGTAAATTTAAGTGGTGTTGGTTGTCCAGATTTGGGCGTAATTTTAGTAATGCCAACTACAGGAGAGGTTAAAACCAATCATTTAGAGTATGGCACTACCTATTCAAACGAAATTGGAAAAGCGGGTTATTACAGTAATACACTCGATAAATATAATATTAAAACAGAATTTACAGCATCAACCCGCGTTGGGGTTAATAAATTTACATTTCCAAAAGGTA
This sequence comes from Seonamhaeicola sp. NFXS20, assembly GCF_049132085.1. NCBI lineage: Bacteria > Pseudomonadati > Bacteroidota > Flavobacteriia > Flavobacteriales > Flavobacteriaceae > Seonamhaeicola > Seonamhaeicola sp. NFXS20. Next base: position 674,627 of record NZ_JAFMPU010000002.1, on the reverse strand, counting down.
AATCTAATATCCTAATTAATTTAGGATTAGGCTTAACTAACGAGCAAGGAGCCATGGTACAAGTAGTCTCTCCAACCGAAATTCAAGGTATGCGAAGTGTAGGTTCGTTTTGTTATAACAGTCCAGAAGATGCTTACCCAGTGTATTTTGTGGCTAAATTTTCTAAACCTGCCAAAAAATTTGGAGTTTGGAAAAAACCTGATGTTTACCATGGTGAAGAAGCCAAATGGATGACTTACAACGGTAAAACCAGAATGATGGAACGTAACACAAAAATGGTGGTAGGCGATAGCATTGGTACTTATTTTTCGTATGAATTTGAAAAGGAAGAAACTGTTGAAGTAAAAATTGGCGTATCCTATGTAAGTATTGAAAATGCCAGAGAAAATCTTGAAAAAGAAACAGGCAATAAGTCTTTTGATGATGTATATAAAGAAACATTTAACCAATGGAATAGCCTACTTTCAAGAATAAAAGTAGAAGGCGGTACAGAAGATGATAAAATCAATTTTTATACAGCTTTATACCATACCTTAATTCATCCAAATACGTTAAACGACATTAATGGTGATTATCCAGAAATTAAAACAGGTAAAATAGGAAATACAAAAGGTACACGCTACACAGTATTTTCACTTTGGGATACCTATAGAAACTTACACCAATTAATGTCGTTAGTTTACCCTAAACAACAATCAAACATGGTAAAAAGCATGTTGAATATGTACGATGAAAATGGTTGGTTACCAAAATGGGAATTAAATTCTACCGAAACGTTTACCATGGTTGGAGATCCAGCAAGTATTGTTATTACAGATACTTACATGAAAGGCATACAAGATTTTGATGTAAATAAGGCATACAAAGCAATGCTTAAAAGTGCCACAGCTTTAGAAAACAATCCGTTGCGCCCTGGTTTAAAAAACTATTTAGAAAAAGGCTATTTAGTGGTTGGACAAAGAGGCCCTGTTTCAACTACCCAAGAATACAATGCTGCCGATTATGCTATTGCTGTATTAGCTAAAGAATTGGGTAAAACAGAAGACTATAAGATTTTTAAAAAACGTTCAATTTCTTACAGGAAGTTATACGATAAAAATTATAAATTATTAAGACCCCGAAATGCCGATGGTTCTTTCTATGAACCATTTGACCCCTTAGCAGGTGCAAATTTTGAAGAAAATGTAGGTTACATAGAGGGGAACGCCTATCAGTATGCTTTTATGGCACCTCATGATGTTAAAGGAATGATTAAACTTTATGGAGGCAAAAAGAGTTTTGTAAATGAATTACAAAACGTTTTTGATACTAATCAATTTGATATGGCTAACGAGCCCGATATTGCTTATCCATTTTTATTTAACTACGTAAAAGGAGAAGAATGGCGAACTCAAAAATTGGTTCGAGAATTGGCCAATAAGCATTTTAGAAATAAACCAAACGGTCTTCCAGGTAATGATGATACAGGTACCATGTCGGCGTGGTTGGTGTATAGTATGATGGGCTTTTATCCAGTATCTATTGCAGAACCTACTTATACTATTACAACTCCTGTTTTTGATAAAATTACTATTTCATTAAACGCAGAGTATTACAAAGGAAAAGAGTTGGTTATTGAAAAATCTGGTAATAAAGAAGGGGTAATACATGAAATTCAATTAAATGGCAAACCCCACAAAAGTTACTTTGTTAATCATACAGATTTAGTAAAAGGAACAACACTAAAAATCATTTTAAAATGAAGTTAAGATTAATTGCCTTATTTGTAATATTAAGTGCTAGTCAAAACATAATTTCTCAAAATACTATTGAAAAGGTTGTTTTTAAAAATCAAATTATAAACTTCGGAAAAGAAAATCCAAATCCAGATGTTCAAAGACTTCAAGGAGGAAGAATCGTTTTAAAAAAGATAACCGTTCCTAAATTTCCTAAAGGAACCGATGTTTCTGTAAAGTTAACATTAAAATCAAACGGAGATAAATGGGATAAATCAGGTTCTTGTTTTGTGGTTACAGATCCCAATCAAATCTCTATTATAGATGTTTCTAAAGGAAAGAAAGAATTTCCAAAAGCTTCATATATGAGCGAAAAACATGGGGGTGTATTAGCTACAAAAAATTACAAACCCGTTGTAGAATTATTGCGATTTATGACGCCTTTTGGGGTTGGGTATTATAGTAACAACGAGGCAAAACATAGAAAACCAGTATACATTCCTAAATGGGAAAAAGAAGTAGTTTGGAATCAGGATATTTCAGATTTAGAAAGTCTAGTTACCGGAACATTTTATATTGGTGTTTGGATTGATACATGGACCAAAACGGGATATAAAATAGATTTAAGTCTTATTTATTCTGATAGACCCAGAAAACAAAGAAAAGTAATGCCGCTTGTAAATGCTGTAAGCTATGTTAAAGGGCAATCATTGCCTTATTTTTTTGCAGAAGGGCCTTTAAATTATTCTTTTGAAATTGATAAAAGCCTTAAAAACGTAAAGTTACATTATATAACTACAGGCCACGGAGGCCATAGCGGAGGAGATGAATTTATTAAAATTAAAAACAGTGTGTTTTTTGATAATAAATTGGTTTTAGATACTATTCCGTGGCGTGACGATTGCGCATCTTTTAGACGTTTTAACCCAACTTCTGGTGTTTGGTTAAAGAAAGATTCTACTTATTACAGAGATAGAAAAACAAAAACATATAAGATTAAGGAAATAGAAGAGCGATTAGCATCTTCAGACCTTTCAAGATCAAATTGGTGTCCAGGTTCAAAAGTAGAACCGTTTACGGTAAATTTAGGCAAATTACAATCTGGAAAACATACATTAAGAATTTCTATTCCCGCAACAAAAGCCGAAAAAGGAAAAGCAAATCATTGGTTGGTTTCTGCATACCTAACTTACCAAGATTAACTGTGGATTAGTTTATATATGGTTCTTAACATATGTTTTTATCAGTATTGTTTAACTAAAAATACTTAGGTAAATAAATAACGGTAGTTTCTTTACCAACACCTTTTTAGAGTTGTTATTGGTCGAAGTAATTTTAATCAATGCTATTTTGTGCTTTATTTTATAACAATAAGTTGGGCAGATTTTAGAAAAGAAATAGAATCTTATTTCATTTCTCACTTTGTGTTCAAATAGTTTTTGTGTTACAACCATATTTGTTAAATTATATAATAATGATAGATAAACAATTAAAAATCAAAGTTTTATTTAAAAATAGGGGTCTCAAATTGATTTTTTTAATGCTAGTCATGACTCTTAGTAGTTGTAAGAATAATCAAGAAACCACTAGTACTCAACCAAACATTGTTTTTATAATGAGCGATGACCATGCTTACCAAGCTATTAGTGCTTACGGCCATGGTTTAAATAACACACCAAATATTGATAGAATTGCTAAAGAAGGAGCCATTTTTAATAAAGGTTTTGTAAATAATTCTATTTGTGCTCCAAGTAGAGCCGCCATTCTTACAGGAAAACATAGTTTTAAAAATGGTAAGGTGGATAATTTACAACCATTTAACTGGAATCAAGATAACTTTGCGAAAGCTCTACAAAAAAATGGATACCAAACGGCTTTAGTTGGTAAAATTCATTTAGATGGTTTACCTCAAGGATTCGATTACTCAAACGTACTTCCGGGGCAAGGGCAATACTATTCGCCAGATTTTATAGAAAATGGTGTTAAAAAAACATACCCTGGCTATGTAACTCATGTTACTACAGACATTGCATTAGATTGGTTAAAGAATAAGCGAGAAAAAGACAAACCATTCCTATTAATGTATCACCAAAAAGCACCACACAGAACGTGGATGCCAGAGGAAAAATATTTTACACTTTTAGATTCTGTAAACTTTGAACCACCTGCAAACTTCTTTGATGATTACGAAGATAGACCAGCGGCAGCTTCACAAGAAATGAGCATTTTTAAAGACATGGATCTCGTTTACGATTTAAAAATGTTAGATAAAGATGGAGATATTAAAACGAAATATCGTGGCATGTTCCAAAGAAAATATGATAGAATGACCGATGAACAAAAAGCCGCTTGGGATGCCTATTACGACCCAATTATAGAAGATTTTAAATCTCAAAATTTAGAAGGAAGAGAGCTTGCCGCTTGGAAGTATAACCGATACATGCACGATTATTTAAGAGTTATTCAATCTGTTGATGATGGCGTTGGGCAAGTTTTAGATTATTTAAAAGAAAACGGTTTAGAAGAAAACACTATTGTAGTTTATACATCAGATCAAGGATTTTACTTAGGAGAACACGGTTGGTTCGATAAACGTTTTATGTACGAAGAGTCGTTTAGAACACCAATTTTAATGAAGTACCCTAAAGAAATTAAACCAGGAACTGTAATTGACGAGTTGGTACAAAATATTGATTTCGCTCCTACGTTTTTAGACTATGCAGGTGTAGAGATAGACGAATCAATCCAAGGAGAGTCTCTTAGAGACTTAGTAAAAGGAGAAGCCAGTGAATGGAGAAATGCAATTTATTACACATTCTACGAATACCCTGCAGAGCATAAGGTTAAACGTCACTACGGAGTTAGAACTAATCGTTATAAATTAATCCACTTTTACTATGATATTGATAAATGGGAATTATACGATTTAGAAAAAGACCCATCAGAAATGCATAATGTATATAATAATCTAGAATATGCATCGGTACAAAAAGATATGCATGAACAACTAGAACGTATGAGACAAAAGTACGGTGACAGTGATGCTTTAAATGAAGAAAATTTAAACAGATATTTAAATAAAAAAAACATTAAAAAGAAGCATTAAAAATAGAAGAAAAAATCCCCTATGAAACTTAAATTATCAGTCATATTCATTTGCATTTGTTTAATAAGTGTTAAACTTAACAGTCAAAATTTATCTGTTGATGCGTATAATGTTTCATGGACTGAAAAAAGCAAAATAGCTTCTGATGCTATGCCCCTTGGTAACGGTACTACAGGGGCTTTGGTTTCTGTTTTAGAAAATGGTCATCTTTGGATTTCAGTAAGACATGTTGATGCTTGGTCTGAAGCTCACCGACTATTAAAATTGAGTGATGTTGAAGTAGAAGTAACTCCTAATCCGTTTAAAAACACTTTCAAACAAGAACTTGTTTTAACAGAAAGCGTTATTTATTTAGAAGGGGATAATGGATTTAAGTCTAAAATTTGGATAGACAAGAACAACAATATTATTCATGTTGAAAACAATTCAGATTCAAAATTCAAAATCAATGTCACGCTTCATAATTGGAGAAAAACCCCAAAGTTAATTAACGAAACTAACTTAAAAGGTATTCCTGGTGGCGTTACAGAATCTCCAGATGTTATTGTAAACGGCAATAAAAAAGCCATTACTTGGTATCATAGAAATAGTTCAACAAAAGCCTTTGATTGGACATTAAAAGCATTAGAAATTAAAAACCCAGAAAAGGTTGATAATGTTTTAGAAAATAGAACCTTTGGAGCAACTATTGTTGGAGATAAAATGGTTAATACTTCCGATACAACTTTAGTTTCTAAACCAAGAAAATGCAATCATTTAAAAATTTATACACTTAACAAGCGTGTTAACTCTGCTAAAAAATGGTTAGAGGAATTAAATGCTCAGGTTTCTAAAAAAATCAATTTAAAAACAAATTGGGAAAACCACGTTTCTTGGTGGCAAAATTTTTGGAATAGTAGTTACATTCATTTAAGCGGATTTAAAGAAGCTAAACAAACTAGTGCAGGTTACGCATACACTATGTATTTAAATGCTATGGCAGGCGAAGGCGAATTTCCAATAATCTGGAACGGTTCTATGTTTGCCCCAGATTTAAATGAAGTTTTACAACGCAATCATACCGGTATAAAACACTTTAAAGATAAAGACCATCGTTCTTGGGGTAATTTAATGTTGCATCAAAATGTACGGTTGCCATTTTACTCCATGAATGCTGCCGGACAATTTAAATACACCAATCCTTTTATCAATTTATATATGAGAGGATTCAATTTAATGAAAGAAAACACCAATACTGTTTTTAGACATGAAGGTACGGTAGTTCGCGAATCTACAACACTTTGGGGAGTTATTGCTCCTGGGGTTTATGGTGTTAACAGAGAAGGTTTAGAACCTGGGCAACAACAATCTCAATGGCACCGAACTCATTGGAATGCTGGTTTAGAAGTGGCTTGGTATTTATCAGAGCATTATGATTATACTTTAGACGAAACGTTTGCCAAAGAAAAATTCATCCCTTTTGCTTCAGAAGTGGTTAAGTTTTTTGACTTGCATTGGCCACATAAAGGTGGTAAATTATATTTTCCAGATGTCCATGTTTTAGAAACATTTAGAAAAGCAGATAATCCAATGCCCTTTATTGCAGGATTACGTTCGGTATTGGGCAGGCTCTTAAAACTTCCTGACCATTTAACAACAGAAGCAGATAGAACTTATTGGAAGGAACTATTAGCTAGAGTTCCAGAAATTCCAACCAGAGATAGAAACGGAACAAAAATTTTGGCTAATGCCGAAGTAATAAAATCTAAAAAAGCCAATGTAGAAGTTGCCGAATTGTATTCAGTATTCCCGTATCATTTGTATGGTGTTGGTTTGCCAGATTTAAAAATGGCTCAAGATACCTACAAAAACCGTACAACTTTAGTTGATGATGTTGGTGGTAAAAACCCAAAATGGGCTCCAGGATATCTTCGTGGAGGTTGGCATCCAGAAGCCATTATGGCAGCTATGGTTGGTTTAACCGATTCTGTGCAGAAAGAAGTGGTTTGGGCATTACACCGTCCGGTTCCAGAACAACGTTACCCAGGTTTTTTTATGTCTACACACGATGGTACACCAGATGTACAACACTCATCGGTTGCCGCAACAGCTCTACAACGTATGATTTTACAAAATGTAAACAATAAAATTATACTCTTACCAGCGTTTCCTTCAAACTGGAGTGCTGAGTTTAAGTTGTATGCAAAACAAAATACTATAGTTGAAGGTGAAATAGTTAATGGAGAAATTAAACATTTAAAAGTAACACCCTCAAAGCGTAAAAAGGATGTTGTTATAGGGCAGAAATTAGAAGCTCCAAAACCAGAAATTTGGGAAGATTAATAAAATAATAATTTTAAAATAAGGTTCACAATAAAAATGAGCAATACTAAAAACCTAATCAGAATTTTTGTTTTAATACTTTTTATAGGTGTTAATTCATGTAAAGAAAAAGTAGAAGAAAAAACGGTATCCAAAGAAAAAGAAATGCCAAACATTTTATTTCTTTTCACTGATGATCAACGCAACGGAACCATTAACGAATTGCATAAATACAATGTGCAAACACCAAACATGGATAAGTTAGTTAGAAACGGTACAGCTTTCACAAATTCATATATTTTGGGAGCAACTACAGCCGCTGTTTGTTCGCCTAGTAGAGCTATGTTAATGACAGGGCGCCACTATTTTAATATTGAACCAAATGTTTACGCGCAATTCGCATTTAATAAAGAAGATCAAGGAAAAAGCGATAAATTAACCTTTCCAGAGTATTTTAAAGCCAATGGTTATACCACTTTTGCTACAGGAAAACAACATAACGGAGAGCAGTGGGTAGAACGTGGTTTTAGTACAGTTAAATCTGCTTTTTTAGGTGGAATGACAAGACATTTTGGAACTAAAGTGAAAGATTATTCTCCTGAAACAGGTTGGTCTGAGCCTTATAAAAATGATGAAAAGTTTAGTAGTGAAGTATTTGCTGATGCTGCGGTTGATTTCTTAGATTCTTATAAAAAAGACGATCCATTTTTAATGTATGTTGCTTTTACAGCACCTCACGACCCAAGAACTGCACCACAAGAATATCACGACATGTACCCTGTAGCAGATATTGCGTTACCAGAAAACTTTATGCCTAAGCACCCTTTTGAATTAGCAGACGAAAAAATTCGTGATGAACGCTTAGCACCATTCCCAAGAACTCCTGAAAGAGTTCAAAAAGAAATTTCAGATTATTACGCAATGATTACCGCAACCGATACTCAAATTGGTCGTATTTTAAAAGCTCTTGAAGCTTCAGGAAAAGCCGATAATACAATAATCGTTTTAGCGGGAGATAATGGTTTGGCATTAGGTCAGCATGGTTTGTTAGGAAAACAAAATGTTTATGAGCACAGTGTAAGTGTGCCTATGGTATTTTGTGGCCCCAACATTCCTAAGAATCAAAAAACAAATGCCTTTGCTTATTTGCACGATATTTTTCCAACTTTATGTGGCTTAACAGGTTTAGATATTCCTGAGTCTGTTCAAACAAAAGATTTGACTCCAGTTATTAAAGGAGAAAAAGATGCGGTTAGAGAAAGTATGTTTTACGCGTATAATTCATGGCCTGGTGAAAAAACACGCCCAAACATTAACAATGGTGGTGGGCATAGAGCAGTTCGTAAAGGCGATTTTAAATTAATTGTTAGTGCTAAAAAAGAGGTTTACACCTATCAATTATTTAATTTAAAAAATGACCCTTGGGAACTTGTAAATCTTATAGATGATGAAAATTATAAAGAAGTTAAAGAAGATTTACAACAAGAGCTTGAAAAATTAATTAAAGAAGTTGGTGACCCTGCAGATTTAACAAAACGTGAATTCGGTCTTTTCGATAATCCAGAAGCATATAACTTTAAAACAAAAAAATAATAATATATCCCTTTGAACAAGATGAAATTAATGCCAAAACTTAGTAATTTAATCCTTTGTACACTTCTTGTTACATTAACAGCTATTCCACTAACAGCACAAGAAAAAGCATTAACCTGGGACGAATTAGCAGAACAGTACCAATGCCCAGAATGGTTTAGAGATGCTAAGTTTGGCATTTGGTTTCATTGGGGGCCACAAGCGGTGCCAGAACAAGGTGGCGGTTGGTATGCACGCCACATGTACATGCAAGATGTTGGTAGACAAACTTTTGGTAAAATGGCATATCCCTATCATTTAATGACTTATGGGCATCCTTCAGAATTTGGCTATAAAGATGTTATAAACTTATGGAAAGCCGAAAAATTTGATGCCGAAGCTCTAATTAATTTTTCAAAAGAAAATGGAGCAAAATATATTGTGGCATTAGCAAACCATCACGATCATTTTGATTTGTTCGATTCGTCTTACCATCCATGGAATTCGGTTAATGTTGGTCCTAAAAAAGATATTATTGGTGAGTTTGAAGCTGCTACACGTAAAGCAGGTTTGAAATTTGGAGTTACCAGTCATGACGACCGTTTTTTAAATTGGTGGAAACCTGCATTTGGCTCAGATAAAGAAGGTAAATATGCAGGTGTACCTTACGATGCACGCTTAACAAAAGCAGACGGAAAAGGGAAATGGTGGGAAGGTTTAGACCCAAAAGATTTATACGGTCCAGCTCCAGAAGATCGTACACCTGAAATTATTGAAGATATCAAAAAAAACTGGCTAAAACGTCATATAGAATTAGTTGATAAGTATAAGCCAGATTTATTATATAACGATGGATTTAACTTTACTTATGGCGATTACGGAAAAGAAGTAACACGTAAACTTTATAATAATAGTTTAAGCGAAAATGGTAAAATTGATGCTGTAATGCTTTTAAAACGTAAAGCAAAAGGTACTGTAAACGAAGTAGAATCTGGTGGTAGTAATACTTTACGTGAATACCCTTGGCAGTCCGAAATTACATTTACAGATTGGTTTTACAAAAAAGATCGCCATTTAACACATAATGCACGTACTATTCTTGAAATGCTAATTGAAGCGGTTAGTAAAAATGGTAATTTATTATTAAGCATGGAATTAAACCCTGATGGAACTATTCCGCACGAAATAAAAAAGAGTGTTGTTATCGTTGGCGATTGGTTAAAAATTAATGGTGAAGCTATTTATGGCACACGTCCTTGGAAAGTTTTTGGGGATGGTAAAAGTGTAAGAGGAGAAGAAGTTGAAACTGTTGAAGGTGAACTTAGAAATGCCACAGAAAACCAAAAACACGGCGAGCATTTTAATCAACGTACTACTGCAACGCCTGCTTTTGCTAATGATGAAGTTAGATTTACAACCAAAGGAGACGATTTTTACATTATAGTAATGAATCCTAAAGGTGGTGAATTTGTAATTCCTTCTTTTGCAAAATCAAGCGAAGTTAGTCCAGGAACTCTTAAAGGATTAACACAATTGTACGATGGTAGAAAAGTTTCATTTAAACAAACTAATAAAGGATTAACTATAAATATGCCTGCTGTTAATGGAGATAGTTACCCTGTAGTGTTAAAAGCGAAATTTAAAAAGTAAAGAATAAATGAAAAAGATCGTTTTAACATTAACTATTATTCTATCAATCACCTTTTCAATAAACGCACAGCGTAATGCTAAAGTGCATTATGTGAAATTAGTTGAAGGTGAAAAAATAGCTTCAAATCCAATAAAAACACAAGAAGCAAAATCAGAAGGAAAAGGTATTTCTGTTAGAATTTATCCAGATATATCTTTTCAAACCATAACAGGAATTGGCGGTGCTTTTAACGAAATAGGAGGCGAAGCATTAATGTCTTTAAGTGAAGCACAGCAAAATGAGATTATGAAAAACCTTTTTGATGTTAATGGTGCAAATTTTACAGTGTGCAGAACCGCTATTGGCGCAAGTGATTTTGGAATTGATGCTTATAGTTATAGCGAAGTAGCAAACGACTTTGAAATGAAAAAGTTTTCTATAGAAAGAGAACGTACAAGCGTTATTCCTTTTATTCAAATGGCTTATAAGTACAATCCAGACATGCAATTATTTGCATCGCCTTGGAGTCCTCCAGGTTGGATGAAAGAATCGGGGTTAATGGATAGAGGGGAAGAATTTCCTGAGAAAAATGTTTTAAAAGACGATCCTAAAATTTACAAAGCCTACGCTAAATATTTTTCTAAATATGTAGATGCTTATGCTAAAGAAGGTATTACAGTAAATAAAATTGTAATTCAAAACGAGCAAGATATTTCTACAAAATACCCGTCTTGCCACATGCCTCCAGAGCAAATGGGAGAGTTTGTAATTAATTATTTGCGTCCACAGTTCGAAAAAGATAATATACCAGCTGAAATTTGGGCGGGTTCTTTCCGTACAGCAAAGCGATTGGATGGTTTAGAATTTGTATCAAATACAACATGGCGAGAAGCAGTTGATGGTATTGGTGTACAATACATGAATGCCAGACAAGTGGAAAATATGCAAGCGGTTTACCCAGATATTAAATTTTTACATACCGAAGGTAATTGTTACGGTGGTAAAAATAGTGTAGATCAAGCATTTTCAAGGTTTAATGAAGTTGCTGGGTTTATAAATCATGGGGTGCCAAACTTTTGTTATTGGAACATGATTTTAAATGAAGATTCTTCAAGTGGATGGGGATGGAAACAAAACAGTTTAATTAAAATCAACAGAAAAGATAAAACAGTAACATACAATCCAGATTATGCGGTCATGGCTCTTTTTGGAAGGTTTATGAAACCAGGAATGAAACGTATAGCATCGGCATCTTGGTATGGTGATACAATTACACTTAAAGATGATAACAATGTTTATCTGTTTATTAAAAATCAATCTAACAAAACAAAAACTTTCGACATTTGGTTAAAAGATAATCATGCTCAAGTTGTAGATATTCCAGCAAATTCTATTTCTGTGGTTGAAGTAAATTATAAATAATCCTAAGAATAATTTAAAAGTGAAACACATTAAATTAAAAATTTTAATAGTACTAGTTTTAGTTGCAGTTAGTCCATCTAAAGCTCAAGAAACATTACCATATCTAGATACCTCTTTATCTTTTGATGAACGTGTAGACGATTTAGTATCAAGAATGACTCTTGATGAAAAAGTAGGGCAAATGATGAATGATGCGCCTGCTATTCCAAGATTAAATATTCCTGCGCATGAATATTGGAATGAATGTTTACACGGTGTAGCTCGTGCTGGTAAAGCCACAGTATTCCCACAGGCAATAGGCTTAGCGGCTACTTTTGATACAGATTTAATATATAACGATGCCGTTGTAATTTCAGATGAAGCAAGAGCTAAACACCATGAAGCACAACGTAATAAATCATACAAACGTTACGAAGGTTTAACCTACTGGACACCTAACGTTAATATTTTTCGTGATCCGCGTTGGGGGCGTGGTCAAGAAACTTATGGCGAAGATCCTTATTTAACTTCAAGAATGGGAGTAAGCTTTGTAAAAGGTTTACAGGGTGATGATGAGAAATACTTAAAGTTAGTAGCAACTCCAAAACACTTTGCAGTGCATAGTGGGCCAGAACCAGAGAGACACTTTTTCGACGCTATAACTACTGAACGTGATTTATACGATACCTATTTACCAGCTTTTGAAGCAACAGTTAAAGAAGGTAAAGCATACTCTGTAATGGCAGCTTATAACAGATACATGGGAAAACCTTGTTGTGCAAGTCATCAATTACTAGACGATATTTTACGTAAAGATTGGGGTTTTGATGGTTTCGTGGTTTCAGATTGTAATGCTATTAGAGATATTCACGATTATCATAATTACGTAGATTCTAAAGAAGAAGCGGCTGCAGTAGCTGTTTTAGCAGGAACAGATTTAAATTGTGGTTCGCGTTACGAGTATTTAAAAGGAGCCGTTAAAGCAGGTTTAATTACAGAAGATGAAATTGATGTGTCTCTAAAACGAATTTTTAAAGCACGATTTAAATTAGGCATGTTCGATCCTACCGAAATGGTGCCTTATGCAAGCATTCCAATGGATGTGGTAAGTTCAGAAAAACACAGAGCTTTAGCTTTAGAAACTGCTCAAAAATCTATTGTTTTATTAAAGAATGAAAACCAAACATTACCATTAAAAAAGAATTTAAAATCTATCGCAGTTGTTGGTCCTAATGCAAACGATTTAGAAGTGCTTTTAGGAAACTATAATGGTTTTCCTTCGCAATACTTCACACCTTTAGATGGTATTAAAAATAAAGTTTCAGAAAACACCACGGTTTATTACGAAGCTGGTACACAATTAATTTCTAAAGAACCTACAATGTCTTTGGTTCCTAGTGAGGTTTTAAGTTTTGATGGTAAAAAAGGGTTGCAAGCAAAATATTATAACAATCACGAATTTACAGGAACTCCAGTGGCAACCCGTATAGAAGAAGTGATTAATTCAAACTGGAATTTAAATCTTGTTGAAGGTTTAAACGAAGCAAAATTTGCTATTAAATACACAGGAAATATTAAAGTAGATGTTTCAGGAACTTACAAATTAGGATTACAAAGTCATCATAAAGGTTATACGTTAGCTATAGATGGTAAAGTAATTGTAGATAATACGAACAAACCTAAAAGACGTGTAATAGATGAGTCAATTCAACTTGAAAAAGGAAAAACTTATAAGGTTGATATTAAATATTATCATGAAGGTTATCCTGCAAAACTAAAGTTTATGTGGGCTTCACCAGAAAAGACTTCCTTTGAAAAGGCGATTGATTTAGCAAAAAAATCAGAAGTTGTTGTTTTTGTTGGTGGAATTTCTCCAGGTGTTGAAGGCGAGCAAATGCCAGTAAACTCAAAAGGTTTTGATGGAGGTGATAAAACCAACATCGATTTACCAGAAGTACAAACCGAATTATTAAAAGCGCTACATGAAACAGGAACACCAGTTGTATTAGTATTATTAAACGGTAGTGCGCTAGCCATAAACTGGGAAAACGATAATTTACCAGCTATTGTAGAAGCTTGGTATCCTGGTGAACTTGGTGGAACTGCTATTGCCGACGTGCTATTTGGAGATTATAACCCTTCAGGAAGATTACCTGTAACCTTTTATACATCGCATAAAGAACTTTCACCATTTGTAAATTACAGTATGAAAGGTAGAACTTATAGGTATTACGAAGGAGAAGCTTTATATCCTTTTGGTTTCGGTTTAAGCTATACAAAATTCAGCTACGAAAAGTTGAAATTAGATAAAAATCAAATTAAAACTACAGAGGCAACAAAAGTATCTGTTAAGGTGAAAAATGTAGGAGATTTGCAAGGGGAAGAAGTTGTACAATTGTATATTAAAGATTTAAAGAGTTCGGTTAAACGACCATTAAAAAGTTTACGAGGTATAAAGCGTATTACTTTAAAACCAGGGAAATCTACAACAGTAACTTTTAATATTACACCAGAAGATTTACAATTCTTTGATACCGAACTACATAAATACGTCGTTGAACCAGGCGAATTTGAAATTGGTATTGGTCCAGCATCAAATAATTTTGAAACAGTAACATTAAACGTTACCAATTAAACAATATATAAAATGAAAAATGTACTTAAAATAGGTGCAATATGTTTATTAGTTTTTGCATCTTTTACAAGTTGTAAAGAACAAAAAAAAGAAGAAACAGCTAAAGCTGAAACTAACACAGAACGTCCAAACATTTTGTTCATTATGGCAGATGACCATACAGGACAAGCTTGGGGTATTTATGACGGTATTTTAAAAGATTATGTACACACGCCTAACATACATCGTTTAGCAGATGAAGGTACGGTTTTAGAAAACTGTTTAGTTTCAAACTCTATTTGTACACCAAGTAGAGCTACTATTTTAACAGGGCAATACAGTCATGTAAACGGCGTTAAAATTTTAGATGCTGGTTTATCGCCGCAATACAACAACATTGCTAAAGAAATGCAAAAAGGCGGTTACCAAACGTCTATTATTGGTAAATGGCATTTAAAACAAGAACCTGCAGGTTTCGATTATTATGCAGTGCTTCCGGGGCAAGGTGAATATCACGACCCAATAATTAAAACTGCCGATAACTGGAAAGATTATTACGAAGGCGGGAAGCAATACAAAGGCTATAGTACTGATATTATTACCGAAATGATGATTGATTGGATTGAAAATCGAGATAAGGATAAACCATTCATGGCCATGTGTCATTTTAAAGCAACACACGAGCCTTACGATTACCCAGAGCGTTTTGCACATCTTTATGAAGATGAAGAAATCCCAGTTCCAGAATCATTTTACGATAGCAGTGCATCCGAAACAGGACGTTCGTTTTTAGGACAATCTATGGATAATTTAAAGCAACGTTATTTAGATGCTACAGCAAATCCAGAATTACGTAAAGATTTCATGAATTATCCAGGGTTACCATTTTCTGTAGATGGCTTAACTAACGAAGAAGCACGTTATAAAACTTACCAAAAAATGGTGAAAGATTTTATGCGTTCTGGTGCAGCGGTAGATGATAATATTGGTAAACTTTTAGATTATTTAGAAGCCAACGGACTTGCAGAAAATACCGTAGTAATTTACACAGCAGATCAAGGTTATTTCTTGGGTGAACACGGTTGGTTCGATAAGCGTTTAATTTTCGAAGAATCTATTCACATGCCGTTCGTTATTCGTTATCCAAAAGAAGTAAGAGCAGGAGCAAGAAATAAAGATTTAATCGAAAATGTAGATTTTTCAGCATTATTCGCAGATTATGCAGGAATTGATTATCCAAGTGATATGCAAGGGCGCAGTTTCCGTGAAAACTTAAAAGGAAACACACCTAGCGATTGGAGAGATTATGGCTATTATCGTTATTGGGATCATTCCAAAGATCGTCCTGGGCATTTCGGTATTCGTGGTCAACGTTACAAATTAGCGTTCTTTTATGGAAACGGATTTAAAGGAGCTGCTCAAAATCAATTCTGGGATTTTTACGATTTACAAGAAGATCCGCACGAATTGCACAATGCGTACAACGACCCAAAATACAAAGATATTATTGCCGATATGAAAGCTGAAATCTTAAAACAACGCGAAATGCTTGGAGATACAGATGCAGATAATCCAGAAATTCTTGAGATTATTGAAAAGCATTGGAACGATTAATTTAATATATACATTAGAAATAAAGCAAGTATGATTACAAAATTTAATACACTTTTTAGTCTTTTAATTTTAGCAGTAATCAGTTTAAGCTGTGATGCGCAAAAGACCCGTAAACCTAATATCATTATTATTATGGCAGACGATATGGGTTACGGCGATTTATCGTGTTACGGCAGCACATTAATAAATACACCTAACCTTGATAAAATGGCTTCAGAGGGTATTAAATTTACAGATTTTCATGCCAATGGACCTGTTTGTAGCCCTACCAGAGCAGCTTTGTTAACGGGTAAATACCAACAACGAGTGGGTATTGATGGTGTGGTTACAGCAAAATATCATCGTGATAAAGGTTTAGCTGTTAGTGAAAAAACCTTTGCCGAAGCTATTAAAGATGCAGGTTACGTAACCGGAATGTTTGGTAAGTGGCACGTGGGGTATAAAAAAGAATTTAATCCAATTAACCAAGGGTTCGATGAGTATATTGGTTATGTTTCTGGTAATGTCGATTATCACTCACACATCGATCAAGAAGGCTACGAAGATTGGTGGGTTGGAGATACTATTAAAAATGAAAAAGGTTATTCTACAGATTTAATTACTAAGCATTCTGTAGATTTTATTAAACGCCATAAAGACGAACCTTTCTTACTTTACATTCCGCATGAAGCGCCTCACGGACCATTTCAAGGGCGTAAATCTGCAGCAGAACGTTACGTAGGCTGGAAAAATGGTGCTAAGCAAAAAAATAAAATGTCTGATGAAGAACTTAACAACATTTATAAAGAAATGGTTGAAGTTATGGATGAAGGCGTTGGTGAAGTGATGAAAACTTTAAAAGAACTGAATATAGATAAAAACACGATTGTATTCTTTTGTTCAGATAACGGTGCATCAAAGAAAGTAGGAAGTAATGCACCATTTAGAGGTTATAAATCTACATTATGGGAAGGCGGTCATCGTGTATCTGCAATGGCTTGGTATCCAGGAACAATTCAACCAAATCAAGTAAATAACGAAACGGTTTTAACCATGGATTTATTTCCTACTATTATGGATTTAGTAGGTGCAGAACAACCAGAAAACCTAGATGGTGTAAGTTTAAAAAATAATTTAATTAAAGGCGAGCCTTTAGCCGAAAGAGATTTGTTTTGGGGCTATGCAGGAAGAAAAGCTATTCGCCAAGGCGATTGGAAACTTATTCTTCGAAACAAAAACGCAGAACCTTTATTATATAATTTAAAAGAAGATATAGGAGAAAATAATAACCTCGCCCAACAACACCCAGAACTAGTTAAAAGTTTAACTAAAAAATTAGAAGCTTGGGGCGACGATGTTTATGCAACAACTAAATAATAAATTATAATGAAAAAATTATTTTATTTCATTTTATG
Source organism: Seonamhaeicola sp. NFXS20 (assembly GCF_049132085.1). Taxonomy (NCBI): domain Bacteria; kingdom Pseudomonadati; phylum Bacteroidota; class Flavobacteriia; order Flavobacteriales; family Flavobacteriaceae; genus Seonamhaeicola; species Seonamhaeicola sp. NFXS20. The sequence goes on along the minus strand of NZ_JAFMPU010000002.1, from coordinate 657,280 downwards.
TACTGCTATTTTGTTTTTTAATAGTTGTGAAGAAACTAAAAAAGTTAAAATACCAGATAGCAAACCCAATGTAATTTTAATTGTTACAGACGATCAAGGTTTTGGAGATTTAGGCTATTACGGTAATCCACACATAAAAACCCCAGTTCTAGATAGTTTAGCAAGTAAAAGTGTACGTTTCGATGACTTTTCGGTAAACCCAGTGTGCGCGCCAACACGTTCTGCAATTATGACGGGTAAATATTCTATGACTACAGGCGTTCACGATACCTACAGAGGTGGTGCAATGATGGCTCCTTCAGAAGTTACTATTGCCGAAATTTTAAAAGAAGCAGGTTATAAAACCGGAATGATTGGCAAGTGGCATTTAGGAGATAATTACCCAATGCGACCACAGGATCAAGGTTTTGATTATACATTAAACCATTTATCTGGCGGAATTGGACAATACGGAGATTGGCCAAATACGTTAAAACGAGATAGTAGTTACTTCAATCCAATTTTATGGAAAAACGGAAAACAAGTACAAACCCAAGGTTATTGTACCGATGTTTTTACCGAAGCTGCTATGGATTATGTAGAAGACAATAAAGAAAACCCTTTCTTTTTATACTTGGCTTACAATGCGCCTCACGGGCCATTACAATTACCGCAAAAATATTACGATATGTACAAAGATGTAGATATCGATGCGGGTTTAATTAACCAAGGAAAACCTTACCCAAATGTTACCGATCATAGTAGAGAAAATTCCAGAAAAGTCTATGGTATGGTAACTAATATTGATGATAACTTAAGATTATTATTTAAAAAATTAGAAGATGTAGGCATAGATGAAAATACACTAGTTATTTTCATGACAGATAATGGTCCGCAACATCCAAGATATATTGCAGGCATGCGCGGTAAAAAAGGCTCTGTTTTTCAAGGCGGCGTTAGAGTACCAAGTTTTTGGTATTATCCAAAAGCGTTTAAAGAAGCCAGAGACATAAAAACTCCTGCTGCACATTACGATATTTTGCCAACTTTGGTTGAGTTTACAGGAGCAAAAATGCCTGAAAATTTAAATATTGAAGGCGAAAGTTTATTACCATTATTAACCAAAAAAGAAGAGACTTTACCAGAACGCATTATTAACCGTTATTGGGCAAGAACAGCGCCAGTGCATTACAGAAATGTATCAACAAGAAAAGGGGAAATGAAATTAGTTGGTGTTGGTAAAGATGAAGATGGTAACGATAAATTTGAATTATTTAATTTAAATGAAGATCCTTACGAGCAAAACGATATTTCTGCAGAACATCCTGCTTTAGTTGAGGAATTAAAAGCCGAAATGGATACTTGGTTAAATACCATGGAAACTTCAGAACATATTGTAAACTCACCAATGCCAATAATTGGAACGGTTCACGAAAATCCAGTAATGCTAAATCAAAATGATGCCCTTTTCTTAAAAAAAGAAGGTGTTAAAAAAGAATTTATTTATTGGGATGTTATTGTAGATGAAGCAAAAACGTTTGATATCACAGTTCATTTTGATGCGCCAATAGCTACCACCGGCGAGTTAGAACTAGATTTAGGTTCGCAAACAAAAACAGTAAAAATTGAAGCTAACGGACAAACAAGTTTTAGTTTTAATAATATAGAATTACCAAAAGGCAAAGTTACCATAATGCCTAAAACCTATTTAAAAAGACAGGGCGAGTTAAAATATACCTATCCGTTTTACATTGAAATAAAAGGATAATCAGGAGGATTTAAATGAAGAAACAAATAGTAAATACCATAAAAAAGCTAAGTATTGTTGCTTTAGCAATTACAATTTCAAGTTGTAATAACGCTAAAAGCGATCAACAAAAAGAAACGTTCAAATTACAATATGATGAACCAGCCGAAAAATGGACAGAAGCTATACCCGTTGGTAATGGCAGTTTAGGCGCTATGATTTATGGTGGTGTTTCACAAGAACACATTCAGTTTAATGAGGAAACCTTATGGCGTGGTAAACCTCACGATTATTCGCACGAAGGTGCTGGTAAATATTTAGGTGAAATAAGAGAATTGTTAACCAAAGGAGAACAATTGGAAGCTCAAAAGTTAGCTCAAGAACATTTTATGAGCGACCCAATAAAGCAAGTGCATTACCAACCTTTTGGAGATATTTATTTCGATTTTAAAAATCACGAAAACTATAAAAATTATAAACGCGAGCTTAATTTAAATAATGCCGTAAGTTCGGTTTCGTATACAGTTAATGATGTAGCATATAAGCGTGAAGTATTATCTAGTTTTCCAGATCAAATTATAGCAATAAATGTATCGGCAAGTAAAGAGAAAGCTTTAAATTTCGATTTATGGTTAGATGCCATACATGAAGATAAATCGGTTGTTACTTCAAATAATACACAAACCCTTGTAGTTAAAGTAAAAGACGGTGTATTGTGGGGAGTTTCAACCTTGAAAATTAAAACCGATGGAACGGTAACTACTACCGATGGTAAACTACAAATAACCAATGCTTCAAACGCTACGGTATACTTATCTGCAGCCACAAATTATGTCGATTTTGATGATGTTTCTGGTGAGCCTGGAAAAAAAGTATCTGAAACTTTAGCTAAAGTTTCAAAGGTAAATTACAATATTGTTAAAGCTAAACATATTACCGATTATCAAGCACTTTATAATCGTTTTCAAATTAGTTTTGGCGATAACGGAAAATCTAAAAACACAACCGATAAACGTATTGCCGATTTTAGTCAAATACCTAACGACCCACAATTGGTAGCGCTTTACGTTGAATATGCACGCTATTTAACCATTGCAAGTAGCAGACCAGGAACTAAACCTGCAACATTACAAGGTATCTGGAATGATAAATTAACGCCGCCTTGGTTTAGTAGTTATACAACCAATATTAATTTAGAAATGAATTATTGGCCGGTAGAAATGTATAATTTAAGTGAATGCCACGAGCCACTTTTTGATTTAATTGAAGATTTATCAATTACTGGAGAAAAAGTGGCTAAAGTGCATTATAATGCCGATGGTTGGATTGTACATCATAATGTTGACATTTGGCGAGGTGCTGCTCCGGTAAATGCATCGCATCATGGTATTTGGTTAGGTGGTGCCGCTTGGTTATCATCTCACATTTGGGAACATTACTTATTTACTCAAGACAAAGAATTCTTAAAAAAACGTTATCCGTTACTTCGTAATGCGGCTTTATTCTATAGTCAGTTTTTATATGAAGATCCAAATACAGGATATTTAATTAGTTCGCCTTCAAATTCACCAGAAATAGGAGGTTTAGTTGCTGGCCCAACTATGGATCATCAACTAATTAGGGCTTTATTTAAAACCACTATTCAAGCTTCAAAAATTCTAGATCAAGATGCAAAGTTTACAGCAACGCTTCAACCAATGATTGATAAAATTGCACCAAACCAAATAGGTAAACATGGGCAATTACAAGAATGGATGGAAGATAAAGATAATCCAGAAAATCATCACAGACATGTGTCGCATCTTTGGGCAGTTCATCCAGGAAACGAAATTAATTTTGATGAGACTCCAGATTTAATGCAAGCTGCAAAACAATCTTTAGAATATAGAGGAGACAATGGTACAGGTTGGAGTTTAGCATGGAAAATTAATTTTTGGTCGCGTTTTAAAGATGGCGATCACGCGTATAAATTATTACATAAATTATTAAGTCCTGCCGAAAGACCAAATGGAAAAGTTGGTGGTGGTTCTTATCCTAATTTATTTGATGCACATCCACCATTTCAAATAGATGGTAATTTTGGAGGGGCTTCAGGTATTTTAGAAATGATTTTACAAAGTCAGTTAAACTACATCGAATTATTACCAGCATTACCAAGTACGTTGCCAGAAGGATATGTTTCTGGAATTTTAGCACGTGGCGGATTTGAGCTGTCATTTTCATGGGAAGCAGGTAAACTTAAAGACGTGTCAGTTTTATCAAAAAGTGGCATGCCATGTGTGTTAAAATATGGAGATAAATCTATTGAGTTTGAAACCGAAGCAGGTAAAACCTACAATTTTGATGGTTTATTAAACAAAAAATCGTAATGCAGAAATTAACATTAATATTACTTCTTATAACGGCTTTTTTTAGTCCTAAATCAACAGTATTTTCTCAGGCCAAAAATTCTAAACCAAATATTGTTATTGTTTTTACAGATGATCAAGGCTATCAAGATGTTGGTGTATTTGGCTCGCCATTAATTAGTACACCAAACTTAGATAACATGGCTAAAAACGGTATAAAATTCACCGATTTTTATTCTGCATCATCGGTATGTTCTCCATCAAGAGCTGCTTTATTAACAGGTTCTTATCCAAATCGTGTTGGAGTGCCTCAGGTATTATGGCCAAATCTTCCTGGAGGTTTAAGTAATGAAGAAACCACCATTGCCAACATGTTAAAAACGCAAAATTACGCCACAGCTTGTATTGGTAAATGGCATTTGGGCGATAAGCAAGAATACTTGCCAACATCTCAAGGTTTCGATGTGTATTATGGCATTCCGTTTAGTAACGACATGTCGGTAAACCCAAAATCAAAAATTGCCAAAAACATTAAGTTTCGTGAAGGTATGACTTTAGACAGCCTTCGTGAAAAAAAATGGCGAGGAGGCAGAGTGCCATTATTTAAGCAAGACGAAGTTATAGAATACCCAGTAGATCAATCTACCCTAACACAACGCTATACAGAACAAGCCGTTAATTTTATAAAAGACAATAAGGACAAACCGTTCTTTTTGTACTTAGCACATTCTATGCCCCATGTTCCTTTATATGCTTCACCAGATTTTAAGGGTAAAAGCAAAAGAGGGTTGTATGGCGATGCTGTAGAGGAAATAGATTGGAGTGTAGGTGAAATTTTAAAAACTTTGAAAGAACAAGGTATAGATGAAAATACCTTAGTTATTTTTACTTCAGATAACGGTCCTTGGACTTCAAGAGGTGATCACGGAGGAAGTGCTTTACCTTTAAGAGGACACAAAAATGAAACTTTTGAAGGCGGTTTTCGAGTGCCAATGATAGCGCAATGGAATGGTAAAATTAAAGCAGGAGTTGTTACAGATAAAATAGCTTCAACTATCGATATATTGCCTACCATAGCCTATTTAACAGGTGCAGATTTACCAGAGAAAAAAATAGATGGTAAAAACATGTGGCTTTTACTTTCTGGAAATGAAAAAGCGAAATCACCACACAAAAAAGATGGCTTTTTTTATTACAAAGATTTTAAACTTGAAGCTGTTAGAAAGGGCGATTGGAAATTAAGAATAATAGAAGATGATGTAGCGCTTTATAATTTAAAAGACGATATATCAGAACAACATAATTTAGCTTCAACATATCCTAAAAAGGTTAAAAAACTTAAAAAAATGATGCTAAAATTTGATGAAGAATTACAAAAGAATAAAAGAAATCAACAACATTTACGTAACAAATAATGCATATTAAAAACATCTTACAAATTATCCTGATTAGTGTCGTTTTCTTTTCATGTAATAAAAAAGAAGAGAAAAAGAACACTACAAATACAACAAAACCTAACATTATATACATTCTTGCTGATGATTTAGGTATTGGCGATGTATCTATTTACAACGAAAACTCTAAAATTGAAACGCCTAATATCGATGCATTGGCAACTAACGGCGTAATGTACACCGATGCGCATACAAGTTCTGCAGTTTGTACGCCAACACGTTATAGTATTTTAACAGGGCGTTATAACTGGCGTACCTCTTTAAAACAAGGTGTGGTTAGTGGCTATTCAAAATCATTAATAAAGCCAAACCGAACTACTGTTGCAAATGTTTTAAAAGACAACGGTTACAACACCGCTTTTATAGGTAAATGGCACTTGGGTTGGGATTGGGATATTACAAAACCAGATTCTTTAGGTTTAGATATCGATAACTTAAAAGCAAGACCAGAGGTAGATTTTACAACACCTATTAAAAATGGACCAAATACACATGGTTTTGATTATAGCTACGGATTTTGTGGTTCTTTAGACATGCCTCCATACGTGTGGGTAGAAAACGATATGCCAACCAGCGTTCCAACAAAATATACCAAAGGAAAAACCAAGCAAGGGACTTGGCGTCATGGTTTAACCGCCGATAATTTTGAACACGAACAGGCGTTACCAGAAATTACAAAGCGTACCGTAAGTTATATTAACGATAATGCAAAAAAAGACGATCCGTTTTTTGTGTATATGCCGCTTCCTGCACCACACACACCAATTTTACCAACCGATGCTTTTAAAGGTAAAAGTGGTTTAGAAAATCCGTATGCCGATTTTGTTATTATGGTCGATTGGGTTGTTGGAGAAGTTACAAAAGCCTTGGAAGCTAACGGTATTTCAGAAAACACATTAATTGTTTTTACTAGCGATAATGGGTGTTCACCTACAGCTAATTTTAAACAATTAAAGTCTAAAGGCCATAATCCAAGTTACGTTTATAGAGGTACAAAATCTGATATTTTTGAAGGCGGACACCGTGTACCGTACATCATGACATGGAAAAATAACATTCAGCCAACAAAAACAGAACAATTGGTTTGTACTACAGACTTTTTTGCAACCGTTGCAGATGTGTTGAATATTGACCTAGCTGATAATGTTGCTGAAGATAGCTTTAGTCACTTGCCAAATTCTAAATTACCAAAACGCGAAAGTATTGTTCATCATTCAGTTCTAGGTGAGTTTGCCTACCGTAAAGGCGATTACAAAGTTAATTTCTGTAAAGGTTCTGGCGGATGGAGTTATCCAAATATCAACACTAAAAAAGCAATTTACGATACACTTCCAATAGTGCAATTATACAATGTTAAAACCGATGCTGCCGAAACCAAAAATTTACAAGCAGAACATCCTGAAATTGTAAAGGAATTTAAAGCCGATTTATTAAAAATTATAAATGATGGCAGAAGTACTGTTGGTGCTAAACAAGAAAACGATGGTACAAGCGATTGGCCACAATTAGAAAAACTAAAGAACACAAAATTATAGTTAGCAAAAAGATGAAATATAAATTAAACATAAAACAGGTATTTACGTGTTTGCTTTTAGGAGGAATTATTACAATTTCTTTATCGTTTACAGATAAAAAAGATCCGCCTTATAAAAACCCTAAACTTCCTGTTGAAGAACGTGTGCAAGATTTGTTAAGCCGAATGACTTTAGAAGAAAAGTTCTGGCAAATGTTTATGATTCCTGGCGATTTAAGCATTGGTAAAGACAAATTGAAACACGGTATTTTTGGTTTTCAAATTTCATCAAAAGGAAAAAACGATAATGCCGCAGAGCAAATTATGGATTACGGTTCTACCGGAAGCGCTCAAGATATGGCAAACGAAATTAACAAACTTCAAAAGTACTTTTTAGAAGAAACACGTTTAGGTATTCCTATCATTCCGTTTAACGAAGCTTTACATGGTTTAGCGCGCGATGGTGCTACGGTGTACCCACAAGCTATTGGTTTAGCCGCTACTTGGGATACTAATTTAGTTAGCGATGTTGCAAAGGCAATAACTAAAGAAACTAAAACGCGTGGTATTCGTCAAATTTTATCGCCAGTTTTAAATATTGCGCGCGATGTACGTTGGGGACGCGTAGAGGAAACTTACGGCGAAGACCCATATTTAACAACACAAATGGGGTTGTCTTTTATTAGTGAGTTTGAAAACGAAGGCGTTATAACTACGCCAAAACACTTTGTTGCCAATGTAGGTGCTGGTGGTCGCGATAGTTACCCAATTAGTTTTAACGAACGCTTATTAGAAGAAATTTATTTTCCTGCTTTTAAAGCTGTTTTTCAAAAAGCAGGTGCACGTTCGGTAATGACGGCTTATAATTCTTTAGATGGAACACCTTGTACATCAAACGCTTGGTTGCTAAGAGATAAATTAAAAGGCGAATGGGGATTCGATGGATTTGTAATTTCAGATGCTGGTGCAACTGGTGGCGCCAATGTGTTACATTTTACAGCCGCAAATTATGCTGAAGCTACAGAAGATGCGGTTGAAGGCGGTTTAGATGTGATGTTTCAAACCAATTACAATCACTTTCCATTATTCTGGGAAGCTTACGAAAAAGGAATGGTTGATATTAAAGCTATTGATGAAGCTGTTAGCCGTATTTTAAAAATAAAATTTGAATTAGGTTTATTTGAAGATCCTTACGTTGATGCTAAAGAAGCCGACAAATGGAACGGACACAAAACACACCGTGAGTTGGCAAGAAAAGCAGCTTCAAAATCTATGGTGTTACTTCAAAATAACAACAATGTTTTACCAGTAAGCAAATCAAATACAAAAGTAGCCTTAATTGGTCACGATGCTAAAACAGTACGTTTAGGTGGTTATAGCGGTCCTGGTAACGATAAAGTTTCTTTTTACAATGGTGTAGCTGCTAAAATTGGAGAAGCTAATATTAGTTATGCCGAAGGCGTTTCACTTAAAGAAGAAAATTACACTGTTATTGCTCCAAAATATTTATCGTCAACTAAAGATGGTAAAAAAGTTGAAGGTTTAAAAGGCGATTATTTCGATAATATTACATTAAGCGGTTCGCCAAAAGTGGTACGTGTAGATAAAAAAATTGGTTTTGGTTGGACTTTATTTTCACCTCACAAAGATTTACCTTACGATTGGTATTCTGTGCGTTGGACAGGAAAAGTTAAGGCGCCTAAAACAGGAATTTCACAAATTGGTATTGAAGGTAATGATGGTTACCGTTTGTATTTAGATGGTAAATTGTTAATTGATAATTGGCAAAAACAATCATATAATACCATTTTAAAAGAATTTTATTTTGTTGAAGGAAGAGAATATGATGTGAAAATTGAATTTTTTGAATCTGCAGGAAATGCAAAATTCAAATTTGTTTGGGATGCCGATGTAACTCAAGAATGGGAACAACAAATTAAAGATGCGGTTACAGCTGCAGAAAAAAGTGATGTTGCTGTTGTATTCGCTGGTATTCACGAAGGTGAATTTAGAGATCGTGCTTTATTAGCTTTACCAGGGCATCAAGAAGCATTAATAAAAGCCGTTGCAGCAACAGGTAAACCAACCGTTGTTGTGTTAGTTGGTGGTAGCGCGATTACTATGGCGAATTGGAAAAACGATGTAGACGGTATTATCATGGCTTGGTATGCTGGTGAAAATGGAGGTAACGGTTTTGCCGATATTTTATTTGGTGATGAAAATCCTGCGGGACGTTTACCAATTACATTTCCGGTTGATGAAGCACAATGTCCGTTATACTACAATAACAAACCAACAGGTCGTGGCGATAACTATCATAATTTAACTGGGCAACCTTTATTTCCATTTGGTTACGGTTTAAGTTACACCTCGTTTGAGTATTCAAATATTGAATTCAGTAAAAATAATATTGCACCAAACGAATCAATAGAAGTAACTTGTACCATCACTAATTCTGGTAAATTAGATGGCGAAGAAGTGGTGCAACTTTACATTCGTGATGAGTTATCATCTGTTGCGCAACCTATCAAATCACTTAAAGGGTTTCAACGTATAGCATTAAAAGCAGGAGAATCTAAAAAGGTAACTTTTAAATTAGGTTTTGATGAATTATCAATGTTAGATATTGATTTGAACCGTGTAGTAGAACCAGGTGACTTTAGAATTATGATTGGTGCTTCATCAAAAGATATCCGTTTAAGAAAAATTTTAACTGTAAAATAATCAAACCCAAAATGAAACATATAAAAGGATTAATAGTAGTTGCATTAATAGCTTTTTCATCATGTAAACAAGAAGAAAAAGGACTTGATGTATCTTGGAAAAGTAGTACAGAACAAAGTGTTTGGACTGATAAAACCTATCAGCCACAATCTGCAGAAGTAACTCCAGAAGCAACTATAGTTGTAAATACAACCAATCAACAACAAACTATTGATGGTTTTGGTGGCTGTTTCAACGAGTTAGGGTGGGAGGCTTTAGCCATGGTTACACCCGAGGAAAAACAACAAATTTTAAACGATTTATTTAGCCAAGAAACAGGCTGTAAATTTACATTGTGTAGAATGCCAATTGGTGCTAACGATTATGCTGTAGATTGGTATAGCCATAACGAAACCGAAGGCGATTTTGCGATGGAAAACTTTTCTATAGATCGTGATAAAAAACGATTAATTCCTTACATAAAAGAAGCACAAAAAATTAATCCTGATGTTGCTGTTTGGGCGTCGCCTTGGTGTCCGCCATCATGGATGAAACACAGCAAACATTACGCTTGTAAATCTAATCCAAAGTTCAACGATTTACCTGAAGAATGGAGCTCTACCGAAGAATTAGTCTCTCGTTTCATTACAGAACCAGAGTATTTCGAGGCTTATGCCTTATACTTTACAAAGTTTGTTCAAGCTTACAAAGAAGCAGGAATTGATATTAGCGCAGTGCATGTTCAAAACGAATATAACTCAGCACAAAACTTTCCATCTTGTGTTTGGAAACCAGAAGATTTAGGAATTCTTATTTCAGATTATTTAGGTCCTAAATTTGAAGCTGAAAATTTAGATACCGAAATTTGGTTAGGTACGGTAGAGCGTCCACAATTAGAGCGTGTAACAGATGTTATTGAGTATGGTAATGCCAAAAAGTATATTGATGGTATTGGTTTTCAATGGGCTGGTAAAGGTGCCATTGAAGCGGTTCATGCTACATATCCAGAGATGCGTTTAATGCAAACTGAAACCGAATGTGGCGATGGCTCTAACGATTGGAAGGCTGCCGAATACACATTTAGTTTAATGAAACATTATTTTGAAAACGGCGCAAATTCATACATGTATTGGAATATGGTTTTAGACGAAACAGGAAAAAGCCAATGGGGTTGGAAACAAAATTCTATGATTTCTATTGATAGTAAAACAAAAGCCATTACCTACAACCCAGAGTTTTATTTAATGAAGCATTTAAGTGCTTTTGTTATGCCAGGTTCAGTAAAAATTGATACGGCTGGAGACGATGAAAACACCGTTGTTTTCTATAACGAAGCAGAAAATAATGTAGTGATTTTAGCTTATAACGACGCTAGTGAAAATAAAACCGTTCAATTTAACATAAACGATAAAGAAGTTAAAGCAAGTTTAGATGCCAAGTCATTTAACACCTTAACTGTAAACTTATAAAACATGGATAGAAGAAGTTTTGTAAAATATTTAGGAGCTACAGGAATTTGTATTAGTGCTTCATCATGTGCCTCTTTAAATTTATTTGGAGATAAATATAATGAAGAAGTGGCACGCGAAGCTTGGAAAAACTTAGCAAATAAAGAAGCCGCTTTTGCTTATGTAAGCCCTAATAAAAAATTACCAAACGTATTTATTTATGGCGATTCTATTTCTATTGGTTACACAACTACAGTTAGAAAAGAGTTAGAAGGTAAAGCTAATGTATTTAGGTTTCATAAAAACGGACAGTCAAGTAATAAATTTATTCCATTCATGGAAAAATTAAAAACCACCATGTTTCAGCCGTATTTAAAAGGTGGTTGGGATTTTACTTGGGACGTTATTCATTTTAATGTAGGCTTACACGATTTAAAATATGTTAAAAACGGAAAGCTCGATTTAGAAAACGGAAAGCAAGTAAATAGTATAGAAAAATACAAAGAAAACCTTCATGAGATTTGTAAATATTTAATGAAGGAATACCCTAAAGCGAAATTAATTTTTGCAACTACAACTGCAGTACCAGAAGAAGGAGCTGATGGGAGAGTTGCTGGAGATAGTGTTAAATACAATAAAGCTGCATTAGAGGTTTTAGCAAATTATCCTGAAATACAAATTAACGATTTGTATGCCTTTACAAAACCACACGAAAAGGAGTGGTATATAAAACCACATAATGTACATTATAATGAGCTTGGTAAAACAGCTCAAGGAAAAGAAGTAGCCAAAGTAATAGCCCAAAATTTATAATTCATGAATAGAGTATTAGTTTTTTTATCCATTATATTGCTTTCTATAACAGTAAAGGCACAAGAATATACAAATACTTTTGTTCCGCAACCAGAATCTGTTAATTTTACTTTTGGAGATTTTAATTTTAATAGTGAAACACAAATATTTATTCCATCTAAATACTATGCAGATTTAAAGCCTATTATTTCTTCACAATTAGCAAAAGAAACAGGTTTTAATTTATTGATAAATAAAGGGAAAGCGAAAGTAAAATCAAATTATATACTTTTTCAAAAGGTAAAAGATCCATCCATTAGTCCTGAAGGTTACCAATTAGAAGTTTCTATTTCAAAAATTATTATTAGAGCAAAAGATTATGCGGGTATGTTTAACGGTTTTCAAACTTTAAGACAAGCTATACCCATTCATATTAAAGGGCTTAATTCTATACCAGGAATGGAAATTTCAGATAATCCTAGGTTTGGTTGGCGTGGTTTAATGTTAGATGTGTCGCGTCATTTTCAACCAAAAGATTTTATATTGAAGCAAATTGATGTAGTGTCTTCTTATAAAATCAACAAATTTCATTTGCATTTAACAGACGATCAAGGTTGGCGCATTGAAATAAAAAAGTACCCCAATCTTACTAAAAAAGGTGCTTGGAGAGCCGATAGAGGCAACATTCCTTGGTGGGAAAGAAAAGCAGCCACTGCTAATGAAACTAAAACTATTGGAGGGTTTTACACTCAGGAAGATATTAAGGAAATTATTGAGTATGCCAGAGTTAGAAATGTAGAAATTATTCCAGAAATTGATGTTCCAGGTCATAGTAAGGCGTTGGTAGCGTCGTATCCAGAATTATTTTGCTCAGATATCGATACCTCTAATGTTAATTTTGAAGTAGCAACTGGAGGTAAAGCACCTAATAATACCGTTTGTCCGGCAAGTGAATTTACTTATGAGTTTTTAGAAGATGTTATTGAAGAAATAGCCGCTTTATTTCCATCAAAATATCTACACATTGGTGGCGACGAATGTAGCAAAAAAGACTGGAAAAAGAGTGCCATGTGTGCTGCTCTTATGGAAGAAAACGGTTTAAAAGATTACGAAGAACTGCAAAGTTATTTTATACAACGTATTCATAAAATTGTTGAAAAACAAAACAAAACCATGATAGGTTGGGATGAAGTTTTAAGCGGAAACGGTGTAAAAGGAGCCACCATTATGGCTTGGAGACGAGGCAAACAGCAACCGCAACTGCAAGCTCCACGCCAAGGGTATCCAACAATTATGACATCATACATCTATTCTTACATCAGTCAAGTACAAGGACCAAGATTTATGGAACCCGAGGGGCCAAAAGTGGTATTACCTTTATCTAAAGTATATAGCCATGAACCTATTCCTTCAGAATTAACTAAAGAAGAAGCGAGTCTTGTGTTGGGAAACCAAACTTGTTTATGGGCAGAGTTTACACCAACCAAGGAACATTGTGAATACATGCTTTATCCAAGAACTTTGGCAAGTGCCGAAGTATCATGGAGTCAACCCGAAGTGAAAAATTGGGAAAGATTCCAAAAAGCATTAGAAATCTCGCATTTTAAAAGGTTAGACAGAGATAATATTAATTATGCCAAAAGCATGTATAGCGTATACCCTGCTTTCGCAGTTAATGAATTGCGAAATGAAGCCATAGTATATTTAGATACCGAAACCGTTGGTTACGATATTTATTATACTTTGGATGGTACAGATCCTACAAGTAAATCAAAAAAATATACAGGAAATTTTACAACAACAGCCAAACAATTACTAAAAGCAGGTTTATTTAACAAGGAAGGAAAATTGCTTGGAGCTATAACAGAAATACGTTTAAAAATCAATTAAATATGAAAATTTTAAAATTTGCAGTAGCCTTAGTGTTATTTGCTAGTTGTACAACAGCTCAACAAAAACCTAACATTGTTTATATTATTTGTGACGATTTAGGCTATGGAGACATACATGCTTTAAACCCAGAAAAAGGAAAGATATTAACTCCAGAAGTAGATGCTTTTGCAAAACAAAGTATGACGTTTACCGATGCACATTCAGCTTCGGCAGTATGTACGCCATCTAGATATGCATTATTAACGGGTAGGTATAATTGGAGGTCTAGATTGCAACATGGAGTTTTAGAAGGAGGAGACGCTCCCCTAATTGCAGAAAACTTGCTAACAGTACCTAAAATGCTAAAAACTGTGGGGTATAAAACGGCTGCAATTGGTAAATGGCATTTAGGTTTTGATTATGTTGATGAAAACGGAGAATCTTATAAAAAAGATGAAGACAAAAAAATAATTGGAGCACCTGTAGGCGCAACGGTCCCAAACGGCCCTATAACACGTGGTTTTGATACTTATATTGGGTTTCACCATTCAAGGGAGATGCAAACAGTAATAAAAGATGATAAGGTTATTGATAAAATGCCACCAATACAAATGTTACAATTTTTAGGAGATCACGCTACAGAATACATAGCAAAAGAAGCAGATAGTGAAGAACCTTTTTTTATGTATTTAGCGTTGAATGCACCGCATAGTCCAGTAGTGCCATCTAAAGAATGGCAAGGTAAAAGTGGCATGGGTGCTTATGCAGATTTTGTAATGGAAACCGATTATGTAGTAGGGCGCGTGTTAAAAGCTTTAAAAGAGAATGGTTTAGAAGATAATACAATTGTATTCTTTACTAGCGATAACGGTTGTTCGGATCCAGTCGCTAAAGCTGGAAAATTAGAAAAAGAATTTGGGCATTACCCAAGCGCCAATTTTAGAGGTTATAAATCTGATATTTGGGAAGGCGGACATAGAATTCCGTTTATTGTAAAATGGCCAGGAGTTATTGAAGCGGGGTCAGAAAACGATAAATTGATTTGTCAAACTAGTTTAATGGCAACTTGTGCTGAAATAACAGGAGCTCAGGTTCCTGAAAATGCGGGAGTAGATTCGTATAGCATATTGTCTATGCTAAAGGATAAAAATGCAGAAACAAATCACAAGTTGGTGGTACACCATTCTATAAACGGAAAATTTTCTATTAGAAGTAAAAAATGGAAATTAGAACTTACACCGGGTTCTGGAGGATGGTCTAATCCGAAAGATAAAAAAGCAAGGGAGTTAAACCTACCTGAAATTCAGTTGTATGATATGGAGACCGATCAATCAGAAACAACAAACGTTTACGATAAGCATCCTGAAATAGTTAAAGAACTAACAAAAGAGTTAGTTAAAATAGTAGAACAAGGAAGAACAACCAATGGACCATCACAAGAAAACGATGTTGTGGTAGATATTTTTAAAACGTCTAATGTTAAAGCTTCAGCAGGACACTAAAAGTGTTTGATAATCACTAAGATTTAAGTATGATATGGCAACAAAGCAAAAACAAATAATGTATAGACTTTTCTTAGTACTAAGTGTTTTGGTATTGGCTTCATGTTCATCAAAAAATAATAAAACCAAAGCCGATGGCAAAGAGCCTGTAGATTATATAGATCCTATAATTGGTGCTGTAACCTACGGTAAAAAAACCAAAGATGCTCATGGTTTTGGAAAAACATTTCCAGGAGCAGCTACACCCTTTGGTTTGGTGCAACTAAGTCCAGATACATTTACAGGAGGCGATAACGGACCAGGATATTCATACGAGCATCCAACCATGGAAGGTTTTAGCTTTACACATATGAGCGGTATTGGGTGGTTTGGAGATTTAGGTAACTTTTTAGTAACACCAACCGTTGGCAAATTACAAACCAATCGTGGTGTACCCGATAATCCAGAAAGTGGTTATCGTTCGCGGTATTCACATGATACCGAAATTACACAAGCGGGGTATTATGCGGTGACCATGGATGATTACAAGGTGAAAACAGAACTTACTGCTGCACCAAGAGCAGGAATTATCCGTTTTACGTATCCTGAAAGTGACAGTTCTCGTGTGCAAATCGATTTATCACGTAGAGTAGGTGGCACATCAACCGAGCAATACATTAAAATTGTAAACGAAAACACCATCCAAGGTTGGATGAAATGTCCACCAGAAGGTGGTGGTTGGGGTGCTGGAGCAGGAAATGCCGATTATGTAGTGTATTTTTATTGTCAATTTAGCAAACCCTTAAAAGATTATGGAATTTGGAGTGCCAATATTCCTGATGTACCCAGAAAAATGCGTTTTATTAGAAGGGACAACTATCAAGATGCAGTGAAAAATGCTAAAATTTATACCGATACTACAGAATTACAAGGTAAGCATTTAGGTTTTTACACTAATTTCAAGACAAAAGAAGGTGAAGAAGTTTTGGTAAAAAGTGGTATTTCCTTTGTAAGCATTGCAGGAGCTAAAGAAAATTTAGAACACGACATTAACCATTGGGATTTTGATAAAACCCGAAAGGAAGCCCGTGACATTTGGAGTGATGCCATTAAAAATATAAAAGTTGAAGGAGCAACCGATAGAGAAAAAACTATTTTTTACACAGCGTTGTATCACACGTTAATCGATCCTCGTGCATTTTCTGATGTTAATGGAAATTATATCGGCGCCGATAAAAAAGTGCATCAAACCGATGATTTTACTTACCGTACTATATTTAGCGGTTGGGACGTGTTTCGTTCGCAATTTCCGTTGCAAACCATCATTAACCCATCATTGGTAAATGATGAAATAAACTCGCTATTACAAATGGCAGAGTTAAGCGGAAGAGAATATTTACCACGTTGGGAAATGCTTAATTCCTATTCAGGAGTCATGTTGGGTAATCCAGCAGTTTCAGTAATTAATGATGCGTATCAAAAAGGTATTCGTAATTACGATGTAGAAAAAGCATTTCAATATTCATTAAATACCGTTAACAACACCGGTAATGGAGAATTAGGATATTTCCATAAACACATTTCAAAAACCTTAGAATATGCCTATTCAGATTGGTGTTTGGCTACTATGGCAGAATCTTTAGGTAAAAAAGAAATTTCCGAAGAATACTTTAAACGAAGCAAAAATTATAAGAATATTTGGAATGATGAGGTTAACTGGTTTAGAGCAAAAGATAGTGCGGGCGTTTGGTTAGAATGGAAAGGTAAAACCACACATGGGCAAGGGTGCATAGAAAGCAATCCGTACCAACAAGGGTGGTTTGTGCCACATGATATTGATGGTTTAAAAGAACTCATGGGAGGAGAAGAAGCTTTTAAAAATGAATTGATTTCGTTTTTTGAAAACACTCCAGAAGATTTCCTTTGGAACAATTATTACAATCACCCTAACGAGCCTGTGCACCATGTGCCCTTTATGTTAAACGAAGCTGGAGCCCCACATTTAACCCAAAAATATACGCGAAAAATTTGTGATAAAGCTTACGGAATCGACGCTTTTGGATTGTGCGGAAACGAAGATGTTGGGCAAATGTCGGCTTGGTATGTTTTGGCTTCCATTGGCATTCATCCAATCAACCCTGGCGATAATAAGTATCAAATTACAAGTCCGGTATTTAATGAGATTGAAATTAAGTTAGACAATAATTATTATTCTGGGAAAACCTTCAAAATCATAGCAAATAATAATTCTAAAGAAAATATTTATATCCAATCAATTAAACTAAATGGAAAGCCTTTGGATAGATATTGGATTACCCACAAAGAAATAACACAAGGAGGTGTGTTAGAAATGGAAATGGGAGCAGAACCAAAATTAAATTAATCCAATGTGCCTAAAAAAAGTAACCATATTACTCGTCATTTTATCTCTTGTTTTTTTTTCATGTAAAGAGCAGGTGAAGAATGACGAAAAAACACAACCCAATTTCGTTTTTATAATGGTTGATGATTTGGGAAAAGAATGGTTTCCCAGTTATGGGGCTACCGAGGTTAATACGCCTAAAATTGATGCCTTGGTGAGTAAAAGTATAAAATTCAATAATGTTTATTCCATGCCGCAATGTACCCCAAGCCGGGTGGCTTTAATTACCGGGCAATATCCATATACCAGTGGCTGGGTAAACCACTATGATGTTCCTAGGTGGGGCCATGGAGTTAATTTTGATGCCAATAAAAATCCAAGTTTTGCAAAAGCCTTGCAGCAAGCGGGTTATAAAACCTGTATTGCAGGGAAATGGCAAATTAATGACTTTAGAATAGAACCCAAAGCCATGCAAAAAGCGGGCTTTGATGAGTTCTGTATGTGGACAGGTTACGAATCGGGCAACAAACCAAGTGAAAGCCGTTATTGGAATCCGTATATCTATACAACATCGGGGAGTAAGGTGTATAAAGATAAATTTGGCCCAGATATCTTCTCTGATTTTGTTGTCGATTTTATTAACGAAAACAAAAACAAGCCTTTTTGTGTATACTACCCCATGGTATTAACGCATACTCCTTTTGTGCATACCCCTCATAAGCCCAAAGCCAAAACTAAGTATGAAAAACACAAAGCAATGGTAGAATATACCGATTTTATCATTGGAAAAATTCTTGATAATCTTGAAAAATCGGGGGTGTCTAATAACACTTACTTGATTTTAACAACAGATAACGGTACAACACCATCTATAATAGGAAAACGAAACGGTGTATACGTAAGAGGGGGAAAAGCATACCTAACCGAAAATGGAATTAATGCACCTTTTATGGTGAAAACTCCAGATAACCAACATTTTGAAACGAATGCGTTAGTTGATTTTACAGATGTTTATCCAACGTTATTGGACTTGGCCGGGGTAGAAAAACAATCTGGTTTTAAAATAGATGGGCATTCATTTGCAAAGGTGTTAACCCAAAAATCAACCAGCAGCGAACGCAATTATATTCTATCAATGGGTGGTTTGCCCGGAGATATAAACAAGGAGGGATGGTTAGAAAATGCCATCCTGTTTAGAGATCGCGTACTTCGTAATGAAAAATATAAAGTTTATGTCGATACGCTTCAACAAATAACTCGCTTGTTCGATATGGAAAAAGATCCGTACGAAACCAATAATTTGATTGATGATGCAGAAATGGAACAGGTTTTAAAGGCGTTTAAAACCAAAGTTGAAGCACTTCCAAATTTAGACAACAATCCTAAATACACAAAAACAAAAGGATTACCAACAGATGTAAAGCTGGAGTTTTTGGATAAAGCGGCAGAACGTACCAAACATCGCAAAACCAATATGATGCCATTGGCAACCAAAGCGGCTTTTCTTAAATTAAGCGGAAAAGAACAAAATAATAGTACTAAAACCAATCAATAACCTTAATTGAAAAAACAACATTATTACATACTGTTTATTTTTTTAGTGGTCTGCATAAAGGTAAAGGCACAGTACCGGCTATATGTGGCACCCTATGGCAACGATGCCAATAATGGTAGTAAAACACAGCCCTTGGCTACATTAACGGGGGCCAAAAATGCCATTAGGTTGCTTAAAAACAGCCCTTCCTTTAAGTCACAAGCTATTTGGGTAATTGTAGAAGATGGCGTGTATGTTATGAAAGAGCCCTTATTGCTTTTACCAGAAGATAGTGGTACTGCAGAATATCCTATTGTTTACAAAGCGGCCAAGGGGGCACATCCTATTTTTAGTGGAGGAAAAAAAATAAGCGGTTTTGTTGAAAACGAAAACGGTTTGTGGGAAGCCAAAATACACGAGGCTGCTTATTATAAATGGAGGTTCGACCAACTTTATGTAAACAATAAAAGGGCTACATTGGCCAGAACCCCTAATTCAGGTTTTATAAAAATAGATACGGTAATACAGCAAATATGGAAGAAGGGCAGCTCTAAAGTTCCTGAAAAAGCACAGCAAAGCATTTTTTTTAACAAAAAAGACTTTAAGTTTATTTCAGAAATAAAAAAAGAAGCGCTTCCTAAAGTACGTTTTAAAGCTTTTCATAAATGGGATTTTACCCTTCGCCATATCGAAGCAATAAATATCGATAGTTTAATGGTGGTTACTTCTGGAAAAGGAATGAAACCATGGAACCCTTTAAAAAAGGGAAGGCGACTGTTTTTTGAAAACTACAAAGCGGCTCTGGATACTGTGGGCGAATGGTTTTTAGACGATAAAGGAGTCTTGTTTTATAAGCCCTTAGAAGGGCAATCGATTGAAACTACAGAAATCATTGCTCCAGTTTTAGAAAACTTGGTTACAATTTCGGGTAATGCCTTAAAAAATGAATACGTTGAAAATATAGAATTTAAGGGATTAACCTTTAAGCATTGTCATTATAGAATTCCACCAACAGGTTTTGAGCCTAATCAGGCCGCGGCAAAACTAAGTGCAGCCATTAAGGTGGAAGGAGCCAAAAATATCAAGATTGCTAATGGCGAAATATCGCAAATCGGCCAACATGCGGTTTGGTTTGGTAAAGGTTGCAGTAATTCGTCTATAGAAAACACCTATATTCACGATGTTGGAGGTGGCGGTGTGTATTTAGGCGATTTTAAACCCTTAGAGGGTAAACAGCACACCCATCACATTACCGTAAAAAATAATATTATTCAATCTGGCGGACGGGAATTTCCTGCTGCTGTGGGCATTTGGGTGGGACACAGTTCAGATAATACTGTGTTGCATAACGATATAGCTAACTTTTACTATACCGGTATTTCCGTAGGTTGGGTTTGGGGCTATAAACCAAGTTTGGCCAAGCGAAACACTATATCTTACAACCATATCCATCACATAGGTTGGGATTTGCTTAGCGATATGGCTGGAATTTACACCCTAGGGGCTTCAGAAGGAACGGTTGTAGAGCATAATGTTATCCACGATGTACATGCCTATTCTTATGGTGGGTGGGGAATGTATGCCGATGAGGGTTCTACAGGAATTACCTTTAAAAACAATTTGGTTTACAATACCAAAACAGGTGGGTTCCAGCAAAATTATGGCAAGGACAATATTGTGCAGAACAATATTTTGGCTTTTGCTAAAAAATACCAATTGCAATGTACTGTTCCAGAAGCGCATAAATCCTTTAGTTTTACCAACAACATTATTATTTTTAATGAAGGCATGGTGGCAAAGGGCGCTTGGGATAAGGTTAATGCAGAAATCGATAGCAATTTATATTGGAATACTTCCAAAAAAGAGTACAACTTCAACAATCACACGTTTAAGCAATGGCAAAGTAGGGGTTTTGATAAAAATAGCCTTATAGTCAATCCTTATTTTAAAGATGCCCAAAACTTTAATTTTAAGTTCAAAAAAACATCAACCTATAAAAAAATAGGTTTTAAACCTTTTGATTTTTCAAAGGCTGGAGTTTATGGTGATAAACATTGGGTTGAAAAAGCCAAACTGTCCCAATCAATAACAGAGGCTTTTAAACTTGCTGTTGAAAAAAATATGAAAATGAACATAAAACGATAACACGATAACTATGAGAAACTACCTAACCATCTTATTTTTAGCGGTGCTAATGGCATCATGCTCACAACCTAGTAATCCTTCTTTTAAAGCAGAAGATATTTCTTTGGTGCCAAAACCAACAAGTTTTCAGTTAAACGAAAGTTCT
This sequence comes from Seonamhaeicola sp. NFXS20, assembly GCF_049132085.1. Classification (NCBI taxonomy): domain Bacteria; kingdom Pseudomonadati; phylum Bacteroidota; class Flavobacteriia; order Flavobacteriales; family Flavobacteriaceae; genus Seonamhaeicola; species Seonamhaeicola sp. NFXS20. Next base: position 635,757 of record NZ_JAFMPU010000002.1, on the reverse strand, counting down.
TTTAAGTTCGGGCCCGATACAAAAATTGTGGCATCAGACCAAAGCCAACAAAAGGCCATTAACTATTTAAAGGGCTTGTTTAGCAAAGCGGCCGGGTACAATTTAGAAGAGATAAGTGCAAAAACAGAAGGAGCTGTTGTTTTTGAGGTTATCGAAGGCTTAAAAAATGGAGCTTATAAATTAAATGTAACCCCTAATTCCATAACAGTAAGTGCTACAGAAGAAAGTGGGTTTTTCAATGCGGTACAAACCATTCGCCAGCTTTTACCTATAGAGATAGAAAGCGCCAATGTTGTAGCAGCAAATTGGTTGGTGCCAAGTGTAACCATAGAAGACGAACCACGTTTTTCATGGCGTGGTATGCACAACGATTTTAGCCGTCATTTTATTGATATCGACGAGGTTAAGGCTTTTTTAGATTATATGGCATTGTATAAGTTAAACACTTACCACATGCACTTAACCGACGATCAAGGTTGGCGGATTGAAATTAAAAAATATCCCTTGTTAACCGAAAAAGGGGCATGGCGAATTCCTAATAATCAAGATACCATTTGTATGGAACGTACCCAAGAAAATAAATTGTATACCATTGACGAAGCCAAGTTTAAGGAAATTGATGGCGAACGTAAATACGGCGGCTTTTTTACACAAGAACAAATAAAGGAAATAGTAGCTTACGCCTCAGATAGGTGCATAACCGTTATACCCGAAATCGATATGCCTGGGCACTTTAAATCGGCCATAGACAACTATCCGTTTTTGTCGTGTACCGGAGAATCTGGCTGGGATACCGTGTTTACATACCCAACATGTTTAGGAAAAGAAACAACCTACGAGTTTATGAAAAATATTTTAAGCGAAATTGTAGAGTTGTTCCCTGCCCAATACATCCATATTGGAGGCGATGAGGTTAATATCAAATCTTGGGAAAAATGCCCCTTGTGCCAAAAGGCTATTAAAGACAACGGCCTAAAGGATGAACACGAACTGCAATCGCATTTTAACCGTGATATCGAACAATTTTTACATTCAAAAGGAAAAAAACTTATGGGATGGGACGAAATTGTTCAAGGTGGTTTAACCAAAGATGCCGCAGTAATGTGGTGGAGGGGTTGGAGGCCAGAGGCTCCTAAAAAAGCAGTAGAAAACGGTAACGAACTGGTTATAACGCCAACCGATGCCTACTATTTTGATTATCTAAATGATGGCAACCCTTTAGAAAAAATATACAATTACGAGCCGGTTCCAGAAAGTTTTACAGCCGAAGAAGAAAAGCGTGTTATGGGTATTCAGGCCAATCTTTGGTCTGAGTGGATTCCAAGCTTTAAACGTTTGCAGTACCAAGCATTCCCCAGAATGTTGGCTGTGGCCGAAAATGCTTGGGCTTCAAAAAACAACAAAGATTTTGAGGCCTTTAACAAAAGGGTAGAAAAGCAATACCCAAGATTGGATAATTTAGGGGTTTACTACTACATCCCTGTTGTAAAAGGGTTAGACAAAAAAATTGGTATGGTTGATAGTACCAAGGTTAAGCTAAGTTTGGCTTATCCATTGGAGGGTGTAGAAATTTATTATACAATAGATGGGTCCGTACCAACAAAAAAATCGTTAAAATACACAGAGCCTTTTGTAGTAAACGATACCGTTGAAATTAAAGCGAGAGCCTATAAAGGCGATATTTACAACGATATTAAAAAGACTAAAGTAGAGAAAAAAGAATATATCCAGTCGGTAGATGTAAGCCCTAAAGAAAAAGGGTTAAAACGTTATTTAATTCCTGGAAAACTTAAAAAAGTTACAGATGTTAATCTTAAAAGAGCATCTAAATGGGAAGTTGTCGATAGTGTAGACATTGCAGAATTTAAAGATAAAAAACCGGTAAATATGGTGTTTTCTGGATATTTCCATGCAGAAAAAGATGGGATTTATCAATTCGAAACCCGTTCCGATGGAGGCGACCACTTGTATATTGGCCAAACACTAGTGGTAGATAATAGTGGATGGCACGGACCAAGAAAACGTTACGGTATAGTCGCCTTAAAAGCTGGTTGGCATCCTATTACCATAAAATATAGACCTAGCGATAAACCAAGAGCTATAAATGCTTGGTACGGTCTACAAGGAGAGCCGTTGCAACCCATAACTTCAGAAGTAACCGGGTTTTAAAACAAAAAAATGTATGTTAAGATAATGAAAAAGAAAAAATTAAGATTAGTGAAAAAATTAGTAATCATTTTAATATTCTTAAATGTTGTAGGTATTAGAGCAAATGCCCAAAATCCAGAACCATTGGTTTTAGATATGGTGCACCACAACCCTGGTGAGGCTCCTTACAATTCGGCTTACAACAACCCCGAAGTTATAAAGGAAATGGGGTACAATGGTAAGGTTTATTTTTTGTTCGAATCTCCTGCACTGGCCATTAATTGGGAATCGGTAGATAAGGATATTTTACCAAAAGGAACAAAAGATAGGGCATGGGTAGATGCAAAAGCGGCACAGATAAAAAAAATGCACCAAGCGTGCAAAGCTTCAAATATTGCCATTTATGCCATGTCAGATTTGGTGTTGTTCCCCAAACGCTTAATTGAAAAGTATGGTATTGAAGATACCTTTGGAGACCCCAATAATCCATTAACAGAAAAGCTCATAAGGGCACAGATTAATGAGATGTTCGACCAATTTCCTGATTTAGATGGATTGGTGGTCCGTATTGGAGAAACCTATCTGCACGACGCGCCTTACCATTTGGGAGCCATAGAAAACAAGAAAAGCCCAGAAAAAACAATCATACCTTTAATCAAGATTTTAAAAGAAGAAATTTCAGAAAAAAGGAACAAGTTGTTGATTTTTAGGACTTGGGGGTCTTTTGATACGGATTTAGAATCGTACATGAAAGTCAGCGACGCCATAGAACCCCACAAAAATTTAATTATAAGTGTTAAACATTGCGAAGGAGATTTTCATAGAGCCAATCCTTTTAGTAAAGTTATAGGACAGGGTAGGCATAAGCAAATTATAGAAGTTCAATCTGCCCGCGAATACGAAGGAAAAGGGGCGTATCCCAATTACATCGCCAATGGGGTTATAGAAGGTTTTGAAGAGCATGCCAGAATGCCTAAAGACCAAATAAAAAGCATAAGGGAATTTGTTGAAAGAAAACCGGAGTTGTATGCTGGTATTTGGACTTGGTCTCGCGGTGGCGGATGGAATGGCCCTTACATAAAAAACGAAATGTGGTGCGATTTAAATTCTTGGGTAATGGCACAATGGGCTAAAGATGTGAGCCAAACCGAAGAGGCCGTTTTTAATCGATATGCTACCGAAAGATTGAAATTAAAAGACAACGATGTTGCTAAGTATAGAAAACTGTGCTTGCTATCTGCCGAAGCTGTGGTTAGAGGTAGAAATAGTACGTATAGGGACATGAATCCATGGTGGACCCGCGACCAAGGTATTGCATGGCCTGCCGTTCCTAAAGAAGAGGTAAGGCAAAAAAGAAACTTGGCCCAAAAAGACGAAGCTGTGGCGAAATGGAAGCAAATCGTTGAACTTGCAAAAGCTATAGATTGGAATGGTCAAGAGGCTAAAGACCACGCTGTAGGGTCGGCAGAATACGGTTTGAGGCTATATGAAATTTACAGAGCTCTTGTTTACATGTCTTACGCCCATAAAAAGGGCGATGATGCCGCCGTACAAAAGTGGATTAAAAAATACGATAAAGCTTGGGAAAGCTACAAAAACCTACCTAAAGAATATAGCACAATAGCTACGCTTTATACCCAAGATTTTGATAGGCATATTGCTAACAATGCCGATAAAAAAGTAAATCAGTTAAGAAAACAATAAAGGAAAGTTATTTTCTAGATAAAAAGACAATGAAATATTATAGCTATTTTTTACTGTTGTTTTTAGGTTTTTTTTCGTGCAAAACAGAAAAAAAGCAAGAACCAACAAGCAGTCATACCCAAAAACTAACCCATTACGTAAACACTTTTACGGGAACCGATGGTCCGGGAAATACCTATCCTGGCGCTGTGCTGCCCTTTGGGATGGTGCAGTTAAGTCCAGACAACGGTTTACCTGGGTGGGATAGGATTGCAGGGTATTTTTATCCAGATTCTACCATTGCAGGGTTTAGCCATACCCACCTATCGGGTACTGGAGCCGGCGATATGTACGATCTATTGGTTATGCCGATTAATAGCAGGTTTACCGAAAGCTTAACCCCAGACGGTGCTTACAGACCGTATTCGAAATTTTCGCATGATAGGGAAAAGGCAAGTCCGGGTTATTATTCGGTAGATTTGTTAAGTTCGGGTATTAAGGCCGAATTAACCACTACACAACGGGTAGGATTTCATCAATATACTTTCCCCAAGGACGATGAAAGCCAAATTATCCTTGATTTGGGTTATAGTTTAAATTGGGATAAACCTGTAGATACCAAAATAACGATTGAAGATAAGCAAACCATTGTAGGCTATAGAAAATCTAAAGGATGGGCCAATGACCAACGGGTGTATTTCGTTATGCAGTTTTCAAAACCTTTTGATGCGGCACAGTTGTTTAACCAATCAGAAGAAGTAAAAAAACAGACCGTAGAAGGAACGTTTACCAAAATAGTGGCCCATTATAAAACTTCCGAAGGCGAAAAAATTAAGGTCAAGGTAGCTTTGTCTTCAGCAAGCATTGATGGAGCCCGAAAAAATTTAGAAGCCGAATTGCCCCATTGGGATTTTGAAAAAACCGTAGAAGAAGCCGATGCCGTTTGGGAACGATTCCTTTCTAAAATAACCATAGAAGGAACCGAGGCCCAAAAAGAATTGTTCTATACCAATTTGTACCATGTATTTTTAACTCCTTCTTTGCACAGTGATGTAGATGGAGCTTATAAAGGCGCCGACGGAGAAAACCACGTTGCCCAAGGTTATAACAAATACGATACCTTTTCGTTGTGGGATACGTTTAGGGCCACTCATCCCTTGTATACCATTTTAGCACAGAAGGAAACCGAAGACATGATAAAGTCCTTTCTGTCGCATTACGACGAAACGGGCTTGTTGCCCGTGTGGTCTATGGCTGGGAATGAAACTAATATGATGATTGGTTACCACGCTGTACCCGTTATTGTAGATGCGTATTTTAAGGGCATTCCTATGGATGCCAAAAAAGCCCTGGAAGCTTGTGTGGCTTCGGCAAACGAAAATGGCAGGCAGATAGATGTTTATAAAAAACTGGGCTATGTGCCTACAGGAGAACACCACGAAAATTGGTCGGTTTCTAAAACGCTGGAATACGCCTATGACGATTGGTGCATTGCTCAATTGGCAGAAGCATTGGGCGAAAAAGAAATTCAAAAAACATTTGCCGAACGCGCCAATTATTGGAAAAATCTATACGATTCCAAATCTACATTTTTTCGTCCAAAGGATGAAAACGGCAACTTTACCAGTCCGTTTGTTGCGAAAGAATACACCAAAGAATTTTGTGAAAGCAATGCTTGGCAATATTTTTGGTTTGTACCGCACGATATTGATGGATTGATAGATACCTTAGGTAAAGAAAGGTTTACAGAAAAGTTAGATTCAATGTTTACCTATTATCCTGCTGCAAACGATAAGTTACCAATTTTTAGCACAGGAATGATTGGACAGTACGCCCACGGTAACGAACCCAGCCACCATGTAGCCTATTTGTACAACAACATTGGTAAGCCTTGGAAAGCCCAAGAGATGGTTAGAAAAATTATAAACACACAATACAGTACCCAACCCAATGGTTACTGTGGCAATGAAGATTGTGGGCAAATGAGTGCGTGGTTGGTGTTTTCATCTATGGGTATGTATCCAATAAATCCAGCCGAAGGTATTTACAGTATCACTTCTCCTTATGTAGAGGAAGCTTCTATTAATTTGGAAAATGGTAAACAGTTTAAAATTACCACCGAAAATCAATCGGATGAAAATCAATATATTCAGTCTATAACTTTAAATGGTGAACCGTATGATAGGTTAACCATAAGCCATAAAAAGATTATGGAAGGAGGTGAATTGCATTTTGTATTAGGATCAACCCCTACTAAAACAGATTAATTTTATTAAACTAATTATGCTGAAAATATTTACTGAAGGCTAAAAACAAAATACCACACAATATCCATGTAGGTAGTATAACAAAAGATAAAAATATATCAAATTGAATTGATATATAGTAAAATAAACCGAAGCTAATAGCCCAAGCCAATAATACAGATTTGTTAAAGTTTAAATTACTTTCTTCAGCATAATTTTTAATAATTCCAACTTTTTTGTGAAAGAAATGTTCAAAAACAATAATGGCTCCAAAGGGAGCTAATATAAATCCGTATAATGCAACAAAACCCAATAATTTCATTGCAAAAGCAGGAAATATACCAGCAATGGTTGCAATAGCTCCAGCTAAGATAGTAACCCAAAAAGTAGAAACCTTAGGTGTTATGGCTTGAAAAGCCAAACCTGCTCTGTAAATTGTAGGGTTTGCGGTTGTCCATCCTGCTAAAATAACTGCTATTATCCCAAAAACACCAATGGTATTGTAAGCTAATGGTCCGGGAGCAACTGGAGGTGCTTCTCCATTACTTAAATAAGCTAATGCTTCAGGAGATTTTAAATATACAGCATAAAGCAATGCAGCGGCTATCCACGCCATATAGTGACCCACATACATTCCTGCAGCGGTTGTCCATCCAGAACTTGCTTTTTTAGCAAATCTAAACACTGATAAATCAGACATTCCAATATGCATTGCTGCGTTACAAAACCAAGACCAAATAACTACGTGCCAAAATGTGTATTTTATTTGCCCAGGAAAAGGTTTAGAACCCTCTCCCCAAATATTCCAAAAATCAGAAAAGCTAGTTGTATTTAATTGTTTAATAGCTACAATGCCACATACAACAAAAGCAATAACGATTATAGGAGACATCCAATTAGCAGCTTTAGAAACAGTATCATAGCCTTTGGCAGCAATTAAAGAAATAACGGCACCAATACAAAGTACAATTACAATCCATGTAAAGCCATTAGGCATGGTATCTGTAAGCTTAGGCATTGGTATATTAAAAGGTACTCCAACTGCAGTAGCAGATACAGTTATCATTGAACCAGCTAAAAAACAAAATAAAATGCCATTAGCTAGATTATAGCCTGTTACTAATTTTTTGCCACATATTTTTTCTAATTGATAATAAAGTGTGAGCCTGTTTTCAACTGCAATTTTAGCTGTTAAAAATCGCCAACTTAATACCGCTAAAAAGTTTCCTATTAGTAAACCAATAATTAAATCGAAAGCACTTACACCTGCAGTTAGAAATAAAGGTCCTATCATAAATTCTGTGCCTGCAGCGTGTTCGCCTGCATACATGCCTAAAAAACTTTTCCAACCTTTAAGTTTAGATTTTGGTACAGGTTCTCTTTCAAATTCATTAGAAGAAACATCTTCAATATGTTTATTGTTACTCATGTTTATTGGTTTAGTTGGTGTTTTTTATTTTAATATAAATGGTACATGTTTTTTAAGGGCATAGTTTTTCTTTAGAAATTTTGAATTTAATTTTTTGTCTGAAATAGCAATGGCTGCTCCTAGAGCAGAACCTAAAGAAGCATCTGTTGTTCTTAGTTTTTTATCTCTTAAATTATGTGATAATAGTTTGATAAAAAGATCATTGTCACTGAAGCCTCCATCAATGTATATTCTATAGATTTTATCATCACCTATAGCTTTTTTTATACTTTTAATTTGAAGTTGAACGAGTTCCATCATTAATTGATGATAGGCATACTCAAAAGTATCATAAGTTATCATAGTTTCTTTTGGCATATTTTTATCATAAATGCTTTCCCATTTATAATGGTATTTAAAGTTTCTGTTAATATCAAAGAAAATATCATAATCAAATTTTATTAACCTATGATAACCATATGGAGCTCTAAAATAGTCGGTTAATTTTTTTACTTGAATCTTATATTCATTACCCAAAAACAGACGTTTAGCCTTTACAGGTTTTCCGTTAATTCGCATATAATTAATACTGTTACTTTCATTGCTTTTAGCTGAAATGGGAGAATCTGTAAACGGATTTAAACTAATACTCCAAGTACCTGTTGAAACCAAAATAAATTTTTTATTTAGGCTTCTTACATATGGTAAAAGTGCAGATGAACTATCATGAATACCCACACCAATTTTAATGCGTTTTCCATTATAATTCATATTAATGCTTGTTTCTGTTGAAACAATTGGAGGCAATATTTTATGAAATTCTTCTTTGTAAACCCAAGAATGGTAATCTTTTTTTTGATAATCCCATAAAGCGGTATGACAGCCAATACTAGTGTATTCACTTAAAGGTATTCCTGTAAAAATATAGCTTAAATATTGAGGTAAATGTAGGGTGAGCTTAACTTTTTTAAACACTTCAGGCTTATTATATTTTAACCAATAGAGTTGTAAACCAGAGTTTAACATAGTTAAGTCTGAACAGCCAGTAGTTTTTAGAAAGTCTTCTCTTGGGCCATACCTTTTTATAAAATTATTTACTATTGATTTATCTAAAGGTTTGGTGTAATTGTAGAGAGGTGTTAAAGGGATTCCATTTTCATCTAAGTGGACTAAACTAGCTCCGTAACTAGAAAAGTTTATAGCTTCAACATCGTAATCATTTGAGTCTAAAATTTTATTAAATACACTTTTTAGCCATTTTTGTAATTGAGGAAGGTTTTCCGTAGGGTATCCGTCTTCATCTGTAATTTCATCAAATTGAATGTATTCTTTATAAACCTCTTTGAAATTCTTATCAAACAAAAAGAATTTTTTATTGGTCTTTCCTATATCAAAAACAGCTGTAACTTTTAATGTCATATTATGAATTATAAACCTGTTGCAATAGTGTGTTTTCCACGTTCTTTAATAAGTGTATTTCTAATATTTAAAGTTCTGTAAGCATTTATAGGGTTCAAAGCACCTCCATTGTTAATTCTAGCTTTTTCAAGTAATGGTCTTACATCTGTTCTATAAGCATTTTGGAGAATGTCTTGGCAAAGTGTAACATCGTTATTTAGTTGGGCAGATTTTAATTTTTCTTGGTCTATGAGTAATGCTTTTGTGTAAGCTTCTATAATAGCTTCTAAAGATTGTAGTAAATCTTCTAATGGGTCTTTTACATTGTGACTTGCATCAATCATCCACGCTAAATCTGGATTTTGAGGATTGTTTTCTATACCATAAACCAGTTCATTAAAAATTAAAAATAGGGCATAAGGTTTTATGCTGCCAACAGTTAAATCATCATCACCGTATTTACTATCATTAAAATGAAAACCACCAAGTTTACCTTTTAACATTAAAATTGAAACTATTTGTTCTATATTAGTGTTTGGTAAATGATGACCTAAATCTACAAGAGAAAATGCTTTATTGCCACATTCATTAGCAAGCATAAAAGAGGTGCCCCAATCTTGAATTACTGTACTGTAAAAATTAGGTTCGTATGGTTTGTATTCAATCAGCATTTTCCAATCTTCAGGAAGACCTTTGTAAATTTCTTTTAAACTATCTTGGGTGTTATTAAGGGCTGTTTGAAAATTATTTTGACCAGGGAAAGAGGTTCCATCAGCCAACCAAACCGTTAAGCTTTTAGATCCCAGTTTGTTTCCTATATTTATAACATCTAAATTATGTTGAATAGCTTGTTCTCTAACAGTTTTACTAGTATTACTTAATGAACCATATTTGTAGCTTTCTTTTGCGTTTTTTTGATCTTGAAAGGTGTTAGAGTTTACTGCATCAAATTGAATGTTTAAAGATGAAGCTAATTCTTTTATGGCATTATAGTCTTTTGGAACATCCCAAGGAATATGAAGTGATATTGCTCCAGCTGATTGTGTTAGTGTGTGTAAAATACCAATATCTTCAATTTTTTGTTCTAAACTAGAGGGTTCTCCATAAAATGAAAATCTACCAAAACGAGTACCACCAGCACCTAAAGCCCAACTAGGTATAGCTACTTGAAAGTTAGATATTTTATCAATTATAACATTTACATCATGTCCCTTTTTGGTAAGTTGATTGCTTAAAAAATCAAAAGCTTCTTCATGTTCAGTAATAAAGTGTTGATTTATATCATTAACATGTGTTTTAGTAATTTTCATAAATACTGTGTATTAATTAAAAATAGCTTATATAATTATGTGTTTTACCTAACAAATGCATTAGCCATCCCTCCATCTACATTTATAATATTTCCTGTAGATTTGTTAAGAATGCCAACTAATGAGAATACGCCATTTGCAATATCAGATGGGTAGATAATTTCATTTAATAAGTTTCGTTTAGCATAATAAGCAGGTAATTCTTCAATAGTAATACCATAAGCTTTAGCTCTTCCTTCTGCCCAAGCACCTTCCCAAATTTTACTACCTACAATAACTCCGTCTGGGTTAACAACATTAACACGAATTTTATCTTTAGCTAATTCTGCGGCCAATAAACGAGACATGTGTTGTTGGGCTGCTTTTGCAGTACCATATCCAACATTATTAGGGCCAGATACTAAACCGTTTTTACTTGCAATGTTGATGAAATCTCCTCCTAAACCTTGTTTTCGCATAATCTCTACACCCTGTTTTGCTAATTCAAATTGTCCTTTAACCAGAACATTTTGTAAAATATCCCAATCTTTTTCTGTAGTATCTTCAATGGGTTTAGATATAGCTAAACCAGCACTATGAACAATAATATCAACACCACCAAATTCTAAACAAGCGGTTTTATAGGCAGAGGTAATAGATTCAGGGTTTGTAACATCACAAACAGCATAAGTTGAAATATCTTGTTTATAAGAGGCTTGAGCTTCAATGAGTCTTTCTTCGGCAATATCTGTTAATACTACATTTGCTCCTTCTTTAGCTAATTTATCGGCAATAGCTTTACCTATACCACCACCAGCGCCAGTAACCAATGCTACTTTTCTAGATAGTGGTTTTTCTTTTGGCATACGTTGTAGTTTTGCTTCTTCTAATAACCAATATTCAATATCAAAAGCTTCTTGTCTAGGCAACGAGGTATATGCAGAAATAGCTTCTGCACCACGCATAACATTAATTGCATTAATGTAAAATTCACTGGCAACACGTGTTGTTTGCTTGTTTTTTGCAAAACTGAACATGCCAACACCTGGATAAATAATTATTACAGGGTTTGGGTCTCGCATTGCAGGACTATTGTTTTTTTTGCAAGTATTATAGTAGTTAGTATATTCCTTTCTATAAGCTTCAAAAGCTGGTTTTAGTTGTTTTAAAACAGCATCGGTATTTGTTAAATCTTCATTTTTATCTAGTTGTAATACTAAAGGCTTAATTTTTGTTCTTAAGAAATGGTCTGGGCAAGAGGTTCCCATAGGAGCTAACCGTTCTAAGTCATTGCTATTTATAAATTCTAAAACAACATCGTCGTCAGAAAAATGACCAATCATTCTATTTTCTGAAGAGCATAAGCCTCTTAATAAAGGCATTAATTGAGCTGCTTTTTCTTTGCGTTTGGTAGCTGGTAAACTTTCTAATTTTTGTCCACCAAATACATTTCCTTTTTGTTTTATTTTTGTCTCAATATATTCAGAAGCCATTTCAATAACTTCTAAGCTATTCATATAACATTCGTAAGATGTATTACCCCAAGTAAAAAGTCCGTGGTTTCCTAGAACAATACCTCTAATGTTGGGGTTGTCATTCAAACATTTTTCTAGTTGTAAGCCTAAATCAAAACCAGGTCGTTGCCAAGGTACCCAGCCCATAGTGTCTCCCCAAATTTCTTTAGTTACTTTTTTGCTGTCTTTGGCAGCAGCAACAGCAATTAATGCATCTGGATGTAAATGGTCTATATGGGCAAATGGAAGCAAACCATGAAGAGGTGTGTCTATAGATGGTGCTTTACTATTTAAATCATAAATACAATGATTAAAAAGACCAACCATTCTATCTTCATCATGCAAACCTTTGTATACGTTTTTTAAATTTCGTAATCTATTGGTATATAAACCAGCAATTCCGGAACGTGTTAAAGTGCCAATGTCTCCACCAGATCCTTTAACCCACATAATTTCTACCTTTTCGTTAGTTAGTGGGTCTGTTTCTATAGTTTTACAACTGGTATTGCCTCCGCCGTAGTTGGTTATTCTTAAATCTGCTCCTAAAATATTAGAGCGGTATAAAAATAAATCAACCTGATTGTTTTTTAAAGATTTAGCTTTGTCATCATCCCAAAGGTAATCTACGTATTTAAAAGTTTTGGTTTTTGAACTCATGGATTTTGTAAGTTATGTTACGAATATAATTTAACTATAAAATGTATGTATCCTGTACTGTACTGCTGCTGTTTTAAATAATTATAAAACTTGGTGGGTTATTATGATTTGCTTAATTTTCAGCAATCAAAATATTCTTTTTAAGATTATATGAATATAATAAAGTTCATAAAAATAGATGAATATTCTAGAATACCAAAGTATCAACAAATAGTTGATTCTGTTATTCATAATATATCTATTAGTAATTTCAATATAGATCAAAAACTACCTTCTATTAATAGTTTAAGTGAAGAGTTTTATTTATCTAGAGATACTGTTGAAAAAGCTTATAGAATACTAAAAGATCGTAATATTATTACGGCTATAAGAGGAAAAGGCTATTATATTAGTAGAACTAAGTTAATTTCTAAAGTAAATATTTTGTTTTTAGTAAATAAGCTGAGTTCTTATAAAATGCGCATTTATAACTCATTTATAAATACTATTGGAGCTAATTCTTATACAGATTTGCATGTATATCATTGTGATGAGTCTTTGTTCTTGAACTTACTAGATAAAAACAAGTTAGCTTATGATTACTTTGTGATTATGCCTCATTTTAAAACCGAAGATTTATATCACATTAGCTTTACAGAACAAGTAACTAAGGTACTTAGTGAAATTCCAACTGAAAAACTAATAATACTAGATAACAGCAAACCAGAAATAAGTGCTGATGTTACAGAAATTTTTCAGGATTTTGAAAATGATATTTATAATGCGTTAATTTCGGGGCTTTCAAAAATAAAATATTATACAAAACTGTTTTTAATTTATCCAGAAAAAGCACAATATCCTTACCCTAGGCGGATTTTAAAAGGATTTAAAAAGTTTTGTATTGAAAATTCAATTGATTTTGAAGTTTTAGATGAAGTTTATAAAGATATAATTCTAAAAAAAGGAGATTTATTTATAACCATTGAAGAATCTGATTTGGTAAATTTAGTAAATCAAATAAGAGAAAATGAGTTTGTTATAGGAAAGGATATTGGAGTTATCTCTTATAATGATACGCCTTTAAAGGAATTGTTAGGTATAACTGTTGTGTCTACAGATTTTAAAGTAATGGGAGAAACTGCGGCAAAAATGATTCTAAATAAACAGCAAGGTAAAATAAAAGTACCATTCAATTTTATAGATAGAGCATCTGTTTAAATTCGTATAATAAATAATGAAAGCGGTACAAATTTAGATACCAAATTATTACCAAAATCATTATTTGTTAATGTTAAGAAGATATAATGAAGTTTTATTTTTTATTGTAGATTTACAAAATCAAAAAAAGAAACTAAACAAGAAGACTGATTAATGGATTTACAACTTAAAGACAAAGTAATTATTGTTACTGGAGGCTCTAAGGGTATTGGGCTAGGAATAACCGAATCTTTAGTTAATGAAGGCGCTATACCTGTAATATTAAGTAGAAATAGACCTAGTGCAAAAGAGGTGGTAGAAAAACTATTATCAGAAGGCCATGAGGCCTTTTATGTAACAACTGAACTAACAGAACCAGAGCAGATTAGAATTGCAATAGAGAAAACCATAGAAAAATACGGACGTATAGATGGTGTAGTTAATAATGCAGGAGTAAATGATGGTGTAAGCCTTGAAAATGGTAATTATGAAGATTTTGTTTACTCATTAAAATGTAACCTTATTCATTATTATTTGGTAGTACACCATGCATTGCCAGAATTAAAAAAGAGTAAAGGAGCCATTGTAAATATAGGTTCTAAAACATCGGTTACTGGTCAGGGTGGCACATCTGGTTATGCAGCTGCCAATGGAGGGCGTAATGCGCTAACAAGAGAATGGGCTGTAGAATTATTGCCCTATTCCATTAGAGTAAATGCGGTAATGGTTGCAGAGTGTTATACGCCTCTTTATGAAAGGTGGCTTAATACTTTTGATGACCCCGAAGCACGTTTAAAAGAAATAACAGATAATATTCCTCTAGAAAATAGAATGACAACAGCAAATGAGATAGGTGATGCAGTAGCTTTCTTATTGTCTGATAAATCAAGTCACACTACGGGACAGCTAGTATTTGTGGATGGAGGCTACACACATTTAGATAGAGCATTGTAATATTATTTTTTACCAACTAAGAAATAACCTTAAATAAATTATAAATGAATACAAAACCAGATGTAGTTCCAAAGAACGTTTTAATTCCGTTTATTTTAGTAACCTCTTTATTTGCACTTTGGGGCTTTGCCAATGCCGTAACAGATCCAATGGTTCAGGCATTTAAAAAAGTACTAGAGCTTACCAACTCAGAAGCCGCATGGGTACAAATGGCCTTTTATGGTGGCTATTTTAGTATGGCATTACCAGCAGCCATGTTTATGCGTAAGTATTCTTATAAAGTAGGTATTTTAATAGGGTTAGCGTTATATGCTACTGGGGCTCTTTTATTTTATCCTGCAGCACAAACCGAGAATTTTATGTTTTTCTGTTTAGGCTTGTATGTTTTAACCTTTGGTTTAGCTTTTTTAGAAACTGCAGCAAACCCATATATATTAGCAATGGGGCCTAAAGAAACAGCAACTCAACGCTTAAATTTAGCACAAGCTTTTAACCCTTTAGGACTTATAGCAGGTGTTATAGCAGCACAACAATTTGTTTTAAAAAATCTTCAATCTGATGATATAGCAGATTTTAGTTTATTAGATGAAGCTTCTAAAGTAGCTATAAAAACGGCAGATTTAATGGCGATAAGAAATCCTTACGTTGGTTTAGGTTTAGTACTTATTGGGATTTTTGTAATATTCTTGGTTAGTAAAATGCCACAATCTAAAGAAGAAGGTGAAATGCCTAGTATAGGAGATACGTTTAAAACATTGGGTAAAAACTCAAAATATGTATTAGGTGTTTTAGCTCAAATACTTTATGTAGGTGGGCAAATTATGTGTTGGACATACATATACCAATACGCAGAAGCTATTGGAGTAGATAGTGTAACTGCGGGTTATTATCAAATAGCAGTTTTTGTTATATTTTTTATTGGTAGAGCTGTAGGTACTTATATGTTACGTTTTATGAGTTCAGGTAAATTATTAATGTATTTTGCCTTATTAGCTTCATTATGTGTTGTAGGAACCATCTGGATTACAGGTATAGTTGGTTTGTATTGCCTTGTCGCTATATCATTTTTTATGTCTTCAATGTTCCCTACAATATACGGAATAGCATTAGGCGATTTAACCGAAGAACAATCTAAAATAGGATCTGCAGGTTTAGTAATGGCTATTGTAGGAGGTGCTTTAATGCCCAAATTACAAGGAATGATAATTGACGCAGGAGGAAATGGTGTTGCAGATACTCAAATTTTAGGAGTAACTGAAGTTAATTTTTCATTCATTTTACCACTAGCTTGTTTTGTATACATAGCTTGGTATGGGTTTAGAGTATTTAAAAGGCACGAAGCGGCAGATGATACACTTCATATTTCTTCATAATATAATATAAACTGTTTTAGTTTTAAAGGTGGGTTTCTTAAGAAACCTGCTTTTTTTTGTAATAAATATAAAATGCAATAAAATGACTTTTATCATGATTATAATTATAGAATTCTCAGATATTTGTCATGGAAATCAAAAATAAGTCAAAAAATGAAAACAAGAAAAAAGAAAACACTATTATGTGGCGTTGCAATTTTATTTTTTTTATTAGTTAATAGAATTGATGCTCAAGAGTTTAATTTAGTTAACTCAGAATCTTCATTAAAAGTTTATGGAACCTCAAGTTTGCATGATTGGCATGTAGAAGCAGAGGAGCAAAAGGGGAAAATACTATTTGATGATATTAGTAAAGGCCAAATAGGTAAGCTAGAAGTAGAAATAGTTGCTGAAAGTTTAAAAAGTGGTAAGCGTTCTATGGATAAAAACACCTATGAAGCTTTAAAAACATCAGATTATAAATCTATTTTGTTTCAGTTAACAGAGGTTAAAAAGGTAGAAGCTAAAGGAAATGGGAAATTTAATCTTACAGCACAAGGCGATTTAACAATTGCAGGAGTTAAAAAAAATGTCGCAATTAATTTTACTATAACTATTAATGGTAGCAAAGTAAATTTAGAAGGTGAAAAAACATTTAAAATGACCGATTTTAAAGTAGAGCCACCAACAGCACTGTTTGGTACAGTAACTACCGGAGATGAAGTAACAGTAAAATTTAACACAGTTTTAAAATCATAAAGAAAAATTAATTTAATAACAATCAAAAAAAGTAAATCATGGAGAATAATGTAAAAAAAGTAATGTTGTTAGGAGTCCTTTTAATAGGATTCATATTATCTGCGCAAAATAGAAATTTAGATAATTACAGACAACCAGACCAAAGAGGTATTAACGTTTTTGAACCTCAAAAGGATACCCTTACAACATTTGAAAGTTTAAAAGTAAGAACAGGTGGTTCTTTTGCACTTCAATTTCAGGCTTTAGATAATGAAAATGCCAGCGGAACATTAAAAGAAATAGGTAGTAATTTTAATTTAGCAACAGCTAATTTAGATTTTGATGTAGCGCTTTACGATGGTGTAAACATGCATTTAAGAACCTATTTGTCTTCAAGACACCATAACGAACCATATGTAAAAGGAGGTTATTTTCAAGTAGATAAATTAGACTTTATTCAGAAAGGTTTTTTAGAAGATTTTATGAAACATGTTACCATTAAAATTGGTCATATGGAAACCAATTATGGAGATGCTCATTTTAGAAGATCTGATAATGCTCAAGCTATTTACAATCCATTTATTGGAAACTTAATTATGGATTCTTTTACTACTGAAGTTGGAGCCGAAGTTTACTATAACACAGGTAATGGGTTCTTTGGAATGTTAGGATTTACCAATGGTAAATTAAATCAAAGTGTTGAAGAATCTGATGGAACTACAGGAGGTGCAGTATTTTTAGCAAAATTAGGATATGATAAACAAATTGAAGAAGACTTAAGAGTTAGATTAACAGGATCTGTTTATAATACAGGCTATTCTCAAAATGTATATTTATACGCTGCAGATAGAGCAGGATCTAGATATTATGATGTTTTACAAGATGTAGCAGCTACAAGTGATAATTTTAGATCAGGTCGTTTTAATCCAGCTTATGGTAATAAAATAACTGCAGTAATGATTAACCCATTTGTAAAATACGGTGGATTAGAAGTATTTGGTACTATTGAACTTACTTCAGGAAGAAGTTTAGCAGAAACAGATAGAAGAAATACAGAACAATTTGCAGGAGAAGCTATTTATAGATTTGGTTCTAATGAAAATATCTATATAGGAGGTCGTTACAATACTGTAAGCTCTGAATTAGCTAGTGGTGATGATGTTACCATTGATAGATTTCAGTTAGGAGCAGGTTGGTTTATGACAAAAAATGTTCTATTAAAAGCAGAATATGTAAATCAAGAATATTCAGACTATCCAACAGGAGACCTTTTAGAAGGTGCTTCTTTTGATGGTCTTATGTTAGAGGCTGTAATTAGTTTCTAAAAAACAAAATACAATAAACCTAAAGTGTATAGTTGTTAAATTTTAATTAAACATTATACCTTTAGGTTTTATTTTTTAACTTTAATACCCTTACTTAAGTTAAATTTAAAAATAGAGAACATGAAAAGAGTTTTGTTTTTTATTTCAATATTAATGGCATTGTCATTTACAAATAGTGATACCATTGCAAAAAGTACTGCTGTTATTGTAACACCAGAAAGTTCTGTTTTGGTTAGGGGAACTACTAATGTAAGTACATTTACGTGTGATTTTAATATCAATCAATTTAAAAATCCTATCAGTGTAGATTATTATATTGAAGGCAATAAAATGATATTTAATAAAACCGCTTTGGTTCTAGATGCTAATTGTTTTGATTGCGGCGGTAAGGCAATAAATAAAGATTTTAAAAAAGTATTAAAAGCAGATAAATACCCTAAAATTTCACTTTATATAAATGAAATTAGTGAAATTAATAGTATTTCAAGAGTTCAAGCATCAATAGATATTGAGCTTGCTGGAATTACAAAAAATCAAAATGTTTTAGTTAATATAAAAGAAGCTGAAGCAGATAATATTCTTATTACAGGAGATTTAAGATTAAATTTATCTGATTATAATTTAGAAGCTTTTAAAAAATTTATGGGATTGGTATATGTAAATGATGAAATTGATATTTATTTTCAATTAAATGTCAAAGAAAAGTAAGGTTAAGGTTAATAGTAAGTATTAAAAAAGGCTTCAATTTTGAAGCCTTTTTTTGGTTGATTGAATTAGTATATTGATTGTTATTGCTTTCTAATACTTCCAGAAGAACTGTTATTTTTGTTTACTATTTCGGGGTTTCCGTAATATTTTATATCTCCTCCACTAGTAGCATTTGCTGTAAGTTCTTTTGAAGTATTAACAGTAATATCTGCACCACTAGTAACTTCAACATGGCTAGATTTTGCTTCTAAATCTCTTGCGTTAATATCACTACCACTAGTGGCTTCAGCAATAAGTTTTTGGGTTTTTCCAGATAAACGCAGATCACTTCCGCTGGTAGATTTACAGTTTAAAACAGTAGTAATAACATCTAAACTCATATCACTTCCACTTGTAGTTTTTAATTCTAATTCTTCAGAAGAAATTGTATTTGTAGAATTTACATCACTACCACTAGTTGCACTAATAGCAGAAACATTTTTAAAACTTACATGAATTTTTTTAGCTTTAGCTTTACCAATGTTTTGTTTGGTGTGTATTTTTAAAACACCATCTTCAATATCAGTTAAAATAAGCTCATGTAAATTTTCATCAGCTTCAACAGTTACACCTTCTTCATTGCCTTGGGTTAAATACACATCTAAACCTTCACTAGCTTTAATGATAGAGAAGGATTTTGATACTTTTCTTTCTTTAGTTGCAACGTTTCCGTTGCCTTTAACTCCAGAGCCAAAGTTCATGTCAAAATTGCACGATGAAAGCATTAGGCTTAATACCGCAGCTACAATGATTTTAATTAATGTTGTCATGATTATTTGTTTTTTGATTGTGATTTGTTATTGGTGTGTCAAATATCTTTTTTTAAGGGTTAGATTTATAATTTAAGTTGCTGAATTGTATTTTTTTATTGCTGAATTGTTATTCGTCTTTAGATTTAATTTCAACCCCTTTTTTATCTACTTTTATGTTTACATCTTCTGCTTTAATTTCTATAGCCTCGTCATTTATTTTTATATCAGATGTGTTATCGTTAAGGTCGCTTTCTTCTTCTAAATTTTTCTCAACAGGACAATCTAAACATTCAATATCATCTTCAACTATTCTAAGTATATGATTAATGTTTTCAACTGAAACAATATTGTTACTACTCTTGTAATAACTTAAAAAAGACTTAGTATTCTTATTAAACTTAACGCTAGTTTGTTCAGGTAAATTTAAGATTATAGTGACTTCTTGATCACTAAATTTATTGTTAGCATGGGTAGATAAAAAGGCATCTAAAAACAAGGTGTTATCTTTTAAATTATAATTGTAGTTTATATTTTTAGCACGTTCTATGGCCTTGTCAAAATTACTACCATCAGCTGTTTTTTTAATGTGTATAGAGCCTAATGAGTCTGTGGTAGATCTTACTAGCACTTTTATATCAGAACTGTAAATTGTTTTTTCACCGTCTTCGTTTTTTGCAATTTTAAAATCGTTGTTGTTTCTGTTAAAATTATGTATTACGTCATTAGTAACCATTTTTACTTTTAGTGTATCATTGGCTCTAATATTTAAGGTGATTTTTTCAGTATAAGTTTCATCAAAAGCATGTTCACTAGCTTCTCTTATACCCACAACAACTAACGAAATAACAGCTATAAACCAAACACCTAATAGGGTGAACTTAGCTACATTTCCTATAGATTTTAAATTGTTTATTAAAATTTTTAAACCCAAATAAAACAAGAAGAAAAACGGAATGCCCACCGCAAAAAGCGTTAATAAAGATACTAGCCAAATAGGAGTGTTACTAGCACTAATAATACTTGCAAAATCACCTGGAATAGCATTTAAAACACCTACAGAAAAAAGTGCAATTATTAAAGAAATAAGAGTAAAGGCACCAATAATTATTAATAGAATGCCAATAAATTTTGCAAATATTTTAAAGAAGAACATAAATATTTCTCCAATAGTATCAAAAAAAGCGCTAGATGATGATTTTACCTTATTGGTTTGTTTTTTTATATCTACATTTTTAGCAGCCTTGGTTACGTTTTTAGCAGCTCCAGAGACACTGTCTGATACATTTTTAGCAACATCACTTACAGTTTCGGTAACGTTATCTAAACCGTCTTTAATTTTTTTTTCAATGTTACTAATGTTAACAGGTTCACCTGTCATCATTATTTTTTCGGCAGTAGTTTTGGCTTCAGGTACTAAAATCCATAGTATAATATAAAGTAATATACCAGTACCTAAACCAAAGAATAGTATAATCCAAGCTAAACGCACCCATAAAGCATCTATACCTAAGTAATGAGCTAAACCAGATGAAACACCACCTATGTAAGCATTATCGGTATCTCTAAATAGTTTTTTAGAAGCACTTGTTTTTTTAGTATAAGTGTTTTGTGGCTCATCTTCAAAAATCTCGTCATCAACCAAGTAATCTTCGGGTTGTCCCATAATGGCAATAACTTCATCTACTTCTTTAATTCTTATAACCTCTTTATGATTTTGTACACGTTCATTAAAAAGTTCTGCAATTCTAGCTTCAATATCAGCTATAATTTCAGAACGACCTTGAGAGTCTGTAAATGAACGTTTTATAGCCTCAAGATAGCGTTGTAATTTCAGGTAGGCATCTTCATCAATATGAAAAAAGATACCCGCTAAATTTATGTTGACTGTTTTATTCATTATTTTGTTGTTTTTTGGCTTGTTACAATATTTACGGCATTACTTAATTCATTCCAAGTAGTATCTAATTCTTTTAAAAATAATTTTCCGGTTTCAGTTAAACCATAGTACTTTCTTGGTGGCCCAGAGGTAGATTCTTCCCATCTATAACTCAAAAGGCCGGCATTCTTTAGTCGCGTTAGTAGCGGATAAATAGTTCCTTCAACTACCAGCAACTTAGCGTCTTTTAAGGTGTCTAAAATTTCTGCTACATACGCATCATTATCTTTCAACACAGAAAGTATGCAGAATTCTAATACGCCTTTACGCATTTGTGCTTTGGTGTTTTCTATCTTCATAGTATCATTCGTTTAATATTTTAAAACTGTTCATTTTTTGATTGATTATTTTGATGAAATTATTTTTCTTTTTTTAGCGTTACCCTATCGGGTCGGGCTTTTCGCGTTACACGGTAACTTGCTTCAATCCCTAACGCGCTCACTCATTACTTTAAAAAATTTATAGTAAATGGGTAATTGTAATACGCACCATCTCTGGCTTTTAAACTGGCAATAACAATAAATACCAGTTCAAGTATAAATGCTAATACGGCAAAAGCGCCCAAAAACCCACCAATGTAAAGTAAAGGAGAGGGCTTGCCAATATTTATATGAAAATCATGAAACCCATGAAAATCTATAAAATCTATACCACTAAATAGTTTAAAAATAAAAAGCGGAATAGTTAATGTACCAATAATAATAGCATATAATAAAATGCTCATTTGAAAATTTATAGCTTGTTTACCATGCTTGTCAATAAACTCAGATTTATCTTTATTAAGTACCCAAAGTATAGCAGGCCCAATAAAATTTCCTAACGGTATTATAAACCTGCTAAAGGTTGATAAATGTATAAACGTAGCAATGTTTTTTTGATGATTAGTTAACATGATTTTTTATGGATTGATAAAACATATAATAGTTTCTTATGCAAATATATGTCTAAAAACAGGTACTTTGTTACGCATAGTACTAAAAATTAACATAAATTTAACATTTTAATTCTCTGTTTAAATTCATAACTTAGTGAAAAATAAATAGGTAAAAAATGACATTAACTCCCAGAAAACTAAATGCTTTCAGTATGTTTAAATTACCCGCGGCTTATATATGTGGGGTAAGAGTAAAACATTTAGATGAAAAAAAATGTATGGTTTCGGTAAAGCATCGTTGGATTAACCAGAACCCTTTTAAATCTATGTTTTGGGCAGTACAAGGTATGGCAGCAGAACTTTCAACAGCCGCTATAATGATTGGAAAAATTCAAGAAACAGGAAAAAAAATTTCTATGTTAGTTATTTCTAACCAAGCTAAATACACTAAGAAAGCAACCGGAAGAATAAATTTTACCTGTAACCAAGGAGAACTTATAAATGAAACTTTAAATAAAGCCATAAAAACAGGAGAAGGGCAAACTATTTGGTTAGAATCTGTAGGAATAAATGAAGAAGGTGTTGCTGTTTCAACCTTTAAGTTTGAGTGGAGTGTAAAAGTAAAGTCTTGATTTTGTAACAAAACCCAAAACAAGTCAACAAATAAACAAATCAAACAAAAACAAAAAATGACAGCACACGAAATTGATTATACAATCTACGGTGAAGAAATGCAATACGTAGAAATAGAATTAGACCCACAAGAAGGGGTAGTAGCAGAGGCAGGAAGCTTTATGATGATGGATGAAGGCATTAAAATGGAAACTATTTTTGGAGATGGTTCTCAAAAAGATTCTGGATTTTTAGGAAAAATACTAGGGGCAGGTAAACGAATTTTAACAGGAGAAAGCTTGTTTATGACAGCCTTTTACAATGAAATCATAGGGAAACGCAAAGTATCATTTGCATCACCCTATCCAGGGAAAATTATCCCAATAGATTTAACCCAATTTGGTGGAAAATTTATCTGCCAAAAAGATGCCTTTTTATGTGCCGCTAAAGGTGTAAGTGTGGGTATAGAATTTTCAAAAAAATTGGGGCGTGGCCTTTTTGGAGGCGAAGGCTTTATTATGCAAAAATTAGAAGGTGATGGTATGGCGTTTGTACATGCAGGTGGTACCATGGCTAAAAAAGAATTATTATCTGGTGAAACCTTAAAAGTTGATACGGGGTGTATAGTAGGTTTTGATCAAACTGTAGATTATGATATTGAGTTTGTAGGAGGAATTAAAAACACCATTTTTGGGGGAGAAGGCTTGTTTTTTGCAACACTTAAAGGGCCAGGAACAGTTTACGTACAATCACTGCCTTTTAGTAGGTTGGCAGGTAGAGTTTTAGCATCTGCACCAAGAAGCGGAGGTAAAGATAAAGGTGAAGGAAGTATACTTGGAGGTCTGGGAGATTTACTAGATGGAGATAATAGGTTTTAAATGTTAAATTTAGGCTAAATTAAATTTTAAAAACAAATTTTTATTAAATTTATACCACAACAAAATAAAATTTAAAAGCCTATATTACAAATCTACATTTACTAATTTAAAAACCTAAAACCCTAAAATAACTATGGCGAGAGCAATGTTAGAGTATACTAAAACTATACTTAAAAAAGTTAGTTTTGACGCTACGTTGTTTTGCAAAGAAGTACAAAAAGCAGTAACAAGATTACTGCCGTCTGAGATTGAAGAGCTTAAAATTTTTATCCATTCTCTTGTACAGCAAAACCCAGAATTGAATCAATGTTTAATTTATTTAAAACCATAAAAAAAAGCAACCTACAGGTTGCTTTTTTTATTTAAGTTATTTTTTTGTAATGCACTTGCAAAGTTATTTATATTTGCAGCTAGATTTTGAAAAAGCTATTTCTTTTCATATTACTAGTTGCTTTTTTAGTAAAGCCTGTATATAATTTATGTTATTTGACATATTACCAAATAAATATAGATTATATAACAGATGTGTTTTGCGTTAATAAAGATAAGGTAGAAATGGCTTGTAATGGTAAGTGTCATTTAGCAAAACAATTACAAGCAACCGAAAATACTACAAAAGAAGGAAAAGCGGTACTATCATTATTAGATGTGTTTTTGGTGGTTTTTTATCAAGCTACAGACAATTTTAACCTTCCAAATGCTTCAGAATTCATAAATAAAGATATCCCAAATAGTTACAAAATAATGTATAAATATAATTTTCAATCATTTCAATTTAAACCACCACGGTTTGTTGCTTAATTTTCTATACGCAATAAGGTAAGTACATACTACCTTACCAACTTAAAATTACTATTTAATCAAATAAAGGAAAACTGTAGTAAGCATATACTATGGCAATGCTTAGCTACATAAAAAACAAAAAATGAAAATTATAAAATTTACATTTGCGCTTTTATTATGCGCAGTTATATCGTCATGTTCTTCAAATGATGACGATGTAGAAGATTTAACAGGTCAAACAGGAACTTTAATATTAAAATTTGATAACGGGGTAGGAGATCAAGATTTTATTTTTGGAACTACTTATGATAAATCAAACAACGAATCATATAAACTAGAAACCCTAAAGTATATAATAAGTAACGTTAGTTTAAAAGATGCAGAAGG
Source organism: Seonamhaeicola sp. NFXS20 (assembly GCF_049132085.1). Taxonomy (NCBI): domain Bacteria; kingdom Pseudomonadati; phylum Bacteroidota; class Flavobacteriia; order Flavobacteriales; family Flavobacteriaceae; genus Seonamhaeicola; species Seonamhaeicola sp. NFXS20. The sequence continues at coordinate 610,900 of NZ_JAFMPU010000002.1, read as the reverse complement.
CAATACATATAGCTATCCAGCTGAAAAAAATATTTTCATTGTAGATGAAGCTAATGGAAATAATGCAGGAGAAATATATGTAACATTAGAAGATGTTGATGCAGCTAATTATACTGAAATTACTTTTGGAATTGGTGTAGACCAAGAAAGATACCAACTAGGAGCTGAAGGGCAAGGAGATTTTTTAGAAGAAGCACAAGAAGCGGGTATGTTATGGGCTTGGGCTACAGGCTATAGATTTATACGTTTAGATGGAACTTATTCTACCGATACCGTTACAGATGAAGGTTTAGCAATTCATATGGGTAGTGTAGGCACTACTTTAGATAATTATAAAGAAGTTACATTAACATTACCAAATACGGTATTAGTCCGTGAAGATGCTAGTCCGCAAATACATATAGTCGCAGATATAGCAAAGATTTTTGATGGAGAAACTTCAGTAAACTTCTCTGATGGGTATAACCAAGTTCATACTAGTGCAGAAACAACACCAGTTATAGCAAATAACGTAAAGGGTATTTTCTCTGTACATCATGTGCATAATGACTAAAATTTATTGGGCTAAGATTAGGAAGTGATTAAACATCACTTCCTAATTATTCCGTAAAAAAATGAGAAAAATTTTTATAATAGTAGTTTTTGTTCAGGTCTTAATGGTGTCTTGTTCTAAAGAAGAAAGTGGTTATGAACCCAAACCTTTAAGTTTAGAAATACCGTCAAATTTTCCAGAAATCGTATATGATTTAGAAAATAATCCTTTAACAGAAGAAGGTGTTGCTTTAGGAAAAGCTTTGTTTTATGAAGGGAAACTATCTGCAAATAATGCTATACCTTGTGCTTTTTGCCATGAACAGGCATTTGCTTTTACCCATCATGGTCATACATTAAGCCATGGTGTAAACGGAGGGATAGGATTTCGTAATACGCCACCTATTCAAAATATGGCATTTCAGAAAGAGTTTATGTGGGATGGTGCAGCTACTCATTTAGATCTTCAACCCATAATTCCGCTTACAAGTGAGATAGAAATGGGTGAAACATTATCAAATGTTATAGATAAACTCAAAGCAGATACTTATTATAAACAACAATTTAGTAAAGCTTTTGAAGACGGTGAAATAAATTCATCAAACATGCTAAAAGCGCTATCTCAGTTTATGATTACTATGGTTTCGGGTAATTCTAAGTATGACAAGTATATTAGAAATGAAGATGGTATAACATTAACACAAGAAGAACTAAACGGTTTAGAAATTTTTCAAAATAAATGTGCTTCTTGTCATGCTACCGATTTTTTTTCTGACCAATCTTATAGAAATACAGGTTTACCAATAAACCCAAAACTGAATGATAAAGGACGTTACGTGATTTTTGAAAATCAAGACGATTTATACAAGTTTAAAGTACCTAGTTTAAGAAATATAGAAGTAACAGCACCTTATATGCACGACGGAAGATTTTCGACATTAGAAGCCGTTTTAGATTTTTACGATTCAGGAATGGTTGATAATGGTAATGTAGAAGAATCATTAAAACGAGAAGATGGTTCTTTTGGCATTACACTTTCAACAAGCGAAAAAGAAAGCCTTATTGCTTTTTTAAAAACATTAACAGATAACGAATTTTTAAATGATGAAAGATTTTCTGAGTATTAATAAAAAGGGGCTGATAACAATGTTATTTGCATTAATTTTAGCTAAATCTAATGCTTGCGAACATCAGCCATGTTTACATGAACCACTAACAAATTTTGGGGTTTTGTGTGATTTGTGTAGTTGCTCTACTAGTAGCGGCAGCATGGGGTTTGGTACATTAAACAATTCTAATTTTATTGGGTTTCGTTATATTTATCAAACATTCGAGTCTCAAAATGGTGTTTTTCAAAATTCACCAAAAAGTAAAGAAATCTTTAATACCTACCAACTTTGGGCTCAAATTCCTGTAAAAAATAATTTTTATTTAAGCGTTAATTTACCGTATCAAGATTTAAACCGAACATTAAATCAAACAACAGAGAATATTAATGGTATTGGAGATGCTAATATAATTGCATGGTATAAATTACCACTTTTAAAAAAGAAAGAAAGTGGAGAGACTGTAGATTATAACACTACAGACCAAACTACAGGGCATTCATTGTTATTTGGTTTAGGAGTAAAATTACCAACAGGAAAGTTTGAAGAACTTTTAGCAGATAATATTAATCCCGGATTTCAAGTAGGTACTGGTAGTTTTGATGGTATTATATCTACAGGTTATAGTTATTCAGGCAAAAAAATAGGAGTAAACACCCTACTATCATATTATTTAAAGGGTGAAAATAAAAACGAATATAAGTTTGGAGATCAAATAAGTTTTTCTGCTAATGTTTACACAGTTGTTAATGCCAAAAAAGTAAATTTTATGCCTTTTGTAGGTGTTTCGGGAGATACATACAACAAAATAACTCAATATGGTGAAACATTAAATGATACTAATGGTAATATAATTAACACTTCATTAGGTGCTGAAGTAAATATTAAAACCTTTGTTTTTGGGGTTAATTTTACAAAACCAATACACCAAGATTTATTTGGAGGAAATGTAAAGTCTAAAAACAGGCTAACCTTATATTTAAATTATAGCTTATAAAAATGGACTGCTTAACAACTAAACTTTAAGATGTTAAGCAGCTATTTTTTATTTAGGTAGAGGGCTAATTATTTTTACATCCTGAAAAGCTATAGCACCTCTTACTATTCCTGCTATTACATCTTGTAGAGCCTCTATAATTTGCATTTTTAGTTCGCTTTTGTGGTAAATTATACTTACTTCTCTAGCTGGAGAAGGCTCGTTAAAGTAGTGCAAATGGTCTTTTTCTTTAATGTCTAAAGTATGTAGATAAGGAAGTAGGGTCATACCTAAACCTTCATCAGAGAGTTTAATGAGAGTTTCAATACTACCACTTTCTAATTGAAATTTATCATCAGAGTTATTTTTAAAAACCTTACATAAATTAATAACACCATCTCTAAAACAGTGTCCATCTTCAAGTAAAAGCATATCATCAACTTCTAAATCACTGCTGTCTATTTTTTGTTTACCGTACAATCTATGATTTTTAGGTATGTAACCAACAAAAGGTTCAAAATAAAGTACACGTTCTTTAATGTTTTCATCTTCTAAAGGGGTGGCAGCAATAGCAGCATCTAAATGTCCGTCTTTAATTCTAGCAATAATATCTTCGGTGGTTAATTCTTCAATTTTCAGTTTTACTTTAGGGTGTTTTTTAATAAAAGTTTTTAAAAACATAGGTAACAGTGTGGGCATTATGGTTGGAATAATTCCTAATTTAAACTCACCCCCTATAAAACCTTTTTGCTGGTCTACAATATCTTGTATTCTATAAGATTCATTAACAATATTTCTAGCTTGTATAACTATTTTTTTTCCAACTTCAGTTAATTCAATTGGCTTTTTACTGCGGTCAAAAATTTGAACATTAAGTTGGTCTTCTAACTTTTGAATTTGCATACTTAATGTTGGCTGAGTTACATAACATTTTTCGGCTGCTTTTGTAAAGTTTTGATGCTCGGCAACAGCCAAAACATAATATAGTTGTGTAATTGTCATTCTTATCAATTTAGGTTATAAAAATATAAAAACAATCAATAAAAATTATGATAAAAAGATGTAATTATAGGTTAAATTTGTAATAAATAAAAATTATAAGACATGACTTTAAATAGTATAGGATTAGACAGTGCAGAAACAAAGGATTTAGCCAACGATTTAAATCAATTGTTAGCCAATTTTCAGATTTATTATCAAAACCTTAGAGGTATTCATTGGAATATAAAAGGGAAAAGTTTTTTTAATTTACATGAAAAGTTTGAAGAGCTTTATACAGATGCTAATACGAAAGTAGATGAAATAGCAGAGCGTATTTTAACCTTAGGAGAAACGCCATTGCATACTTTTGAAGATTATTCTGCGGCAGCAAAAGTACCTGTTGGAAAGAATGTTTCTGAAGATGTAAAAGCAGTAAGATTAATTGTTAATTCTTTAGCAGAATTACTTAAAATAGAAAGAGATATACTAGAAAAAGCAGGAGATATTAATGATGAGGGAACTAATAGTATGATGAGCGATTTTATTACAGAACAAGAAAAAACTGTTTGGATGATGAAAGCGTGGTTAAGTGAAGAGGTTTAATTAGGTTTATTAGTAGTAAAAAGCCCTTTAATGATTAATTCATTAAAGGGCTTTTTATTTTTATAAAGAAAAAATTAGTAATCTATTTTCTTAATAAAGTCGTTTTTATAACTAATCCCAATAGGTATGCGTTTGTCATCAATAATTATTCTGTTGCGCTGTACAGAATGGATATGGTTAATAGATACTATAAAAGATTTATGCACCCTAATAAAGTTTTTTTGACCAAGCTTTTCTTCAAACTTTTTTAAACTGTTTAGTGTTAAAATAGGTTTTTTATTGCCTGTATAAATTTTAACGTAGTCTTTTAATCCTTCAATGTATTTTATCTCATTAACATTAACTTTTAAATTCTCGTATTCAGATTTAACAAAAATAAACTCAGGCTCTGTACTAGGTTTTTCAACGGTTATAGTGGTAGTTTCTGGTTTTTCGGTAATTACATTTAAAGCTCTAGTTGCTGCTTTTAAAAATCTATGAAACGGAATGGGTTTAACAAGATAATCAATAGCATTAAGGTTAAAACCTTCTACAGCATAATGAGAATATGCCGTTGTAAAAATAAAGTGAGGTTTATACTCAAGTGATTTAATAATGTCAATTCCAGAAAAATTAGGCATTTCAATATCTGTAAAAATCAAATCAATCTTTTGTTGATGTAAAATATTTGTGGCTTCAAACCCATTTGAGCAGGAGGCTATTAACTCTAAAAATGATATTTTAGAAATAAAATCTTCTAATAAATCTAATGCTAAAGGCTCATCATCAATTATAATACAAGTTATCATAGTTTTTTTAGTTTTAGCATTAAATTTACCTCATAACTATTTTTTTCATCTTTTATATTAATAGTATGCTGGTTTGGGTACAGCAATTTCAGTCTATTTTTAATGTTTTCCAAACCTATACCAGAATTTTCGTTTTTTGGTTGTTGGTGAGATACAGAGTTGTAAACATAAAGTTTTAAAAGTTCATCTTCAACATGGATTTTAATTATAATATTGGTTTTGCCTTTAAAGTCTGTTCCGTATTTAAAAGCATTTTCTATAAAAGATATTAGAAGCAAAGGCTCTATACTATAGTTTAAATTACCATGAACATTTACTTTTACATTGCTAGAGTCTTTTAAACGAAGGAGTTGCAGCGAAATATAATTTTTTATGTATTCAATTTCTTTTTCTAACGGAACCAATTCTTTATTAGCTTCATAAATCATATAGCGCATTAAATCTGATAAAATAACAATAGCATTTGTGGTGTCTTTAGATTGTTTATGGGCTAAAGAATAAATACTGTTAAGTGAATTAAATAAAAAGTGGGGGTTAAGCTGCGCTTTTAAAAATGAGAGTTCAGAGTTTACTTTTTCAGATTCTATTAAAACTCGTTTTTTTTCAGATTTAAACCACTCTGTACCTAATTTTACACTGGTACTTATAGCAAAAACTAAAAGTAATAAACCGCCAGAAGGGAAAAAACCTCTAAAATTTAGTAAAAAAGGATGTGGTTTTTTGGGAGGCATTCCATTTTCTTGCATGCCGAAATCACCTGGAGGTCTAAAATTAGGTCTAGGTAATGTTTCTTGCATAATGAATAAGAAGAAAAGGCTAAAAGCAATTATTACTAAAAAAAAGAGTGGAACCTTTTTGTTTAATAGTAAGTACGGAACAAAAAGACTATAGTTTAAATAGAAAGCAGTTATTAACAATAATGTTCGTACAATGAAATCTGATGGGATATGGCCAATTTTTAAATAAATTTGGGAAATGCTAGTTACCAAAAAAAATATCCATACTAGAATATGGATAATTACAGGAGGTATTTTTCTATTAGTTTTCAATGTTAAAATTTATTCAAAAATATAGTAAATCATTATTATAAAAGTATTTAATAGTAGTTATTCTTTTTGAGAAAATAAGGCTGAATAAAGATATTTACAAGAAATACTTTAATTCAGCCTTATTTTAAACAAACCAAACTATCTATTAATCAAATAATTAATCATCTTCGTCTTCTAATTCATCAGGTCTAAATTCCCAAACATCATCAAAGTAATAGCTACTACTTCTTCCCATTAAAACAAACACTTTAGAATCGAACGTGAAACCAGAAGCATCTTGTCTTGCTGTGCCTTCAAAATCTGGTACTTCTTCCCAAGAATCATCTGTAGGATCATATTCCCAACAAGCAGTAGTTAAGGCACCACTTAAGCCAGTTGCAAAATAACCTTTACCATTTAAAGAAAAGCCAACACTGCTACTAAAGGTTATTGTTTCGTCTAAATCGTCATCATCTAAATCTGTTAACTGTGTCCAAGTAGTGCCATCAAACGAATAGAAATCGTATTCTGCAGCCCCATCATTAGAACCAGTCCCTATATAGGCAACATCGTTTATTACAAACACGGAAGCATTTTGGCGTTTTTCACCTCCAAAACCTACTATTTGTTCCCATGTGTCTGTAGTGGCATCATATTTATAAAAATCTTTTTGTTCACTACCATCATAACCAGTACCAATGTATCCATAGCCATTAACAGCAAACCCAATAGCACCATACCTTGCAGTACCTATAAAATCTGACTTTTGTGTCCATTCATTGGTGTCTGGATCATATTCCCAAAAGTCATTAAGTTCATCGCTACCGTCATAACCAGTACCTATATATCCTTTTCCGTTTAAAGCAAAACCAACGGCTCCACTACGAGCTACACCAGGAAAATCTGCTTTTCTAACCCAATAATCTTCTTCTGAATTATACTCCCAAGTATCTGATAAGTAATCATCCCCATCATAACCAGTTATTAAATATCCTTTAGTACCTATTGTAAAACTAACAGCATTTCCTCTAGAATCTCCATCAAAAGTAGAGCTCTCTACCCAGTTTCCATATTCATCATCATCGTCGTCAGAACTACATCCAACAGAAAATATTGATAGGACTGTTAAGCATAAAATGGTATTCTTTTTTAATAAATTCATATGGTTTTGTTTATTTTTTAATAATTTCTTTGCTAAATATTGGGCAAATTTAGAAGCTACTAGTTTTAAAAACATTACAAAATAGACCAATGAGTAGTTTTTGTCTATATTATACTTATTTGAATCTACGAAAGTCTTAATTAATTGAATATTAGAATTTTAACAAAAATTTTACATACTCGTCTATAAAAAACAATAGTTAGTCTATTTTTAGCAGGTAATTGTTTTAACTACCAATAGTTTTGCTCTTTAAAAAAGTGAAATGAAGATATTTTTTATTGGTACTATAATTATGGTTTTTATGTTTTCATGTAGTGATGACATAAAAAGTTATCCTGTAGGTAGTGATTTTATAGACAATGATGTTAACTTAAAAGTACTAGATACATTTACCATTAACGCAGGTACCTTTAAGTTAGATTCTATAATTACATCTAGTACCAGCCGTATTTTATTAGGAAGTGTAAAAGATGACTATTTTGGCAACTTAACAGCACAATCGTATTTTCAAGTAGTGAATTCTGATTTTTCTATAAGCTCAGATGCAGTTTATGATTCTATTGGTTTAGTTTTAAATTATGATAATTACTATTACGGAGATACTACCCGTGTGCAAACTTATAAGGTACATAGGTTGCAAGAATATTTTGAACCACAAGACGATGGTGATGAGTTTTATAATGTGTCTAAACTAGAGTATGATGAAGAACCTCTAGGAGAGTTTACATTTAGTCCTAGGCCTACTAGTACTTCAGATTCAATATATATACCTCTAGATAAAGATTTAGGCGAAGAGATTTTTAATAAAATAAGAGATAATGATATTAATAATAGTGATGATTTTCTTCAGTATTTCTATGGTTTAACTGTAATACCAGATACACTTGTAGATAGCAATGTATTAGGGTTTACTTATACTTCCAGTTCAGACATAGATAATAATTCTGGTATGAGAATATTTTATACAGAAGATTATGACGATACTAGTGAGGATAATGATCAAGTAATAAATTTCTATATACCATCATCAGATAAGCATTTTAATGCCATAAATAGTAATTTAAGCGGTACTGTTATTGAAAATCTTGATGACCAAGAAACTACTATTGATAGTTATGATACAGATCAATTAATTTTTTCGCAAGGAGGTATAGGTGTTTCAGCTAGAATAGAAATGCCTACTCTAAAATATTTAAAAACATTATCTGATGAAAGTACTAGCTTAAGCGCAGAATTAACCTTTGCTCCTCTTTTAAATAGTTATGATGAAACAAGACCTTTACAAGACTCTCTAGCGGTTTATATTGTTGATAATAAAAACAGAATTGTAAGTCAGCTTACAGATGTTGATGCTAATACAAGTTATGCTATATTAAATCAAGATAACGATGAGTTTAATGAAAGCACTTATTACAGCATAGACATGAGTGGCTTTGTTAATACTATTTTTAACTCTGAAACAGATTTAAACTACGCTATAATGATACAATTTATAGACTACAATAAAACTGTTGATAGTGTTATAATTGATGATCTTGACGAAGATAAAAACAATATAAAACTAAGTGTTACATACTTAGAATATTAAATAATTTTAAATGAAGAAAATACAATTTTTTCTATTCTTTATAGCAACGGTATCATGTTTTTCTCAAAATGATACAAGCACACCGTATTCTTTGTTTGGTTTGGGTATAGAAAACAAAACAGCTACAGGAGGCTTAACAGGATTAGGTAATACCGGAATAGCACAAAATAATGAAGGTGAAATAAACTTATTTAATCCAGCAACTTTAGGTAATATAAAATTAAAAACGTTCTTATATGAGTTTGGTTTAAATGGTATGTACTCTACAATTAAAACCCATGATGTAAGTGAAAATACTTATGATTATAACATATCTCATGTGGTTATGGCTTTTCCTATAAAGAAAAATTTAGGAATGAGTTTTGGTTTGTTGCCTTACACAAAAGTAGGTTATGATATTGATATAGACGGTACAACAGAAGGCTCTAATGAAGCATATTTAACTAGAATTACAGGTTCTGGAGGTTTAAATAAAGTTTACGTAGCAGGTGGGTATACTTTATTTGATAAACTTTCTTTAGGAGTAGACTTGTCTTACCTTTTTGGCTCTATTAACCAGGAAACTAATGTATATTATGACTATTATGTTAATATAACAGATGAAAATTATTATAGAGGAATGAAGCTAAAAGCAGGTTTGCAATATAATGTGTTTAAATCTGAAAATAAAGAAATTACAGTAGGTACTGTAGTAGAATTGCCAACTAATTTAAAAGGTAGCCAAGAAAGAAATTCTTATAAAACATCTTCAAATGGAACATCTACTGTTTTAGATACAGATGAAGAAAATGATCTTGATGATTTTGAGCTTCCGTTATCTTTTGGGGTAGGTTTAACAACCAAGCTAAACGCATCATTAACAACAAGTTTTGATTATAAAAAATTGTTTTGGGATGACACCGACCAATTACAAAATAACGAACGTTATACAAACCAAGATATTTATGCCTTTGGAGCAGAGTATTCACCATTAAATAAAAACAGCTATTTAGGAAATGTTAAATATAGATTTGGTTTAAATTATAATACAGGATTTTTAAACATTTCAGACCAAAAAATTGATAGTTATTTCGCATCAATTGGGTTGGGGTTACCTTTGTCTAACAGAGCTAGGTTAAATGTAGCTTATTCCTATGGAAGGGAAGGAACTATTCAAGATAATTTGGTTCAAGAAAACTACCATAAAATCACTTTAAACTTAAGTTTTATAGGAAACTGGTTTAATAAAAGAAAGTACCAGTAGTATATTAAAGCAGTCCTCTAGCTTTTATTTCTAAATACTTATTAATAGTATCAATGGTTAGGTTTTCTGGTGTAGTAAGAATAGAATAAATACCATATTTTTTTAATTCGTTTACAATTAAGCGTTTTTCAAAAGCAAATTTTTCGGCAATTACTTTGTCATAAGCTTGTTGAACAGTTTCTGCCCTATTGTGTATTAAGTTATTTAGTTCTGTATTTTTAAAGAATATAACCACCAGTAAATGACTTTTAGCAATACCTTTTAAATATGGGAGTTGGCGGTGTAAACCATCTAAAGTTTCAAAATTTGTATAAAGTAAAATTAAACTGCGTTGAGTGATATTTCGTTTTATATCGGCATATAATCTACCAAAATCACTTTCAAAATAATCGGTATTTACATTGTAAAGTCCTTCTAAAATTAAATTCATTTGAGAAGACCTACGTTCTGCAACCACTCTGTTTTCTACCTTTTTAGAGAACGAAAAAATACCAGCTTTATCTTGTTTTTTTAAGGCTACGTTTGATATAACTAAAGCGGCATTTATAGCATAATCTAAAAGCGATAAACCATCAAAAGGCATTTTCATAACCCTCCCTTTGTCTATAACCGAATAAATAGGTTGTGATTTTTCATCTTGATATTGGTTTACCATTAACTGGTTTTTCTTAGCTGTGGCTTTCCAATTTATGGTACGTAAGTCATCGCCCAAAACATATTCTTTAATTTGTTCAAACTCCATAGTATGTCCCAATTTTCGTACTTTTTTAATACCATATTGGTTGAGGTTGTTACTAATGGCTAACAAATTATATTTACGTAATTGAATAAAACTAGGGTAGGTTGGTACCATTTCGCCATCATTGAAGCTAAACCTTCTAGATATTAAACCAAAAACAGAGGAAACATAAATGTTTAGTTTTCCAAAGTGATATTCGCCACGTTCGGTGGGTCTTAATTCATATTGTAATTCAGTAATACTAGAAGGGGTAAGTTTTCGGTCTATTTTAAAATTTCTAACTTGAAATTGTACGGGAATTTCATCTATAACTCTAATGTAAATAGGAAACGTGTAAAAGTTTTCAATACTTAAATAAATAGGATTTTGGTCTCCGTTCGATAATTTTTCGGGTAAAATTCTTATGCCTTTAATTCCTCTTTTTGTAGCAAAAAGAATTAAAGTATCCAGACATGTTAAGGCTACTAAAACTAACAGCAATAACCGTACAGTATTAAACCATACAGGAAATACAAAACTGATGATAAATAAAATTATGATACCTATACAGGCATAAAAGAAGCGGTTTTGTATGTAAAATGGTTTAAGACGTTTCACTAATCTTGTTAAAAGTTAAAAGTTAAAAGTTAAAAGTTAAAAGTTAAAAGTTAAAAGTTAAAAGTTAAAAGTTTATCTAGGAATTTCTACAGCTTCAATAATTTGTTTTATAATTTGTTTGGTGGTTACGCCTTCCATTTCGCGTTCTGGTGTAACTATTACTCTATGTTGTAACACAGGAATAGCGGCTTGTTTAATGTCTTCTGGTGTAACAAAATCTCTACCATTCATGGCGGCAAAAGCTTTACTGGCTTTTAAAATGGCAATAGAGGCTCTTGGTGAGGCGCCTAAATATAAAAACGGATTGCTTCTGGTGTTTACAATAATATCTGCAATGTATTTTACTAAATGAGATTCTATAATGACTTTATTTACTAAATTTTGGAATTTACCAATTTGTTCTTTTGATAAATGTGCGGTTATTTTTTCGGTTTTTGTGGTTCCTTTTAAAGATTGTTCTCTATTTATAATTTCAATTTCTTCATCTAAATTAGGGTAATCAATATCTATTTTAAATAAGAACCTGTCTAATTGAGCTTCTGGTAATCGGTAAGTGCCTTCTTGTTCTACTGGGTTTTGGGTAGCTAAAACTATAAAGGGTAAATCCATTGTGTATTTATTACCATCAATAGTAATTTGGCGTTCTTCCATAACTTCAAAAAGGGCAGCTTGTGCTTTGGCAGGTGCTCTGTTAATCTCATCAATAAGAATCATGTTAGAAAAAATGGGGCCTTGTTTAAATTCAAATTCTGAAGATTTTATATTAAACACAGAAGTTCCTAAAATATCACTAGGCATTAAATCTGGCGTGAACTGAATTCTACTAAAATCAATATCTAAAGATTTAGCCAATAGTTTAGCTGAAATGGTTTTAGCAACTCCCGGAACGCCTTCAATTAATGAGTGACCATTAGCTAAAATAGAAGCTATTAGTAAATCTATCATACTTTTTTGACCAACAATTACTTTGCCTATTTCGTTTTTAATAAGAGCAATGCCTTCTTGTAATTCGGTTAAATCAATCCGGTTTTTAAAATTTAAACTATCATCTGTTTGGGTTTCATTTTCAGAAAGCGTTTGTTCAAATTCTTGCTGTTCGTTTTTAGGCTCTAAAGCGTCTTCATTTGGGTTCTCTAAATGCTCCATAATTTATTTGGTATAAAAATCTTCAATTGCTTTGTTTAGTTTAAGTAAATCTGCCTCTGTGCAGTTACTTTTGGCTTTTAAATTTAAAATAAGCGTTATTAAAAGCTGTATGTCTTTCTTGTTTTTATTTGCTTTTAAACTCAGGTTTTTTACAAATTTATCGTCTAATAATTCTGTATCAACAAAAAACGTTCGTCTTAAATATTCTAAAAAATACGTTATTTTTTTCTCAATTATTGTATTGTGGTCTTTGGTTTCGTAATATAAATTACCTATGGTTTTGGTAAATGCCACTGTTGAATTTTCAAGAGGTTTAATAATTTTCACAATACGCTGTCTGCGTTTGGCATTAAAAATCATAAATAACACTAAGGTTGCTAGGGCAAGCCACCACGCGTTTCTTAAAGCTGGTTTGCTTAGTATAAAGCGTAAAGGCGATCTGCTTAAATTAGCATCTACTTTATTAGGTGAATCAAAATGAATGGTTTCATCATTTAAATACGATAATACAGCAGAAGCATATTTTTTATTGTCTTTTTTTAATAAATGGTAATTTGTAAAAACTATTGGTTGTAAGTGTAAAAAGAGATTGCCTAAACCGTGTTGTATTTTTATATAATTAATTCTGTTAATGGTATCAAATTTTTGATACCCTAAAACAGTAGTTCTTGATGAGTCTAATTCTGCAAAATAATAGTTGCTTAAACCTTTTTCAATAGTAATAGAATCTTTTTTAAGAATGGGGTTTGTAAAGCTTAGTTCTGCTTTTCCTTTAAAATTATATTGATTTTTAATGTCTATTGAAAGGGAGTCTAAAATTTTACTTGGTGGATAATTTGACGAAATAAAAATATCATTTCCGTGTGATGCATAGTCTAATATTTCTTGTGCCGAAACATCATCAACTTCTGCATAATTATCAATAAGCATGTAGGTGCCACTGGTGTTGTAAAGGCTATCTTCCCAACTATAAAAACCATCAAAATACTCGTAAGGGGTTACTTTTATATTTTTAATCTCGCTATTAGGAAATAGGTTTTCTAATTGGTCATATAAAATAAATGTACCATAAGGTCTTTTGTGTAACTCATTGTAAGTGGGGGTCCAATTTATAGGTTTTGGTTTAGAAAAATCAATAATAATAACTACCACAAAAAGTAGTATTAATAAACCAATATATATTTTTAATGTTTTGTTCATGCTTTTACAGATTTTAAAAATTTAGTAAATGCATGTTTGGCTTGGTTAAATTCTGTAGGGGTTACATTAAACTCGCCATACCAAATGTAATTGTATAAATAAGAGGTGTATGCAAACTCTTTTTTTATCTGGTTTTGAGAAATTTCGTTTTGATAATCGCTATTTGTTTTTTCAACATCATATTCAATAATTTCGGCTTGGGTTAGTTGTTTTAAAAGCCATAAATAATAATACCGAATAGCTAAACGGTAATTGTTTTCTTTTTCGGCATTTTCTATAAGTTTTTTAAAATTTGTAGTGTGAATGTTGTTTTCAATATCGGTTACTGGTATAATTTTTTTGTCTGAAGATTTACCAAATACCCAAGAGCCTTCTTTATTCATTATGGCTTTAAAAATGAAGTAAATTACCAAAAGAAAAATGATAACTCCAGCAATTTTAATAGCTATATCTGTAGCTTTTGAGGCTTGTCCTTCATTAGTGATGTTAAACAAATCTTTTAAAAAATCGCTTAGCCATTGTTTAAAACGAGTCCACCAGCCAGAACTTTCAATAGTACGCTCATAAATATAGTCTTCACCAGTGTAAATTTCATTTAAGTCATCAAAATTGCGAGGCGATATTTGGGTTGAGGTATCAACTTTTAAACTATCGCTAGCTACAAAAGCATTATTATAGGTTTTAGGATAGCATAAAAAACCAACAGCTAGAAAAATAATATGTAACCAAAGTTTTTTACTCACCAGATCCTATTTGGTCTATAATATCTTTTGTGTTAATGTTTTCTTTGTCTTCTTTTAAACTATAAAAAACAATACCTTGATTAAGTTGTACTATAATACCTAAAACAGCACTTACAAGGAATGATAAAAAGAACACAAGCATCATAACAATCATCATAGTAGATCCTAATTCCTCATCGGTTGGTCCTCCCTGTTCTATAGTGGTTAAAAAGCTTGCCATACCAAAAAAATACGGAATTAATGATACCACATTTTGGGCTATATAACTCATTAGGTAAAAAAGCCCTACACTACCAATGGCAGCCCAAAATTTTGAAGTAATTAAACTCCAAGAGTATCCAAAACAATCCCAAATACCTTTTTTGTCTTCTAAATATTCCATTAAAGTCATAGTAAAAAACAGCATAAAACCACCTACTAATAAAGGTAATGCCAGAAAGCCAATAATGGTTATCATTAAGGCAAAAGCGCCTATTAAAAATAAAATTAACATTGGTATAGCCAAAATAAAACAGCAAACTAAATAGATAACAAGTTTACCAATATTGTTTTTGTAGAGTGTAACAATATCATTAGTAGAAAAGTTTTTTTCACCTTTTTCTTCGTAGAGTTTTAGGTAAATGGGCACGTAAGCATAAGAAACAATGCCAGATACTAAAGCTACAATTACAAAAATTAGTAAAAACAATATGAATAAACCTAAATTCTCATTCATATAATCATCTATAGCAGTAGTACTTTGTCCTCCTACCAAACCGCCAAAAACAACATCGGTATAAAATTTGGTGAAAAAATATCCCATTACAATTAGTATTAATAAGAAAATACCGTTAACTATAAAGTAATGTTTAAAAAAATGTTTACCGCTTTGTTTTAGAAAGGCAAAGGTGTCTTGAAAAAATTCACTAAAACCTCTAGACTTATATAATTGCATGTTTGTTTTTTAATTTTTTATGTAAAATGAATGGGTATATTAAATAGTAAAATGAAATAATACTAAGGGTTATTAAAATTATACCAACCGATAACCAATTGGGCATTATGTTAGAGTAACGAGTAACATAACCTTCTAATATGCCAGCAGCAATAGTAAACGGAAAGGTGCTAATAAGTATTTTAACCCCATCTTTAACGCCCATTTTAAATGATGTCATTCTAGAATAGGTTTTAGGAAATAAAATACTGGCTCCTAACATAAAACCAGCGGCAGCTTCAATAATTATAGCAAAAATTTCCATAGCGCCATGAATCCAGATACCACGAACACTTTCCCAAAGTACACCATGCTTATAAAACATATATTGAAAAGCTCCTAGCATAATGCCGTTGTTTAAAACATAATATCCTGTTCCTAAACCACCAAAAACTCCAAAAATAAATGAACTAATACCAACATACAGATTGTTTAAAGTAATACCAAAAGCGCTACCCCAATTACTTCCACTTTTATAAACCGCAACAGGGTCTCCTTTTTCAATGTTTTCTAAAGTCATGTTTACATAATGATCTCCAAGAATAAGACGAACAAAAGAATCATCAAAAGCAGCCGATAGTGCTCCAATAGCAACAAAACTTAAAAAAACAAGAAAAGCATAGAGCACATAGCGCCTGTATTGATAGACAATTAGCGGTACTTCAATTTTCCAGAAATGAACAAACCGGTTGGTGTCTTGTCGTTTGGTTTTATAAATTTTTTGAAAGGCCTTAGCAGCTAAATTATTTAAATAAAGAACGGTTTTACTTTTAGGGTAGTAAGTTTGTGCGTAAGAAAGATCATTTACTAAATGAATGTAAAGTGAAGCTAGTTCGTCTGGATTCTTTAGGGTCTTTCCAAAAATGGCTTTTTCAAAGTTTAGCCATTTTTCTTTATTCTGTTTAATAAAGGCTACTTCTCTCATGCAAAACCAAAACTAAACAAAATTTTATTAAATGAGCTTTATATCTTACAATTATTTACAATAGATTTGTAAGAATAAAAGAGGCCTAATACATGGTAGAATTACAAATAAATACAACTCAAAATGTAAATATTAATTTTACAGCTGCTAGTGTTGGCGAACGTATTTTAGCCTATATAATAGATTGGATTATTAAAATAGCCTACATCATTGTAACCTACCAACTTATTTTTAATTGGTTTAAGATAGATGAATTGGTTAGAGATATGGATAATTGGTCTCAAGCAGCTATTTATGTATCTTTTTATTTACCTGTTATTTTTTATACCTTAATTTTTGAAAGTATTTTAGACGGGCAAACCCCTGGTAAGCGCATCTTAAAAATTCAAGTAGTTAAAATTGATGGCTACCAAGCTTCATTAGCAGATTTTGTAATTCGCTGGTTTTTTAGAATTGTAGATTTAAACATAATGAGCGGAGTGGTAGCGCTTATAGCTATTATTATGAGCGATAAAAACCAGCGTTTAGGCGATATGACTGCAGGTACATCGGTTATAGCATTAAAGAATAAAGTTAATATTAGCCATACCATTTTAGAAGATTTAAAAGAAGATTATGTACCAACTTACCCTAATGTAATTAAGTTATCTGATAACGATGCACGCATTATAAAAGATACTTTTATAAGAGCAAAAGATTCAAAAGATTACCCAACGCTAATTAAACTTAGAAAGAAAATAATTGAAGTAGTTGAAATTAAAGAAGTTCTTCAAAAAACAGATGTTGAGTTTATTGATGTAATTTTAAAAGATTATAACTACTATACACAAAATATGTAATGTTCTACACTATAGATATATTGGGAACCATTGCGTTTGCTATCTCAGGAGTTTTGGTAGCATTCAATAAAAAAATGGACTTGTTTGGGGTTCTTATCATAGCTTTTGTTACAGCAGTTGGCGGAGGCACTCTAAGAGATTTACTTATAGGTAATACACCCGTTGGCTGGATGAAGGATATGACCTATACGTATGTAATTATCACATCGGCAGTTTTTGCTATTATTTTTAGAAGTAAAATAAATTATTTAAGAACATCGCTGTTTTTGTTTGATACTATAGGTATTGGGTTATATACGGTTGTGGGTATAGAAAAGGGTATACAGGCAGAGTTACACCCCATAATTTGTATTGCTTTAGGAACCATGACAGCTAGCTTTGGGGGCGTAATTAGAGATATTTTATGTAATGAAATTCCTGTTATTTTCCGTAAAGAAATTTATGCAACTGCATGTATTGTAGGAGGTATTATTTATTTTTTATTAAATCAATTTCCTATTCAAGAAAATGTTGTGTTTTTAGTAGCTGGTTTTGTTGTAATAGCTATTAGGTTATTGGCGGTAAAGTTTAATATTATGCTACCTAATATTTATAAAGATTAATTACTCAATAATTTCTACTTTTCTTATATATACATTTTTCATAGGCCATTCGCCATCATCAGTATCAACTGCTGCAATTTTATCAACTACATCCATACCTTTTATTACTTTTCCAAAAACAGTATAATCACCATCTAAATGATAAGCACCACCTTTTTGTTGTACAATAAAAAACTCATAAGGCGATGCTAATTTGTGTGGGTTTTTAATTTCACTACTAGGCATAGAAACTACCCCTCTATGGTGTTTAAAGCCTCTTTTAGTATCTGGTGGTAATAAATATTTACCAATATAAGCACGTTTTTTAGGGGTTAATTTATCATCTCCATTGCCTCCTTGAATAATAAAGTTTGGTACTACACGGTAAAATTGGGTGCCATCAAAATATTTTTGTTTGGTTAAAAAAATAAAGTTAGAACGATGAAATCTTGTTTCATTAAACAATAAAATATCAATATTTCCATAATCAGTAAAAATGCGTACTTTATTTTCTTTATGTATTTCATTGTAGTTTAAGAAAAACTCCATAGCATTTTTTGAGTTAAGCTTAGGAAACTCCCGTTCTGGCTTGTTTACAGAATCTTTAGCAATTTTGTTTTTTACAGTTTCGGTTTCAGTTAGTTTTTCAATGTTTTTCTTTTTAGTTTTTTTATCTTCACAATTAAGTAAAAGCATACAAAGGCTAAAAAACAATACGTAGCGCATATTATATGGATTATTATAAATTCTTGAAATTAGTTTCAAAAATAGAAAATATACCACTTCCAGCCGAAACATCGCAGTTTAAAATGGTGCCACCATATCGTCACGAATTAATGAAACACCAAAAAAGCGCTATGAAACAGGCTAAAAAAGCAGGAGTTTTAGCTTTGTTTTATCCAGATAACAATTTAAAAACTAAACTGGTTTTAATATTAAGAAAAACTTATAAGGGAGTACATTCTGCACAAATAAGTTTTCCTGGTGGAAAATTAGAGAAACAAGACAAAACCTTAAAACATACAGCAATTAGAGAAACTTTTGAAGAAATTGGAGTGCTAAAAAACAATATAAAAGTGGTGAAACAATTAACAGAAGTTTATATACCACCAAGTAATTTTTACGTGCAACCATTTATGGGTATAACAAAAGAAACACCTAAGTTTAAAAAGCAAGAGAATGAAGTAGAGGCTATTATTGAAGTAGATTTACTTCATTTTTTAGATAATAAAAATGTAGTTGCAAATAAAGTAACAACATCTTATAGTGTTGATGTTGAGGTGCCTGCGTTTAAATTGAATGGGCATATAGTTTGGGGAGCAACAGCCATGATGCTTAGTGAAGTTAAAGACATTATAAATCAGCTTTAGGAGTTAGGTAGATTTATTACATTTGTAGCCGCTAACCAACTTGACGTTAAAATGCATGGGATTATTTAAACGAAACCCTTTCGGGCACATACTCTTTTTAAAAAAATGGCTCATTAGAATTATGGGAGCTATTACTCATAGGCGCTTTCGCGGATTTAATGAGTTACAGATTGAGGGCTCTGATATTATAAATTCGCTTCCAGATAAAAACGTATTGTTTATTTCTAATCATCAAACGTATTTTGCAGATGTTGTTGCCATGTTTCATGTGTTTAATGCTAGTTTAAGCGGTAGAGTAGATTCTATAAAAAATGTTGGGTATTTATGGAATCCTAAATTAAATATCTATTATGTTGCTGCTAAAGAAACTATGAAAGCTGGTTTTTTACCAAAACTTTTAGCATATGCCGGCTCTGTAAGTATAGAACGAACTTGGAGGGCAGAAGGTAAAGATGTTAAAAGGCAGGTAAAAATGAGTGATATTTCTAATATAGGAAAGGCACTTGAAGATGGTTGGGTAATTACCTTCCCGCAAGGTACCACAACCCCTTTTAAACCTATAAGAAAAGGTACAGCACATATTATAAAACGTTATAAACCTGTAGTAGTGCCCATTGTTATAGATGGGTTTAGAAGATCATTTGATAAAAAAGGCCTTAGAATAAAAAAGAAAAATATTCTTCAATCTATGGAAATTAAAGAGCCATTAGAGATTGATTACGATAATGAGACAACAGAAGAGATTGTAAAAAAAATAGAGTACGCCATAGAGCAGCATCCTTCATTTTTAAAAGTACTTACTCCAGAACAAATTAAAGAACAAGAAGAACTTAATAAACTTAGAGAGTGGTAGTAGGTTTAGTCTGCTCTTTTTTTTCAAACAGTTATTTTGTCTTAAACGCTTAAATTTTTAATTTTAAGTATATTGCTTAATTTTAATTGTTTACCAATTAAGAAAAAGGAGCTCAGTTTTTTGCACACTTTTTATTTTTAGTATTTATTAAATAAAATAAAACTTAAATTTAAAAATACCAACAAACTAAACCAACTAAAATGTCTAAAATTAAAAACCTGCTTAAAAATCTGGGGCCAGGGCTTTTGTTTGCAAGTATGGCCATTGGTACATCTCATTTAGTACTTTCAACTAAGGCTGGAGCTAAATATGGTTGGTTAATGATAATCCCTATAATTTTAGCCAACTTTTTAAAATATCCCTTTTTTGAATTTGGAATACGGTACACCAATGCCACAGGAAAAAGTATTATAGAAGGCTATAAAAATAGAGGTAAAGGATATTTGTGGTTATACGCATTTATTACATTAGCAACGTCATTAGCAACTCCGGCAGCACTTTGTTTAATCACAGCAGGTCTAATAATTAATCTTTTAGGTGTTGAAAACCTTTCAATTGTTACAATAGCCCTTATTTTATTTGTTTTTAATAGTCTGATTTTAATCATTGGCAAGTACAAACTATTAGAAACTACCTTAAAATATATAACTCCCATTTTATTTATTGCCTTATTAGTTACTACTGTGTCGGTTATTAAAGAGGGATCTGTAAACCCTGTTTTAAATTTTAAACCACCTCAATTTTTTGATGAATTGGGAGTACTTTTTCTAATTACTTTAATTGGATGGATGCCCACTGCTGTAGAAGCAAGCAGTTGGAT
The DNA here is from genome assembly GCF_049132085.1 of Seonamhaeicola sp. NFXS20. Classification (NCBI taxonomy): domain Bacteria; kingdom Pseudomonadati; phylum Bacteroidota; class Flavobacteriia; order Flavobacteriales; family Flavobacteriaceae; genus Seonamhaeicola; species Seonamhaeicola sp. NFXS20. The sequence continues at coordinate 590,108 of NZ_JAFMPU010000002.1, read as the reverse complement.
AAGCCTTTGGAGTGCCGAAAAGTATAGAATTAATAATCAAAGACCTTTATTAAAAGAAGCTCTTCAAGAATTTAATACCGGTTACCTAATAACAACACTACTTGCTATTTTCTTTCTCATTATTGGTTGCATGACGCTTTTTGGTTCGGGTACAGAATTAAGTGGAAATGCTGTAACCTTTGCAGACCAAGTGGTACAACTTTTTACAACGCATATAGGTAATTGGGCTTATATTTTTATTGCTATAGCAGCTTTTGCAACCATGTTTAGTACTTGTTTAACGGCTCATGATGCTATTGCACGGGTGGGTATTGATATTGTTGAAAAGCTAATGCCAGAACATAAAAAATTTAAAGGCAGAAAGTACTATGCTGTTGGTGTCATTCTTTTATCTTTTGTTAATTTTATTGTACTTTATTCACTTAGAGCTAATATGGGATTAATTATAGGGGTAGCCACAGCAGTGTCGTTTGTATTAGCACCCATTGTTGGTTATATGAATCTTAAAAACGTTATAAGTATAGATGTGCCTTCTCAATATAAACCAAGTAAACCTATGGAGTGGCTAACTTATGCAGGTATCTTCTTTTTGTCATTATTAGCCATGTATTATGGATGGATACTTATAAGTAGAATATGATTGAAAAATTATTAAATATAAAGTGTAAAAATATAGAATCTAACTAATTAATATATAGATTATGTCTAAAAAACTTGTAACATTTGGTGAAGTTATGATGCGTTTATCACCACCCGGATATTCTAAATTTTCTCAAGCCTCTTCTTTTGAACTTGTATATGGAGGAGGAGAAGCTAATGTAGCTATTTCATGTGCTTACCTTGGTATGAAAGCAGCTCATGTTACTCGTTTTCCAGATAATGCCCTTGGTAAAGCAGCTACCCAATTTTTACGTAAACATTGGTTAAGTACAGAGCATGTTTTTTATGGAGATAAAATGATGGGCAAATACTTTTTAGAAAAAGGAGCAGTACATAGGCCAAGTGAGGTTATTTATGAAAGGGAAGGGTCTGCCTTTTCATTAATTAAACCAGAGATGATTAATTGGGAATATGTGTTAAAAGATGCCGATTGGTTTCATTGGACGGGGATTACACCAGCCATTTCTGAAGGAGCTGCTCAATCTTGTCTTGATGCTATTAAAACTGCTAACAAAATGGGAATCCCTGTATCTGGCGATATTAATTCTAGAAAAAACATGTGGAATTATGGTAAAACCATGCAAGAAGTTATTCCAGAATTAGCTCAAAATTGTGATGTAGTTATTACCAGTAGTAGAGGTATACAAGAAATGTTTGGTTTTGGAGAATCAGGTAGAAAGTTTCAGGAATCGGCTAAAGAATTAATGGAGCATTATCCAAAAATTAAAAAGGTAGTAAGAAAAACGCGTAGAACCATAAGTGCTTCACATCACCAAATTCAAGGTAAAATTTGGAATGGCAAAGATTATATAAAATCTGATATGCTTAATATTACCCATATAATTGATAGGGTTGGAACTGGAGATGCTTTTGCATCTGGTTTAATTTATGGGTTATTGCATTATGATAACGATGACCAAGCTGTTAGTTTTGCAACAGCTGCATGCGCCCTTAAACATACGGTTCCTGGTGATGTGAATTTGGTGTCTTTAGATAATGTTCTTAGCCTTATGGAAGGTGATACTTCTGGAGCTATAAAGCGCTAGTTGTTTCTGTTTACAAATTATCTAATTGATTACTTTTCTTGTCTTCACTAATAGTCCAAAAGAAGCCAATAAAAAAGAATTGGTCTGCTGCTGGTTTTAGGGCGCGTCTGCTAAAATGACCACTTGTGTCTGGGGTATTGGCATATTGATATCCATTAATGTTTTTAAACCCTAACGCATTGTTTACAGAGGCGTACAATATTTTTTGTGGCGAAATTAAGTAAGCCCAATTTAAACTTAAACTATTAAAAGCTTTAGTTTTTTCATTTAAAAACCCAGATTTATTGGGGTTAGTATAAGTTCTACCAGAAGCGTGCCCATAGCTAAAACCTATTTGACTGCGCCATTTATTAACCCAATATTTTCCAACAACAGATAAGTTGTGTTTATTGGCAAAATCAGGTTGTGCCTCCATAGTGTAGTTATTATAATTTCGTTTAGTGTCTAAAAAAGAATAGCTCACCCAATAATCGAAATTTTTAATAGAGTTGCTGTCTCTCCAAAAGAAATCAATACCTTTTGCAAAACCATCTCCATTATTATTAAAATTGCTATCTAAACTAGCAAAATCGGTGTCATACTTTACTAAATTATCATATTTTTTATAGTAGGCTTCTGCTCTAAAAATACGATTATCAGCATTGTATTGATAGTTTAAAATGTAGTGCGAAGTATTTTGTGGTTTTAGGTGCTGTTCAAATTTTAAAATCTCACTAGAAGGGTTTTGATAAAAGTTTCCATAAGCCAAAGATAGCTGACTCTTACCAGAGGTTTTATAAGCCAATGATAATCTTGGAGCCACAGTAAAGTCTTTAAAAATATCACTATATTCTGCTCTTAAGCCTGTTTTAAAGGCTAACTGTTTTGAAATAAAAATATCAGCTTCAGCAAAAGCAGCAGCAATGTTATTGTTGTACCCGTAATTTTCTAAATCAACCGATGTATTTTTAAAAGTTTCTTCAAAATCTGTGGCAAAATATTCGGCTCCAAAATAGAGTTTAAAGCGGTTGCTAATACGGTTTTTAAACTTCATTTTAGCATGTAATGAGTTTTCGGTATTATCCACATCATTTACATCAAAACTAGTGCTGTTATTAGCACGGGTATAACTTAATCCGGTAAAAAAAATCCAAGTATTATTTAATTTACCATTGTAAGAACCATTAATATAAACGTTATTGTTATTTAGCTTAAAGTGCATGCCATCATCATAATTAATATCATCTTGAGTTAATTCAAAATTAGAAGCATCAAAAGCACTATATAATTTAAATAATCCGTTATCGGTTTTCTGTCTAAATACGGCTTCGCCAGAAACAGTTTCAAAAGGTTTTTTCCAATCATTTCTATCTGGAAACAAAGCCATATAAGGCGCTAAATTAATGTAAGAAGCATTAACACTTAAAGAACTTTTTCCCCATTTTTGGGTGTTTCCTAAAGTGGCTCCAACACTCATAATGCCCATATCTGTTTTTTCTTGGTCTGGTTCATCAATAGTGTTTAATAATAATACACTAGAAAGTGCTTGACCAAATTCGGCAGAATAACCACCTGTTGAAAAGGTTATACCATCAAATAAAAAAGGCGAGTAACGTCCGCGTGTAGGTGTGTTATTGGTGGTTGGGGTGTAAGGTGTAAAAACGCGAATACCATCAATAAAAATTTGGGTTTCATTAGCATCGCCACCACGCACAAATAAACGTCCGTCTTCAGAAACAGTTGAGGTGCCTGGTAAGGTTTGTAATGCACCAACAAAATCGCCCATGGCACTTGCAGTAGTAACTACATCTAGCGGTTTTAAAACATTTACTTTACTGTTATCGCCAGCGGCAAAAGTTCCGGCAGATAATACAACGGCGTCTAGAGTGTTTACATCTTCTCTTAGTGTAATAGTTAAATCTTTCATGTAAGACACATCCCCAACCATTCTGTGAGTTTCATAAGACACATATGAAACAACTAATGTTTTAGTACCCGTTTCTGTGGTTTTAAATGAAAAGCTACCAGATTCATCAGAGGTACTTCCGTCATAAGTGCCTTCAATATAAATATTAGCTCCCGTAATGGGTTGGTTTTTTGCATTGTAAACCTTTCCGTTTATTTCGGTTTGTGCTTGAAATTGAAAGCTAATTAAGCTAATTAAAATAATGGTTAATTGTTTCATGATGTGGTTTGTTAATCTGTTGTTTTTTAATTGATGCCACAAAAGTGTAACAGAACCACTTAATTAAAAATTGAAACCTACTCAATTGTAAAATCTTATGGATGAATTGAAATTTTAATATTATTTTCATCACGTTGTAACATTTTAAAAGAAAAAGCTACTAACAGTAGTAACCAAACCATCAATTTGAAAACCGAGACAGAACAAAATTTTGTAGAACAGCTTGAAAAGCATCAAAATATTGTGCACAAAGTTTGCAGGTTATATACCAATAACTACGATGCACATAACGATTTGTTTCAAGAAATAACCATTCAGCTTTGGAGGGCATACCCAAAGTTTCGTGGCGATTCTAAGTTTAGTACTTGGATGTATAGGGTAGCACTTAATACTGCTATTACATTATACAGAAAGTCTAAAAGAACAATTACTACACAAGATTTTGATGGGGTAGCTTTTAAAATGAAATCTGAAGATTATGATGATACCGAAGAACAACAACTTAAAATACTATACAAAGCAGTACACCAATTAAATGATATAGAAAAAGCACTTGTTTTCTTGTATTTAGAAGATAAAGATTATAGAGAAATAAGTGAAACTATGGGAATTAGTGAAGTAAATGCCCGAGTGAAAATGAACAGAATTAAAAAGAAACTAAGAACCATTTTAAATCCTTAAGCTATGGATGGATTAGATTTATTAAAGAAAGACTGGAACAAGCAGGAAGTGGTTAGTAAGTTATCAGCAAAAGATATCTTACCCATGTTACATAAAAAATCATCATCAATAGTAAAACTATTGTTTTATATAAGTGTAGCAGAATTATTCTTCTGGATTTTAGTAAACTCAGTACCCTATTTTGTGTCTGATACTTACAGGGCAAGATTAGATACCGTGTACTCAGATATACTTATGATAGGGCTAACCATATTTGGTTACGCAGTAATTCTTCTATTTATTTATTTGTTATATACATCATACAAATCTATATCTGTAACAGACAATGCTAAGCGTTTAATGAAAAGCATTATAAGAACCAGAAAAATTATAAAATACTACGTCTTGTATAATTTAATTATGGTTGGTATTTCTATGATTATTGGAGTGTATTATTCTTTTCATACAGACCCCAATGCAATAGAATTTCTAGAAAAAACAGGCGATAAAGGTATGATGATTTTAATAGCTGTAACCGCAGTTTTTACAGGTGTTTTAATTCTGGTAATATGGTTGTTTTATAGGCTTATTTACGGGCTACTTTTAAAGCGTTTAAACAAAAATTATAAAGAACTTAAAAAATTAGAAGTTTAGTGTATTTGGGCGTTACCCTATCGGGTCGGGCTTTCCGCACTACACGGTAGTTTGCTTCAATCCCTAACGCAAAAGTTAGTTACTTCAATAACATCACCAACCTGCATATTATTTAAGTAAATATTACCAACTCTTACACGCACCAAACGCAGGGTAGGAAACCCAACCGCCGATGTCATTTTACGTACCTGCCTAAACTTACCTTCTTTTAAGGTTATAGAAACCCAACTGGTTGGTCCGTGTCTAGCATCTCTTATCTTTTTAGAACGAACGGGTAATTCAGGGGTTTCATTAAGTTTAAAAACTTTACAAGGTTTGGTTTGGTACTTTTTACCATTAAAGCCAATTTTTACACCAGACTGTAATTTTTCAATAGCATTTAAAGTTATATCACCATCAACTAGAGCGTAATATTCTTTTTCAACTTTCTGGCTATTAATAAAGTCGCTCATTTTTCCATCGGTAGTAAGTAGTAATAAGCCTTCAGATTTTTCATCTAGCCTGCCAATAGCCATAATGCCTTTAGGAAAATCATACAGTTCTCCTAAAAAACGTTTCTTTTGTTGCTTAGAATCGTGACTTCTAAATTGACTTAAAAACCCGTAAGGTTTATAAATAATAAAGTGTTTATGTCTATTAGTAGTTGTCATTCAAAATACTATAAACAAGTTCTTTGGTAGCTTGCCTCCCGTTAATTTTGCTTCTAACCACATCAAAAGTTACCTTAAAATCGCATCCTAATTTGTAGTTGCTGCAACCGTAGGCTGTTTTTCCTTTTACAATGGTGCCTTTTTTACATTTAGGGCATATGTTTTCTTTGGTTTTTGCTTTAGTGTCCGTTTTTTTTGGTTCAAGCTTTAATTTAAAATTATCATCAAAACGTAATAAACCTTCAACGGTTCCTCCTGTTTCAGTTTTAAAACCTTTTAAATTAACGGTACTTCCTTTTTGAAGCAATCTAATAAACTGTTTTTCAGAAATTTTCTTTCCATGTATTTTAAAAGGCAGTGTAAAATTACACCCGTTTTTGTAGTTGCTACACCCATAGGCTGTTTTGCCTTTTAGTAGGTTGCCTGTTTTGCATTTAGGGCAGGTTTCATTTGTAATACCAGTGTTTTTTTTAGATTTAGCTTTGTTTTTTTTTGCATTTGCTTCGTACGATATGTTAGCACGTTTGGTTTCGCTACGCACTTCATATACTAAAGCATCTACCATACGCTTCATGTTTTTTATAAAAGCGCCTGCACTAAATTTGCCTTTTTCAATGTCTTTTAATTGTTTTTCCCAACGCCCCGTTAATTCAGCAGATTTTAATAAATCATTTTGAATGGTATCAATTAGTTGTATGCCTGTTTCTGTGGGTAATACTTGTTTTTTATTTCGTTTTATATATTTTCTTTTAAATAGCGTTTCTATAATATTGGCTCTGGTAGAAGGTCTTCCAATACCATTCTCTTTCATTAAATCTCGCATTTCTTCATCATCAACTTGCTTTCCTGCTGTTTCCATAGCACGTAACAATGAAGCTTCTGTAAATTGATTTGGTGGTTTGGTTTGTTTTTCTGTAAACGAAGGCTCATGTGGGCCTTTTTCACCTTTTTCAAACTTAGGTAAAATATTAGGCTCTTTGTCTTTAATGTTTGGAGATTCAAATACCACGCGCCACCCTTTATCTAAAATTTCTTTACCTGTGGTTTTAAAAGAAACATTGGCTGCTTTACCAATTACGTTGGTGTTGGCAACAGAACAATCATCATAAAAAACGGCAATAAAACGTCTTACAATAATATCATAAACTTGTTGTTGATTTGCTTGTAGCCTAGTTTGAATTCCTGTTGGAATTATGGCGTGGTGATCTGTTACCTTTTTATCATTAAAAACCTTTGATGATTTTTTTATTTTTTTACCAAGTAGTGGTTGTGTTAAATGTGAGTAATTGGTTAATTTTTTTAAAATGCCTTCAACTTTTGGGTAAATATCTGTAGGTAAAAAAGTGGTATCAACTCTGGGGTAGGTTACAACCTTTTGTTCATATAAGCCTTGAACAATTTTAAGTGTATCATCTGCAGATAATCCAAATTTGGTATTGCAGTACACTTGTAGTCCTGTTAAATCAAAGAGTTTTGGAGCGTATTCTTTTCCTTTCTTTTTGGTTATTGAAACAATTTCAAAATCACTCTCTTTAACTTTATCGGCTAAAATTTGCCCGTCTTCTTTTTTAAAAAACCTACCTTCTTCATAGCTAAAAAGTGTATCTCTGTATTTGGTTTGTAGTTCCCAATAGGGCACAGGTTTAAAATTTTCAATTTCTTTAAACCGGTTAACTACCATAGCTAAAGTAGGAGTTTGTACTCTACCAACCGATAAAACTTGCTTGTAACCACCGTGTTTTACTGTGTATAATCTGGTGGCATTAATACCTAATAACCAATCACCAATGGCACGAGAAAAACCAGCATAATATAAATTATCATAATCTGAGGCGGGTTTTAAATTTTCAAAACCTTCTTTAATAGCTTCGGTGGTAAGAGATGAAATCCATAAGCGCTTTACTTCGCCTTTATAATTGGCTTCATTCATTACCCAGCGTTGAATGAGCTCTCCTTCTTGTCCGGCATCACCACAATTAATAACTACATCGGCTTTTTCAAATAAACTTTTAACAATTTTGAATTGTTTTTGAATTCCTGAATTTGATACAACTTTCACCTCAAACTTTTCGGGTAGCATGGGTAAATTATTTAGATCCCAACTTTTCCAGTAAGGTTTGTAATCTACAGGTTCTTTTAGTGTGCATAAATGTCCGAAGGTGTATGTTACAGCATATCCGTTGCCTTCAAAATATCCATCATGTTTGGTTTTAGCACCTAAAACAGAAGCAATTTCTCTAGCTACACTTGGTTTTTCAGCAATACAAACTTTCATTTATGTTCCTTCATTTTTAACAGCGCAAAATATGAATTTCGGTATTTTTAACATAGTAGAGTTATTAGTAGTTATTAACTAATTTAAAGGGATAATAGCCATAATCTTTCTGACTTGTAATATAATTAACAAATTGGTTAACCAATTTTTAGGTATTTATATTCTTTTTTTGGTTGTGCTTAGTATCTTGCAAAAAATAAACTAAAACAAATTTAAATGGGACAAGTAATAACATTTGGTGAGGTTTTAATGCGTATTTCACCTAGGGGTAAAAAGAAGTTTATGCAGTCTAACGTTATTGAATTCTTTTTTGGAGGAACAGAACTAAACGTTGGTATTTCTATAGCCAATTTTGGAGGTAAAGTAAAACACATAAGTGTAGTTTCTGATGATTTTATAGGAGAAACCGCTATAGCATATATTAATAAATTTGGAGTAAGTACATCATCAATAGCGCTGTCTAAACGTCCGTTAGGTGTGTATTTTTTAGAAATAGGAGCTGTTATGCGCCCTAGTGCAATTTCTTATAATCGCTCACATTCTGCTTTTTCTGAAATAAAACCAGATATGGTTAATTGGGAAAAGGCTTTAAGAAAAGGCGAATGGTTTCATTGGACAGGAATTACACCGGCATTATCTCAAGCTGCTTTTGATATTTTAAAAGAAGGCTTAACACTTGCTAGAGAACGCGGAATGACCGTTTCTGCAGACCCTACTTATAGAAGTGGATTGTGGAAATACGGTAAAAATCCTAAAGAAGCATTAACAGAATTGTTACAACTTTCAACAATATTTATTGGAGGGATTAATGAAATTAATGAAGTACTAGGCACTAATTACTCATATTCAAATGAAGATTTTATTAAAGCCTCTAAAGAGTTAATGGGAACTTTTCCTTCTATTGAAAAAGTGTTTGATAAAATTAGAACTTCCTTAAATTCTTCATGGCATAAAATACGTGCAAGAATGTGGAATGGTGTTGAGTTTAGAGAAACTGAAGATTTAGACATTACACATGTTGTAGACCGCATAGGTACAGGTGATGCGTTTGCAGGAGGTTTAATTTACGGACTACAAAATTACGATGACTATAAAGCTATGGAGTTTGCTAGTGCCGCATGTGCCTTAAAGCACACTTATGAAGGCGATGTTAATTTAGCTTCTGTAAAAGATGTTACCGCTATATTAGAGGGTAATATTTCTGGAAGGTTACAACGGTAAAAAACAACAAACCTTTTTTAATATTTTGCTTTTATTTGAGTGTTTTTAATATTATTTGCATGCAACTTTAGTTTCTAATGTTTAGCAATGCATTAAAAATTATATTTTAAAATATGTTATTTGTTGTTTTAAAATCTGTTAGGGTCTAATCTATTGTTTTTGAGTAGTTTGTGTTGTTTTTTGTAGGTTTAAATCATAAGTGAAGTCTTCTTCTAATATGATATTTATCATAGTTTTTTTTTGTGTAAAATCATAGCTTTAATGTATAAATATTAGAGTCATGAAACCAAAAAAGAATCCAAACGTAGAGATAGGCCGTAATAGCAGTTTGTATTTTGCTATTGGTCTTAATTTGATGTTACTTCTTTCGTGGCGAATGTTAGAGTTCAAGACCTACGAAAAAGAGGTTGTATCTATCGATGTAGTAGAGGTAGAAAGTGAGTTTGAAGAAGAAATTCCTATTGTAAATCAAATTGCACCTCCACCACCTCCACCACCTCCAGTTTCAATACAAGAAAATTTGCAAATTGTTGAAGATGCTGTAGAGGTTGAAGAAACTATTATAGAGAGTACAGAAGTTACTCAAGAAGATGCTATTGCTGATGTGGTAGAAGTAAGTGATGTTGAAGTTGAAGAAGTTGAAGAAGATGTACAAGTAGCTTTTGCTGTAATTGAAGATGTACCAGTATTTCCAGGCTGCGAGGGTTTGTCTAAAGCAAAAACAAAAGCATGTTTTCAAAAGAAAATTCAAGAACATGTTGTAAAACATTTTACTTATCCTGAAGCTGCATTAGAATTAGGTATACAAGGAAGAGTATCTGTGATTTTTATGATAGATTCTAAAGGTTATGTAACAGGAATACGTTCTAGAGGTCCAGATAAACTTTTAGAAAAAGAAGCAGAACGTATTATAGGCTTATTACCAAAAATGCAACCAGGTAAACAAAGAGGCAAACCTGTTAAAGTGTCTTATGCTGTACCTATATTTTTCAAATATGAGGGACTGTAAATAGATTTCTTTATATCAATGTGGGGAACCAAGAGGTATTTAATATATCTCTTGGTTTTTTCGTTTTAGTAGGTGTGTTTACAGTTCGTCTTAATAAAATAACAGTTCGGTCATTCACTTTTTAAAACGCTTGGTTTAAGTAAGATATTTGAACCACAATTAAAAAACGAACAGTTAACAATTTAAAACTTTAAACACATGAAACATTTAATTATTATTGCTACAATTTTAGTTTCAGGATTTGTACAATCTCAAACTAATTATGAAAAAGGCATGAATAAAGCCTTTGAAATTTGGAGTAGTGGTAACCCTATCGAAGCTTCTAATTTATTTGAACGTATAGCTAACGCAGAAGTAGATAATTGGTTGCCACCTTATTATGCCGCCCAAGTAAATATTTTAAGTAGCTTTGGAGAAAAGGATAAAGAAAAAATAACAGCACAACTTAAAAAGGCACAAGATTTTATTAATGATGCCACGGCCATTTCAAAAAACAATCCAGAAATTATGGTAATGCAGGCTTTGTTATATACTGCTTGGGTAGCTTTTGATGGTGCAAATTATGGTATGACCATGTCTCCCAAAGTTATAGAGCAATACGCTAAAGCAAAGGCAATAGACCCCAATAACCCAAGGGTAATTTATTGTGAAGCCGAATGGAATATTGGTGGTGCTCGCTTTTTTGGTCAAGACACATCGTTATTTTGCAAAGATTTAGAAAAAGCCTTAGAACTTTTTGCTAATTTTAAATCAGAAATTGCATTTTATCCTAATTGGGGAAAAGAGCGTGTTGAAATGTTATTAGAATCTTGCAAAAAATAACTTAGTATAAAAAAGAGAGTTTAACAATGAAAGATCTTGTGAAAAAAATAATTACCTCATTCATAATTGGTATTATGATATTTATAGTAGGAAGTTTTCTTTCTAACGGATTTAATTATGAAAGTACCGAAGATTTTCTGTTAAGCTTTGTAATTTATCAACTATACGCTTTTGTAATTGGCTTTTCTAACATGTACTTTTTTCAGTATATGGAAAGCAGGCAATGGAAACGAAAGGACGCCGTAAAACGTGTTATTCTGGGTGTTTTAGGAGCCACAATTATTACATTATTGTGTTTGTTTGTACTAGATTTAGTAACTTCTATAACACTAGAAGGAATAACATTTCAGGAGTTTTTAGCAAATCAATCTTTTAATAATTACACGTTTGGATTATGGGCAACATTAACCATTGTAGTTATTTTTCATGTTATTTATTTCTACAATAAATATCAACAAAACAGAATTAAAGAACAAAAGGTAATTGCAGGTACAGCTAGCGCAAAGTTTGATGCTTTAAAAAACCAGTTAGATCCTCATTTTTTGTTTAATAGTTTAAATGTTTTAACAAGCTTAATAGAGGAAAACCCAGATAAGGCACAAGATTTTACAACATCGCTTTCAAAAGTATACAGGTATGTTTTAGAACAAAAAAATAAAGAATTAGTATCTGTAGATGAAGAGTTAAAATTTGCAAAAACATACATGTCTTTACTTAAAATGCGCTTTGAAGATAGTATTGTTTTTACACTCCCAGAAAAAGCCAATAACCCAGAAAGTAAAGTAGTACCATTATCACTACAATTACTTTTAGAAAATGCTGTAAAACACAATATGGTAACTTCTGGCAAACCGCTTCATATTAAAATTTATGAAGACAATGGCTATTTGGTTGTAGAAAACAATTTGCAACCCAAACAAATAGTAAAAAAGAGTAGTGGTGTGGGGTTAGCTAATATTGTACAGCGCTATAATTTATTAACAACAAGAAAAGTAGATATAGTAAAAGAAACTTCAAAATTTTTAGTTGCTATACCAATGCTTACAAAACAAATATCAGTCATGAAAAGAACAACATCATCAAACCATATAGACGATAGTTATTTAAGAGCTCGTAATCATGTAGAAGAGCTTAAAGGATTTTATTACAGCCTAATATCATATATTTTTGTAATACCATTTTTAGCATTTATTAATTATAGAACTTACTGGGAGTTTCAATGGTTTTGGTTTCCTATGTTTGGGTGGGGCCTAGGTTTAGGTATTCAAGCTTTTAGAGTTTTTGTAAATAATGGCGCTTTTGGTAGAAACTGGGAAAAACGCAAAATTGAAGAGTTTATGAGAGAGGAAGAAGATAGTAACCGTTGGAACTAAAAAAATAGTCTTATGAAACAACTAGATTATAAAAAAGAAGATGCTTATTTAAGAGCACAAAAACGCCTTAAAGAACTTAAAGGCTTTTATTGGCATGCCTTCTGGTATATTGTGGTAAATGTTTTTATTATTATCATGATAGCATCTAATTCAGAAGGTAATATTTTTCACTTCGGAACACTAGCAACTCCTCTTTTTTGGGGTATAGGTTTAGGTTTTCATGCCCTTTCAGTTTTTGGAAAAAACCTAATTTTTAGTAAATCTTGGGAAGATAGAAAAATTAGAGAGTTTATGGAAAAAGAAGAGTTTACCGATAAATATGAATAACAATGAATTCACCAAAAGCCAAAAAAGACCCGTATATTAAAGCCAAAGAAAGGGTTAGGAATATTAAAATTTTCTATTACCATTTGGTAGGGTACCTTATTTTAGTAGCGCTACTTTTATTTAACATATATATTTTAGATGAAAATAACCCACATGCCAATTTCTTTACTTGGTTTAATTCTATAATCATTGTGGCTTGGACCATTTTTATAATACTACATGGTAGGTATGCTTTAAAAGGAAAAACCATCTTTAAAAAAGATTGGGAAGACAAAAAAATAAAAGAGTTTTTAGAAAACGAAGCCGAAGAAGAAACAACTATTTGGGAGTAATTAAATTATGATGAAAGTACTAATAATTGAAGACGAAAAACCATCAGCAAGACGCCTACAACGTATGCTAGGTAATTTAGGAATTGAAGCAGAAACCATGTTGCATTCTGTTGAAGAATCTATAGCTTGGTTTCAAAATAATGAACATCCAGATTTAATATTTTTAGACATTCAATTAAGCGATGGTTTATCGTTTGAAATATTTGAAACCATAGAAGTTAAGTCGGCTATAATTTTCACTACAGCCTATGATGAGTATGCACTACAAGCCTTTAAGCTTAACAGTATAGATTATTTGCTAAAACCAATTGATAAAGAAGAGTTACAAATTGCTGTAAAAAAATACCAAGAACGCACCCCAAAAACAGAGGCTGTAACTTTAGATTTTTCCGACATTAAAAAGTTATTAGTAAACCCATTAGAAAGAGAGTATAAAAAACGTTTTTCTGTAAAAGTAGGGCAACATTTAAAACTTATAAATGTAGATGATATAGAATGTGTTTATAGCGAAAATAAAGGCACTTATTTGTATACAACCGAAGGCAGAAATTATTTGTTAGACAAAACCCTAGACCAGTTAGAAGATGAATTAGAACCACAAACCTTTTTCCGTATAAACCGAAAGTTTTATGTAAATATTAATGCCATTAAAGATATGGTGAGTTATACCAACTCGCGTTTGCAAATAAAACTAAACTCATACAAAGAACAAGATGTTATTGTAGCTAGAGAACGGGTAAAAGATTTTAAAGCGTGGTTGGAGTAGGGGGAGTTCGTTTAACGTATTGTGTATGATTTCGTGCGATAGAAAATTATAAGATTTTCCGTTGCCTCGAAATTATTTAAATATAAGAATTAAAAATTGAAGCAATTTTTGAGCATTATTTATACACGTCTTAAGTGTGTAGTTTTTTTATTTCAGTCGTTTTTTAATATCCATTCTCTGGTGTAAAATTCTAACGATTTCTACAATATCATTTTCAACTTTTCTGTAAAAAATCAGATGAGATTTGATTTTCGTTACTCGATAATTTTTTCGAGTTTGTTCAGCTGATTTTCCAATCAGATAGTTCTCTGCAATGAATTCAATTTCTGCGATTATTAAATCAAAATATCTGTCTGCTTTTTCTTTAGACCATTTGTGATAAGTATAAATCCAAATTTTATCTAAATCTTCAATCGCTTGTTGACTTATGCGATATTTGATCTTACTCATAAGTGTTTACGATGTAATTCTTCTAGATGTTGTTTTGGGTCAAAATTTTCAACAAATCCACTATTTTCCCCAACTTCGAGAGCTTTAATCAGTTCTCTTTCTTTTTTTTCTTCACGTTCTAACAAACGTAATGCTGAACGAATGACTTCGCTAGCTGAACCATATCTTCCAGAATTTACTTCTTCTCTGATAAAATCCTCAAAATGATCTCCGAGTGATATTGATGTATTTTTACCCATTTTGACTTAAATTTTAATTAAATATACCAAATCTTGGTAACGTAGCCAAATTACACACAACTTAGGGATATGTGACGTTTTAAAGACTTATATCCAACGTTAAACGAAGGTGGCTAATTTTTCGTACAAAATCAAGTTAGCAAATGCTACTCATCAATTCGGTTTTCATCAAAAGCAGAGGGTAGTAATTTAGGTATAAACTTTACTACTAAAGGCAATAACAAAGCGCCACCGGGTAGCATAAAAATGGCTAAACTTGGTATAGATTTAAAAATATCTAGCAATTGGTCTTGTACCTTTTTTTGTTCTTCATCATTTAAATCTCTTACGGTAGATTGTGTTAAAAGCACCATAAGTTCTTTACTGTCTTTTAACTCTTGGTATAGGCGTTTGCTGTTTCTTTTTATAAGCTTGGTTACCATTTTACTAGAGTTGTTATAGAAACTCTGAACAATATTTTTAGAACTTAATAGCGCAATATTGTTTTTGTTTAAAGAGTAAAATAAGTTAATAGAACTTATAGATTCTTTTATCCTATCTTTTGTAATTTCTAAATCGGTACCTAGTTTAATTAAAAAGCGTTGCTCGTTTTTATCAATTTTTTTATCGGTCCAAGTGGCCATACATGCCAAATCTAAAAGATAACTTTTCTCAAGGTTAGATTTTATGTTTTTAATAGCATTGCTGTACTCTAAAGGGTTGCTATTATGATAACGAAATGATGATTCTAAAAGCTTAATTAAACTGCTGTCATAGGTGTTTATTTTGGCTTTAGAATTTAGCACATTTAAAATAATAGATTCTATAGATGCTTCTAAATTTTTTAAATATTCTATAGAAATAGATTGTTTTTTAAGGTATTCTTGATAGGCTAAAACATCAATATACAAAAGGGCATTTATAATAAAATACTTGAAGTTTTTGGTGAGTACATTAGCATCAATTTGTATGCGTTTGTGTATTATTTTTTCTAACTGTTCACTAGATTTTTTACCACCTAATAGCTCTTGAAAAAAAGATGTTTTTAGTTCGTTAATTTCGGTGTAAAAATTAATAACGCTATCAATAAAGTCAACTTCAGATTTAGATTTGTGGTGTGTGAATAAAAGTGCTAAAAGTAAATTGGTTTTAGATAATTCTTCTTCAGAAAGTACATTTTTAATGTCTAAATCTATTACCAGTTTTAAATTACTACCATAAATAAATCCAGAAGCACGTAACGTTGCGTAAAAATCGGTCTCTTTTAAATCTAAAAAAGCCCTGTTTTTAGAAACGTGTAAAAGCAGTTTTTTTATCCAACCTTGTGCCGATGGGTTCATAGTACAATGTTTGCGATAAATTTACACCTTATTTACAAATACCAAAAAGAAGTTGTATTAAATAGAAGTTTCTAAAAGTTTAACCAAGTTTTTAATCATTTTGGCACCTTTGTTTAGTTGGTCTTTAGATATAAATTCATTGGCTCTGTGTGCTTGTTTAATAGAGCCAGGGCCACAGATAATGCTTTCAAAACCAGCATTTGAAAAATGACCAGCTTCTGAAGCGTAAGCAACGGTATCCCAATTATAATTTCCTGTTATTTTTCCTATGAGGTTAATAGCGTCAGAATCTTCGCTAGTATTTAAATGGGGTACAATAGGATGATTTTCTTCTACTTCAATTTTAAAATTAGAAAAGATAGTGCGTTGTTGCGTTTCTCTAGACTTACAATAATCTTTTAATTCTTGGTATAGTTGGCTTGCATTGTTTTTAGGAATACATCTAATATCTAAGGAAAGGGTGGCTTTATTGGCAATAATATTGGGAGCAATACCACCATTAATCATACCTGTATGAAGTGAGGAATGTGGTGGGTTAAAGCGTTCATCAATACTACCAGAGGCTATTAAATCATTCATTTTTTGTTCTGCCCACATAACAATTCTGGCAGCTTCATGAACCGCGCTAACCTCTTGTTTTATTCTGCTGCTATGGCCTTGAGAACCGTGAATGGTAATATCTATAATATGAATGCTTTTGTGCCCAATAACTGGTTGTAACATAGATGCTTCACCAATAATGGCATATTTAGGCGTTTCAGAATATGTTTTTTTAATGTGTTTAGCAAGAGCAGGAGCTGCTAAACAACCAATTTCTTCATCATAAGAAAATGCAAAATAAATAGGCAGTTTTAATTGAGCATTAACCATATCTGGTAGGGCAGCTAAACAGCAGGCTAAAAAGCCTTTCATATCACAGCTCCCTCTGGCGTATAAATTACCATCACCTTTATCAATAAGTTTAAAAGGGTTGGTGTCCCAGGGCTGCCCTTTAACAGGAACCACATCGGTATGACCAGAGAGGATAACACCACCATTTACAGCGGGTCCTATACGGCAATGTAAAGAGGCTTTGGTATTATCTTCATTATAAACTAATGTAGTTTTAACACCAAAGCCTTCAATATAATTTTTAATCCAATGGATAATCTCCAAATTACTTTCGCCACCTAAAACAGGAAATGAAACTAATTTTTCCAGTATGGAATTAACCGTCATGTAATAGAAATGATTAATTTTTTCTTAAGAAGGTGCTAACTTCAATAGCTACATCTTCCCAAGTTTTACTAACACCATCAGCTCCTTTATGTAAGTCAAAACAAGCTTTGTTTAAAGATGCTAAAGCATCTAAAGCATTCCAATCTTTTAAATTCATAACACCTGTTAAAGTAACGCGTCTGCCTTCTTCAATTTTAACGTCAAGTGGAATGTCATGTGTAACACCGTTCATGGTGAGCGAAGCTACACAAGTATCGTTAAGATAGCTTATGCTACCTTTTAAGAAATCTGTATCTAACATAACGCCAAAAAACGATGCTTTTATTTTTGCATCTCGGGTATTAGTAGCATCATTAGTAAATAAGCTACTAATAGGAATTGAAAAATCTAAACCGTTAAGTGCTTCCTGAGGCGTTGAACCTGTTTTAGTTTCAAACTTAACAGATGTAAATTCACCGCCAACTCCAACTTTATCGGTTGTTTTATAGGCAGTCCATTTTACTGATGTTGCTTCGGGTTTAATAACAAATTTTTCGGTTTCAACAGTTTCTTTTTCAGTAGTTTTGGTGTCTTTTTTGTCGTTTTTACAAGCAACAAAACTTAAGGTTAAAGCGAATAAAATAAGACTGATTTTTTTCATAGATTTAAATTTTAAAAAGTTATAAATGTTGCAGTTTTACAAAAAACATACGTAATTATAACTGTTTGTTAAAAGCCCAAAAGGGGTTTTGTTTTCCGATTGTTTTTTGAAATCGAAAGTTAATCAATAATAATAGAATTACAAATAATGGTATGACATATATCATATTTTTAACAGAGTGTTAATTATAATTTTGTTGTGTAAATGTTAGGTATGTCAAGAGCGTTAGTTAATAAATATAATATAGCGGGTCCACGCTATACTAGTTATCCAACGGTTCCGTATTGGAATTTGAATACGTTTTCGTTGGAAAACTGGAAGAATTCGTTAATTAAATCTTTTAAAGAAAGTAATTCTAAAGAAGGTATAAGCTTATATATTCACCTTCCTTTTTGCGAAAGTTTATGCACTTTTTGTGGTTGTAATAAGCGTATTACCAAACAACATAGTGTAGAGTCTCCTTATATAAAAGCAGTTTTAAAAGAATGGCGTTTATACTTAGAGTTGTTTGAGGAAAAACCTGTTATAAAAGAAATGCACTTAGGTGGTGGCACACCCACATTTTTTAGTCCGGAAAATTTAGAGTTATTAATTAATGGCATTCTTAAAGATTCGGTACTCGCAGAAAATTATGAATTTAGCTTTGAAGGTCATCCAAACAATACAACCAAAGCACATTTACAAACCTTATATAATTTAGGTTTTAAGCGTGTTAGTTACGGGGTACAAGATTATAATGAAACTGTTCAAAAAGCAATACACAGAATACAACTCTTTGAAAATGTAAAACGTGCTACAGATGAAGCAAGAAGTATAGGGTATACATCTGTTGGTCATGATATTATTTTTGGATTACCGTTTCAAAATTTAGAACATGTTAAAGAAACCATTTTAAAAACAAAAACATTATTACCAGATAGGTTGGCATTTTATAGTTACGCTCATGTACCGTGGATAAAAGGTAACGGGCAACGCGGGTTTAGCGATGCAGATTTGCCATCGGCAGAATTAAAACGAGCACAATATGAATTAGGGAAAGAACTATTAGCAGAAGTAGGTTACCACGAAATTGGAATGGATCATTTTGCTTTAAAAACAGATTCGCTTTACAAATCTATGCAAACGGGTAAATTGCACAGAAATTTTATGGGCTATACAGCATCTAAAACGCAAGCTATGATTGGGTTGGGGGTGTCTTCTATTAGCGATAGTTGGTATGGTTTTTCTCAAAACGAAAAGCGTATTGAAGATTATTATAAACTTTTAAACCAAAATACAATACCAGTTTATAGAGGGCATATTTTAAATGAAGAAGATTTGATTATTAGAAGACATATTCTTAATTTGATGTGCAATTTTAAAACTATGTGGAATAAAGATTATCTTTATTTTAATGAACTTCCTGAAACTTTAACGCAATTAAGGGAAATGGAAGCAGATGGGTTACTCAATATAAATTCAAATAGTATTGAAGTAACAAAAAAAGGACAGCCATTTGTTAGAAACATTTGTATGGCTTTTGATTTATTATTGCAAAGAAAACAACCAAATACGCAGTTGTTTTCAATGACTGTTTAACCTATTAATGTTATATACCATGAAAAAAATTATTGTACCAATTGATTTCTCAGAATACTCAGAATATGCTTTAAAAGTAGCAGCTAAACTAGCTAAACAAAACAATTCAGAATTGTTAGCATTACACATGTTAGAAATGTCAGATATTATGTTAACAGGAGCAGGAGAAGAACCACAAAAGATAATTTACTTTTTAAAATTAGCAGAACAACGCTTTGATGAATTTTTAAAGAAAGATTATTTAAACGGAATAAAAATAACACCAATAGTTAAACATTTTAAAGTGTTTAGTGAGGTGAATGAAATAGCTAAAGAACATGGAGCCGAATTAATTGTTATGGGCTCTCATGGGGTAAGTGGTGCCAAAGAATTTTTTGTAGGATCAAACACAGAGCGTGTTGTACGTAATGCAGAAATACCCGTATTAGTAGTTAAGAATGATATTGCTAAAGTAAAATTTGAAATAGTAGTATTTGCTTGCGATTTTGAAGAAGATACCATTGAGGCTTACCTAAAAGCATCTAAAATGTTTGATAGTATGAACTCAAAAATGTATTTGGTAAATGTTAATTTACCTAATGATAGATTTAAAAGTTCTGATGAAATAGAAAAAGAAGTAGTTAGCTTTTTTACTAAAGCCGAAAGAAGTTTAGATAAAATGAGTGATGTTAAATATGTATCAGACTATACCGTTGAAGATGGTATTTTAAACGCAGCTAACAAATGTGGAGCCGATTTAATTGTAGTGCCAACTCATGGCAGAAAAGGCTTAGCGCATTTCTTTCAAGGTAGCGTAGGAGAAGATGTAGCAAACCACGCTACATTACCAGTTATGACATATAAAATATAATAATATTTAAAATTTGGTTAATTAATTTCAGGAAAGGCGTCAGGTCTAATTTTTTAGATTTGGCGCTTTTCTTTTTTATTAATTTAAATTCCTGAAATAGCTAAAGTATTAAACAAGTTTCCTTTGGTTTTAAACAAGCTGTTTTCAATTTCAATTGCTTTTAATTTGGCTTCAATTAATTTAGCTTCTCTAGAATTAACTAAAAATAACGAACTTTCTCCTAGAAAGAATTTCCTTTCTTCTGCTTTTAGTAATTTAGAGTAATCTTCTACTATATCTTTTGAGAAGCTACTCTGCAAAACATAAGAGTTTAATTCTTTATCTAAAGCTTTAATTTTGTTGTTAAGGCTTATTTTGGTATTTAGAATTTCTAAATGAGTATCCTGTAATTTTAGCTTAGTGAGTTTTAGGTCTGCTCTTTCTTTTCTTAAAAATAGAGGAAAATTAATGTTTAAACCACTTTTGTAGGCAGATGTACTAAATGAACGAACAATATCTGGAGTTTGAGATAAGAAGTTATACTGTAAATCTATTTGAGGTAATAGGTTGTTTCTTTTTAGGCGTTTTTCAATATTTAAGCTTTTATATTTAAAATCTAAAGATTTTAGTTTTGGGTGTTCTTCAATTTTAAAATGTTCTATATCTATAACAGAAGTGTTTAAAACATGGTCTATTATCTCAATGGTATTAGTGTCTGGTATAATGTTTTCTTCAATTTCTACGGGTATGTTGTCTTTTAACCACAAAAAGTTAGATAATTCTAATGAAGATTTAATAAACTTTATTTTAGATTTTTCAAGGTTTAGTTTCCTGTTAATTAATGTAATTTTAGCTTCAAGTGTATCAATAGCAGGTTTGTCTCCAGCTTCATAGCTTTTTTTAATACCATTAAATCTTGTTTTTGCATTATTTAAAAAGTTTTCATAAACAATTTTTTCGTTATAGTGTTTTAGCCAATTAAAATAAGTTACCGTGGCATTGTATAAAATATTGTTTATTAGAAGTTTCTTATCTGCTTGCGCTTGTTTTACATATAATTGTGATTGCCTTAGAGAAGCCATTCTCTTATTGGTTAGTAACCCTTTTGCAATTGGTATAGAAACACCTGCACTGTATAAACCATCTTCAGGTAAACTAGCTTCTGGGTTTAAATAATAACCACTGTTTTCTTCAAAATTTCCTTTAAACTCAATTCCAAACCAAGTAGGTATTTTAAAAGAGGCATTTAGTTTATCATAATATTTTGTGCCTTTAAATTTTTTTCGGTTGTAGTCTACTTCTAACTTAGGATCAAAAGCACCTCTAGCTTTCATTAATTTAGCTTCACTTTCACTTATTATTAAATTGGCTTGTTTAACGATGGGGTGAAATGACTTTACATACCCTAAATATTCTTCTAATGTTAATACTGTAGCATTGTTTTGGGCAGAAATTATGTTTGTAAGGAGTAATAAAATTAAAACAGTATTTCTCATTTTTAATCTTTATTTACAGCGTTATTACTGTTTTGGGGGTTATAATAGTTAGGAGGAAAACTGTTTATTTGTCTCCATAATTCATACCAAATGGGCACGTTTTCTAGTAGGGCAATTGTTTTGGCTCCAGAGCCTACTCTAATGGCTTGTGGCCACTCTTGATCATTTAAATCTGGGGCTAATAAAATTCTGTATTTTCCATTGTTACTAATAAAGTTTTCAATAGCTACTATTTTAGCGCCGTATGTTCCGTAAGATACATTGGGCCAACCACTAAATACTATAGCGGGCCAACCATCAAACTGAACTCGAACTTTTTCTCCAATATGAATTAGTGGTAAATCTATTGGCCTTATGTAGGTTTCAACAGCCAAGTCGTATTTTTCAGGCATTATGCCAACTAGATTTTCTCCTTCTTTAAAAGTTACTCCAACGCCTCCTTTTAAGGCTTTATTAATATAGCCGTTTTGTGGTGCTGTAACGTATAATAAACTATTTCGTTTTTTGTAATTACTGTAGGTATTTTCTAATTTGGTTACTTGTGCTTTTGTGTCAAATTGGTTAGATTGAGCAGTAAACATCTCGCTTTGAGCTTTAGATATTTTATCTGCATAAGAAGCCTTAGTTTTAGATAATTCAATTTCAGCATTAATAACATTATTTTTACTTGTTAAATATTTGTTTTGCTGAGATATGTATTTTGCTTGTGTTTCTTGAAGTTTAAGGCGTTTTTCTTCTACATCTTTTACAGCTTTTAAACCCTCTTCTTGTAGGGTTTTTATTCTTTTAAATTGTATTTCTGCAATTTTAAAATTAGTTGCTGCTGCTTCTAAATCAATACTGTCACTTTGTACTTTTAATTTAGTTTGTAATAGTTTGTTTCTAGTTTGTTCTAATTTTAATGTTCTTTCATTTTGTAGAGCAGAGATTTGCCTGTTAAGAGCTTTAACTTTTTCGTTATAAGCTATTACAGAAGATGATTTTGCTTGTATTTGGTCATTTGTTCTTTCAACCAGCTTGTCATCAAAATATTCGCTTTTTATTTCAGAAATTCTAAGAATTGTGTCGCCTGCATTAACAAAATCACCTTCTTGAACAAACCATTCTTCTATACGTCCTGGAATTTGAGACATAATGTGTTGAGGCCTTTGGTTTGGTTTTAGTGTTGTAACCACACCTTGACCTGAGATATTTTGTGTCCAAGGCAGAAAAAGAGTTATAATAGTAATGATTGCTAGTGCTAGCAAGAATTTGTTTAGCTTTTTGTAATAAGGGATATCAAATATTTCTTTGGTTGATTTGAACGCTCTTATATCAACTTTTTTGTTTAAACTATTGTGAGATATATTTAGCATGGTTATACTTTTTTTAAGGTTGCTTTACCCTTTTCTAATAAAATATGCTCATTACATTTATTTCTCCAGTTTTTACTGGTACTAACTACTATTAGTGCCCAAGGCTGTTTATCATCAGTTAAATAATCTATGATGTTTTTCATTTCAACTTGATTAAACCTGTCTAGTGGGTCTTCTAGAATAAGCATTTTGGGTTCTTTAAGAATAGCTCTTGCTAGTATTATTTTTTTTGCAATGGTAAATGCAAGTTTATTGCCTTCTGCATTTATAATTGTGTGCAAACCTTTAGGTTGATCTTTGATAAAGTTTGTTAACCCTACTTTGTCTAAAACTTCATAAATTTTAGAGTCTTTAATAGATGTATTACCAAAGGTTAAGTTTTCTTTTATACTGCCTTCAAATGTAGATTCTTGTGATAAAGACATTCCTAAATGAGATCTGTAGTAATTGGGGTTTATATTACTCATAGAAAAGTTGTTTACATATACATTTCCTGAGGTAGGTTGATTTATTCCTAAAATAATGCGAAATAAGGTAGACTTACCAGAACCACTTTCACCATTAACTAAAATTCTACTTTTTTTGTTTATTTTAAGTGAAATATTGTTTAAAATAGGTTTTTCTCTATCAGGAACACTATAAGAAACATTATCTAGCTCAATGTTAAAACCGTTTTTAAGTATTGGTTTTTCGCCATCTTGAGCTTCGAGATCTTTATCTACAATTTGGCCAATTTTTTCAATAGAGGTTAATACATCGTAAAAAGATTCTAGTCCTAAAATTAGTTTTTCAACAGAAGCTATGACTAGTAAAATAATTATTTCTGCAGCTACAAACTGGCCAATATTCATTTCTTGGTTTAAAACTAAAGCACCACCAATTAATAATAAACTTGCAGTAACAATTACTTTAAAGCTTATCATTTGAATAAATTGCAGAATTAAAATTTTAAAGTGACTTTCTCTAGATTTTAGATAGTCACTTACTAAAGCATCGTTTTTATTTAAACCTAAATTAGTGCTTCCAGATAGTTTAAAACTAACAACGGTACGTGCAATTTCTTGAATCCAATGGGCAACTCTATATTTGTTTTTTGATTCTATTAAACTAGTTTCTAGCCCTTTTTTGGCTGTGAATTTAAAGACTATTAATATTAAAATTAGTAGAAGGATACCAAAAATTATAAAAAATGGATGATAGAAAGCTAATAATAATAAAGCAAAAGCAATTTGAAGAAGAGCCGAGGGCACATCAATAAGAATTTTAGATAATCCTTTTTGAATAGTAAGAGTGTCAAAAAAGCGGTTTGCTAATTCTGGAGGGTAAAAATTACGTAATTCTGACATTTTTATTTTAGGAAACCGATAGCTAAGTTCAAAAGAAGAACGTATAAAAATACGTTGTTGTATAGTTTCAATAATTCTAAGTTGCATTAATTTTAGAGCCCCAGAAAAGGCTACACCAATAGTAACAAGAATAACCAAAACAACCCATGATGTTGATATTTGGGCACCTTGTATTAAGGTGATTATAGCTTGAATACCTAAAGGTAGGGATAGGGCTACTAAGCCATCAAAAATGGCGTAATAAAATATTTGAAAAATATCTTTTTTTTCTAATTGTAGTAATCCAATTAGTCTTTGCCATGGGGTCATTGTAGGTACAGCCATTATTGGTTTTTTAGTAGGGTTATGGTTAAGTTTATATAAAATTCAGAAGGAGGTATATTTTCATTACAATCTGTTATTGAAGAAAAATGATCTTTTAAAAAATGCTGATGTAAGCTGCCCTCTAGAATTGAGCTAGCAAGACTAGTTGGGTATTTGTAATTAGGGTTTATTTCTTTAATTATATCTCTTAACCTGTGCACAATACGTTTATAAATAATAAAATAACCTTCTTTGTTTTCTTGGTCTACTTCTTTTGTTAGATAAGATTTAGAGTTTTCACTAACAATTATTTTGTTAAGAATGGCCTCATTAATATGAGAAAAGTTTGACCCTTTTTTTATTTTTTTAGATATAATTTTAATTGCAGTTACAAGTTTATCATGTGCGTTTAAACCTTGAGTTTTAAAAACTAATTGATATTCAATCCAAGACCAATACCAAGATGTTAAGTAAAGCAATAATTTATGTTTGCTTTCAAAATATCTATAAATTGAACTTTCATTAGAACCAATTATGTCTCCTAATTTTTTGAATGTGAATGATTCAAATCCAATTTCATCAATTAAAATTATACTGTGTTCTAATATTTTTTTCCCTAGATTGGATGATTCTGGGTCTTTTACATAAATTTTTTCTGGAACAGTAATTTTAATATTTGAGAGTAATTTATCCATATTCAATTAAATTAGTCGCAAATATAATAGTAATACTATTATTTTAAAAAATTAAACTATTGATTTTATTGATGCTATTAATCAATAAATATTATTATTTAAAAAAAAGGGTAAAAAGAGTGTTTAAATGCTTAGTTTTTAATGGCAGTCTATAGAACTATTAACAACATCATAAACTGGTGCAGGAGACAAGTAAGGAATACCAAGACCAAGACCCCTAAGAATAAATAAAGCACCAATAATAACAACAAAAACAGGGATTACTTTCTGTATTTTTTGTCTAGCAGAGACTTTTAAAAAATGACTGGCATAAATAGTGGTTGTCATTAACGGAACTGTACCTAAACCAAATAAAGCCATGTATAAACTACCTTGAAGAGCGTTACCGCCGCTAATAGCTCCAAAAACAGCTATATAAACTAATCCGCAAGGTAAAAAACCATTTAAAAATCCGATTGTTAAAAAAGTATCGGCTGTTTTTCTTTTTAGTGCAGAACCTAAAGCAGATTTAACTTTAGAAATTAATCTATAAATGGGTTTAGATATATTGTATTTATTCAGTTTATTTTGCGGAACTAAAACAAGCACAATCATTAAAATCCCAATAATGATTGATAGTTGTTGTTGAAAACCAAATAAATAAAGACTCTTACCAATTAAACCAAATACTAAACCAATAAGGCTATAAGCAAGTAATCTACCAATGTGGTAAATTGTAATTTGAGAAGCTTTTTTAACCGCGTTTGTTCTATCAACAGGAAGCATAAAAGCTATAGGTCCACACATGCCAATACAGTGGAAGCTACCTAATAAGCCTAAAACAAATGCCGATACTAGCATAATTAATAATCTATAGATTCTTTAAATAAATAAGAATTTGCATTATATTGCCAATCGATCTTAATGTTCCAACGGCCATCTACCAAACGAGAGTCAGGTATGAGCAAATGTGGATTAGATAATGAAATTGTAGTTTCAAAATCTAGTTGTTTGTTAGATGGCCTATATAGGAACATTTTTCCTGTAATTTTTTTGTAATCTATATTACTGGGAAACATAATTATTAACCCCTCATCGGTTTTTTTATATGTAATATTTTGGCTTAAATTCTTAGCGTTTTTTAATTTATCTATATCTTTTTGATAAGCTAATTCTTCTGCATAATAATCTTCAGTTACTAAATCGTGGTCATATTTATCATTAACATTCATTGTAATAATAAAGTACATTATAAACGTAATAAACCCAATAAAAGCAAGTACAATTCCTGTTCCCCAATTTAGTTTCATCTTTCTTAAGTTTTGTTATCCTAAAATTAGTTTAGGAGTTTTATTTTTCTTTTTATGGCATTACCCTCGCTTAAACTCGGGTCAGGCTTTCGGTAGTCGCTCTTTTCAAGGAGCTCCAAAAATACCTCAATCCTTAATGCACTTTCTGGTTTTGTTTTTTTTATTCAAAACGTATTTTTTACTTGTAACTTCTAGGTCCTAAAAAGTTAGCGGTACAAGTTTCAATTAATTTATCATTGGCGTAAACACCTATTTTAATTTTATTTCTATCGCCAGTTAATGCAGAATTATTTATTTCAATAAACAAAGTGCCCTCTGCAATTCCTTGACTTGGTACCACAAAATTATCGCTTGTTGAAACCAATTTTAAAGTTCCTTTGTGTGATAGTAATTTTAAAGTAACATTTTCAATATTTTTAGTAGTTTTATTTACCAGTTTATAGGTAAACACATTACTAATAATGTTGTTTTCTTTATGTTCATATAATTGCCCTGGTAACCTTAAAACATTGGCTTCTACTTCATTTCTTAAAAATAGCATACCAGTTAAAAGACCAATTAAAATTGTTAATACGGCAATGTAGCCTTTCATTCTGGCAGTTAACTTAAAAGGTACTTTGTTTTTAATGTTTTCTTCACTGGCATAACGTATTAATCCTTTAGGTAAATTAATGCTTTCCATTATATGGTCACATTCATCAATACAAGCCGTACAATTTACACATTCTAATTGTGTGCCGTTTCTAATATCAATTCCTGTTGGGCAAACATGCACACATTGTAAACAATCTATACAATCTCCATGACCTAAAGCCTCTCTATCTTCGTTTTTTCTAAATTTCTTTCTACCGTTTGGCCCTTCACCACGTTTATAATCATAAGCAACAACTATTGATTTTGTATCTAAAAGAACACCTTGTAATCTTCCGTATGGGCAAGCAATTACACAAACTTGCTCTCTAAACCATGCAAAAATAAAATAGAATACCGCTGTAAAAATGATTAACGGAATTAGGGTGCCCATATGGCTAAACGGACCATCTTTTATGTATTGAATTAGTCTGTCTCCACCAATTAAATAAGCTAAAAACACATTAGCAATTAAAAATGAAATAATTAAAAATATGGTAAGTTTTAATCCTTTCTTTCTAATTTTTTCGGCATCCCATTTTTGTCTTGCTAGTTTGCGTTGTTTATTTCTATCACCTTCAATCCAATATTCTATGCGTCTAAAAACCATTTCCATAAAAATGGTTTGCGGACAAATCCATCCACAGAAAATTCTACCAAAAGCTACGGTAAATAGTGTGATAAAAACCACACCAATTATCATTGATATTACAAACAAATGAAAATCTTGTGGCCAAAACGGAAACCCGAAAATATTAAAACGCCTTTCTAGTACGTTAAACATTAAAAATTGGTTGCCATTAATTTTTATAAATGGAGAAACCAATAAAAAAATTAATAGAAAATAGCTAACAAGCTTTCTTCTGTCATAATACTTGCCGCTTGGTTTCTTTGGATATACCCAAGCACGTTTACCTTCCTCGGTAACAGTACCAATTGAATCTCTAAAGTTTTCGTTTTCTGGGGTTTCCAATTTAATTTGATTTTATAGTATCCTTCACTTTTAAAGTGAAGGATACTTGATCTAATTTTAGTTTGTTGTTGTTAATGTTGAGTCTACTGTAGTTTCTGTTACAGCTTCAGTACCTTCTTCTACCCAAACATCGCCTTCTGGAGCTTTAGGATTTGCAGGCGTAGTTCCTTGTAAGCTTAATACATAACTAGCAACCTGTGCTATTTGAGATGGTTTAAGTTGTGCTTTCCAAGCAATCATACCTTTACCAGAACGCCCTCCTTCTGAAACCGTATTAAAAACATTTTTAATACCACCACCTAGAATCCAGTGGTTATCAGTTAAGTTTGGTCCAATACCGCCACCACCATCGGCCATATGGCAAGCTACACAGTTGGTGTTAAATATATCTTTACCAGCTTTTAAATCTGCATCATCAGTTAAAAGTGTTACGGTATTTATATCAACTAAATCTTTAGCAGTTTTTTTGTATTCTTCAATAGCTATTCTAGCATCTGCTAATTCAGTTTCTAATTCATCAATTTGTCCAGGACCATCAAAAACATGGAATCTTATTAGGTAAGCCACAGCAAAAATTATACTAAAATAAAAGCCATATAGCCACCAAGGAGGTAAGTTATTGTCTAATTCTTTTATACCGTCATAGTTATGGTCTAAAATAATTTCGCTTTCTTCTTCTATAGGTTTTTGTCCTAAAAGCTTTTTGTAAGTTTCTTTAAACCAAGTGAACTGATATGCTTTTTCTTTTTCAGCTAAGAATCTTGCTTTTGCTTCTTCATCTAGTTTATGAAGCATTACATTTTCAAGAGCTCCTATAATAGCTTCAATAGCAATAAGTATTAACAATACTAATAAGAGAAATAAAAGTACTGCGGGATATTCTATAAAGGCTGGTTTTTCGCCTGAGTCTATAAAAAATTCTACAATTCCGAAGATGATGAAGAATACTACGGGTACTCTTACCCAAGATGGAACTAATTTTCTCATAATGTGTCGTTGTTTTGGTTGTCTAGTGGAATATTGCTAACAGTTTTTATGTAGTCTTTTTTTGCGGTAATAACCCACCAAAACAGCGCTACAAAAAAGATGAAAAAGATAAGTAGGGAGATGATAGGGAAAATTTCAACCCCTGTTATAGTCTCCATATGATTTTTTACAAATTTTAACATAGTTTCTAATTTTTTTGAGGGTTATTGTTGTGCAGTTTCAACTTTAATATCGGTGCCTAAACGCTGTAAATAAGCAATTAAGGCAACAATTTCTCTGTTTTTCATTTCAACAAATTCTTCACCATTTTCGGCAGCATATTTTTTGTCTGCTTCGTAGTTTTTAGCAAAGTCTGGATCTGTATAAAGGTTCTCTTCTATTTGGCTTCCTTGTTCTAACATACTTTGTTGTGCATTGGCAATATCTTCTTCTGAATAAGGAACACCTAATGACACCATAGTACGCATTTTGGCTTCGGTTTGAGATTTATCAAGCGTACTTGATGAACCTGTAATTAGCCATGGGTAACGAGGCATGATGGAACCAGATGATGTACTTTGTGGATCATACATATGGTTAAAGTGCCAATTATCAGAGTATTTGCCTCCTACACGGTGTAAATCTGGTCCGGTACGTTTACTACCCCATAAGAATGGATGATCATAAACATATTCTCCGGCTTTACTGTATTCTCCGTAGCGTTCTACTTCACTTCTAAACGGACGAATCATTTGTGAGTGGCAACTCACACAACCTTCGCGTATATAGATGTCTCTACCTTCTAACTCTAAAGGTGTGTATGGTTTTACACTTGCAATGGTCGGAATATTAGATTCAACCATGATGGTTGGTACAATTTGAACAATACCACCAATTAAAATAGCTATCGTAGCTAAAATAGTTAATTGTACAGGTCTGCGTTCTAACCAAGTATGGAACCCTTCTCCGGCAGTACGTCTTTTTGTTACACGTTCTAGCGCAGGGGCTTCGGCTAATTCATCGGTTACTTTGCTGCCTTTTTTAATAGTAACAATAATGTTATATACTAAAATTAATAAGCCAATAACATATAAACTACCTCCAATAGCACGCATTAAGTACATAGGTATAATTTCGGTAACCGTTTCTAAAAAGTTACCATAAACTAATGTTCCGTCTGGGTTAAACTGTTTCCACATACTTGCTTGAGTAAATCCAGCAACGTATAGAGGTAAGGTATACATAATAATACCCAAAGTACCTAACCAAAAATGTAAGTTTGCTAAAGGAGTAGAGTGTAGTTTAGTTTTAAAAAGCCTAGGAACTAGATAGTATATCATACCAAAGGCTAAAAAACCATTCCAAGCTAAGGCACCTACGTGTACGTGAGCAATAATCCAGTCGGTAAAGTGGGCAATAGCATTTACATTTTTAAGAGATAAGGTTGGTCCTTCAAAAGTAGCCATACCATAACCTGTAATAGCTACTACCATAAATTTTAAAACAGGGTCCGTACGTACTTTATCCCAAGCACCACGTAAAGTTAATAAACCATTAATCATACCACCCCAAGAAGGCATTAATAACATTATAGAGAATGTTACCCCTAAATTTTGAGCCCATTCAGGTAATGCGGTATATAAAAGGTGATGAGGTCCTGCCCAAATGTATATAAAGATTAACGACCAAAAGTGTACAATAGAAAGTCTATAAGAATACACAGGTCTATTAGCAGCTTTAGGAACATAATAATACATTAAGCCTAAAAATGGTGTAGTAAGGAAGAATGCTACGGCATTATGACCATACCACCATTGCACTAAAGCATCTTGTACACCAGCATAAACAGAGTAACTTTTCATGCTTGTAAACGCTATTGGTAATTCTAAACTATTAAAAATATGAAGAACAGCAACGGTAACAAAAGTGGCTATATAAAACCAAATAGCAACGTATAAATGGCGTTGTCTTCGTTTTAAAATCGTCCAAATCATATTTACACCAAAAACAACCCAAATTACAGCAATAGCAATATCTATAGGCCATTCTAGTTCTGCATATTCTTTTGATGTAGTATAACCTAAAGGTAATGATATTGCAGCAGCAACAATAATTAATTGCCAACCCCAAAAGTTTATATTACTTAAAAGGTCACTTGCCATACGAGTTTTTAGTAATCGTTGTAAAGAATAGTAAATACCCGCAAACATAGCATTACCAACAAAGGCAAAAATTACAGCGTTAGTATGTAGTGGTCTTAAACGCCCAAAACTAAGCCATGAAATACCATCAGTAAGGTTAGGGAATAAAAACATAAATGCTAGTAGTAATCCCACCAGCATACCTACAACCCCAAAAATTATTGTGGCATAAATGAACTTAGTAACGATTTTATTATCGTAATGAAATTGTTGCATCTCCATAATTAATTGTTAATCTTTTTTTTGGTTAGTATTGATTTTGATTTATTTGATTTCTCTTTAATTAATTCATCCTCAAAAAGCATTCTAACTGAAGGTGTATAACTATCATCATATTGTCCGCTTTTAACGGCCAAAATAAAGGCTATAAAAAAACCAACAGCTACAATTACGCTTATAGCTAGTAAAATATATATAACACTCATACCTACTTGAAGTTACGGTTCAAAAATACTTTCATATGTTTTTTCAAAACATGACAAATGTCATGTTTGTTTTAATAATTTGGGCGTTACCCTATCGGGTCGGGCTTTCCGCGTTACACGGTAACTAGCTTCAATCCCTAACGCACTATCCTGCCAAAACCTGTTCTATAACTATTTTAATTTTCTACCAACAATGTTGGTGCAAATGGTTGTAAACACCACAATACTTATAGAACTTAAAGGCATTAAAATTGCAGCAACTACAGGTGCTAATTGCCCTGTTACAGCAAAATACAAACCTATTATATTATAGATGAAAGAGAGTATAAAACTCCATTTTATAATTTTTATAGCAGATTTTGATATCTTTAAATAATTAGCCAGTTCATTAAACTTAGAAGCATCTAAAATAGCATCACAAGCAGGGGAGAACACGTTTACATTCTCTGAAATAGCAATACCAACATTACTCTGTGCCAAGGCACCAGCATCATTTAAACCATCACCAATCATTAATACATTAGCCCCTTCACTTTGGTGGTATTCTATATACTCTAACTTATCTTTTGGTTTCTGATTAAACAACAGTTTAGTTTTTGATGGTAATAATTTAGTTAGGTTTTCTTTTTCACCTTCATTATCACCAGATAGTATTGCTAAATCGTAGTCTTTTTTTAGTGTATTAAATAATTGCGATAAGCCTTTTCTATAGGCATTATAAAACGTAAATTTTCCTTTGTATTTATTATTTGTACTAACGTGAACGGTAGTGTTTAAGGTTGTTTTTTCTTCTGTAAAACCAACAAAAGGAGCAGATCCTATTTTAATATGTTCATCATTATATTGAGCCTCAATACCTTTGCCTATATATTCTTCGTAGCTATCTAAGGTGTGAATATCATTTTTATTTAAAAGCTCATATAAAGACCTGCTTAACGGGTGGTTAGATCCTCTTAATGTGCTTTTTAACAAAGCCTCTTCTTGAGGTGAAAGAGTCTCGCCATCATAATCTATAGATGCTTCTTTGTTAGATGTAATAGTACCCGTTTTATCAAAAATAATGGTGTTTATTTTGGCTAGTTGTTCTATAACGTTTGCGTTTTTTAAGTAGAATTTTTTCTTACCTAATATACGTAAAATATTGCCAAAAGTAAAAGGAGCAGACAAAGCTATAGCACACGGGCATGCAATTATTAATACAGATGTAAATACATTTATAGCTTTACTAGAATCTGTTAACATCCAAAACATGGTAGATGCCGAAGCAATTAACAAAATAATGATAGTAAAGTTTTTGCTAATACTATTTGTAAGGGTAGTAAATGATGATTCTTTGTCTTTTTTAAACACATCATTACTCCAAAGTTGGGTAAGGTAACTTTGCTCAACAGATTTTAAAACATCTACCTCAATATTGCCATCAACTTGTTTGCCTCCTGCAAATAGTTTGTCTCCAGATTGTTTGGTAACTGTTTTAGATTCTCCTGTAACAAAACTATAATCAATTCTTGCATTTCCTTTAATTAAAATACAATCAACGGGTATAAGTTCTTCATTTCTTATAAGTAGCCTGTCTCCTTTTTTAATATCGTAAACTTGTATGGCAGTTTCTTTTCCTTCCTTTGTTATTTTAGTAATTCCTATGGGGAAATAAGATTTATAGTCTCGTTCAAACGATAAAAATGAATAGGTTTTTTGCTGAAAAAATTTACCAACTAGTAAAAAGAAAATAAGTCCTGTTAAGCTATCAAAAAAGCCAGAACCTGTATCTAGTATAATTTCTGCAGAACTTCTAATAAATAGAACAGAAGCACCCAGAGCAATGGGTACATCAATATTTAATATTTTAGACCTTAAACCTTTGTAGGCAGATATAAAATAGTCTTGCGCAGAGTAAAATACAACGGGTAAACTATAAGCAAACATAAGCCACCTAAACAGGTGTTTGTATTGTTCTAACCAAAATTCGCCAACTTCAAAATACTCTGGAAATGATAAAAACATTACATTACCAAAGGCAAAACCTGCTACGCCTAATTTATAAATTAAAGATCTATCTGTTTTCTTTTTTCCAACACTGTAATCTTCTAAACTTATATAAGGTTCGTAACCAATACTACTTAGTAAAATTACTAGCTCTTTAAGTGTGATTTTTTTTGCGTTAAAAGTTATTCTAACGGTTTTTTTACCAAAATTAACTATAGAAGAACTTACGGCGGGGTTTAATTTATTTAAGTTTTCTAAAATCCAAATACAAGAACTACAATGTACATGCGGAATGTATAAATTTACAATTTGAGTATCATCGCTATTAAACTCTAAAAGTTGCTCAACAATTTTTTCATTTTCAAGAAAATTATACTTACCAGCAACCTCTTTAGGCGTAGCTCCTGGAGCCTCCTGTAAATCGTAATAACAAGTTAAATCGTTTTCAGAAAAAATCTCGTAAACAGTTTTACAACCATTACAACAAAATGATTTATTGTCATAAACAATTTCGGAAGATGTTATATCTAATCCGCAGTGGAAACACGTTTTATGCTCCATAATATTTGCTCAATTTTACCTGTTGCAAATGTGGAAAGTTAGTGAAAATTAAAATATGATAATTGTCATGATTTGTTTATTTTTACAAATCTAGAATTATAAGGTATGGGTAAATGTGAACAGTGTATTATTAAGCAGTTTAATTCTCTTAAAGCACTTACAAAAGATGAATTAGTTAGAATTTCGGCTTGTAAAACTTCAAAAACAATAAAAAAAGGTCAAGTTATTTTTGAAGAGGGCGAGATGCTAAATGGTGTTTATTGTGTAAAAGATGGTATTTGTAAGCTAACTAAGCTAAGTGAAAATGGTAAAGACCAAATAGTAAAAATGGTGGTGAAGGGAGATTTACTTGGTCAGCGTTCTATTATAAGTGAAGAAAGGTCTAACTTGCAAGCTACAGCTTTAAATGATATGGAGGTTTGCTTTATACCTAAAAGTGAAATATTATCTGATTTACAAAAAAACCCAAATTTCACCTTTGACGTCTTAAAAGATATGGCCAAAGATTTAAAAGAATCAGACGATGTTATTGTTAATATGGCTCAAAAATCTGTAAGACAGCGTTTAGCCGAAACCTTAATTTATATTCATGATAGTTTTGGAGTAAATCCAGACGGAACACTTAGTGTATTGCTTTCTAGAGAAGACTATGCAAATATTGTTGGCACCGCTACAGAATCTGCCATTAGAGTATTGTCTCAATTTAAAAAAGAAAACTTGATTTCTACCATTGGTAAGCGGATAAAAATTGAAGATTTAGAGGGGTTAAAACGAGTAGAGTAGTTCTATATTAATTGATTTCTACGTTTTAGTGTAAAGACTTTGACTTTTTAAATTCTATTAAGCCACAGAGTGTTATTGTTGTATTGCATTACGGTTATTTTAGAAGCAAATACACCAAATAGCTAATATTCTGCTTTCAAAAACGCTTGTAGGTTAAAATCAAATTAATTACAAGATTTGTAATATTGAACTGATAAAATTCAGAATTTCTTAAAGCTGTTATAGTTAATTTAGTACTTACTAAATATCTAGATATAAACGTTTATTTTCTTGGAATTCATTATTTAAAACCTTAGATTTTGGTGAAATTAATTGAAATTCTAATTAAGAACCAAATACTATTATAACACATGAACGATGCTAAAAATAGCTCTCAAAGCAATATAAAACTCCTTTCGTTTGATATTGATAATACACTAATAGATTTTCACACTTTTAAAAGTAATTTTAATAAAATATGGAGAAAATATAAGCCAGCAGAGGTAAAGCTTTCCTATAACACGGGTAGACTTATAGATGATGTTTTAGATTTAATTAAAAAAGACATTATTCCAGAACCAGATTATATCATTTCTGGTGTGGGTACACATATATATAACTACAAAGAAAAAAGGGTAGTAAAAGAATTTAATAATGTGCTTGATGATGGTTGGGACTTAAAAACTGTAGAGTCTATAATTAATAAAATAGATCATCCCATTAGTGAACAGCCCACAAAATTTCAGCATGCATATAAACGGAGTTACTTTTTTCATGATGCCAGTCCAGATCATATACTTGAAATAGAAGAAAATTTTAACAATGCAAACATGGACGTTAGTGTGGTATATTCTGGAGAAAAATTTTTAGATATTCTACCAAAGTATGCCAATAAAAAAAATGCTCTACAATGGTTGCTTAAAAAGTTAAAAATTAAAACAGAAGAAACATTGGTGGCAGGAGATAGTGGCAATGATTCTGCTATGTTCGATTTAAAAGATATAAAAGGTATTGTAGTTTCTAATGCTCATGAAGAGCTTTATCAATACACAAAACACAGACAAGTATACCATTCTGAAAAAGAAAAAGGAGACGGTGTTGTAGAAGGGTTAGTTTACTACTCGGTATTACCACAAGTGGCTTTAGATGCTACAAGCATAGACCAAAGTGAAGAAGACTTTTTTGTTAAACAAGAGCTAGATCAAATTGCTTTAGAAGATGAAGATGAAAACGAGAAAATTAACTTTATAAAAGAGGGTTATAAAAAAGCTATAGAAGCCCTTAAAAAAAACATTACACCTTTAGGGTTTTCGGCATGCTCTATTAAAGATAATGAAGCTAATGGTACAGATGAGAATTACTATAGCGTTTGGGCTAGAGATGGAGCCATTACCTTAATAGGATCATTGCCGTTAGTACACGATAAAGAAATTCATGAATGTCAACGTAAAACATTAGAGACTTTATTTGAGCATATTTCACGTAACGGACAAATACCATCAAATGTTAGAATTAAAGATAACGTACCAGATTATTCAGGCGTAGGTGGTATTTGTTCTATAGATAGTGGTATTTGGGTTGTTATTGCATTCTATGAATACGTAAATGTTACAAAAGATATTAAATTTTTAAGAAAATATATTAAAGATTTGAAAGAAACCATGCGATGGTTAGGAGCTCATGATAGTAATAATGATGCCCTATTAGAAATACCAGAAGCAGGAGACTGGACAGATCTTTTTGGTAGAAGTTACAATATTCTTTATGATGAAATTCTTTGGTACAGAGCTAATGTTTGCTACGGAAGAATGCTAGAAATGTTAGGAGATCATGAAGAAGCAGGAGAGTACATTAGGTGGTCTCAGGTGGTAAAAAAAGAAATACTACAAAACTTTTGGCCAACAACTCAACAACAGTTATTTCAATCGGTTTCTTTTGCAGAAAAACAATTTACTTTAGGAGATACTTCGTACCTTATAGCTCAAACAACACCGTTTGATTTTAGTTGGCGATGTGACGTTTTAGGTAATGTTTTAGCCTTTTTACATGGAGCCTTAGATGTAGAAAAAGCAAAACAAACTTTTCGTTTTATGTTGGGTGTTGGTGTTAATGATCCGTTTCCTGTTGCCAATGTTTACCCAGTGGTAAGTCCTGGTGATCCAGATTGGAGACCTTATTATACCGTTAACTTACTTAATTTACCAAATCATTACCACAATGGAGGTATTTGGCCTTTTGTAGGTGGGTTTTGGGTAAAGTTTGTAAATAAACTTGGCTTTAAAGAAATGGCTGTTGCCGAATTATACAAGTTAGCCCAAATGAATAAAGAAGGAATTAATAACGAATGGGAATTTACAGAATGGGCACACGGTACAACAGGTAAACCTATGGGTAAAGCATACCAAGCATGGTCTGCAGCTCAGTATATATCGGCTTGCCATGATTTAAAAATTATTGATAAATAAACTATAAAATTAAAAATTATGAAATCTATCTTAATGATCTCTTTACACGGATATGTAGCTGCAAACCCAGAACTTGGTAAACCCGATACTGGAGGTCAAGTTGTATATGTTCTAGAGCTTGCAGAACGATTTAGCCGACTTGGAAAAAAGGTGGATTTAGTTACGCGCCAATTTGAAGACCAACCAGAATATGACCATGTAGATGAAAATTATAGCGTATGGCGAATTCCTTTTGGAGGTAAAAAATTCATCAGGAAAGAAGATATGCATGACCACCTTAAAAAGTTTGTAACCAATACATTGGCAGCAATAAAAAAAGAAGGTAAAAAATATGATGTGGTTTATTCTCATTATTGGGATGCAGGTTGGGCAGGACAAAAAATAGCTGAAGAGCTAGGGGTATCTCATGTGCATACACCTCATTCAGTTGGTTGGTGGAAACAGCACACCATGGGTAGTGATATGGATGAAAAAGAAATGGAAAAAACATATCGCTTTAAAGAACGGATAAGAAAGGAGTATTTTGTTTATCAAATGTGTAACCATATTATAGCAACAACAATCCCACAGGTAGATTTGTTAACCAAACAATACGATGTACTTCCTAAAAATTGCACCATGATTCCTCCAGGAATTGATGAAAACAGATTCTTCCCAGTACCTTCAAAAGAGAATGACAAAATACGAGCAAAATATGATATTCATCCTACAGATATTTTAACATTAGGTAGAATGGCACATAACAAAGGGTATGATCTTTTAATAAAGGCATTACCAACTGTTTTTGAACTTTGTCCTGAAGCAAGATTAGTAGCAGCCGTTGGTAGTGATGGCTCTAATCAAGATGACGAGGGTGTAGCAAAACTAAAAAAAATAGCTACAGAATTAGGAGTTGCAGATAAAATACACTGGAAAAGTTATATAGCCGATGAAGATTTAGCTAATGTATACAGGTCTGCCAATATTTTTGCAATGCCTTCAAGATATGAACCTTTTGGTATGGTAGCTATAGAAGCTATGGCTTGTGGTACACCAAGTATTATTACTGTTCATGGTGGGTTATATGATTTAATTGATTTTGGTAATCAGGCATTATTTGCAGACCCGCATAGACCTTTAGAATTTGGTGCTATGATGGCAATGCCACTTTTATATCCTAAAATGCGTAACGAATTATCTGTTGAAGGCGCTCGTTTTGCTCGTCGTAATTTTGGTTGGACAGGAATAGCTAAACGTATGTTACAAATATTCAGAAGCTCTATCAATCAACAAACCATGGAAACTAATGTGTATTAAAAGATAAAATAATGTCTAAGATTGTATGTTTTGGTGAGGTTCTATGGGATATATTTCCTAATGGAGAAAAAAAAATTGGAGGAGCACCATTAAACGTAGCATTGCGTTTACATGCTTTTAATCATGAGGTAACTATGGTAAGCGCTATTGGTAACGATATTAATGGAACTTTGCTATGTGAGTATTTAAATGAAAATGGTTTAAACACTAGTGATATTCAGAAAAAAGAGGATTATACTACAGGAGAGGTTCAAGTTACTCTTAATAAAAAAGGGGTTGCTACTTATGAAATAATGCATCCAAGAGCTTGGGATAAAATTGAAATAACTGATGGTATTATAAAAAAAGTTAAAACTTGTG
Organism: Seonamhaeicola sp. NFXS20; assembly: GCF_049132085.1. Classification (NCBI taxonomy): domain Bacteria; kingdom Pseudomonadati; phylum Bacteroidota; class Flavobacteriia; order Flavobacteriales; family Flavobacteriaceae; genus Seonamhaeicola; species Seonamhaeicola sp. NFXS20. The sequence goes on along the minus strand of NZ_JAFMPU010000002.1, from coordinate 550,767 downwards.
ATGCTCTTGTGTTTGGAAGCCTAATAGCTAGAGATGAAGTCTCAAGGCAAACACTATTAAAACTCATAGATTTAGCGCCTTATAAAGTTTTTGATTTGAATTTACGGCCACCTCATTATTCACCAGAAATTTTAAAAGAATTAATGAATAAGGCAGATTTTATAAAATTTAATGATGAAGAGCTATATGAAGTGGCAGGTTATTTTAACTCTAAGTATAATGGTTTAGAGCAAAATTTAAAATTAATGGCTCAAAAAACGAAAGCTAAATATATATGTGTAACCAAAGGAGAGCATGGAGCTGTTTTATTGCACAATGATATTTTGTATTATAACAGTGGTTATCAAATAAAAGTAGCAGATACCGTGGGAGCGGGCGATTCGTTTTTGGCATCTCTTATAAGTGAGTTGTTAAAAGGTGTTGCTCCTCAGCAGGCTATTGATTTTGCCTGTGCAGTTGGAGCTATGGTGGCGCAAAGCGAAGGTGCTAATCCTAAATTTACATTAAGTGAAATTAAAAATTTTGCTAACCCTTAATAATTGCTTCTAGATTTAATATTGGCCTCACAATATTTTATAATTTCTAAAATTCGCTTTTGTTTTGTTTCGGCTCTTTTGGCATTATTTAACCAAGATAGGTAGCTTTTTTGATACCCTTTTGCAAAGTTTTTATAGTTTTTAAATGCTTTGGGGTTTTGGTTAAATGCTTTTTGTAAATCATTAGGAATAATACCATTTTCAACATTATCCATAGCAAACCAAGCTCCATTTTTTTTAGCTACAGCTATAGATTGGTAACCTACTTCTTGAATTAATCCAGAGGCTTCTAATTCTTCAATATACTTTTTATTTAAGGCACTCCAAGTGCTTTTAGGATTTCGTTTACTAAAGTATTGCCGGCGTTTTCCATCACCTAAACTTTTTACAGTAGAATCTATCCAGCCAAAACATAGAGCTACTTTTACAGCTTCTTCCCATCGCATGGTGGGAGTATTTAATTCTAATTTGTAAAAAATTAAATAAACGCCTTTTTCTTTATGATGATTTTTTAGTAGCCAATCGTACCAGTCGGTATCACGTTCAAAATAAAGTTCGGGTAAATCTTTCAAACCTTAAATCTTTTTAGATTCTACGTAAAAATCAGGGTCAATTTCAAATAGCTTAATGGAGTCTTCAACAGAAAGAGCATTCCATTCTGCTTTTGGGAATAGCCATTGTTCTTCGTTGTTTATTTTAATTTGAATAGGCATATCAAATTTATCAACAATATTTGTCCAGCGGTATTTTAAAGTTTTGCCTTTAATTTGATATTCTAGCGTTGGAATTTTTGTTGTTCTTAAGTATTGATTGAAAAACTCAGTTAAATCTATACCTGTTTGTTCACTCAAATAGTTTTCTATTTGTTGTGTAGTTACTGTTTGATGATAAAAAGTGGTGTTTAAACCAGTAAGAATTTTACGCCATTTTTCATCGTCTTCTATAAGCTGACGCAATGTATGAAGCATGTTGGCTCCTTTAAAATACATGTCTCCAGAACCTTCTTTGTTTACATGATATTTACCAATTATTGGTCTATCATTAACTATAGCTCTACGGGTGCCAATTACATATTCAGCCGCTGCTTTTTTACCAAAATGGTAATCTAAATATAGATTTTCAGAGTAAGTAGTGAAACTTTCATGAATCCACATATCAGCGATATCTTTATCTGTAATATTGTTTGCAAACCATTCATGACCAGATTCGTGAATAATAATGTAATCAAATTTTAAACCCCATCCTGTTCCTGATAAATCACTTCCTCTATAACCATTTTTATAACCATTTCCATAGGTAACAGAACTTTGGTGTTCCATTCCTAAATATGGTGCTTCTACCAGTTTATAGCTATCTCTGTAAAAGGGGTATTGCCCAAACCAATGTTCAAAAGCTTCCATCATTTTTGGAGCTTGTTTAAATTGTTCTTTGGCTTTTTCAAGATTATAACTTAAAACGTAATAATTCATATCAAGGGGGCCTGCCATACCATTGTAAACTTCAGAAAAGTTAACATAGTCACCAATATTAATATTTACACCGTAATTGTTAATGGGGCTTTTAACAATCCATCGGTAGGTTTTTGTGTTACCGTATTGTTCAACACTTCTCAATCTTCCGTTAGAAACGTTTGTTAAATTATCAGGAACGTTTACACTAATAAGCATACTATCTACTTCATCATACATATGGTCTTTACATGGCCACCAAACACTGGCACCTAAACCTTGACAAGATGATGCTATAAAATGGTTGCCGTTTTTGTCTTTTTCCCAAGAAATTCCCCCATCCCAAGGAGCATTAACGGCTTCTCTTGGGTTTCCTTCGTAATAAACATCTATAGAATTTATATTTCCTATTTTTTGTGGTTCATTTAGAGTTATAAAATGAGCGTTACCATCATGTTTTATTTTTAACTCTTTACCATTTTGGGTAGCTTTAAGAAGTTTTAAAGGTGTTTGCAAGTCAATTTGCATAACGTTGTTTTTGCTTAAAACTGTATATTGAATGGTGTTTTTACCAGAAATAAACTTTTCTTCGGGATTTACTTTAATGTCTAGATGATAATAGGTTAGATCCCACCATGCACGTTCTGGTGTTATACTACCACGAAGTGTATCTTGTCTAGTGAATGTGTCTTTTTTGTTAAGTAGCTGACATTGAGTAATGTTTACTGAAAGAAGCGTAAGTATGATGAAGGTTAATTTATAATTCATATAATTTTTTTTCTAAAGTACTGAAAAAAAATAAACGCTTCAAAAAAGTTAATTGAAGCGTTTAAACAATTGAATTAGTCACCTACTTAATTAAAAGCAATATTTATTTTCTTTTGTTACTTTGTTAGCAATAATATTTCTTAGTTCAATAATGTTTGGCATATTTACATATTTAATGTAACGTTTTAAGCCCATTAACATCATGCGTTGTTCATCGCCACTAGAGAATGAAATTATAGAGTGTTTTCCTGCTGTTTCTATAACATCAATGGCATGAAAAAGATTTAGTTTAGCCATGGCTATCTGTTCTTTAACATTGTCTTCGCCTTCTTTTTTGGCTAGTTTTTCTGCTCTTAAAATGGCAGATTCGGCTAAATAGATTTGAATTAAAATATCTGATGATGCTAACATGAGCTGCTGTTGTTCTTCAATTTTTTCGCCATATTTCTCTAAAGCAGCACCGGCAACCATTAAAAATAATTTCTTAAGGTTTTTAATTATGCTTTTTTCTTCAGAAAATAATTCTGAAAAATCTGGTGTATCAAAAGATGGAATTCCCATTAATTCATCTTTAACAGCCATGGCTGGTGTTAATACATCAACATGTCCTTTCATAGCTTTTTTAATAAGCATACCAATACTTAACATACGATTGATTTCATTGGTGCCTTCATAAATCCTAGCAATACGTGCATCTCTCCAAGCAGATTCCATTGGGGTTTCTTCAGAGAATCCCATTCCACCTAAAATTTGGATGCCTTCATCTGTACATCTTTGAACAAATTCTGAAACTGCAACTTTTAATATAGAACATTCTATAGCATATTCTTCAACACCTTTAAGTTCTGCTTCTTGATGTGTGTCTTTACCATTTTTTTGTCTAAGTTCAATTCTATCTTGAATGTTTTTTGCAGCTCTATAACAAGCAGCTTCACCTACCCAACAGTTGGTAGCCATTTCTGCAATTTTTTGGCGAATAGCACCAAAACTAGATATAGGTGTTTTAAATTGGATACGCTCATTGGCATATTTAATAGATTCTGTAATAGTTCTTCGTTGTGCATCTAAACAGGCTACGGCTAATTTAATACGACCAACATTTAGAGCATTCATAGCTATTTTAAAACCATTACCTCTGGTAGAAAGCATGTTTTCTATAGGTACCACGGTGTCATTAAAAAATACTTGACGAGTAGATGAAGCACGAATGCCCAATTTATGTTCTTCTTCGCCTAAAGTAATACCGTTTGGGTTTTCAGGGTCATATTCTACTATAAAACCTGTAATGTATTTATCATCTTCAATTCTAGCAAAAACAATCATTAAATTACAGAAACCAGCATTTGAAATCCACATTTTCTGTCCTGTAATTTTATAGCTTTTTCCGTCTTCAGAAAGTACAGCCTTAGTTTTTCCAGAATTGGCATCACTACCCGCACTAGGTTCTGTTAAACAATAGGAGCCAAACCACTCACCACTAGCTAATTTAGGTACGTATTTTTGTTTTTGTTCTTCGGTTCCGTATAATGTAATTGGCATTGTACCAATACCTGTATGAGCCCCAAATGCGGTACTGAAAGAGCCAGTTGCACCAGAAATATAATCGCATACCAGCATAGTATCAACAAAGCCCATACCCATACCACCATATTCAGTAGGAACAGCAACGCTTAAAAAACCAAGTTCACCTGCTTTACGCATGCAAGCTTCGGTTAAGGCGTAATCTTTTTTTTCAAATTGAGCTTTTTTAGCCCAAATTTCTCGGTCAACAAATTCGGTAACAGCTTCTTTCATCATAAGCTGGTCTTCGTTAAAATCTTCTGGTGTAAAAGTGTCTTCACAGTTGGTTTCTTTTACCAAGAATTGACCACCACGTAGAATGTCTTTTTCAGTTTCTGCCATTTTATTTAGTTTTAGTTTTTTAGTTTAAAAATTCAAAAATTCCGCAAGCGCCTTGACCAGTTCCAACACACATGGTTACAGCACCATATTTTGCTTTCATGTTTCGTTTTCTCATTTCATCAAAAAGTTGAACGGAAAGTTTAGCACCTGTACACCCTAAAGGATGTCCTAGCGCAATAGCGCCACCATTAACATTTATAATATCTGGGTTGAGGTTTAATTCTCTTATTACTGCTAAAGATTGTGAAGCAAAGGCTTCATTTAATTCTATAAGTTCTAAATCAGCTTGTTTTAAACCGGCTAGTTTTAAAGCTTTTGGAATGGCTTTAACTGGTCCAATACCCATGATACGCGGTTCTACACCGGCAGCAGCATAATTTACCAATCTAGCAATAGGTTCAAGATTTAACTCTTTTACCATAGCTTCACTCATAACCATAACAAAAGCAGCACCATCACTCATTTGAGAAGAGTTACCAGCAGTTACGCTACCACCTTGAGCAAATACAGGACGTAGTTTAGCTAATGCTTCAAGGCTAGTGCCTTTTCTAGGGCCTTCATCTTTTGTAACGGTGTAGTTCTTTGTTGCTTTTTTACCATTTTCATCAATATAAGTTTGTTCAACTTTAATAGGAACAATTTGATCTTGGAATCTGTCTTCAGCTTGAGCTTTTAGCGCTTTCATATGAGAATTATATGCAAACTCATCTTGGTCTTCTCTTGAAACCTTAAATTGATTTGCTACCGCTTCGGCTGTGTTACCCATGCCCCAGTAATAATCTTCATGACCAGCATTAACAATATCATAATTAAGTTCTGGTTTAAAACCTGTCATGGGTACAGCACTCATACTTTCTGCACCACCTGCTATGATGCATTCTGCCATTCCGGATTGAATTTTAGCAGTTGCAATAGCAATGGTTTCAACACCTGAAGAGCAAAATCTATTTACTGTTACTCCAGGAACATCAACACTATTTAAGCCCATTAAAGAAATTAATCTTGCCATATTTAACCCTTGTGAGCCTTCGGGCATTGCATTACCAACAATTACATCATCAATTCTTGATTTATCTAATTGAGGTAGCTCTTTAATCATGTGTTGTATGGTTTCGGCTGCCAATTCATCAGTTCGTTTAAACCTAAACAAACCTTTAGGAGCTTTTCCTACGGCAGTTCTGTATGCTTTTACTATATATGCTGTTTTCATTTTAGTTTTGTGTTTTAGGAATCAAGAATCAAAGTGTCTTGGTTCTGTTTTCTAATTACGTAGTGGTTTTCCTGTTTTAAGCATATGCTGAATACGTTCAAGTGTTTTACGTTCTGTACATAAACTTAAGAAGGCTTCTCTTTCTAAATCTAGTAAGTATTGTTCTGTAACTAGTGTTGGTTCAGATAAATCACCACCAGCCATTACATAGGCTAGTTTGTTGGCTATTTTCTGGTCGTGTTCACTAATATAATTAGAAGCTTCCATAGCATCTGTTCCTACTAGAAACATTCCTAAAGCTTGTTTACCAAGTACTTTTACATCTTTACGTTTTATGGGTTGCGAATAACCAGCATTAGCTAATAATTTAGCATGAGCTTTAGCAGTAGCAATTTGGCGGTCTTTATTAACGACAATTACATCTTTACCTTTTTGAAGTACACCTAAATCAAAGGCTTCGTAAGCAGATGTTGATACTTTTGCCATTCCAATAGTTAAGAAATATTCTTGTAGTACATTTAACTCTACATCACCTTTTCTAAAGGAATCTGATGCTCTAAGCGCCATTTCTTTAGAACCGCCACCACCAGGAATGACGCCAACTCCAAATTCAACTAAACCTATATAGGTTTCGGCGGCAGCCACAACTTTATCTGCATGAAGTGACAATTCACAGCCACCACCAAGTGTCATACCGTGTGGAGCAGCAACTGTTGGAATAGAGGAGTAGCGCATACGCATCATGGTATCTTGAAAGTATTTTATAGCAGCGTTTAGCTCATCATATTCTTGTTCTACAGCCATCATAAAAATCATACCAATATTGGCTCCAACTGAAAAATTGGCGCCTTGGTTTCCAATAACTAAGCCTTCAAAATCTTTTTCGGCTATATCAATAGCTTTATTTAACCCTGCTAAAACATCGCCACCAATAGTATTCATTTTAGATTGAAATTCACAGTTTAAAATACCATCGCCTAAATCTTCTATTACTACCCCAGAGTTTTTAAATACTTCATTACTTTTTCTAATGTTATCTAAAATAATAAAGGCGTCTTGTCCTGGTTTTTTAGTTTGCGATTTACTAGAAATATCATAAAAATAGGTTGCTCCATCTTTTACAGAGTAGAATGAAGTGCTACCAGCGGCAAGCATATTATTTACCCAAGCAGCAGGTTGGTAGCCTTCTGCTTTCATGATTTCAATACCTTTTTCAACACCAATAGCGTCCCAGATTTGGAAAGGACCATGTTCCCAACCAAAACCAGCTTTCATAGCATCATCAATTTTGTAGAGTTCATCTGATATTTCTGGTATTCTGTTAGAAACATAGGCAAACATAGCAGCAAAGTTTTTACGGTAAAATTCACCAGCTTTATCTTTACCTGAGACTAATATTTTAAATCTATCGATTACTTTCTCAATCGATTTCGTAAGTTCTAAAGTTGAAAATTTTGCTCTTTTTTTAGAACGGTATTCTAAAGTATTTAGGTCTAACGATAAAATTTCACTTTTACCATTTTCTCCTTTAACTTTTTTGTAGAATCCTTGACCTGTTTTGCTGCCTAACCATTTGTTTTCCATCATAGTATTAATGAAATCTGGTAGTTTAAACAGCTCATGAGCTTCATCATTAGGGCAGTTATCATAAATGCCGTTTGCTACATGTACAAGTGTATCTAAGCCAACAACATCAACAGTTCTAAAAGTGGCTGATTTAGGTCTGCCAATTACTGGGCCAGTAAGTTTATCAACCTCTTCAATAGTTAATCCTAATTCTTTAACCTGATGGAATAAGGATTGAATACCAAAAATACCAATGCGGTTACCTATAAAAGCAGGAGTGTCTTTGGCTACAACAGATGTTTTTCCTAGAAATTGCTCACCATAATTATTTAAAAATTCTAAAACTTCTTGAGAGGTGTTTGGACCAGGAATTATTTCAAACAGTTTTAAATATCTGGCAGGATTAAAAAAGTGTGTGCCGCAGAAATGCTTTTGGAAATCTTCGCTTCTGCCTTCACTCATAAATTTTATAGGAATACCAGATGTGTTTGATGTTATTAAGGTACCTGGAGTACGGTGTTTTTCGAGGTTTTCAAAAACTTGTTTTTTAATGTCTAATCTTTCAACAACAACCTCAATAATCCAATCTACATCTTTAACTTTTGCTATATCATCTTCTAAGTTACCAGTGGTAATTCTGCCAGCAAATTTTTGATGATAAATTGGTGAGGGTTTTGATTTTAAAGCTTTTTTTAGAGAATCATTAACTAATCCATCTCTTACTAGTTTGTCTTTTAAAGTAAGACCTTTAGCTTTTTCAGCATCATTTAGTTCTCTTGGTACAATATCTAGAAGTAAAACTTCTAAACCAATATTGGCAAAATGGCATGCAATACCGCTGCCCATAATTCCAGAGCCAATGACTGCAACTTTTTTAATAATTCGTTTACTCATTCTTGTTTAGTCTAATTACTTTTTTGTGTAAATTTTTTTGTTACATACTAATTCTGTAATAATTTCTGCAACCTCATAGAAATGGTTAATTTTTTCTTCAGGAATGTGTTTTCTAATGGTGTTGTTAAAAGTTAGTACTCTTTCTTTAGAATAGTCTCTTTTTTCTTTTCCAAAATCAGTTAAATGAATAATAACACCTCTACCATCATTAGGGTTTGGGTGTCTTTCTATTAAACCTCTTTTTTCCATGGTTTTCAAAATTCTTGATAAGCTTGTAGCTTCCATTCCCATTTTAGGACCTAATGCTGTTGATGGAGTTCCATTTTCTGGATCTATACTTAAAAGTGTAAAACCGGTAGCCATTGTACTGTCAAATTTAGCGGCCTCTTCATTGTACATTTTTTGAACCGCAAGCCACGTGGTTCTTAGTACATAATCAATTGTTTGGTCCTTCATATATAATTGTTGATGTTCTCAAATATATAAAAATTTATTATGCATGCATAATATTTTTTAAAATAATACTGTAAAATAAAAAATGCTTTACAATTATGTAAAGCATTTTAGTTAATATTTATTTTTTTTTGTTAATTAGTTGATACACTTTAAATTAACTAATGTGTGTTGTTAGTTTCTGTAAATTTTTTCAATAAGATCTTTGTATTTTTCTTTAATGACCTTTCGTTTTATTTTCATGGTTGGAGTAAGATGACCATCATCAATAGTCCAAACATCAGGTGTAATTTCAAATTTTTTAATTTGTTCCCATTTTCCAAAATTGGTATTGGCTTCGTCTATTTCTGCTTGTATGCGTTCATGTAGTTTTTCGCTTTTAATAATGGCCTCGTTATCTTTAAAAACCATATCATGTCTTCTAGCCCATTCTTTTACAAACTCAAAATTAATCTGTATTAATGCAGCAGGCATTTTTTCGCCTTCTCCTATAACCATTATTTGTTCAATAAAGCGCGATTGTTTAAACTCATTTTCTAAAAGTGCTGGTATAACGTATTTACCGCCAGAGGTTTTAAACATATCTTTTTTACGATCTGTAATTTTTAAGAAATTATCATCACTTACTTCTCCAATGTCGCCCGTGTGAAAATAATCTCCTGTCATTACTTTGGCAGTTCTTTCTGGATCTTTATAATAGCCCATCATTACATTGGGGCCTTTTACCAAAATTTCGCCATCTTCTGCTATTTTAACATCCACATTGTTTATAATTCTGCCCACGGTTCCTATTTTTATTCCCATATCAAATGGGCAATTAACAGAAATTACGGGCGATGTTTCTGTTAGTCCGTAACCTTCTAATATTGGCATTTCGGCAGCAGAAAATATTCTAATAAGTCTTGGTTGTAAGGCTGCACTACCAGAAACTAATGTATTTAAGTTGCCGCCTAAACCTTCTTTCCATTTACTAAAAATAAGTTTTCTAGCAATTTTTAATTTAAATTCATACCACCAACCGTTTTTTCCGTAGGGTTCGTATTTTAATCCTAAGTTTACAGCCCAAAAGAACAGCATCTTTTTAATACCATTAAGTTCTGCACCTTTGGCTATAATTCTATCATAAACTTTTTCATAAAGTCTAGGAACACCGGTCATTACATGTGGTTTAATTTCTTTTAGGTCTTCACTTATAGTTTCCATACTTTCGGCAAAATACACTTCTATACCGCAATACATGTATAAATAAAGAATCATACGTTCAAATACATGACAAACGGGTAAAAAACTTAACGATTTTGATTTACCGTGTTCCATAGGAACTCGCGGAGAACTATCAATAACATTAGAGACTAAATTTTTGTGAGAAAGCATAACGCCTTTTGGGGTTCCTGTTGTTCCTGAGGTGTATATAAGGGTAGCTAAATCTTCTGGTTTTACATTATTTTTTCTTTCTTCTACTTCGTTTTGGTTAGATTCGTCTTCTCCTAACTCAAATATTTCTTTCCAGTTTTTTTCTCCTTTAACGTCATCAAAAGTAAAAATCTCTTTAATTCTGGTATTTCCTTTTATTTGGTTAAGTTTTTCTAGAACAGAATCATCTGAAACAAAGCAGTATATAGACTCAGAATGATTTAAGACATACTCATATTCTTCTTTAGAAATGGTTGGGTAAATGGGTACGTTTTGTGCGCCAATTTGTAAAATTGCTGTGTCTAATACATTCCATTCTGTACGGTTATTAGATGAAATTACTGCTATTTTATCATTGGGATTTATACCTAGTCTTAATAAGCCTCTGCTTACTTTATTAGATTGATTAATATATTCTTGAGTAGAAATACTAATCCATTCTCCATTATATTTTGATGTAAATGCTTTTTTTAAATTGAATTTCTCTAGTTGGTAATAAGGGAAATCAAAAATCCTACTAATCTTTCTCATTTATTTGTTAATGCGGTGTTGCAAAGTATGAAATTAAAATGATTTTAAAATTAGATAAATAGGTTAAAAATAGATAACCATATTTAAATATCTGTGAATCATTTATTTCAAGACTTCTTTTTTTATTTTTTTTTCAATTTAACGACAATTTTCGTGATTTTTATGAAAATAACAAATTTTAACCCAAAAAATTAACAATAATTACTTAAAGTAATGTTAATTTCATGTATTTAATAAGATTAAGAGTGAAAGGGTTAAAAATTATTCTCAAGAGCGAAAATATTCAAACGTTTTCGTAGGTTAAGTAATTGTAAAACCTTGCTATATCAGGGTTTTATGATAAAAGTCAGGTTTATACTTAGTGTCCAGATGTAAATTTGTAGCATAAAATTAGTCAAATAAAAAAAGTAAAAAATGGAAGTAAAAGAGTTTAAAAAAGGAATCTGGACAGAAAGGGTTGATGTTAGAAATTTCGTATATAATAATATAATACCATATTACGGAAATGATGAGTTTTTAGTAGGACCAAGCGAAAAAACTAAAAAACTATGGAATGTCTGTGTTGAAGCTATGAAAGAAGAGCGTCAAAACAATGGTGTACGTTCTGTAGATACAGAAACTATTTCTGGTGTAAATAACTTTGAAGCAGGATATATTGATAAAGAAAATGAAGTAATTGTAGGTTTACAAACAGATGAATTACTTAAACGAGCCATGAAGCCTTTTGGAGGTTTTAAAGTAGTACAAAAAGCTTTAAGTGAGCAAGGTTTAGTACCTAGTAATACGGTTACAGAGTTGTTTTCTAAATATGTAAAATCACATAATGATGGTGTGTTTTCTGCTTATAACGAAGAAATTAGAAGATTCCGTTCTCTAGGACTTTTAACAGGGTTACCAGATAATTATGCGCGTGGTAGAATTATTGGAGATTATCGTCGTATAGCTTTATATGGAATAAATAAATTAATTGAAGCTAAAAAACAAGATCATAAAAATATAACTGGCCCAATGACTGATGCTGTTATTCGTTTACGCGAAGAGGTATCAGAGCAAATTAAAGCCTTGTATGATATGATAGAAATGGGTAAAAAGTACAACCTAGATCTATCTCGTCCTGCTGAAAACGCTCAAGAGGCAGTACAATGGACCTACATGGGGTATTTAGCAGCAGTAAAAGAGCAAGATGGAGCTGCTATGTCTTTAGGTAATGTATCTTCTTTCTTAGATATTTATATTGAAAACGATTTACAAAAAGGCTTAATTACCGAAGTTGAAGCACAAGAATATATAGACCAATTTGTAATGAAATTACGAATGGTGCGCCACTTAAGAATGAGTGCTTATGATGAAATTTTTGCAGGAGACCCAACTTGGGTAACAGAAGCTATTGGTGGTATGTTTGCAGACGGAAGAACTAAAGTAACCAAAACATCATTCCGTTTCTTAAACACCTTATATAACTTAGGGCCATCACCAGAGCCAAATATTACAATTCTTTGGTCAACTAGCTTGCCTCAAAACTTTAAAAACTACTGTTCTAAGGTAGCTATAGATACCTCTTCAATTCAGTTTGAAAATGATGACATGATGCGTAAAACAAGAGGGTCTGATGATTACGGTATTGCATGTTGTGTATCTTACCAAGCGGTAGGTAAACAAATTCAATTCTTTGGAGCAAGAACCAATTTAGCTAAAACATTGTTATTAGCTATTAACGGAGGTCGATGTGAAAATACCGGAACTCAAATGGTTGAAGGTATTGAAACATTAGAAGATGAATATTTAGATTTTGATAAAGTAATGGCTAACTTTAAGAAAGCCATGAAAGAAGTAGCACGTGTATATAATGATTCTATGAACATTATTCACTATATGCATGACAAGTATTACTACGAAAAAGCTCAAATGGCATTAATTGATACCAATCCAGATATAAATATTGCTTATGGTGTAGCTGGTTTATCAATTGTAGCAGATTCTCTTTCGGCAATCAAACATGCTAAAGTTAAACCAATAAGAAATGAAGAAGGTTTAACTGTAGATTTTGAAATTGAAGGAGATTTTCCTAAATATGGAAATGATGATGATAGAGTAGATGTATTTGCTCGTAATGCTGTTAAAGATTTTAATAATGAATTAAAAGCTTTACCAGTATATAAAAATGCAGAACCTACTATGTCTGTGCTTACTATTACTTCAAACGTAGTTTACGGTAAAAAAACAGGAGCTACTCCAGATGGTAGAGCTAAAGGTGTGCCTTTTGCTCCTGGGGCTAACCCAATGCACGGGCGTGATACTAACGGAGCTATTGCATCTTTAAACTCTGTAGCTAAAATAGACTATCAAGATTCTCAAGATGGTATTTCTAACACATTCTCAATTGTACCTAAATCTTTAGGTTCAACAGAAGAAGATAGAATAGTAAACTTAGCAGCTACTTTAGATGGCTATTTCTCTAGAAATGCACAGCATTTAAATGTAAATGTTCTAAATAAAGAAACATTATTAGATGCTATGGAAAATCCAGAAGAATACCCACAGTTAACTATTAGAGTTTCTGGATATGCTGTTAACTTTATTAGGTTAACTAAAGAACAGCAAATGGAGGTTATAACAAGATCGTTTCACGATTCAATGTAACTATATTTAGTAAAATCAGAACTTCCGAAAAATTATTATTTTCGGGAGTTCTAATTTAAATACTTGCCTTATCAAAACTTCAGATAATACATTGAGGGTGCACTCTGTTGAGTCGTTTGGAACGCATGATGGTCCCGGAATAAGAATGGTGGTGTTTTTACAGGGGTGCAAACTAAAATGTTTGTACTGCCACAACCCCGATACTATAAACACGCACGGTGGTGAGGAATACCCTATTGAAAGCTTAGTGCAAAGAGCTATTAATATGAAATCTTATTTTGGTAGGTTTGGTGGTGTTACCGTTTCAGGAGGAGAACCTTTGCTGCAATCAAAAGAATTATTTCATTTTTTTCAAAGGCTAAAAGAAGAAGATATCCATACCAATATTGATACTAACGGAAGAGTTTTAAATAATTTTACAAAAGAACTACTAGACAATTACGCAGATTTAGTAATGCTTGATATAAAACACATGCGTGAAGATGGTTATCAAATGCTTACTGGTCAGAAAAACAAAGAAACCACATTCAATTTTGCTAAACACAGGGAAGCCTCTGGTAAACCTATGTGGTTGCGTTATGTATTAATACCCGGAATTACAAACACCCCTGAGTTATTACACGAAATGGGTAACTATTTTAAAGACTACAAAACCATTGAAAAAATTGAAATTCAGCCTTACCATAAATTAGGTATTCATAAATGGGAATCCTTAGGTTGGGAATACCAATTAAAAGATGCTAGAGAAAATACCCAAGAAGAAATTGAAGAAGCTGTAAAAATTTTAGGAAATTATTTTAAAGAGGTTAAAGTAAACTAATAAAAATATTAAGTATTATAAAAAATCACAGTTTTATTGGCATAAAAAATAAAGAAAATACGTTTAGAGCTACTATTAATTAGTACCCTAAAAAGCATCTAAAGTAAGTTTTCATGATAGCCAATTAAACACTATAAACATTAATAATTACCATGAAAACTTATAAAGAACTACACAAACCAGCATCAGAATTTGAGAGTAGGTCTGAATATTTAGACCACGAATTACAAATTATGAAGCCCAAAAGATATAGATTAAATCTTCCAGGTAGAGATTTTAGGTTTGAATTTGAAGATTTAGTACCAGCCTTAGCAGGAACTCTAGGTATTATTGCCATGTATTCATCTGTAATGATGGCATGGGCAAATGGTTTAACAGAAGCATGGGACCATGTTACACTAGGAAAAGAATTTGCTATTGAGGTTTCAAGAGTAGAAATGATAATTCCTGCATTTTTGTTTGTTATTTTAGCCTCAGGTTTTATTAACCCAAGAGCAAATTTGGCAGGTAACCATGGGCCTATGATTCCTCTTATAGCAAGTATTGCTCTTGCTGGGGCACATCCACTAGCTTTAGCTATTTTAATAGGTGTTTTAGGGCTTTTGTTAAGTATATTTAAAGGCGGTTCTCGTCTTGTAAATCTAACCAGTAAAGGTGTTGCTGGAGGATTGTTAATTTTTCTCGGGTTTACAGGTTCCTTAAGTCAAATAAAAACCATACAATCATGGGGTATGGGGCTAGAATCCTCAACCGTTCAAGCGGGATCTATGGGATTTCTAGGCTTAATAATTTTAGCTGTTACCGTAATTTTGTATAGTTATTTAGCCAGAATAGATAAACGGTGGTTAGCAATACCAGCCTGTGCTATTGTGGCATTACTAATAGCATTAATTGGAGGCGCAAGTTTTGATCTTCAATTTACAACCCAAATGGGATTACCAAACCTTAATCCTGTACATTGGTGGGGTAGTACAGAAGAGGGTTGGATGTTAGGTTTGCCCAACATGCAGCATTTTATAGCGTCTTTACCTTTTGCCATTTTAGCTGTTGCTATGTGGTCTCCAGATTTTTTAGGTCATAGAATATTTCAAGAAATGAATTATCCAAAGAAAACAGAGAAAGTTTTAATGGATGTTGATGATACTATGACTATGTGTTCTTTCAGGCAAATGGTAGGTACCGCAGTAGGTGGTGGTAATATTACTTCATCTTGGGGAACTTATATGATACCCGCAGCTATTGCTAAAAGACCAATTCCTGGGGGCGCTATTCTTTTAGGGTTAATGGTTATGGCAGTTGCTATTTTAGGAACGCCAATGGATATTGCTGTTTGGCCACCTGTTAGGTGTATAGCTTTACTTGTTGGTGTGTTTTTACCAATGATTGAAGCAGGAGTACAAATGGTTAAAAGAAGTACTTGTGCGCAAGCAGCAGGAATTTGCGTGTTTACAGCTATGGTAACAAACCCTGTTTTAGCATGGGCATTAGCCATGTTTTTAGATAATAATGGGTTAATAGGTGATAAAGATAGAGCTAAGAGTTTATCGCTAATAGATAAACTTGTTATTCCTCTAAGTATTTTAATTATTTGCGTTTCTGCAATATTAACGGTAGGAATGCTTAAAGGAGACTATGGAATTCATCCCTTTATTTAGTTATACATTAGAAATTATTTTTAAAACTTAAATTATATACATGATTTAAAATAAATCATACTCAAAAAATAAAATTTGCGTTAGCGTAAATTTTAAAAATTTCCTTTTTTCTTTTTTATTGAAGAATCCCGTGGTAAAGTATAATTACCCCGGGATTTTTTGTTCATGCTATTTAATTGCAATCTAATGGTTTAAGATTATTATATGATTTATATCATAAAACGTGTGTAAGAATAGATGTATTTTTATAGGAACTTCAAAAAAGTATCAACTTAAATTAATAAATCATGGAATTACTAGAAAATGTGAAGCCACACGTTTATAAATTTGGTGATAAAAAAGCCGATGGTAATCGTGAGATGAAGAATTTACTTGGAGGGAAAGGAGCAAATTTAGCAGAAATGAGTTCTATAGGTATACCTGTGCCACCAGGTTTTACAATAACAACAGAAGTTTGTACAGCATATAACACTTTAGGAAAAGAAGCAGTTTTAGATTTAATAAAAAATGAAGTAGAAGCATCTATTGCCAATATTGAAAATTTAATGGGAACAGAATTTGGAAACAAAGAAAACCCATTGCTAATTTCAGTACGCTCAGGTGCCAGAGTTTCTATGCCAGGAATGATGGATACCGTGCTTAATTTAGGTATAAATGATGAGGTTGTTTTAGGTTTGGCAAAAAAAACTAATAATGAACAGTTTGCGTGGGATTCTTACCGTCGTTTTATTCAAATGTATGGGGGAGTTGTTCTTGGTATGAAATCACAATCAAAAGAAGATATAGATCCTTTTGAAGAAATTATAGAACACCTAAAAGAAAAAAGAGGTATTAAGTTAGATACCGAATTTACAGTTCAAGATTTAAAAGATTTAGTATATGATTTTAAAGATATAGTTAAAAAAACTACCGGACATATTTTTCCAACCAACCCATGGGATCAATTATGGGGAGCAATAATAGCTGTGTTTGATAGTTGGAATGGTGATAGAGCTATTTATTACAGAAGCATGAACGGATATCCAGCAGATTGGGGAACAGCTGTTAATGTGCAAGCTATGG
This sequence comes from Seonamhaeicola sp. NFXS20, assembly GCF_049132085.1. Classification (NCBI taxonomy): domain Bacteria; kingdom Pseudomonadati; phylum Bacteroidota; class Flavobacteriia; order Flavobacteriales; family Flavobacteriaceae; genus Seonamhaeicola; species Seonamhaeicola sp. NFXS20. The sequence continues at coordinate 533,869 of NZ_JAFMPU010000002.1, read as the reverse complement.
TGTATGGTAATATGGGTGATAACTCTGGTACAGGTGTGTGTTTTACAAGAGATGCTGGAACAGGAGAAAATATATTTAATGGTGAGTATTTAATTAATGCACAAGGAGAAGATGTAGTAGCAGGGGTAAGAACACCACAACAAATAACAAAAATTGGGTCTCAACGTTGGGCAGAATTAGCACAAATAGACGAAGCAGAACGAAAAGAATTGTACCCTTCTTTAGAAGAATTAATGCCTTCAATTTTTAAAGAGTTAAATAAATATCAAGATATTTTAGAAAAACACTATCGTGATATGCAAGATATGGAGTTTACCATTCAAGACGGAAAACTCTGGATACTTCAAACAAGAAATGGTAAACGTACAGGTGCGGCCATGGTTAAAATAGCTATGGATTTATTAAAAGAAGGTTTAATAAATGAAAAAGAAGCATTACTACAAATAGAACCTAATAAACTAGATGAATTGTTGCATCCTGTTTTTAATCCACAAGCATTAAAAAGAGCACACGTTATTGCTCAGGGTTTACCCGCTTCTCCTGGGGCTGCCACGGGCAAAATTGTTTTTTTTGCAGATGAAGCAGATAAATATAAAAGTAGCATTTTGGTACGTATAGAAACCTCACCCGAAGATTTAGAAGGTATGAATATTGCCAAGGGTATTTTAACAGCTCGAGGTGGTATGACTTCGCATGCAGCAGTGGTTGCTAGAGGTATGGGTAAATGCTGTGTATCTGGAGCTGGAGCTTTAAAAATTGATTATAAGAAAAGAACCCTAACTGTTAATGGGCACGAGTATCACGAAGGAGACTGGATTTCTTTAAACGGTTCTACCGGTAATATTATTGAAGGTAAAGTAGCTACTATGGAACCCGAGTTAAGCGGAGAGTTTGCTGAGGTTATGAAACTTGCTGATAAGTACGGAAAAATAAAAGTAAGAACCAATGCAGATACACCAAAAGATGCCAAAGTAGCACGCAATTTTGGAGCGCAAGGTATTGGTTTAGCAAGAACAGAGCACATGTTCTTTGAAGTAGATAGAATTAAAGCTATGCGTGAAATGATTCTTGCCGAAACTGTTAAAGGAAGAAAACATGCTTTAGAAGAGTTACTGCCAATGCAACGTGCCGATTTTGAAGGGCTATTTGAATCTATGGGAGGTTCGGCAGTTACTATTCGTCTTTTAGACCCGCCATTGCATGAGTTTGTGCCACATCAATTAGCTACTCAAAAAGAATTGGCAGAAGACATGCACATTACATTGCAAGCAGTAAAAAATAAAGTAGCCGAGTTAGAAGAGTTTAACCCAATGTTGGGGCACCGTGGTTGTAGATTAGGTAATACATATCCAGAGATTACAGAAATGCAAACACGAGCCATCATTGAAGCGGCTTTAAATCTTAAAGAAAGAGGAATCATTTGTAAACCAGAAATCATGGTGCCATTGGTAGGAACTGTTAAAGAGTTTGAAGCGCAAGAGCAAATTATTAGAAGTACAGCCAGTACCATTTTTGAAGAGCGAAATGATACTATAGAATATTTAGTAGGTACCATGATAGAAATTCCTAGAGCGACTTTAATAGCCGATTTAATAGCTGAAAAAGCCGATTTCTTCTCATTTGGAACTAATGATTTAACCCAAATGACCTTTGGATATTCTCGTGATGATGCAGGTAAATTTTTACCAATATATATTGAAAAAGGAATTTTAAAAGTAGATCCCTTTGAAGTACTAGACCAAGAAGGTGTAGGCCAATTAATTAAAATTGGTACCGAACGTGGTAGAAGTACTAAACCGAACTTAAAAGTTGGGATTTGTGGTGAGCACGGTGGAGAACCTAGCTCTATAGAGTTTTGCTATAATACAGGATTAGACTACGTAAGTTGTTCTCCTTATAGAGTACCTATAGCTAGACTAGTATCTGCTCAAGCAGCCATAAAAACAACTTTATAGTGTTTTCCGTTTTTCTTTTTTTGATTGAAACCCTCAAGGCATATGTGGCTTTGAGGGTTTTTTATTTCTATTTGTTATGCTGAATTTGTTTCTGCATCTCAATAAAATTTGTTTCCATAAAGGAAATTTTAATTCTTCTAAATAAAATGTGATAAATTACTCTTTCATAATTTTAAAATTTTGTGAATTATTTCCACTTCGTAGTTTTAGTAAGTATATTCCGGATGGTAATTTTGATACATTTATACTATTTGAAGTATTATTATAACCTTCCATGACTTTTTGCCCTTGAATGTTATACACTGTATAATTATACAATTGATATATTGTTTTAATATTTAAGTTGTTTTTCACAGGATTAGGGAAAATAGTAAACGTTGAAACAGTTAATGACGGGGTTGTATTTAGAGCAGGATTAAATTCATAAGCTCCCATGTCAATAGTAGAAGCATGTAAACGTAGATTTCCTGCTAAATCCAAGTCGTTACTCAAATCACCATCAGCATTGCTGTATGCGGTATTGTTGCCCGCATCCACGGCTGGACTGGTGTCCAATAAGGTAAAATCATTATTGGCCGTGTCTGCAAATCCCGGGGCCATACTTGCATCCGTACCGTCCAGACCTCCATTGGGCGTATTGTCAAGGTCCTCCACCAAAGAACTGTGGACAGAGGCCGTTGCTCCATTATCAAGATGTATTTCATTCCCGCCATTCCACAGGATACTATTGTAAATAGATACTGTAGCATGGTATAGGCCTAACGCCTTCCCTTCATTTGAAGCTACCGTGTTGTTGGCGATAGTGGAATTGGTTATGGTATTGATCGAATTTCCTGCATTAGCAAAAAAATGAATGGTCCCTGCACCAGGATCATTCGATCTACCTGAATGGTTGTCATAAAACAAGGAATTGACAATGTTTGTTTCTGATGTAGCGCCCAATCCAGAAAGACTGATGTAAGCCGAACCCCTACCATTGTAGGAATCCGGTGTGGTATTGCCTTTAAAAATACAGTTTTCTATGGTCCAATGGACCTCTGCATAGTCCCAAATATAACTTGCCATACCACCACCAGAATAGCGAAGACTGGTGTTATTTTTAATTATGGAATTTTTTAAGGTAATATGGGACACGACACCACTACCTGTGGCATAATGAAACCACCCTCCCCCTCTGCGTTCGTCCTGGGGCCCAGAGGCACTTGAAGCATATCCTTCCTCTATGGTAATGCCATCTACGGTTAAGTTAGGGATATGGCCGTTGGTACGGACCACCGAATATGAATTATCCGTGTTGTCCCCAAGGGTGCCGATATCCCCGCTCAGTACGGTAGAATACGTTTTAAAATCGCGGGTGGCCAAATCCGTACTTCCGTTGCCGGGTGAAAAGCCACCAATGAGCTGTAGGTTGCCAAAGAGCTCAAAACCGATGGTCCGGTCCGTTGTGGCAGTAGGCTTGTAGGTTCCTTCCGCAACCCAAATCTGTAACGGTTCGGCGGTGGTCCAACTACTTTCGTTTTGCTTGGCCCAAAGAAGCGCATCGGAAAGTTCAGGGACGGCGTTTGCCCAAGAGCTGCCATCTGCCGTGCCACCGCTAACGTTCCGATCCACATAAAGGATGTTGTCGGTATCGGGAGCGAGCAAAAGTCGCTGGTTCTCATAAGCCCCCATGTCAATGGTCGAAGCGTGCAATCGCGGGCTCCCGGCCAAATCCAAATCGCCGCTTACATCGCCTCCGGCATTGCTGTATGCGGCATTGTTGCCCGTCTCTATGGCAGGGGAATTGTAATTTAATTGATACCCATTTGTAAAAATTGGATCAGCGTTCTCTATATTGTTGCTTCCTGCAATGTTAGGGGGCAAGGAACCATCATTGTCCGTAGTTGTATTATAAAACAGACAATAATTTGCTGTTCCCGTTCCCGGTCCATCGTCATTTATATTGCCATTGGTACCACTATTATCGGTAAATATGGAATTTGTAACATTGATGCTACCGCTGTAAAAGTGTACTCCTCCGCCTTTGTTGGCATGGTTGTTCGCAATGGTACAATTGGTCATGTTGATGTTGCCACCTTCTGCAGATATGGCACCACCTGCACTAGCTGTGTTTGAATCAAAAAGCGTATTGACAATCCCTAGAGTCCCTCCATAAGAAACCAAACCTGCACCAATACCATCAGTGGTTAGATCATCAATAAAAACTCCTGCTTTGTTGTTTCTTATGTTGCAGTTAAATATTTTGTTGTTTCCATTGTTGTAAATTCCGGCACCAGAGCTTCCAATGGCCGGTTGCGTGTTATCCGTCAGGTCATCGGCATGGCCCCATTGCACATAAAACCCATTGATTTCAGCGTTATTACCGATCATGGTAACAATGGTATGGCTATCCCCGGGGTCTGATGAACCAGAGTGGTTTAAGTCCCCACTCAAAATAGTAGGGTTTGTAGCCCAGTTGCGTTCATCGGCTGTGGTTTCGGTGGCATTAAAACCACCAAGAACGGTCACATCGCTGGGAATACTAAAGCTATCGGTTTCTAAAGTTCCTGGGGCATAAGTACCTGCAGCGACCCAGATTTGGTCACCAGAATTGGAATCTGTTAATGCATCTTGAAGGTTGCCATAGGCATTTGCCCAAGACGTGCCATCGTTGTTTCCTCCAGAAACATTAATGTTTACGTAAATAGTGTTTTGTGCAGTAAGGCCTATAGAATAGAACCATGCCATAAATAGTAGTGTTTTTTTCATGATATAAATGGTTTGATTGGGAATACAAAATTATAATGAAAGGTAAATAACATCAATACGTAGGTCTACGTAGTGTAATTAGTATGTTTTCATATTGAATAAAAGAAAGTCCAATGATGCGTTTAAATTGTTTTTCAATTTTTTTAGAATTACATTGATAGCGTTTAGAGAGTTGGTTTAGCGAGGTTTTTTTGTTTAAAAAGTGTAGATGAAAAATAATATAATCTAATACTGAAGGTGTGAAGTTTTTAAGTTTGGGTGTGTTAAATTGTGTTAAAAATTCATCAGGATTACTGGCTTTTATAGTTATATTGTTTTGCTGAAGGTAGTTTATATAGGTAGGTCTGCATTTTACAATAAATTGTGAAGACTTTAATTCTAAAGGATTAACAAACGGTTTGTGATAGGTTATTTTGTTTTCTTCAGTATATAAAATATAGCTAAATCCATCGGGTTGCAATTGATAATGGTCATTATTGCTTAGGCTTATATAAAAGACATCAACGACCCAATAATTAATAGGTAAATAGTATTTGTGTTTTGAGATAATAGTTAGCTGTAGTTTTAGTGTTTTAAAACTATAATACTCTGTTAAGTATTGCAATACGTAGGTTTACGTATTAAAAAGATTAGGGTGTTGCTTAAGCCAAATAAAAAGAGCATTATGGCTAGAAGAATCTATTTTTAGCTTTTTTATAATGTTACTTCTGTGCTTTTCTACCGTACGTTTAGAGATAAAAAGTGCTTCGGCAATTTGTGTGCTGTTAAGGTTTTTGTCTAAATATTTAAGTATTTTTAGCTCTGTAGCCGTTAAGACATTTATTGCTGTATTGGTGTCGCTACTAAAATGAATGTTGTTTTTTAGTTTTTTGCCAATATAAGTGTTGTTTTTAGTAATGTGATTTAAGCAATCTTCTAGTTCTTCTAAAGCGCTATCTTTAGTTAAATAACCATGTATAGTGTTACCAACTTCGTTTAGTAAGGCTTCTTGCTTATGAAGGGTTAAAAGAACAACCCGTGTAGGTATGAGGTTGCGTTTTAGTCCTTGTGCCACTTCCAATCCGTTAAGAATAGGCATATCAAAATCTAAAATAGCCACATCTGGTTGGTGCTTTAAAATTTTGTTATAAGCTGTATTTCCATCGGTAGCGGTGTCTAGAATTTCAAACCATTTTTTTTCTAAAAACGCTTTTGTGCCGTTAAGTATAAGCGGATGGTCGTCTGCAAGTATAATAGTTGTGGGCATTGTTTTTAGTGTTTTAAAACCTTTATTTGTACAGTTGTGCCTTTTCCTTTTGTAGAATCTATGCTTAATTGAGCACCAATAATTTGGGCACGTTCTTTAAGTGTTTTTAAGCCTAAGCTATTTAAAATTCCGTTACTTTCGGAAACATCAAAACCAATTCCGTTATCTTTTACTTGAAATAAAACGGAAGTATTACCGTCTTCAATTGTAATATTACAGGCTTTTGCTTGCGAGTGTTTTTCAACATTGTTTAGACATTCTTGCAACATTCTAAAAACAAAAATTTCTTTGTCTTTTGAAATTTCTATGTTTTCAACGTTTATAGTTTCAGAATAGAAAATATCGGAATGCTTCTGGAAATTTTCAATGGTATTTTTGATTGAAGCCAACAAGCCTAATTTTTCAAACTGAAAAGGATGAAGGCTTTGGGATATATGTCTTACTTCATTAATGGTGTCGTCTATAATTTTTGTGTCTTGGCTTTGCATATCGTTTAGTAACACTTTGTTTTTTATAAGAAGTAGACTTTGCCCAACGCTATCGTGCAATTCGCTTGAAATACGCTTGCGCTCGGTTTCTATATTTCTAATTAAATCTTGAGAAAATGCTTCTTGTAGTTGTGCTTTTTTTTGGGAAAATCGTCGCGAATTCCATAAAAAGATAATGCTAAATAAAGCCAATAGTGCCAAACCACCAAACCATAACGTTTGTCTTTTTCGTTTGTTTTGCTCGTCAAGAAGTGCAATTTTACTGTTTTGTTCTTCTATCTTTTTATCGCGTTTGGCGGTTTCATAAAGCGTTTGGTAATAGGCCAGTGCTTTTGTTTTTTGTATCGATTGTATAGAATCTTCAATCTTTTTTGAAGCTTTGTAAAAGCTAAGCGCCTTATTGGGTTTATTTAACTTTTCATAAACTTCAGCTAAGAACTTTTGAGCTAATATTTTGCCTTCAATATCGTTGCTTTCAGAAATAATGTTTAAATGTTCAATACCAAGTTTCTTTGCTTTATTGTAATCTTGCTCAGCAAAGGCTACTTTTTTTAAAGCTTTACAATATATTGCTTTATGAATACCTTCTGTGTTTTGCTTGTCTTTTTCAACTTCTTTTAAATAGAATTTGGCTTTTTCTAAACTATCGTTTTCGGCATAAGCAATAGTTAATGCATTTAATAGAATAGGGTTAAAGTAATTGGAGTACTTCGATTTTTTATTTACAGCAATAGCTTTGTGTAGATTTTCAATACGTTGTGTTTCTAATCCTTGCTTTTTTAAATCGCTAGCTTCATTAGCATACAACGAAATGAGCTGTCCGTAACTTTTAATTTTGGTAGCTAATTCGATAGTTTCTCTGCGTTCTAGTTGTGCTTCATCTATAAAACCATTAACACTATACAGTATTGCTAATGCGTTTTTAGCAGCAATAATATTAAAGGTGTCTTTTTCCTGAATAAAAATTTCTGAAGCTTGTTTTAAGGTTTGAGATGCGAGCGCAAATTTTCCTTCGTCGGAATAGGCATAGCCTTTATACAGAATAGCAGATCCTTTAAGATGATGGTCCTTGGCTTTTTCGGCATAAGTAATAGCTTTTTCGTAATGAGCCATTGCCGAATCTACTTGTTTGGTAAAGTAAAAACTATCACCAGAATCTATATACAAACTTGCTAAGTTTCTAGCGCTTATATTTTTTTTGAGAGTTTTAAAATAAGTTTTAAAAATATTAAGACCTATTTTTGGTTTTCCCAAAACATTATTGTGATAGTTAATTAGATTTGCAGTGTTGTAAGCAGCCATATTAAAGGAGTCTAGTTTTATGGCAAGATCTATAGTAGTGCGCGCAATAGAGTCGTAACCAAAATTGGGTTTATCTCTTACAACCGCTGTTAAACTATCTAGAAGAACTAACTTTTTAGTCTTATTATTTTCAGAATGTATTTGGGTTTTTAATTGATCTACGAGCGTTTGTAAATCAGATTCTTGTGAATTTAAAAATAAAAAAAATAGTAAAGAAAATATGAGCGAAAATTGTTTCATTTGGGGTAATTTTCTCTGCTAATTTATTTAAAATAAATAACTATTTCTTCTCAATCCACTTTCTAGCATTTACAAAGGCTTCTAGCCAAGGAGACACTTCGTCTTTACGTCCGTCTGGGTAATATGCCCAATTCCATTGAAATGTAGAACGTTCAATATGTGGCATAGTTACTAAATGACGCCCTGTTTTGTCACACATCATGGCTGTGTTAAAGTCGGAACCATTTGGGTTGTGCGGATATTCTGCATACCCATATTTTGCTACTATATGATATTTATCTTCAGAATACGGTAAGCTAAATTTACCTTCGCCATGAGAAATCCAAACCCCTAAAGTACTACCTGCTAATGTAGACAGCATCACCGAGTTATTCTCTTGAATTTTTACCGAAGTGAATGCGCTTTCATGTTTATGAGAATTGTTATGATGCATTTTTCCATGAATGTCATGGTCTGGATTTATCTCTTCCAATTCCATAAATAACTGGCAACCGTTACAAATACCAACCGAAAGTGTGTCTTCTCTATTAAAGAAATTTTGAATGGCTTTGTTAGCCTTTTCGTTATATTTTATAGCACCTGCCCAACCTTTTGCAGAACCTAAAACGTCTGAATTACTAAAACCACCAACAGCACCTAAAAATTGGATGTCTTCAAGTGTTTCTCTCCCTGAGATTAAATCGGTCATATGAACATCTTTTACATCAAATCCAGCCAAATACATAGCGTTAGCCATTTCGCGTTCAGAGTTGCTTCCTTTTTCTCGTAAAATTGCTGCTTTGGGTCTTTTATGTCCTACTTCAGGTAATTTTCCTGTAAAATGTTTAGGAAATTTATATTGAAGTGGCTGATTTTTATAATTATTAAAGCGCACTTCAGCTAAATTATTTGCGGTTTGCTTTTGGTCTAACAAATACGATGTTTTGTACCACACATCACGTAATCTCGAAATTGTCATAGTGAATACATCAGTTCCGTTAATGACGCTCAATACGTCAGCGTTGGTTACTTTTCCAATATTATGGAATGTAACTCCGGCGTTGTTTAATACTGTTTCAATAGACTTGTCTTTGGCTTGAATTACAATACCTGCATTTTCAGAAAATAATAACTTAAACGAATCTTTTTCAGCTAAAGCTGTAAGGTCTAGTTCTGCTCCTAAATTATTATCAGCAAAACACATTTCTAACAGCGTAGTAATTAAACCTCCCGAAGCCACATCATGTCCTGCAACAATTTGCTCGTCTCTTATTAAATCTTGAATGGTATTGAAAACGGTTTTAACATAGTCTGCAGATTTTACCGTAGGCGCTTCATTTCCAATTTTGTTTACTATTTGAGCAAACGAACTTCCGCCTAATTTAAATGTATCTTGTGAAATATTGATATAATAAATATCTCCTTCATTTTTCTTTAAAACAGGCTCTACAACTTTATTGATGTCATTACAATTAGCTCCTGCAGAAATAATTACAGTTCCTGGAGATATTACATCACCATCAGGATATTTTTGTTTCATGGAAAGCGAATCCTTTCCTGTAGGAACGTTGATGCCTAAATTGATAGAAAACTCTGAAACTGCCTCAACAGCTTTATATAAACGGGCGTCTTCACCTTCGTTTTTACAGGGCCACATCCAGTTAGCAGATAATGAAATGTTTTTTAATCCGTCTTTTAAAGGTGCCCAAATAATATTGGTTAAAGCCTCAGTAATAGAGTTTCTACTTCCTGCTACAGGGTCTATTAAAGCAGAAATAGGCGAATGCCCTACTGAGGTTGCAATACCTTCTTTTCCTTTAAAATCCAAAGCCATAACACCAACATTGTTTAAAGGAATTTGTAACGGACCAACACATTGTTGTTTTGCAACTTTTCCGCCAACACAACGGTCTACCTTATTTGTTAACCAATCTTTACAGGCTACAGCTTCTAGTTGTAAAACTTGATCTAGGTAGGTATAGAAATCATCAGAATTGTAACTTACATCAGCATAGTTTCTCTCAACCGTTTTATCGGTCATGATTGTTTTTGGTGAGCTGCCAAACATGTCTTCCATAGCTAAATCCATTGGCGTGTTGCCTTTGGTTTTAGATTGAAATGTAAACCTATCATCACCAGTAACATCACCAACAGTGTACATTGGCGAACGCTCTCTATCGGCAATTTTGTTTAGAATATCAATATGTTTTTCAGAGATAACCAATCCCATACGTTCCTGAGATTCGTTACCAATAATTTCTTTGTCAGAAAGTGTAGGGTCTCCTACAGGCAGTGCATCTAAATCAATTTTACCACCGGTATCTTCAACCAATTCTGACAGACAATTTAAATGTCCGCCAGCACCGTGGTCGTGAATAGAAACAATGTAATTTTCTTCACTTTCTACCATCCCACGAACCGCATTGGCAGCACGTTTTTGCATTTCGGGGTTAGAACGTTGTACCGCGTTAAGTTCTATTCCAGAAGCAAATTCTCCAGTATCGGCACTAGAAACAGCGGCACCACCCATACCAATACGGTAGTTTTCACCACCTAGAATTACAATTTTATCACCTGTTTTAGGCGTATCTTTTAAAGCTTGGTCTTTTTTACCGTAACCAATACCGCCGGCAAGCATAATAACTTTATCGAAACCTAGTTTCCTCAGGTCATTACGAGGCGCTTGCGACGAAGTAATCTCGTCGTTTGAAGAAGCAGATTGCTTCACTTCGTTCGCAATGACGTCATTATTCTCGTCATGTTCAAAAGTTAACACCGATCCGCAAATAAGCGGTTGCCCAAATTTATTTCCGAAGTCTGAAGCACCATTTGATGCTTTAATTAAAATATCCATAGGTGTTTGATAGAGCCAATTACGTTCTGGAAAGGCCTTTTCCCAAGGGCGGTTTGCTTCTAATCGAGAATAAGAAGTCATGTAAACCGCTGTTCCAGCTAAAGGAATAGAACCTTTACCACCTGCTAGTCTATCTCTAATTTCACCACCAGAACCTGTTGCGGCACCGTTAAAAGGCTCTACAGTTGTTGGGAAATTGTGTGTTTCGGCTTTTAATGATATAACCGATTCGAATTCTTTAGTTGTGTAAAAATCTGGAATATCGGCTCTTTTGGGAGCGAACTGTTCTACCACAGGGCCTTTAATAAACGCCACATTATCTTTATATGCTGAAACAATATCGTTTGGATTTGCTTCAGATGTTTTTTTGATTAACTTGAATAATGACGTTGGTTTTTCTTCACCATCAATTATAAATGTGCCATTGAATATTTTATGACGACAATGCTCACTATTTACTTGTGAAAACCCAAACACTTCAGAGTCTGTTAATGGGCGTCCAATTTTCTTTGAAACGCCCTCTAAATACTCAACTTCTTCATCGCTTAACGATAAGCCTTCTTGTTGGTTGTAAGCGGCAATATCTTCAATGTTTAAAATGGGTTCAGGTTGGATGTTAATAGTGAATGATTCTTGATTTAACCCGTTAAATTTCTCTGAAATCATGGGGTCATAATCTTTAAAATCTTCTGAAACAGCATAAAATTCTTCAATTCTGATAATACCTTCAATACCCATATTCTGGGTAATTTCAACAGCATTGGTACTCCATGGTGTTATCATTGCAGCACGAGGGCCAACAAAAAAAGCATCGATTGATGCTTGTTCTATTTTAGGCTGGTTGCCAAATAACCATGTTAATTTTGAGATGGTTTCAGTAGATAATTCTTTTGTAGTTTGAACAGCAAATACCTTGCTATTTATGTTTCCAAAGAAATGAATCATTATTATTGTTTTGTACGTTTAAAGAAAGAGCAAAAATACATTTTTTTATAGCAATTTGAAGCGTAATTATTTAGAAAACCTTTGGCGTTATTAACAACTATTTTAACATTGGTTAAAAGAGTTTTTTAAGAATGCTTTTTACAGAACCGTAATAACTACTGCCAAATAGATTTAAATGCACTAATAAATAGTAGAGTTGATAGATTTCAATTCTTTGATATGTGTGTGAATCTGTTGGAAAAATATCAAAATACGCATTGTAAAAATGATTAGAAAAGCTTCCGAAAAGTTTGGTCATGGCAATATCAACTTCGTTATGTCCGTAATACACGGCTGGGTCTATTAAATAAGGGGTTCCGTTAGAGGCTATAATATAATTACCACTCCATAAATCACCATGTATGAGAGATGGTTTAACGTTTGTAAATAGTGTTTTTAAAGAATTTTTTAATTGGTCTGTTGATGGAATTTCTACTGGATTTAATAATTTTTTACTTTTTGCTAAATTGAGTTGAGGTTGAAGGCGTTCTTCAACATAAAAATTAGTCCAATTTTGATGCTTTTTGTTTGATTGTGTTAGGCTTCCAATAAAATTATTGTTTTCAAAACCAAAGCAATTGGTTGTAGATTTATGAAGGTTAGCTAGTTGGGTTGCTAAATTTTTAAAATCGTTACTTGTGGGCGTTTTGGTTTCAATCCACGCCATTAATACATACGATTTATTGTTAAAAATACCATATTGATAAACCTTTGGGGTGGCAATAGTTTTGGTTTTAGCAATGGCATTAAGCCCATTTACTTCTTCTTTAAACATAGAAAGTTTATTAGAAGTATTGGTTTTTAAAAAATACTTTTGTTTTGCAGTAGTTATAACAAAAGCTTCAGAAATATCTCCACCAGATACAGGTTTTATAGTTTGTGTTTTTTCTGAAATTAAGTCTTCAATATGGGTTTTGAAATCATGATGTAACATATTGTAAAAATAAAAAAGACCATTTTTAAAGTGGTCTTTTTGTAAAAATTATATAGATATTGAGCTTTTACTGTTTAATTAACTTTTTAGTGATACTTTGATTATTGTTTGTTATTTTAACTAAATATATTCCTTTTTTTATATTAGATACATCTATAAAATTACTATTAGAAATTACAGATTTGTCAATTATGAGTTTTCCAAGAATATCATAGATTTTAATATCTAAATCCTTGTTTGTTTCAAAATATAGTCTATTCCCTTTTACAGGATTAGGATGCATTTTAAGGCTGATTAACTCATTGGATTCTGTACTTAAAGAGGTGTAACAAGTCCAAGATAAGTCATCAAAAATTACACGGTTGCTGCTAACAGAATTACCATCTATAATAATCGAGACATCACCTGATACATTAATATTAGGTATGGTAATAGTTTGTTCAGTACCACTATACGCAATAGTGCCAACTGTATTGCCATTTACTTTAAGATTAAATGTACCACCGCTACCACTAAAAACTCTTAATGTAGTTATAGTTAGATTGCCTATTCCTCCGCTAACAGTTGGTGTTGAAAGAGAACCGTCTCTAATGGTTATAGCTTCGCTACCATTTATAGATTGATCTGTTCTTGCATCGGTTGCAGACCAAGATCCACCATCATCTCCTGTCCAATTTCTGATTGAATAAGAGCTAGAACCAGTAGTGATATTAGCAAAAGATTCGGTAAGGCAATCTGTACCTCCACTAGAGCCATTGTTAGTAGTTGTTTCACAATCCTGATTGCTAAAATTAGATACATTATTAGCAGCGTCTCTTGCTTTTACTGTAAAACAATAATTAGTATTTGAAATTAGTCCTGTTACGGTAAAGTAGGTGTTAGAGGTATTAAATGAATTTAAACCATCTACATAAATATCATATGAGGCAACACCAATATTGTCACTAGAAGCATTCCAACTTAAGTTTATACTATTATCTGTTGGATTTGAAGCTACTAAATTAGTAGGAGCTGAAGGCGCCTCATTATCTACTGCTGAGTTCCAAATCATTTCTGCAAATTCTGGGTGATCTACAAAAGGATTGGCATTTCCCTGAAAGTTATAGGCAGCGTTATTTCTATCAATTTCAGCTTGTACCACGGGGTCATTTGCATGCCAATCTAGGAGGAGGTCTATGTACCAATCTTCATAGAATTGATTGCTTGTTCCATTAAGTGGGTTATTAGGGGTTTCGTGTTCATCCCATCCTGAATCATCCCAGTTATCTTCATATCTAACAGCAAAATATAATAAAGCTCTTGCAATATCGCCTTTAAATTCATCTATAGGCTCAAAAACGGTTCCTGAATAACTTCCAAAAGTATTTGGACCTACTTTTGAACCATTATTGGATGTCCATGTTGCGTTACTTACCTCTCCAAAAGGATAGTTACTTCTTCTGTTGTTTACATATCCATCAGTAGGAATTACATGATGCACATCTGCTCTCATGGGGAGTTGTTCATTAAAAAAACCTTGAGGGAATAAATGCTCTCTATTATAACAATCATTTTCTGAGTCATAGGAACCGCATTGTCTATCTCCATGAGTATAATTATAAGAGTCATTATTTGTTGCGCTTGGAATTGGGTTTTCAGAATAGAAATCTAGTACAGTTCCATCATTCTCATAATAATTATCTGTATGGGTTGTTAAATATGCTGTATATAAATTGTCATAGGCTGTGTTAGGGTTAGAATCCCATGTGTGGCCATTGGTAACAATGTTTTTTAATTCTGTTTTAAGCGCATAACCAGATAAACCATCTGCACTATCATAATAATTTGATGGTATCTGTGAAAATCCTAAAAAAGAAAATAAAAAAGAAAGAATGTAAAGGTGTTTCATAAATTATTTTTTTTCTAAAAGTGCCATATAAAAACCATCATAACCAGATTCGTGTGCTAGCACTTTTTTGTCTTTTACAAAGTTAAACTCTTTTCCTAAATCTGTGGTTAAAAAGGTGTTAACTTGTTTTTCGTTTTCTGAAGGTAGCACAGAACAGGTAGCATAAACTAGTTTTCCGCCTGGTTTAACCATTTTAGAATATTTTTGTAAAACCTCTTGTTGAACAACTTTAATTCTATCAATAAATTCTGGTTCTAATTTCCACTTAGCATCGGGGTTTCTTCTTAAAACACCTAAGCCAGAACAAGGGGCATCAATTAAAACACGGTCTGCTTTATTGTAGAGTTTTTTAATGGGTTTAGTTGAATCTATTACTTTCAAATCTATGTTATGAACACCGTTACGTCTGGCTCTAATTTTTAATTTTTTGAGTTTACTTTCGTAAATATCCATAGCAATAATTTGTCCTTTGTTTTCCATTAAAGAAGCTAAATGCAAGGTTTTTCCACCGGCGCCAGCACAAGTATCTACTACTTTCATACCGGGTTTTACGTCAAGCATTTCAGCAACTAATTGAGATGAAGCGTCTTGTACTTCAAAAAATCCTTTTTTAAAAGCATCGGTTACAAAAACATTAGCACGTTCTTTTAACTTCAATGCATAGGGGTAACCTTTAATGAATTCTGTTTCTATATTTAAATCAAACAATTCGTTTTGTAATTGTTCTTTAGTTGTTTTAAGTGTATTTACTCTTAAAATTACATCGGCTTGTTGGTTTTGAGCAGCAATTTCTTTGGTCCATTTTTCTTCGCCTAATTCATCTACACCAATGGCATCCATCCAATCTGGGATAGATTCTCTAAAAACCCTTATTTTAGAAAGTTCATCAAAACGTCCTTTAATTTTTCTGGTTGGCGTGTTTTCAAAATATTTCCAATCTGGTAATTTAATACCTTTTAATGTTGCCCAAACTGCAAACATACGCCAAAGATTATCTCTATCAAAAGGTGCTTTAACTTCAGCAATTTCAGCATATAATCGTTTCCAGCGTACGATGTCGTAGGTGGTTTCTGCAACAAAAGCACGGTCTCTGCTTCCCCAGCGTTTATCTCTTTTTAAAAGTTGTTGTATAACTTTGTCGGCATAATTGCCTTCGTTAAAAATAGAGGTTAAACCATCTATAACTGCAAAACATAAATTTCTATGTAATCTCATTTTTTTACTTAATCAGGGAGCAAAGGTAAGGTTAATTAGTGTATTAATTTTAACTATTTTAGCGGTTTAAACTTGCTTTTTTGGAAGAAGAAAAATTTATACAAGAATTAAAGGATGGTAAGAAATTTGCGTATAGTAAATTAATAGAGCTGTTTGAGCAAAAGGTTTTTACTACCTGTATTTCATTTGTTCCAAATAAAGAAGATGCCGAAGACATTGCCCAAGAAGTTTTTGTTGAGGTTTTTAAATCTATAAACAAGTTTAAAGAGAACTCAAAACTTTCTACTTGGATTTATAGAATTACCACTAATAAATGTTTAGAGTTTATTAGGAAAAAAAATACTAAAAAGCGCTTTGCGTTTTTGCAATCTATTTTAGGAAATGAAATCCCTTTTGATAAAACACAGTATTTTACAGAAATGAATCATCCGGGTATATTATTAGAAAATCAAGAGCAAAGTGAAATACTTTTTAAAGCAATTAATAAACTTCCTGAAGACCAAAGAGTAGTATTTACTTTAAGTAAAATAGATGGTTTTAGTAATAAAGAAATAAGTGAAATTACTAATAAAAGTGTGTCTTCTGTAGAGTCTTTAATGTTTAGATCTAAAAAGAATTTAAAAAAACTTTTAGAAAATTATTACAAAAAAAATATGTAACGCAAGTTTTTAAAAAATATTGCATCTAAAAAAATATAACATGAAAACAACTAATAACATACATGAAAAAATTAATAGTACGCTTAGTGTTTGCGATACTATTGGTGATGTAAAGGTATCTCCTTTTTTTAAAGACAAGACCATGCAACGTTTGTTTGAAGAAAAAGAAGAAGAAACAGTATATTCGTCTTGGTTTGCAACTAAATTACAGTTAGCAACCTTATTGTGTTTTGTGGTGTTAAACGCTTTGGCTCTCATTAGGCTAAACTCTACTAACAAATATGATGTTAATGTAAATGAATCAACAAATTTATATGGGTTATTTTATGATTCAGAAACATCAATTTTAATCAATTTAAAAGATGAATAAAAAAAATATCCTATTATATATATTATTAGCTTTCTTAGTTGTTGTAAATGGTTTTTTCTTGTATAACTATTTAGTGCATCCAAAAGGAAAAGATATTAGAAGAGGTTCTAACGGGCCTAACGGATTTATAGCAAAAGAATTGCATTTTTCTGATAAACAAATGATGAAATTTGAAGAAATTAATAATAGACATCATGAAGAGATGCAATCTTTATCAGGAAATACAATGCAATTTAGAGATGAGCTTTTTAATCTTGTTTTTAATGAAAATGCAACAGAAAGTGATATAGACTCTGTTATGAATTCAATAGCAGAATTAGATATGAAACGCGAAAAATTGAAATTCTATTATCTAAGAGATATTAGGAATATTTGCAACCAAGAGCAAAAAAAGCAACTTAAAGAAATATTAAAAGATGTATTTAAACGAGGAGGGAAAGGAGCAAGACCACCTAAAGAAAGACATGGACCTCCAATTCCTAGGCCTTAGTTTTCTATAATTTAATTAGACTCTCATTTAGTTATGAGAGTTTTTTTTGAAAATGTTTAATATGGGCGCAAGTTTTTCACAATTTTCGCATCAATATATTATAACGTAAATGTAAAAGATGAAGGTTAATAAAAAGGCTTTAGTGATAAGTCTGGTGTTTTTAGTGATTATGTTGTTGATTTTGAATATTATATTGATAAATAAAGCGTAATGTTTTTCTAGTAGAAGAAAGTTACTTTTTTCAAAAGGTTTCATATTTTTATAAAAAACTAATTTTTATGAAACCATTTGTTTTAGTAGTAATAGTATTTTGTTTTTTTTCTTTTAAAAACGAATTATTACAAAAAGATAGAAATTTCAATGATGTTAAAATTGAAACTTTAATAAAAGATTCAACTTTAAACGTAAGAGCTTTAGAGATTATTAGATCTAAATTTACAGCGCCTATTTATTTAACTTCAAAAGGCGAATTAGGAATTATCACGCCTAACCTAGTTTATAATCATGTAGATTCATTAAAAAATAGGCCTTTTTACATTCATAAAACAAACTTATCATCTAATACTCATAAACTAAATTTTAGAGCCTTAGCTGTTAATGAAAATAATGGTTATGGAATCACTATAGGGAGTCCAGCATTATTATACAGTTTAAATGCTGATTTGAATAAAAACAAATTGGTTTATCAAGAAAATCACCCTAAAGCTTTTTATGACTCTATGGATTTTTGGAACGAAAATGAAGGCATTGCCATTGGAGATCCAACAGATGATTGCATGAGTATTATAATAACAAGAGATGCAGGAACAACCTGGACAAAATTACCTTGTGATAATTTACCAAAAGCAAAAAAAGGTGAAGCAGCATTTGCAGCAAGTGACACCAATATAGCAATAGTAGGTAACCATACTTGGGTAGCTACAGGGGGCAAGGTGAGTAGAGTTTTGTATTCGCCAGATAAAGGTAAAACATGGGAGGTTTATAACACACCTATCATGCAAGGAAAAGAAACTACAGGTATTTTTTCAATTGATTTTTATGATGAGTTAAATGGTTTTGCTATTGGTGGTGATTATACTAAACCAGATGATAATACAGCAAATAAAATTAAAACTGTTGATGGAGGTAAAACATGGCAACTAGTAGCTAAAAATAAAAATCCAGGATATAGAAGTTGTGTGCAATATATTCCTAATAGTGGCGGTAAAGAATTGGTTGCTGTTGGTTTTAAAGGGATTGATTATAGTAATAATTCTGGTGAAAACTGGAAGCATTTAAGTGATGAGGGTTTTTATACTATTAGATTCTTAAATGATTCTGTTGCTTATGCTGCTGGAAATGGAAGCATTTCTAAACTTACATTTATAGAATAAAAAAAGAGAAGTAAAACTTCTCTTTTTTTTATTTTCTATTTTCATTTTTACGGTTTTTCCACCGTTCTAAAATTTTTCTTTTAAAATCTTCTTCAGCAACTCTAAGTTTAATTATTTTTTTTGCAGATAATATTGTCTTTAATTTTGCTGCGTATTCTTGTTTGTATTTATGTTCCTTTAATTCTATACTATTTATTTTTTTAATAAATTCTAAGGCTTTCTCTTCAGTTAAAGTTTCAATATTACTTTTTAATTCTTTTCTTAAAGCTCGCATGTCTTGGTATTTAAGTTTAGACATTTTTTTATTGTGGTCATTGTAAACAGGCCAAAATTTTTGAGCTTCTTGTTCAGTTAAATCTAATTGTTCTGTTATAAATGATACTTTAAGCGCATGTATTTTATCACGGTCTTTCTGCGCAGTAATATTTAATGAAAATAAAAAGATTAAGATAGGGAGTATATGCTTTTTCATTTTAATTTTTTTTCTGTTAATATAAATCTTCTAATTCTATATTGTCTAGAATGTAGTTTTCAACAGTTTCTTCTTCAAAATTAAACTCTACAAAATTCTCTTCTGTTAATTCATCATCAGACAATAAAGAGGCTATTTCATAGGTTTCTATATTTTCGTTTAAAATATAATTTTCAACTGTTTCATTATCTAAGTTATCAAAAGAGGGCTTGTTTTCAAAGATTGAAAGATTAAATAGTAATAAAATTGCAGCAGCAATACTAGATGCGTAAATAATATTTTTTCTGCTAAATAATTGAATTACTTTGGGAGCCTTTTCTTCTGTTACTTTATCTAGAATGCTGTTTTCTAGAGTGTCAAAATAATTGTTTGGTGTATTAAAACCAGACTTGGTAGCAAGTTCTTTTAATTTTAACTCACTCATAATATTATTTTCAAGTGAATTAAAATACCCTTCAGGAGTTTTAAAACCGCTTTCTTTTATATTATGTATTCTATTCTTTTTCATCTTATATGTAAGACTAATAAACTTTATAAAGGTTTAATTTTTAGTTAAATAGGTTTCAATTTTTTTTACTGCAATATGATAAGATGCTTTTAAAGCGCCTTCAGAAGTTTCTAAAATATCAGACATCTCCTTGTATTTTAAGTCTTGAAAATATTTCATGTTAAAAACTAATTGCTGTTTTTCTGGTAGTGTGGCTATGGCTTCTTGCAATTTTAATTGAATTTCATCTCCTTCAAAATAGGTGTCAGATTTTAAATTATTTATTGCTAGTTGTTGAGCTTCTTCACTAGTAATTTGTAATCTTTTAGCATTTTTATTAATAAATGTAATAGACTCGTTAGTTGCAATTCTGTACATCCAAGAGTACAACTTACTATCTCCCTTAAAGTTATTAATATTTTTATAAATTTTAATAAAGGTGTTTTGTAATACATCGTCAGTGTCATCATGAGACTTAACAATATTACGGATGTGCCAATAAAGACGTTCTTTATATTGCGTAATTAACGCTCTAAAAGCCTGTTCTTTATGGGTGCTAGATTGTAGTTGTTGTAATAATTCTTCTTCGTTTTGCACTAACAAAATTTAAACTTTAGACTACTAAATATAGTAAAAGTTTAAGCTTAAATGGTTTAAAATTTTATTAAATACTAATGGGTTGTTAATCAGTTTATTACGAATTATAAAATCGATGAAATACATTAAAAAACGATAAAATGCATTTTTTTCTTGCTGTGTGTTTCTATTTGTTATATGTTTGTATCAGAAACCTACTTGTGTTGATAGTCGTCCCCAAGTCTATCAATGAATAAAAAAAAGGATAGAAGCCCAAATCTCTATCCTTTTTTATTTTTATAATGTGTATACTTACTTAATCTAAGCTTTGCATGTCAACAAGTTTTTTATAGGTGCCATTTTTGGCAATTAGTTGGTTATGTTTTCCTTGTTCTACTATTTCACCTTTGTTTAAAACAACAATTTCATCGGCATTTTGAATAGTTGATAGGCGGTGAGCAATAACAATAGATGTTCTGTTTTTCATCATGTTTTCTAGTGCTACTTGTACTAAGCGTTCACTTTCTGTGTCTAGGGCAGAAGTAGCCTCATCTAAAACCATAATAGGAGGACTTTTAAGTACTGCTCTAGCAATGCTTAGTCTTTGTTTTTGACCACCAGATAATTTGTTTCCAGAGTCGCCAATATTTGTTTCAATAGTATCTGGTAACTCTTTTACAAACTCCCAGGCGTTAGCTACTTTTAGGGCATCAATAATTTCTTCGTCGGTAGCGTTTTCTTTTCCTAATTTTAGGTTGTTTTTTATACTGTCGTTAAACAAAATAGCATCTTGTGTAACAATACCTAATTGTTTTCGTAATGAAGTCATTGTTAGATTTTTAATATCTTTACCATCAATTAAAATGCTGCCTTTGTTTACATCATAAAACCTTGTTATTAAGTTAGCTAATGTAGATTTTCCACTTCCCGATTGTCCTACTAAGGCAACCGTTTTTCCTTTAGGAATAGTTAAAGAAAAATCTTTTAAAACATACTCATCATCATATTTAAACGATATGTTTTTAAACTCAATTTGAGAGTTAAAATCTGTTTTTACTATGGCATTAGGTTTGTCTTTTAAAGGGGTTTCTCCATCAAGAATTTCTTGAATACGCTCTGCAGCAGATCCTCCTTTTTTAACATTAACTAATCCTCTTGAAAAAGCTTTAGCAGGTGTAAGTATATTATAGGCTAAACCAATATAAACCAAAAATTTACTTCCTGTTAAAAAAGAGCCAGAATCGTCACTTAAAATAAGATTGCCTCCGTACCATAAAATAACTGCAATCATACAAATACCTAAAAACTCACTTGTAGGTGATGCTAAACTTTGGCGAATTAAAAGTTTGTTAGAAAAATTATAAAATCGTTGAGTTGATGCTTTAAATTTATTGTTAAAGATTTTTTCAACATTAAATCCTTTTATAATTCTTAGCCCGCCTAGTGTTTCTTCTAAAGTAGATAAGAAAAGCCCTTGTTCTTTTTGAACACGATCTGATTTTCGTTTTAAACTTTTGCCAATTTTAGAAATAACAAATCCTACAATAGGAATAAAAATAAATACAAACACAGTAAGTTTTGTACTTATAATTAGCATAGCTATTAAAGAGAAAATTATGGTTAGAGGTTCTCTAACAATAAGTTCAAGAACGGGTAACATTGAATATTGTAGGTCGTTAACATCACCAGTAACACGGGCCATAATATCTCCTTTTCTTTTTTCTGAAAAATAAGATAATGGTAAATCTAATATCTTTTTGTAAACAGTATTTCTTATATCTCTTATAACGCCATTTCTTAAAAATACCATAAAATAGTTGGCTAAATAGCCAGAAATATTTTTGAGTAAAAACGCTATTACTATTAAGAATATAACAAAAATTAATGCTTTAGATTTGTCTCCGCCAGTAAAAACATGCATTTGGTAGGCTAATAAGTCGCCAAAATAATCTCCTATTTCCCAGATACCTGTATAAATAGGTTCTGTTGGGTTAGAAATAATAGGTTCTCCGGTACAAGGATCTATGTTTTTTTCGAATATAACGTCAAGCATAGGCTTGAGAGCTACAAACGAAAGGGTGCCAAATAAAGCAAAAAACACATTAGAAATAATGTGTCCTATTGCAAAACGTTTATAAGGTTTAGCGTACCTTAGTATATTAAAAAAGTGATTCATTAAATGAGATTCATGTCTTTAAGTATGGAATCAATTTTAGAGTCTAGTGCTTTTTCGGTTACTTCAAAATCAGAAACTGAATTTAATTTGGTATTTGCACTAACATAAAATTTTATTTTTGGCTCAGTTCCACTAGGTCTAAGCGCTATTTTGCTTCCATCTTCGGTGTAATAAATTAATACGTTAGACTTTGGAATATCTATTGCTGTTTCTTCGCCAGTAACCATGTTTTTAGCAATCGACAATTGATAGTCTTCAACTTTTACAACTTTAGATCCGTTAACTTCTGTTAAAGGATTTTTTCTAGCATCAATCATCATTTGTTTTATTTCCTGGGCACCTTCTATTCCTTTTTTAGTTAATGATACTAATTTTTCTTTGTAGAAACCATGTTCTACATAAAGTTTTATAAGTTCTTCATAAACAGAGCTACCATTGGCTTTTGCATTTGCAGCAATTTCTATGGCTAATAGAGTAGAGGTTACGGCATCTTTGTCTCTAACAAAATCACCAACCATAAATCCAAAACTTTCTTCTCCACCACCAATAAAGTTTAATTCTGGATAATCTTTAATTAACTTAGCTATCCATTTAAAGCCTGTTAAAACTATTTTACTTTCTACACCGTAGGCTTCAGCCATTTTGGTTAACATTGGAGTAGAAACAATTGTTGATGCTATAAATTCTTTGCCTGTAATTTTACCTTCATTCTTCCATAATTTTAAAAGAATATCGGTCATCATAACCATGGTTTGATTACCGTTTAAAAGTACAAGTTCGTTTTTACGATTTCTAACAGCTACTCCCAATCTGTCGCAATCAGGGTCTGTCCCAATTACAATATCGGCATTAACTTCTTCGGCTAATTCTAAAGCCATTTTTAAGGCAGCAGGTTCTTCTGGGTTAGGAGAGGCTACGGTAGGAAAATCACCATTAGGAACTTCTTGTTCTTTTACAATGTGAACATTTTTATAGCCAGCGCGTTTTAAAGTTTCTGGAACTGCTGTAATAGAAGTTCCATGGAGCGAGGTAAATACAATGGTTAAATTGTCTTTGGCTTCTTGAGTTAACCCTAAGCTTCCGTTTTTTACAGAGGCTTCTATAAATACATTGTCTATTTTATCGCTAACGTAGTTAATTAAGCTATCATTAGCCTTAAACTTGATGTCTGCATAATCTAATTTGTTAATAGTATCAATAACTGCGGCATCATGAGGTGGAACTAATTGTCCGCCATCTTGCCAATAAACTTTGTAACCATTATATTCTGGTGGGTTGTGAGATGCTGTTAACACTATTCCGCAGTGGCAATTTAAATGTCTTACTGCAAAAGATAACTCTGGAGTAGGACGTAAATCTTCAAACAAATATACTTCAATACCGTTGGCAGAAAACACATCGGCAACAACTTTCGCCAAAGTTTTACTGTTGTGTCTACAATCATAAGCAATAACGGTTTTAAGTTTTTCATTAGGGAAAGATTCTTTTAAATAATCACTTAAACCTTGTGTGCTTTTTCCTAAGGTGTATTTGTTAATTCTGTTGGTGCCAACACCCATAATACCACGCATGCCACCTGTACCAAACTCTAGGTCTTTATAAAAACTTTCTTGAATGTCTTTAGGATTATTGGCTATACTTTCTTTTATGATTTGTTGTGTGTCTTCATCAAAAGTTGGGGTTAACCAAGTGTTTATTCTCTCTAAAATTTTTGGCTCAATGTGAATCATAGCTTAGTTATAAAGTTATACTACAAAAGTAATTAAATAGATTGAAACTTAGGTTTAAAAAAATGTAATAAAACGTTAGAAAGCTTTACTTAAAAGGTTGTTTTAAATTTCTATAAATTCAAATTATCTTTAACGGTATATCGTTTTTTGCCTTGTTTGGTTCGTAAAATAATTTCGCCTAAAAAGCCAGCAACAAAAAACTGTGTGCCAATAATCATTGTGGTTAGGGCTATAAAAAATTGTGGGCGTTGGGTTATGAGTCTTCCTGTTGGATTTAAAAATAATTTGTCTATGCCTAAATAAAAGGCAAAACCAAAACCAATTATAAACATAATAACCCCTAAGGCACCAAATAAATGCATGGGGCGTTTACCAAAACGCGATAAGAACCAAATGGTTATTAAATCTAAAAAACCATGGATAAAGCGATCTATGCCAAATTTGGTAACACCATATTTTCTAGCTTGATGCTGAACAACTTTTTCACCAATTTTTGTAAATCCAGCATTTTTTGAAAGTACAGGAATGTAACGGTGCATTTCACCATTAACATCAATGTTTTTAACAACATCAAGTTTATAGGCTTTTAAACCACAGTTAAAATCATGAAGTTTTACACCAGAGGTTTTTCTTGCAGCCCAATTAAATAGTTTAGAGGGTAAGTTTTTTGCAATTACAGAGTCGTAACGCTTTTTTTTCCATCCAGAAACTAAATCATAATCATCATTAACAATCATATTATATAATTCTGGAATTTCTTCGGGACTATCCTGTAAATCGGCATCCATAGTAATAACAACATTACCTACAGCTTTATCAAAACCAGCATGTAAAGCTTGAGATTTTCCAAAGTTTTTTAAAAATCTAATTCCTTTTACAGCTTTGTTTTTAGAAGCAAGTTTTTTAATAGTTTGCCAAGAATTATCCGTACTACCATCATCTATAAAAATAATTTCATAAGAAAAATGATTGGACTGCATAACATTGGCAATCCAATCATGTAATTCTTTTAAAGACTCTTGTTCGTTAAGTAGTGGTATAACTACAGATATGTTCATTTAAGAAATTTCAAAAAATTTGATAGCTTCAAAAATAATGAATTTATTCTGTCTCGGGTTTATTTTTCTTCATTATTAGAGCTATAATTAACCCTACAACACTAAAGCCTGCAAGTTGCCAAATAATAGATTGAGCTATATTACTAATAGAATACATATTGCCTTGAGCTTCCATTTTCTCTACGGTTTCAGCAATAACTTCTGCAGGAACATTAAAGTTTTCTAACCTTTGTACTTGGGCGTCCATTATTTTCTCCTGCAATGTAGTAGCAGCTTCAGGGTCAATAAAATTGAAAATAATGATACTAACTAAAGAGCTAATAACTAAACCTAATAATATGGTAATAAAATAAGATGTAAAAGCATTTTTAAAACTAATATAGCCACCTGATGCCTTTTTTGATTTTAAAATTGAAATAATTCCAAAAACAATAATAATAGCTATTAAAGAGAGTCCTAGCCATATTTGAGTAAATAAGTCTAAGCTAACAGCATATCCAATAGCTGTTACAGCAGCTAAAGTTGCGCCAAGGTAAATACCATAATCTTTAGCTATAGATTTAAAAGATTTTTCCATTATATATTTTTGTTTAAAATGTTAGTTGTACGGTTAGTATTCAAAGATACCAAATAGTTACACAAAAAGCAGAAATAAAAATTAACAAAAAAGTATTGTTTATTTGTAAAGAATACTTAAATTTGCACCTCGAAAAATTAAAGATTTAAAGCGTAAAGCGATGAAAAAAGGTATACATCCAGAAAATTATAGATTAGTAGCATTTAAAGATATGTCTAACGATGATGTGTTTTTAACAAAGTCTACTGCAGATACTAATGAGACTATTGAAGTTGATGGTGTTGAGTATCCACTTGTAAAAATGGAGATTTCAAGAACATCGCATCCATACTATACTGGTAAATCTAAATTAGTAGATACAGCAGGACGTATTGATAAGTTTAAAAATAAATACGCTAAGTTTAAAAAGTAAACTTAACGAATATATTATACCATTGAGCCTTTCTATTGCAGAAAGGCTTTTTTATTTTATGCTTTTAACATACATTTGACTACAAAACAGCAATTAAGCTATAAAGTAATATGCTTTTAACTTAACCTTTAACTTTTAAATTGCTATGAATTATATCCTTTTTGATGGCCCCTCACGGAATAATTTATTACCATTTACTTATACAAGACCGGTAGCCGATATTAGAATAGGTATTTTAACCATTAGAGAAAAATGGGAAACCTACTTAGATACCACCACAACCACAATAACAGAAGATTATTTATCAGATAAATTTCCTATGGTTGAAATGGAAACTAATGTGATGATAAATGCATCTTACCTTCCAAACTTAGAATTGGTTGAAATGGTTAAGGCGTTAAAAGAAAACCAAGCTATTTTTAAAGGAGAAGATGTTATAGCTTTTTATGCAAAAGAAGGAGAAGAAGACATAAATTTTGATACCTACCAAGCATTAGAGTTTGAAGACGATTGTTTAAAGGTTGAAAATACTTGGGACATTTTTTCTAAAAATGATGAAGCCATTCAAGAAGATTTCAATTTAATTACTAAAAACAGAACATCTCAACCCATACCAGAAACAACAGTAGCCTTTCACTCAGAAAACATTTTTATAGAACAAGGAGCCAAACTTCCATTATGTTCTTTAAATGCCGAAAAAGGCCCAATTTATATAGGAAAAAACACAGAGATTATGGAAGGTGCCATGATAAGAGGTCCGTTTGCTTTGTGTGAAAATGCTATTGTAAAAATGGCAGCAAAAATTTACGGGCCAACAACCATTGGCCCACATAGTAAAATTGGAGGAGAAGTAGATAATGCTGTTATTTTTGGCTACTCCAGTAAAGGACACGATGGGTTTTTAGGAAATTCGGTTTTAGGAGAATGGTGTAATTTAGGAGCAGATACCAACACCTCTAATCTAAAAAATAATTATGCCGAAGTTAGATTGTGGGATTACCAAACAGAAAGTTTTGTAAAAACTGGCATACAATTCTGCGGTCTGTTAATGGGAGATCATAGTAAAGCAGGTATCAACACTATGTTTAACACAGGTACAGTAGTTGGTGTTAGTGCCAATGTGTTTGGTAGCGGTTTCCCCAGAAATTTTATACCAAGTTTTAGTTGGGGCGGTAGTGCAGGTTTTACAACTTATTTAACAAAAAAAGTATTTGAAGTAGCCAAAGTTGTAATGGCAAGACGTAATCAAGAATTTACAGAACAAGACAAACAAATATTAGAACACGTTTTTCAAGAAACAAAAAAATACCGAAGAGATTAGTTTTTTGGGCGTTACCCTATCGGGTCGGGCTTTCCGCGTTACACGGTAACTTGCTGCAATCCCTAACGCAATAAAACCTCTGTTAATTATTAAAAGGATTAAAATTATGTTACATCTACTACTTCTATATTTTATTGGGAAAAGATTTTATGATTTGGCAACTGAGTACAACCAAAAAAAATGGTTATACGCTATTTTAAGTGTAGTGGTGTATTATGCTGCTGCTTTAGTTTTGGGGTTTATATTAGGAATTTTAGATGCTTTGTTTGACTGGGGCATTGATTGGGATAATAGTTTTGGTTGGAGTTTATTAGGCATTCCTGCAGGTTTACTAGCCGTTTGGGGATTTTACACAATACTAGAAACCAAATGGAAAAAATCTGTTGTAATTGTTAAAGACGAAATTCAAGATATTGGTAAAAAAACAGAAGAAGATTAGTGTTTTTCAACCCGCCTTAAATCTAATAGATTAATAGGGTTTATGCCTAAACCTTTTATGTTTTTTCTGGTAAAACGTATTACTTCGTCATAGTATAAAGGCACCATAATAGCATGGTCCATGGCTATAGAATCTATGGTTTTATATAAATGTTTACGCTCATTAATATCAGTAATGGTAAAGGCTTTGTTGTACAAGCTATCAACGGTTTTGTTTTTAAAATGAAAATAATTAGAGCCATTAGGTGCAAAATTTTTGCTGTAAAAAATAGAAAGGTAGTTTTCGGCATCTAAATAATCGGCAATCCAAGAGCTTCTAAACATATCAACTTTTCCGTTAGAGCGTGCACTTCGTAAAGAGGCTTCGGGCATTACGTCAACATTAATAGTTAAGCCAACTTTTTCTAATTCTCTTTGAATAAACTCACAAAAACTTAAATAATTACTAGTGGTTACCAATGTAATTTCTGGGGTTTTTATGCCACTTTCTTCTTTAAATTGGTCTATAAGTTGTTTTGCTTTTTTTGGCTTATAAGTATAACCGTTAGATGCATTATAACCTGCTAGCCCAATGGGAATAAACCCTCCATTAGCAGGATTACCAACACCATTATTTAAGTAAAGCATCATTTTTTTTCGGTTAAAACCGTAGTTAATGGCTTTTCTAATAAGTTTAGATTGTATTTCGGGAGTTTCAGAATCTAAGTAAAACCCAAGATATTCGGTGTTTAGGTAAGGGCCTCTAAT
Organism: Seonamhaeicola sp. NFXS20; assembly: GCF_049132085.1. NCBI lineage: Bacteria > Pseudomonadati > Bacteroidota > Flavobacteriia > Flavobacteriales > Flavobacteriaceae > Seonamhaeicola > Seonamhaeicola sp. NFXS20. Next base: position 505,150 of record NZ_JAFMPU010000002.1, on the reverse strand, counting down.
CATATTTACGCTATTAGCGTATTTATCTCTAAGTTTCCCATCGGCAGTTAATAGTTCGTCTTTATAAGAAGCATCTAAACCAGAAATAAAATCTATATTACCCTGTGCAAATTGTAAAAATTCACTCTGCTTGTCAGGTAAAAAAGTTAATGCAACAGCTTCTAAATAGGGAAGTTGGTTTCCAATACTATCTTTTTCAAAATAAAGCTCGTTTTTTCTAAGAACTAGTTTTATATTTTCTTCCCATCTTTTAAATTTAAAAGGACCTGTGCCAATAGGGTTTGCTCTAAAATCAATACCGTAATGTTCAACAATTTCTTTAGGAACTACAGAGCAATATTTCATGGTAAGTAAACCAATAAAAGCAGGAAAAGGTTGTTTTAATTCAATTTTAAAAATAGTATCATTTATAGCCTTAAAGTCTTTTACTTTGTTTAAAACCCAACTTCCTGGAGCTGCTATTTTTTCATCCCTTAATCGGTTTAAACTATATTCAAAATCTTTAGCATTAACAGTTCTAGTAGAGTCTTTTCCAAAAAGAGGGTGTTTATGAAAATAAACATCATTACGTAAAACAAAGGTGTAAGTAGTAGCATCATCAGAAATAGACCAAGATTTTGCAATACAGGGTTTTATATTCAGAGCACTGTCTAATTGTACTAAGCCATTATAGAGTTGATTGTTTATAGAGTTGTCTTGAAGTGTTCTTGAAAAAGCAGGGTCTAAAGTATTAATGTTAGCATATTCATTATATCTAAAAACTAAATGGTCTCTACTATTGTTGTTGTTATTTCCACAAGAAACAAAAAGGATTACTATACAACTAATTGAAAAGTAGTTTGTTAATAGGTTTGTAATACGTTTTATCATGTAACTTATTAGTTGTAAATTTGCAGTCTTTTAGCTGTAAATATAAATTTAAAAAGTCCCTGAAACAAGTTTGGGCTCATTTAAAGTGAATAACAAAAAGGTAGCATTTTATACATTAGGATGTAAGTTGAATTTTTCTGAAACCTCTACCATTGCCAGAAGTTTTGTAAACGAAGGTTTTGATAGGGTAGATTTTTCTGAAAAAGCCGATATATATGTAATTAACACATGCTCTGTAACTGAGAATGCCGATAAACGATTTAAAAGTATTGTTAAGCAAGCACAAAAAGCTAATGATAAAGCTTTTATTGCAGCGGTTGGGTGTTACGCACAATTAAAACCTAAAGAGTTAGCAGATGTTAATGGAGTAGATTTGGTGCTTGGAGCCACCGAAAAATTTAAGATAACAGACTATTTAAATGATCTTACCAAAAACGATTTTGGCGAAGTACATTCATGTGAAATTGAAGAAGCTGATTTTTATGTTGGGTCTTACTCAATAGGCGATAGAACCCGTGCTTTTCTGAAGGTTCAAGATGGTTGTGATTATAAATGTACCTACTGTACCATCCCGTTAGCGCGAGGTATTTCTAGGAGTGATACCATGGAAAATGTGCTTAAAAATGCCAAAGAAATTTCAGCAAAGAACATTAAAGAAATTGTACTTACAGGTGTTAATATTGGCGATTATGGTAAAGGCGAATTTGGTAATAAAAAACACGAACACACCTTTTTAGATTTAGTTACAGAGCTTGACAAAGTTGAGGGTATTGAGCGTTTACGCATTTCATCAATTGAGCCCAATTTACTAAAAAATGAAACTATAGATTTAGTGTCTAAATCTAGAGCATTTGTACCGCATTTTCATGTGCCATTACAAAGTGGAAGCAATGAAATTCTCAAAAAAATGAAGCGCAGATACATGCGTGAATTGTATGTAGACAGGGTTGCTAAAATAAAAGAAGTTATGCCACATGCCTGCATAGGGGTAGATGTTATTGTTGGTTTTCCTGGAGAAACCGATGAGCATTTTTTAGAAACTTACAATTTTTTGAATGAGCTAGATATTTCATATTTACACGTATTTACTTATTCTGAAAGAGATAATACCGAGGCTGCAGAAATGGATGGTGTAGTGCCAAGTAATGTGCGTAGTAAACGTAGCAAAATGTTAAGAGGTTTATCAGTTAAAAAACGTCGTGCATTTTATGAAAGTCAAATAGGAAGTAAGAGAACCGTATTATTTGAGAGCGAAAATAAGGAAGGTTACATTCACGGATTTACAGAAAATTACGTTAAGGTAAAAGCGCCTTGGAATCCTGAGTTAGTTAATACCCTTCATGAGGTTGAACTAACTAAAATTGATGACGACGGATTGGTGCGTTTTGAGTTTATAAATACTTTAGTTTTAGATAAATAGTTGCTTTAATCTGTTTTTATTAAGGTTAAACGATTTTTTTTGATACAAAAGGGTAGTTGGTAGTATGTTAGTTGCGAAATTAATTTCACCCAAATAACCTAACCAATGAAAACCTACAACCCAATATTAATATTATTACTTTTTTCTGCGTTCTTTCTATCTTGTTCTACAGAACAAGTTGATGAGTATAATAATGTAATAGGTGTTTGGGAAAACTTAGAAGTTTCAAACAACACCAATACAACACGCAGCTTAACATTTGCCTCAAATAAAACAGTTAAGAGTATTCTTAAAATAGAGGAATTATCAGGAGAAATAACTTCAAGTACAGCTATTTATGATTGGAGTATTGATGGTAACTCAATAACTGTAAATGATGGTGAGAGCCAATGGGTTTATGCAATTACAGCAAACTCTCAATTGGTGTTAAATGATGAACAACAAAACTTACTCTATAATAAAATTTCAGATGTAGTAGATAACTACTAATAAAAAAGCCGAGATATAAATTATGTTTCGGCTTTTTTTATGTTTTATATTTAAATAAAACTTTTAAATTCTCACTCCAACAGGTAGCATACGTTTGTACTTTCTGTTACTTCTAACAAATTTTGCAATTTCGGGGCTTGTAGGTACCACACTTAAATTACGTTCTCTAATTTGTTCAAAAACAGCAGAAATAAACTCTTTGCTAAAATTTTCGTCTTTAATTTCCTCTGGAATGATAAGCTTCGTTAAAAAGATTTTACGCTCTTGAAGCGAATATTCAATTTTTGCTAAATGATTATCAACTTTAATTTCAAATTGGCGTAAAAAATCATTATCTACTAGTTCAGCAACATCAACCATTTGTATAAATTTTTTAATTTAAGCGGAGAATTAAAACAAGCAAACTATGTTTGTCTTAGTTTTCTGTGCAAAATTACTAAAAAAAAACCTTAATGTAAAGAAAAAGTTAAGTTAATGCCCTATGAGTCAAGAACTAATCCATGTGTATTTAATGCCAGGTATGGCAGCAAGCCCTTTAATTTTTGAAAACATAAAACTTCCTAATGATAAGTTTAAAATTCATCATTTAGAATGGGTTATTCCTTTTGAAAACGAATCGCTTACTAATTACGCATTGCGTATGACAAAATTTATAAAATATGGTAACGTAGTTTTAATAGGGGTGTCTTTTGGCGGTGTTTTGGTTCAAGAAATGAGTAAACATATTAACATTAAAAAACTAATAATTGTTTCTAGTGTAAAATCTAAAAATGAAATACCAAAACACATGCAGCTAGCAGCAGTTACAGGTGCATATAAATTATTGCCAACCCAATTAGCAAGTAAGATTGATGTTTTAGAAAAATATGCTTTTGGAAAAAATTTTACCAAGCGCTTAAAATTGTATAAAAAATACCTTTCTGTTAATGATAATCAATACTTAAGTTGGGCAATAAAACAAATGGTTAATTGGAATCAAGCAGAACCGCCAGCGGGTATTATTCATATTCACGGAGAACATGATGCTGTTTTTTCAATTAGTAATATAACAGATTGTATTACAATACCAAAGGGAACACATATTATGATTATTAATAAATATAAGTGGTTTAATAAACATTTAGCCGATATTATACTTGAAAATTAATTCACATTTAGTAATTTTAGACAAAACTTTTTATGATGAAGATAGTAGAACGCCTTTTAGCGTGCGTGGGATTGTTAAGTTTATGTTTTCTATTTATTTATGCCCTTCAAGATGCACCTACTGATGAAAATTTTGAAAAAAAACTCATAAACGATTATAATGTTTATGCACTTCAGGTTCCTGAAAATTTAGATTTTGCAGGAGAACCATTGCCTTTAAATAATCCTGATATTTTAGAACGAATGGATAGAGAGCTATTGGTAAATACCTATTGGCAATCTAACGGGTTATTAATGTTTAAACGTTCTAAAAAATATTTTCCTGTTATAGAGCCTATTTTAGCTAAATATGGCATTCCAGATGATTTTAAATATTTAGCCGTTATAGAAAGTGGGTTAACAAATGCCGTGTCTCCAGCAGGGGCAAGAGGTGTGTGGCAAATTATGAAAGCCACCGGAAAAGAAAATGGTTTAGAGGTTAATACTAATGTAGATGAACGTTATCATTTAGAAAAAGCTACAGAAGTTGCATGTAAATATTTGTTAAAGGCTAAAGAGAAATTAGGTTCTTGGACATTAGCTGCAGCTGCATATAATGCAGGACAAGCAGGAATAGCACGTAGGTTAAAAGAACAAAAAGTTTCAAATTATTACGATTTATTATTAGGTGAAGAAACAGGCCGCTACATATTTAGAATTGTAGCCTTTAAAGAAATTTTATCTCACCCAAATAAATATGGCTTTAATTTTAGAGATAAAGATTTATACACCAATATTCCAACTTATAAAGTTGAAGTAGATACTGCTGTAACCGATTTTTCAAGTTTTGCACAAAAATTTGGTATTAATTACAAAATACTAAAGCTACATAATCCTTGGTTAAGAGAACCACATCTTAACAACAAATCAAGAAAACTTTACCAGATAGAAATACCCAAAGAAGGGTATTATCAATAAAATGCTAGAGTATGTAAAAGATAACTGGTGGAGTATATTAATTATCTTTAATTACTTAATAGCGGCGTCTGCTGTTATTACTATAATACTTAAAAATTTAAACCCAACAAAAACACTATCCTACATTGTAGTTTTAGTGTTTTTTCCTTTTTTGGGGCTTATTGTTTATTATTTATTTGGTCAAGAATACCGTAAAAATAAAATATTTAGCAAAAAAGGTTTACTAAATAAAACTGTTATAAAATCCATTCATAAAGAATTAGAATTAAGTAGTGATGAACTTAATGATGTAAATAATTATTTAGATGAAAAAGTTAAGTTAGTAAGGCTTTTATATAGCAATGAAAATGAACTATTAACATTAAATAATGACGTAGACATTATAATTAATGGTAATGATAAGTTTGAAAAGTTACTAGCCGATATTAAGCAAGCTAAACACCATGTACACTTAGAGTATTACATTATTAAAGATGATACTATAGGTAGCCAATTGCTAAATTTACTTTGTGATAGGGCGAAAGAAGGTGTTACAGTTAGATTGAGTTATGATGATGTAGGAAGCAAAATTTCAAAGAAAATGAAGTTGAAGCTAAGTAATGCAGGTGTTCATCATTATCCTTTTATGCCGGTATTTTTCTCTACGCTTACCGGGAAAATGAATTACAGAAATCATAGAAAAATAGTAATTATTGATGGAAAAATAGGCTATGTTGGCGGTATAAATATTAGTGATGTATATGTAAATGATAATGGTACCAGATATTGGCGTGATACACATTTAAGAATTGTTGGAGATGCCGTAAAATCGTTGCAAATTCACTTTTTGTCAACATGGAAATTTGTTTCAAAAGAAACCATAACTCAGTTTAAACCATTTTTTCCAAAACTAAAGACTTTAAATACTAAAATAGGATTGTAAATTGCAGGTAGTGGTCCAGACACAGATTGGGCTAATATTATGGAATTATCCATAACAGCTATTATTACAGCTAAAAGTTATGTTTATATTACAACACCGTATTTTGTTCCTAATGATGAAATGATATCTGCCATTCAAATTGCAGCTAAAAGTGGGGTAGATGTACGTTTAATTATTCCTGAAAAATCAGATTCTTGGATGGTAAAACATGCGTCAAATTCCTTTTTAGAGGCTTTGTTTAAAGCCAATGTTAAGGTGTATAAATATTATAAAGGCTTTATACATGCAAAAACCATTGTAGTAGATGATATATTTGCCATGGTAGGTACTTCTAATATGGATTATAGGAGCTTCAATATTAATTTTGAAATCAATTCAGTAATTTATAATGTTGAAAAAAGTAAACAATTAAAAGCGCATTTTTTAGAAGATTTAAAACATAGCAATGCGGTAGATTATAACACCTATGCCAAACGATCAAAATTTGAAAAACTAAAGGAGTCTTATTGTAGATTGTGGTCGCCCTTAATTTAATTATTTTTTCTTTTTCTTCTTCTTAAGTTTATTAATCCAAATAATAGTACCAGTAACGGGTAAACTAGTAGCAATTAAGCATGCTAAGAAATATAATACTTTTGATAAGGTTCCGTAAATTTCTCCAGTGTGTAATGGTTTAATAAGAGAGGCTATTTTAACATTTAACGGTTTTTTGTTAAAAATATCTACAGCTAAAACAGCACCTGTTTGGTCTATATAAATTTTATCAGTAGTTACAGGAGACCAATTGTTTTCATCGGTTTTTCTAAAGGAGTAGTAATTATTTCTTTTGTTTGGTAAAGAGACGCTAAGTTTACCATTATAATTAAGTGTATTATTAGCAGTTTGTATAGCCTCATCTATAGAAATAATGTTTTTATTTGAATTAGATATTGTCAACTCAGGCGAAGACCTATTAAAAATTTTAGCACCAATTAAACTACTTAACCCGTTTCGGTAGCCTTCAAAAGACCAGCATAAACCTGTAATACCCATAATAACAATAAAAATACAAGCGTAAAACCCTAGTGTATTGTGTAAATCATGATTAATACGTTTCCAGTTAGCATTGGTTTTAATTTTAAATCCATGTTTAAAGTTTTTCCATTTTAACTTTCTAGGAAACCATAATATAATTCCAGAAATTGATAGTATTAAAAATATTATTGTGGCAACCCCTACAATGGGTCTACCTATTTTCATATCAAGTAATAGCCATCGGTGTAATTTAAACATACTTAACAAAAAGGCATCTGCACTTGTTTTTTTAACCGTTTGTATTTCACCAGAATAAGGGTTTACTAATACCGAACTACCACGCCTTTCTTTAGGGTCTTTTTTAACTGAAAAGGTATATGCCTCGTTGCTGTTGTTAGGTATGCTTAAGCCTGTAACAAAACCTTTATTGCTGTTTTTTACTATTTTAATTAACTCTGTAACGCTTTTTTTGTTTTCAGTTTTTTCAATTTGTAATTTGTTTGAAAATAGATCTTTTATTTCATGTTCAAAAGCTAAAATAGTGCCACTAAAACAAACTAAAAATATAATAATGCCACTACCAATACCTAGCCACAGGTGAATATCATTTATAAGTTTTCTAAATGTATATGTGTTTTTTTTCATATTAAAATGAGCACTTTAAGCCTGAGTTAATTATTTTAGGCAAATCTATATTTTAAAAACATATCTTCAAAATTTATTTAGACTAATTATAAATAGTTTTTTTGTAGAAATTTTAATTTCAATTAATTACAAATAAAAAAGTAAAGCATTGAGCTTTACTTTTTTATAATTTGTATGTAATATTTGGTTTTATCTACTTCGTCTTTTTTGAGATCTTAAAGAGCCTCCTGCACCAAAATGTTGGTTAGGACCAACAGCGCGTTTCATGTTTTGCTTCATCATTTTTATTTGGTCTGTAAGCATACCATGTTTGTCTAATTGCTGAGCTTCAGTTAATAATTTTTGAGCTTCTTGTTTTCTACGTTTAGAAAAAGCAATACCAGCAAGGTTTAATTTAGCCATAGCTAAATCATGTTTCATAGAAAGACCCAATGAGATAGCTTTTTTAAAATACTTTTCAGATTCGTTCATATTATCCTGCATAGTCATTAAGCCATGTAAATAATTGTAATAACCTTGTTGTTTTTTTACTAAAGCACCTTCAGGATTCTTAATTTTATCTAGCCATTTTTTAGCGCCAACAAAATCTTGTTTTCTTAACCTTAAAAAAGCAAGCAGAATAAATTCATTTTTAAAATATAGAAAAACAAAAACACCCGCTAATAAAATTAAAGCAATTCCATTTCCTATATAACCTTCTGTAAACTGATAAATTGCATAGGCAATAATTCCAGCAGCAATAATAAGTTTAATAATTTTATTGTACATATCTATATTTTGAATATTATTTAGAGGCAAGGTAGCCTCTTTTTCAACAATTTTGTTTTAAAATGCAAAGAAACTAAATTTTTCTATAAAAAATATTTTTAAAATAGGTTTGTGAAATAAAAAACTGTTGTATATTTGCGCTCAGTTTTGAGTAAGGGTCAAAACAAAAATTAAATAATAGATTTCAGATATTTAAAGATATAAGACGATGAGTAAAAGAACATTTCAACCATCAAAGAGAAAGAGAAGAAACAAACATGGTTTCAGAGAAAGAATGGCTTCTGCTAATGGAAGGAAAGTCTTAGCTCGTAGAAGAGCTAAGGGAAGAAAGAAATTGTCTGTATCGTCTGAAACTAGACATAAGAAATAATGATTAACAATTGTTTATAAATTAAAGGTGTTGCTTGACTGTAACGCCTTTTTTTATGTTTTGTAATTACTAATTTTGCAACTAATTTATTTACACTAGAATACTTTTTAAAAATGCCAAAAAATCCTAAATTAAAATCTATACTAATTATTGGTTCGGGGCCTATAATTATTGGGCAAGCATGTGAGTTTGATTATTCCGGGTCGCAAGCATTACGTTCGTTAAGAGAAGATGGAATTGAGACAATTTTAATTAATTCAAATCCAGCAACTATCATGACAGACCCTTCTATGGCAGATCATGTTTATCTATTGCCATTAAATACTAAATCTATTCTTCAGATTTTAAAAGAACATCCACAAATTGATGCCGTTTTACCAACAATGGGAGGGCAAACCGCTTTAAACCTTTGTATAGAAGCCGATGAAAAAGGTATTTGGAAAGATTTTGGTGTTGAAATTATTGGTGTAGATATTGATGCTATTAATATTACAGAAGATAGAGAACAATTTAGAGAATTAATGGCCAAAATTGGGGTTCCTATGGCGCCTCAAGCTACGGCAACATCCTTCTTAAAAGGAAAAGAAATTGCACAAGAATTTGGATTTCCTTTATGTATTCGTTCTTCGTTTACTCTTGGAGGGGCAGGTGCAGCTATAGTTTATGATGAAGAAGACTTTGATAAATTAATGCGTCGTGGATTAGAAATTTCTCCAATCCATGAGGTTATGATAGATAAAGCACTTTTAGGATGGAAAGAATATGAGTTAGAGTTATTAAGAGATTCTAATGATAATGTTGTAATTATCTGTTCTATTGAAAATATGGATCCTATGGGAATCCACACAGGAGATTCTATAACAGTAGCTCCAGCCATGACTTTAAGTGATAGAACTTACCAGAAAATGCGAGATATGGCAATTCATATGATGCGTAGTATTGGAGATTTTGCAGGAGGATGTAACGTACAATTTGCAGTGAGTCCAGATGAAAATGAAGATATTATTGCCATTGAAATTAATCCGCGTGTATCTCGTTCTTCGGCACTAGCAAGTAAAGCAACCGGATATCCTATTGCAAAAATTGCTGCTAAATTAGCTTTAGGTTATCATTTAGATGAGTTAAACAACCAAATAACAAAATCTACCTCTGCTTTATTTGAGCCAACTTTAGATTATGTGATAGTTAAAATACCGCGTTGGAACTTTGATAAGTTTGAAGGCTCTGATAGAACACTCGGACTTCAAATGAAAGCCGTAGGAGAAGTAATGGGTATTGGGCGTTCGTTCCAAGAAGCACTACATAAGGCTACACAATCTTTAGAAATTAAACGTAATGGTTTAGGAGCTGATGGTAAAGAAAATACCAATTACGATCAGGTAATTGAAAAGTTAAAGTTTGCATCTTGGGATCGTGTATTCATCATTTACGATGCCATAAAAATGGGAATTCCGTTAAGTAGAATTCACGATATTACCAAAATTGATATGTGGTTCTTAAAGCAGTATGAAGAGCTTTATTTCCTTGAAAAAGAAATATCTACTTTCAATATAGATACTATTGAAAAGCCACTTTTGCTAGAGGCAAAACAAAAAGGCTATGGCGATAGACAAATTGCGCATATGCTTGGGTGTTTAGAAAGTCAGGTGTATAACAAGCGTGAAGAATTAGGTATAAACCGTGTTTATAAACTAGTAGATACCTGTGCTGCAGAGTTTGAAGCCAAAACACCATATTACTATTCTACTTTTGAAAGTGATATGCAAACTGCCAATGGTGAACGATATTCAGATAATGAAAGTATAGTTACAGATAAAAAGAAAATAATTGTTTTAGGCTCTGGACCAAATAGAATTGGTCAAGGTATTGAGTTTGATTACTGTTGTGTGCATGGGGTTTATGCCGCTAAAGAGTGCGGTTATGAAACTATTATGATAAACTGTAACCCTGAAACCGTATCAACTGATTTTGATACAGCCGATAAATTATATTTTGAACCTGTTTTTTGGGAACACATTTATGATATCATTAAGCACGAAAAACCAGAAGGTGTTATTGTGCAATTAGGCGGACAAACCGCTTTAAAACTTGCTGAAAAATTAGACAGATATGGTATTAAAATTATAGGAACAAGTTTTAAAGCATTAGATTTAGCAGAAGATAGAGGAAGTTTTTCAACCTTGTTAAAAGAAAATAATATTCCGTATCCTAAATTTGATACTGCAGAAACTGCCGATGAAGCTTTAGCTGTTGCTAAAGAATTAGATTTCCCAATATTAGTTAGGCCATCATATGTACTAGGTGGACAGGGAATGAAAATTGTAATTAATGAAAAGGAATTAGAAGAGCATGTGGTTAGTCTTCTTAATAAAATTCCAAACAACAAATTATTGTTAGATCATTATTTAGAAGGAGCTATTGAAGCCGAAGCAGATGCCATTTGTGATGGTGAAGAGGTGTACATTATAGGAATTATGGAGCATATTGAACCTTGTGGAATTCACTCTGGCGATAGTAACTCTACCTTGCCTCCATTTAATTTAGGTGAATTTGTAATGCAACAAATTAAAGATCATACTAAAAAGATTGCGTTGGCTTTAAATACGGTTGGGTTAATTAATATTCAATTTGCTGTAAAAGATGATATGGTTTACATTATTGAGGCCAACCCAAGAGCTTCTAGAACGGTGCCATTTATAGCCAAAGCTTATGGGGAGCCTTATGTAAATTATGCCACTAAATTAATGTTAGGTGAAAAGAAAATTAAAGATTTTAAATTTGAACCTAAATTAAAAGGATATGCTATTAAACAACCTGTGTTCTCGTTTAATAAGTTTCCTAATGTAGATAAAACATTAGGACCAGAAATGAAGAGTACTGGAGAAAGTATCTTATTTATAGATAGTTTAAAAGATGATCAGTTTTACGATTTATATTCAAGACGAAAAATGTACTTGAGTAAATAAAATAAAAAATCCGCTAATTAGCGGATTTTTTATTTATGATTTTGTTATAGCTCTATTTTAGCGTTATGCTTTTTTAAAAGTTCTAAATAATCTTGTATTTGAAATTCTTCAGATTTAAACTTGGTTGTTCTAGTTTTAGCTTGTTCTTGTCTAGCTATACTTCTAGAAAACCTACGAACACTCTGTTTGCTATCTAAAATTAATCCAGGTACAGGTACGTTATTTCCATCTTCGTCTTTAGCAACCATTGTAAAATAAGATGAGTTGCAATGTTTTTTTTCTCCTGTTTGTACATTTTCTGCTTCAACCCTAACACCAATAACCATTGATGTTCTACCTGTATAGTTAACCGATGCTTTAAGTGTTACTAATTCACCAACTTCAATAGGGTTTAAAAAATCAACACGATTAACCGAAGCCGTAACACAGTAATGTCTTGAGTGTTTAGATGCACAAGCAAATGCAATTTGATCCATTAAATTTAAAATATAACCACCATGAATTTTTCCACTAAAGTTAGAATTTGCTGGTAGCATAAGTTGAGTAATGGTTACTTGCGATTCTTTTGGGTGTTTAAACATGTGTTCTATTTTAATAAAATATATATTATAGCGGTAATTATGGCTATGCCAAAACTAATTAAAGTGCCTATTAAAATGTACTCGGTTAGTTGTCTAGATTTAGATTCTTTTAGGTCTCCAAAACGAAATACCGATTTTGCAGTTATTAAAAAGCCTACGGCTTCCCAATGGTCTACAATAATAAAAATAAACACTAAAATGCGCTCTAAAATACCAATATATTTACCAGCATCCTTAAGCGATTGGTTATTTTTAGTGAGTTCTGAAATATTCCACTTTAAGAATATAGTTTTCATAATAATAGATACTGGAACGGTTAAAAAAAGCAAACACGTTATCAGTAAAAGTGTGGGTTTGGTGATTTCAAATTGAAGTGAAGTTGCTTCTTTTGAAAAGAAAAAGTAACAAGCAAAAATTACTAAAACATGGCATAATTGGTCTATAAAGAATAATATACGTTTTGTTTTTTTATTTTGAATGAGAAGTTTAATAGCATCAATTATAAAATGAGATAAGCCAATAGTTAATATAATTGGCCACAGCGAAAGATTCCAAAGCAATACAGCTGTAAGCGCTGCATGAATTAATACATGAATATAAAGTTTAGGTGATTTCAGTTTCTTTTTTTCTTTTTCTTTTACCCATTTGTAGGGTTGTAAAAAGAAATCACCTATTGTATGTGCTAAGAATAGTTTTAATAAAATCATAGTAAAAAAGTTGCTGTTTTTTCTCTATACATTTGGTCTAGTTCTAAAATCTCATTCAGGTGAGCACGTTTTTGTCTTGTACTTACGGCATTTTGATTTATACCAATTAATTTTCCTAGCTCACTTTGTAGAGCATTAGGGTTATCTATACTTAATTTAACTATTTCAGCTGTATTTACAGTCCAATTATCCATAGCTATAAGTGCCAATTTAAAGTATAAATTGAGTTCGTAATCTATTTCAGAATAGATAGTTTTAATTCTAAGGTTTTGTTTTTCTTTCTTCAAGGTTTCTAGAGTTTCACCTGAAAATATGAAAGCTTCTCCGTTTGATTCTGTAACATCTTTACCCTGATAGGTTTTGTTTCCAATACCAATGGCTAATCTAACATCTAAGCCTTTAATCATTTTTATGCAAGCCTTAATATATACGGCTGCTAAAAAACTTTGCGCTATATCTTCTATTTCAATTTGAAAACTATCGCCACGATATATTTCCCAATTAGATGAATCTGGGCTAAGTATTGATAGGGTGTTTTTAAGAGTAGTCATCCATTTTTCTGGATGTTCTTCTCTAGATTTTATAATATCACCTGTAATTACACTTGTCATGATAAATTCAATTAATTTAAATATTCCTTATTTAAAGAATATTAAAATATATGCCTTAAATAAGGAATAAATATGCATATTCCTTTAAAAGGGAATAATCAAATATATCATATATTTACGTGATAAGCAAGAGTATCATGTTTTTATGTGATAAGTGTAAATATCACATTAAAGAACAATATTATAAATCTTCTTCAGCACGTTTTATAATGGCTTCGGGGAGTGATTTTTTGGCTTTAGCACCCATTTTTTTAAGTTTTTCAACGCTTGTAATTAGGTTTCCACGTCCGTCAACCAGCTTATTCATAGCGGCAGAATAGTCTGATTTAGCTGCATCTATTTTTTTGCCAACGCCTGTGAGGTCTTTAACTAAGCCTTCAAATTTATCATATAAAGCACCTGCTTGTTTTGCAATTTCAATGGCATTACGTTGTTGTTTTTCATTGTTCCACATGGTGTCAATGGTTCGTAGTGTAGCCAAAAGGGTAGAAGGTGTAACAATAACAATATTCATTTCAAAAGCTTTATTGTAAATACTGTTATCTTCATTTACAACCACTGCGAAAGCAGGTTCAATGGGGATAAACATTAAAACAAAATCAGGCGATTCTATATCATATAAATCTTGATAATTTTTATTTGATAATTGTTCTACATGTCTTTTTACAGAGTTAACATGTGCCTTTAAAAATTGAGGTTTATCGTCTTCATCGGCATTTACTAAACGTTCGTAATCGGTAAGAGATACTTTAGAGTCAATAATCATTTTTTTACCGTCTGGTAAATGTAATACCACATCGGGCATTACTCGAGAATTATCATCTCTGGTAAAACTTTGCTGTACAAAATATTCACGGTCTTTTTCTAAACCAGATTTTTCTAATACACGTTCTAATACCAATTCGCCCCAATTACCTTGCATTTTGCTATCGCCTTTCAAGGCACGGGTTAAGTTAGTGGCTTCTTTGGTCATTTGTTGGTTAAGGTCTTTTAAACCTTTTAATTGTTCTTCTAGAGCAGAGTGCATTTTTACACTTTTAAACTGTGTTTCTTCTACCTTTTTCTCAAAACCTTGGATTTTTTCTTGAAGCGGATTTAATATGTTTTTGATGTTTTCTTTATTCTGTTCTGTGAATTTATTAGATTTTTCTTCTAGTATTTTATTGGCTAAGTTTTCAAACTCTTTAGTGAATTTTTCTTGTAGTTTTTCAACTTCTTGTTTTTGCTCATTATTTTTATGTTGAAGGTTTTCAAACTCTGTATTCTTTTTGGTTAATTCGGCATTTAAAAATTCTTTTTCTCTGCGTATTTCTTCGCGTTCGTTTTCAATTTTAGAAACCGTTTCTTTTAATTCGTTTATTTGGCGGTTAAATAGTTCATTCTGTTTTTCGTTTTCAGAATTGTGAAATGTTTTAAGCTCGGTTATTTGTTGCTGTAAATTGTTGTTACGTTCTTCTAACGTACTTTTATCAGTTTTGCTTTTTAACTTTGTAAATAGCATACCTAAGTAGGCGCCAATGCTACCGGAAATAATAATTGTAAGAATAATGATTAGGTTGTTGTTCATTTTATAAATTCTGATTTAATCAAAGATAATTTTTTTAGACTGATGATGAAAGCAGGATTCTGGAAGTTTTTTACATTATTTTTTTACCCTAAAACTTCCTGTGCTTTTATCGAATGCAATTAAATCTTCGGGAAACAGACTATTAAATGTTCCTTTTGAAATGAGGTTACAGGGTTGGTCGCAAACAACTTCATTTTTAGTCATTACTACCAACTTATTACATAGTTGAATAGCTAAATCTATTTCATGAGACGAAAATAAAATGGTTTTATTGGTTTCTTTTGCTAAGCGTTGCAAAAGCTTTAAAACATAAGCTTTATGGTACATGTCTAAATGCGTGGTAGGTTCATCTAAAATAATGATATCGGTGTCTTGAGCCAAGGCACGGGTTATCATTACTTTTTGTAATTGGCCATCACTTAGTTCAAAGCATTTTTTATTCTTTAGGCTTGAAATATTGGTTTGTTCTAATGCGTTTTCAATTATAGAAATATCTTTTATAGATAAATTCCCCACCCAATTAGTATAAGGTTGTCTACCCAAAGCAACAAGTTCAAAAACCGTTAAATTTTTTGAAGCCAAAGGTTCTGTAAGTACTATACTAAGCACTTTTGCTAATTCTAAATTAGAGTAGTTTTGCAGCCGTTTTCCATTTATGGCAATACTTCCGGTTAATTTAGGTTGTACTTGTGTTAGGGTTCTAAGTAGTGTAGACTTACCAATGCCATTGGCGCCAATTAACCCTACCAATTCACCTTTATGTAATTCAAAATTAATGTTAGATGCTACAATAGTTTGCTCATTTTTTGTAGTATAACCAACCGAAAGATTTTCAGTTTTAAGCACCATATGTTGGTTTTCATTTAGCATTAAAACATCATTTTTTGTTTTTTAACCAAAAGCCATATAACTACTGGAGCTCCAACTAAAGAGGTAATGGCATTTATAGGTAAGGTAAATTCGGTGCTAGGTAATTGTGCTATACTATCGCAAATTAACATAACAATGGCTCCAAAAAGAAATACGGCAGGCAATAAAACTTTATGGTTTGATGTATTAAAAATTTGTCTAGCCATATGCGGTATAGCTAACCCAATAAAGGCAATAGGACCAGCAAAAGCAGTTATGGTTCCTGCTAATAAACTGGTAGCAATAATTATGGTTAATCTGTTTGTTTTAATATTTAAACCCAAACTTTTAGCATAGTTTTCACCTAAAAGTAAACTATTTAAAGGTTTTATTGATAATACACTCAGGCAAGAACCAATGGTATAAATTATGACAAAAATTAAAATCTCGTTCCAAGTTAAATTGCCTAAACTACCAAAGCCCCAAAAAATGTATTGTTGTAATTGGTCTGCAGAACCAAAATATGATAGTATACTTACTATAGCAGCTGTAATGCTAGAAAACATTAAACCAATAATTAAAATTGCCATGGTGTCTCTTACTTTTAAAGATACCACCATAACAGCTAAAAGCACTAAAAAACTTCCTAAACTGGCTGCAATTACAATACTCCATTTTGATGTAATTGCTGCTGCCCAAATACCCCCAAAGAGTCCGGTACCCAAAATAATTAGCGCTACACCAAGGCTAGCACCAGAACTAATACCTAAAACAAATGGTCCTGCTAACGGATTTCTAAACAGCGTTTGCATTAATAACCCAGAAATGCCTAAGCCAGAACCTACTAAAATAGCAGTTATAGCTTTTGGAAGCCTGTAATTTTGTATGATATGTTGCCAAGTTTCTCTATCTACATTACTACCAATAAGACTATTAAATACATCTTTTAAAGGTATAGAAACCGAACCCAAACTAATATTGGTAAAGAATCCAATAACTAGGATAATGGTTAACCCTAGAAATAAAATATTATGTTTTTTTCTGTTTGGCAATTAAGGTAGAGGTTTATAAAAGTGTGGTTTGTAATTTTTTAATACATTGGGATGGCAAATTTTTATGATGTCTTTTAAAACCCAATCGGGTCTGGCAAACCCTAATTCGTAATATGTAACTCCACCTGTGCTACCTGTGGTATTGGTAAAAGAATAGACAGTTTTATTTTGAAAAGCTTTAAACATGCTATGATGTGTATTTGCATTTTTAAGTGCTTGCAAACTACTATAATTTGAAGGACTTAACCAAATATCTGCATTTTTAGCTCTATCAAAAACCGCTTCGAAATTAAGTTTTAAGCTGCCGTTACCTTTAGAATCTGCCCAAAGATAATTTACATTGGCATCTTTTAATAATTGAGCTTCTGTACTTGTTCCGTTTGGTAAATACCATACATCGTTATGCATAGCGCCACTAAGAACGGTGGGGTTGTTTTTTGTTTTTTTTGCAATTGTTTTAGCGTTTAAATAGTTTTTTTCAATTTGAATAAAAATAGAATCGGCTTCCTTTTCTTTATCAAATAATACCCCGAAAAATTTTATCCATTCGGCTTTTGCTAACGGCGAACTTTCTACCCAATCGCCATTATATATTATTGGAATTCCCGATTTTTTTAAAATTTCAAATGCGCGGTTAGTACCATCAATACCAAAACCAATTACTACATCTGGTTGAAGTTCTAATAATACTTCTGTATTTAAGCTTTCATTTTTACCTATTTCTTTAATAAAACCTTCATCAATTCGTTTTCTTATTTTTTTAGAAGAAATAAAATTAGTTTCAGGGAATCCTATTAAAGATTCTTCAATGTTTAATAATTCTAAAGCGGGAATATGTGTAGTAGAAGTAACAACTATGTTTTCAATTGGCAGTTTTATTACATCATTAAATTTAGACTTTTCTAACTTCCAAACATCAGCGTTAAAATTTGGTTTTAATAAGGCATACTTATATGTGTTTTCAGAATTTGGCCAAGGCTTATTTACTTCAATAATTTTATAAGAATCATAGTCTTTACAAGAAAAGCCAGTTGCGTATTTTAAGTTTAAAGTGGTGCCAGTAATAGATTCTGTTATTTGTTTTTTAGGCTCATTTTTGCATCCTAAAAAAACAATATAAAGCAATAAAATGTAGAGTTTGTATTTCATTTGTGTTGTGTGACAATTGTCACGTTTTTTCAATTTAAAGATATCTACTTTTGGAAAAAATAAACCATGCGAGACGGTTCAAATTTAACAATATATATAGTAGCTGGAGTTATAATAGCTCATTTTCTTGTGGGTTTTATTTATCTTATTTATAAAATGAATAAGAAAAAGTAATTTTATAATTACTGAAATAATTAAAAGAAGTATTTTTGCAGCGAAATTTGGTTCGGCTTAGTTTTTCTAAGCAGATTAAAAGGGAATCTGGTGCAAATCCAGGACTGTTCCCGCAACTGTAAGTTTATGCTGAATGCGTTCAGTACCTTAATAAAAAAGGATGTTATCATCTACAAAACCACTGGTTAACACTGGGAAGGTAAGATAACATAAAACAAGTCAGGAGACCTGCCATTTTCAAAAACAATTAAGTTAAACTTTCGGGATAAAAGTTTGCGTATGATAGTCCATGCGATTCTCGATTAAATTATTTTTTAAATGAAAAAAACAAATGTTTTTGGTATACTGTGTTTAGGTATATCAATGTTTGGATTAGCACAAGAAAAACAAGCTAATTCAGCAAAAGTAGAGCAATTAGATGAGGTTGTTATTACAGATTCACGATTTGCATTAAAACGTGAAAACTCTGGTAAAACGGTTATTAAAATAACTAAAAAAGAAATTGAAAATAACCAAGGCAAAACGGTTGCAGAATTAATTAATACAAAAAGTGGTATTGAGATTAATGGGTCTCGAAGTGTAGCAGGACAAAACATAGGAAGTTACATAAGAGGTGGTAGTAACAGGCAAGTTTTAGTATTAATAGATGGGGTTCAAATTAATGATCCATCGGCAGTTTCAAATGATTTCGATTTAAGGTTTTTAGACTTAAATTCTATAGAATCTATAGAAATTATAAAAGGAGCAGCAAGTGTTTTATACGGAAATGCTGCAGCCACAGCAGTAATTAATATTACTACTAAAAAAGCCTCAGATAATACAATTTCTGGAAGTTTTTTAACGGTAGTAGGTACTAATCAAACCCAAGACAATCAAAATTACAACGCTTCTAATTTCACTAATAATGTTACAGTGAATGGTAAGTTAAACAAGTTTACATATATAGCAGGTTTTGGTAATAATTATGCCGATGGTTTGTCGGCAGCTAAATCTGATAATCCAGAGGAAGATGTGTTCTCTAGATATAATACAAATTTGAAATTAGGCTATGAAATAAGTGATAACTTAGAAGTTACAGCTTTTGCTAGTCATGATAAGTTTAAAACCGATATTGACGGGTATCCTGCACCTACCTATACATTTGCAGATACAGAAGATAAATATATTTCAAAACAAACAAGGGTAGGGGTGTCTCCTAAATACACTTATGAGAATGGGAGTATTAATGTAAATGCCGCTTTTACTAAAATTGATAGAGAAACTATTTCAGATTATAGTAGTACCTATGAAGCAGAAAGTTTTGTTGTAGATGCTTTTAATAAGTATAATTTCAATAATAAATTTTATACCATTGTTGGTTTAAATTATGGAGATTACTCCAGTTTTTTTTCAGAAGACAAAAATTATACAACAACAGACCCGTATTTAAATGTGGTTTACGTGTCTGATTACGGATTTAATTTAAATGCAGGAGCTCGTTTAAATAACCATAGTGAGTATGGTTCTCATTTTGTGTACAGTTTAAACCCATCATATAAAATAGATGTTAATGATGGTTATGCTAAATTATTTGGGTCTTATGCTACTTCTTTTATTGCGCCTAATTTATCTCAATTATTTGGATTTTATGGGGCTAATCCAGATTTAGAACCAGAGGAAAATGTTACTATTGAAGGAGGTTTAGAGTTTAATAATAAAAAAGGATTACAGGTTAATGCACTTTATTTTAATAGAAAAGAAGAGAATACCATCATTTACACAACGGGTTATGAAAATGCTACTACAGATGCTACAGTACATGGTGTAGAGGTGGAAACTCAAATAGAATTAATTGAAAATTTATCTTTAAACGCAAATTATACCTTTACTGAAGTAAAAGATGGCGTACGATTAAGAATACCAAAGCAAAAAATTAATGCAGGATTAGGTTATAATTTTAGTGAAAACACATTTGCTTCTGTGAATTATCAGTTTGTGGGAGAGCGAGCAGATACTGATTTTTCAACGTATCAAAATGTAGATTTAGATAATTTCTCATTAGTAGATTTATATTTTAGCCAAAAATTAGTAAAGAATAAAGTGAAACTTTTTGCAAGTATTACAAACTTATTTAATGAAGATTATTTTGAAATTTTAGGTTATACCACAAAAGGAAGAAATGTAAGTTTAGGTTTAAACTTGAATTTGTAAACCTGAATTTAATCTAGAATTTCATTAAGATTCTGAAATATACTCAGAATAACAAAAACAATAAAAGTCGTTATAATTTAAGTTGTAGCGACTTTTATTTTGGTATTAAATCACAATACCAAACACCGTAGTTATCAGATTCGCAATCAGAATTATTAGTTTTAGGATTAGTATATTCACGGTAAACTTTGTCGCCCATTTCAAAATTAATAGGGTTTTTAAATATTGGGCCATCAAAGCAAAAGGTATGAAACTCGCCATTTTCACCACAAGGGTCAACGCCTTTTGGTAGGTTTTTAATAAAATCTTTGTTGATAACAGTGCCAACAAAATCTTTATTAAAATATTTAGAATTGGCACAAACCACAATGGTTTTAAAACCTAAATCTAGAAATTCATTTAATAGTTCTTTTGTATTGCGTTTCCAAATAGGGAAGACAGCTTTAAAACCTTGTTTTGCTAATTGGTTTTCTCGGTAAGTTCTTAAATCTTCTAAAAAAATATCACCAAAGGCAGCATGTGTAAAGCCTTCATTTTTTAACCTAGAAATTGTTTTATTCATAATAGTTTCATAGGTTGCCATATCTGGCATTTCTGGTAATTCTATAAAGCTAGATTTAATACCAATAGCGTTTGTTTGCGCTTGTAACAATTCATTTCTAAGTCCGTGCATAGAAACCCTATTGTAATGACTATTAACTGTAGTAATTAATTCATCTACCGTATAATTTTCATTTTGTAACAAGTGGTATAATGCAAGTGCAGAATCTTTACCAGAGCTCCAGTTAAAGTAGGTTTTATGTTTAATCAAAAATGAGTTGGTTTATTATGTTTTTGGGTAATGATTTATCATTTATAAGTTTGCCTTGAACAGAATTTATAGGTACAATATCATCAATTTGTGTAAGGCTTTTATTTTTATTACTTAGTTTGCTATTTCCTGTTATTTGGCTAATAGCTTCTGCTAACAGGGGCTCGTTTTCATCACCTAAAATACCTAAATTGGTTCTTGTTTCGTTTAGGTAGGTGTCTGGTTCTAAGCCATCAAAAAAATCAGTATTATCATCAACATTGGCGTATTTAAAAATTAAAGGTTGCAATGCGTAAGTGTGGTTTGGGTTAGCGCCTTCTTTACCAAAATCTGATGAATCATATAATGTAGTAGACCCTTGGTATTTACCTCTTGTATTGGTACCAATTTGAACAACATTAATATACGGGCTTAAAGAGTTAATTACTAGCTCACTGGCAGAGGCAGTCCAAGAGGTTGTTAAAACATATACATTATTTAGGTTTAAACTGTTTAGAGACATGCCGTCTTCATTATCAATAAATCTATCTAATAAATATTCGGGGTCATCATTTTCAAACAGTGTATGTAATTCGTTATTGTAAAATCTTTTATTAAGAATTTCTCCTGTAAATTGCCCTGTAATTAGGCTGGTCATTAAAATAGCTTTAGAGTTGTAACCTCCAGAGTTGTATCTTAAATCTAGTACTAAATTGGTAATGCCTTCGCTTTTAAAAGTTGAAAATACATCGTTGAGTTCAGAAGAACTTCCGTTGAATCCAGTATACATTAGATACCCAATTTTTTGTCCATCAACATTTAAAACTTTAGTAGTATGAATAGGATTTTCTGTAAATTCTTCTTTTGTAAGTGTTACACTTGTGTCTAAAGGTGTTACAATATCATCATCAGTTTCTGTAGTGCCGTTAGTGTTATAGGTGCCTAAATCTATACTGTAACTATTTGCATTGAATAACGAATAATTATTATCTAATGATGAATTGTAATATAATTGAGAACCGTTAACAGTATAAAAAATATCACCTCTTTTTAAACCTTGTAAATCTGCACTACTTCCAGGTAATACATATAAAACTATGCCATATCTAATAGGATCTGTATCAGACCGTTTAATAGTGGTAAACTGCATGCCATTAGTAAGTGTTGTTCCGTTTAAAAGCGCCTCATTTTCAAAATAATTGTCTGTAATCCAACTAAATCTATCAATAGTTTCGCGTTCATAAATTAAGCTTTCAAACAATTCTTCAGGTGAAGAGTAAGTGTTTAAATACTCTGTATATTCTTCATTATTTGAAAAACGATTGTTAGCCAAATCGGGAATTTCATCTTTATATAGATAAAAAACATTCATGCCTTTCCAAACAAAATCATTTATTTCACTAGCAGAAATTTCGCTGTCATCATTGTCTTCAAAACATGATGTAAAAAGTAATAAGTAACAAAAAAGAGGAATACTATATTTTAATATTTTCATTTAGTGTTTTGGTTATTTTACAGGGAAATCTTTATACATGTTTTTTCCTAGTAAAGTAAAATCTTTTGAGTCTGCTAAGATTTTAGCGTCAATTCCTTTGATATCTTTTTTAGATAATTTAGATGTAGCACCTGTAATAAGTTCTATGGCTTTAGCTAAAAAAGGTTCTGAAACATCACCAAGTACACCTAAATTATTAATATTTTCACCTTCATAGACATTGCCCGAACTGGTTTCATAAGTAATGGTATAATCGGGTGTAAGTCCATCATAATAGTCAGATTCATCATTTGCATTAGCCGACTTGTATACTAGTGGCTGCATAGCATATTTGTGGTTAGGGTTAGCATTTTCTTTACTAAAATTACTAGAGTCATAGAGTGTAACAGAAGCAGTGTATTTTCCAGTTGTAGTTGTGCCTATGTGTATTACATCTATATAAGGGCTTAACCCATTAATTATAAGCTCACTTGCAGAAGCAGAACTGCTTGTTGCTAAAATATACACTTTGTTTAGATTTAATGATGAAATTGGACTTGTTTCATCTGATAATGTATCGGTAAAATTATTTATAAGACTTTCTGGGCTGTAAGCTTCAAAATAAGCTTGGTATTTATTATTCCAAATTTCTTTAGAAAAAACTTGGTTTGTAAATTGTCCAGTAATCATACTAGCTAAATTAATAGCAGAACTTACGTAACCGCCTGGGTTATATCTTAGGTCTAAGACTAGTTCTGTAACACCTTCTGCTTTAAAATTTGTGAAAACAGTATTAAGTTCTTCGTCAAAATCGGCAATAAATTGGTTGTACATTAAATACCCAATTTTATAACCATCTGTTTCTATTACTTTATTTATTAAAATGGGGTTTTCTGTAAATTCTGTTTTAGTAAGAGAAACGGTTTTACCATTTAAATAAACCGAACTATCAGTTATATCTGCCATACCTAGAGTATAGGTGTCATTGCTTCCAAACAATAAGTCATAATAGTTATTTACAGTTAATTGTTCTCCATCTACGGTTAGAAAAAAATCTCCGCGGGAAATATCTTTTGTTGCTGCGTCAGAATTGTTTGCAACATATCTAACATAACCTAAAACATCATCAGATGAAGAAGATAGTTTTAAAAGCTGAAAATCTAATCCATTACTTTTAGAAGTGCCACTAAAAGAATTTTCTAGTTCAACATAATCATCTACAATAAAACTAAATTTATCAACTACATCTTTTTGATAAAGTAAATCATCAAATAAACTTTCTGGTGTACTATAGCCGTTTAAAAAAGTATAGTATGCATCATTATCTATGAATTTATTATCTCGTAAATTAGGAACTTCACTTTGCCATAAATAAATTTCATTTAAACCTAACCAAACAAAGTCGTTTACTTCATTATCTAGGGTAATGGGTTCTTCAATTTCAGTTTCATCGTCATCATTATTGTTATCATCATTAGAACTACAATTAAAAAGAATTATAGTAAAACTTAGAAAAAAACTTAAGAACAGGGAGTTATAAAACTTGTCTTTCATATTTTTAAAATGCTATTATTGTGATATAAAAACCTAAAATTACGTACATTATTGTTTAATAAAAAATTTTTGTAACAATTTAAAAAGTGAGTCGTCGTAATAACAAATAGCAGAAAAAGCTATTAACTCAACCAAACCAAACCAAAAATGACTCAAACAGAGTTTTTAAATATAGTAATGCCTTTTAAAGATAAAGTGTTTCGGTTAGCAAAACGTTTACTTGTATCTACAGAAGAGGCTGAAGATGCAACTCAAGAAGTTCTGTTAAAATTGTGGAATAACAAAGCCAAAATTAAAGAGTATAAAAATGTAGAGGCGTTTTCTATGACTATGACTAAGAATTTTTGTTTTGATAAATTAAAATCTAAACAAGCTCAAAATTTAAAAATTGTTCATAGTAATTATGAAGAAAAAAATACACCACTACAAAAACAAGTTGAGTTAAATGATAGTGTAAATTGGGTAGGAAAAATTATAGAAGAATTACCAGAACAACAACGTATGATAATTCAATTACGAGATATTGAAGAGTACGATTTAGACGAAATAGCAAAAATGCTTGATATGAACAACACCGCAGTACGTGTAGCCTTATCAAGAGCAAGAAAAACAATAAGAGAAAAATTAACTAATACACATAATTATGGTATTAAATAATATAGAAAAATTACTAGAAAAATACGAGAATGGGGAAACCACTCTAAAAGAAGAGCAGCAGTTAAAAAACTATTTTTCTCAAGAAACTGTAGCGCCACATTTAGAAATGTATAAACCCATGTTCAATTATTTTTTAGTAAATAAACAAGAGCAGTTTACCAAAGACGTTCCATTAAAAACTAAGCGCATATTTAATTATAAATGGATTTCTGTCGCAGCCGTAGCCGTTCTTATGTTAGGGTTTTACTTTAATAACTCAATAATTACAGATGATTGTAACGAATTAGGAACTTATTGTGAACCAGAACAAGCTCTAGAAGAAGTAACAAAACAATTGGCAATGATTTCTAATCACTTCAATAAAGGTACACAAGCAGTTGGATATTTAAAAGAAGTAGACAAAGGAACAGCCGCTTTAGGTTACTTAAATGAGGTTGAAAATACTACCAGTATTATTTTTAAAAAATAACAGTTAAAAAAGAACAAAATGAAGTGAGCATTGTAGAAAGCTTCACAAGTTGAATATAGAAGAATACCATGCGAATTGCATTTTAACGATTAAGAACAATTAAAAATTTATAAAAATGAAAACAATAAATTCAAATAAAATAAAGATGAATAACAGATTGATAATGTTTATAATGGCTATACTATTAGTGCCATTAACAGGAATGGCACAAAAGAACATTTTTGATAAATATAGCGATAACCCTAATGTTACCTATGTTAACATAAAACCTAAAATGTTCCAGATGATTGCCAAAGTAGGAGTAGATACAAGCGA
This sequence comes from Seonamhaeicola sp. NFXS20, assembly GCF_049132085.1. Lineage (NCBI taxonomy): Bacteria > Pseudomonadati > Bacteroidota > Flavobacteriia > Flavobacteriales > Flavobacteriaceae > Seonamhaeicola > Seonamhaeicola sp. NFXS20. The sequence continues at coordinate 479,444 of NZ_JAFMPU010000002.1, read as the reverse complement.
TCCTGAAGCAAAAGCATTTATGGATATGGTAAAAAGTATTACCAGTTTTAAAACCATAGTAACAGATAATAAAGATATTTCATCTGATATTTCTAAATGGGTGAAATCTCGCTCTAACTCATTAGAAGAATTGATGGAAGTAAGAGATGATGGGAGTGAAGTAAAATTCTATGTAAAAGAAGGAAAAGATGCAGACCACGTAAAAGAACTTCTAATTTTTGTAAATGGAATAGACAAAGTAATGGAAGATAAAATAGAAATTAACGGTAAAGAACGAAAAATAGAAACCGTAGTAGTATCATTTACCGGCGATATTGATTTAAATGAAATATCTAAACTTACAGAGAAAATGAATATTCCAGCAGGACAACATTTAGAAAAAAAATAAACAACTAATCATCAATCATGCAACGAACAATTAAATATATTTTATGCACCATATTAACCGCAACTTTTTTAGTAAGCTGCGGTGATGGTGTTAGCTTACAGCGCTATTACGTAGATAACCAGGAAACTAAAAATTTTATTACTCAAGATATTCCAATTTCTATGGTAGAGCTAGATAAAACAAATTTTACAGAAGAACAGCATGAAGCCTACAACTCTGTAAAACGATTAAATTTCTTAGGATATAAAGCATCTGATACAAATATTGATACTTACAACACAGAGTTAGCAACGGTTAAAACCATTTTGAGTGATGATAAATATCAAGACTTAATAGAGTTTAGTGATAGAGGCAGAAAAATAGTTGTAAAATATATAGGAGATGATGATGAAGCCGATGAAATTGTAGTTTTTGGAAGCGCTAAAGAAATGGGGTTTGCTATTATTAGAATATTAGGAAATAACATGAGTCCAGAAAAAATGGGGGTTTTGTTGCATAGTTTACAAAACGCAAATGTAAATGAAAATCAAGTGCAAGATATCATGAATTTCTTTAAGTAGATCTTATATTTTAAATGTTAATAAAAAAGGTTTGTCTATAATTATATAGCAAGCCTTTTTTTATTTCTCTACTATAAATTCTTCCCCTTTTTTTTCTTCTTTAACTTTAAAAGTTTTAGTAGTTATTAGGTTAATAATAATGGCTAAAAAAATGATGGTAAGAATAGTTAAAACTAAAAAATTATCTAAAATATCCAACATACCACAAACAAATATACCTCCAACCAAAAGGCCACAGAATAATAAAGATTGTTTATCAGTTAGCATAATTAAATTTTAAATTCCAGTATAGTTACTAGGTGTTATACGTTTTAATTCTTCTTTTATTGTATTAGACACCTCTAAAGTATCAATAAAATTTGAAATAGAATCTTGATTAATTTTTTCGTTAGTTCTTGTTAATCCTTTTAATGCTTCATATGGATTTGGGTATCCTTCTCTACGTAAAATAGTTTGAATAGCCTCTGCTACAACAGCCCAATTGTTTTCAAGGTCTGCAGCAAATTTACTTTCGTTTAATAATAATTTGTTTAAACCTTTTAAAGTAGATTTAAAACCAATAATGGTATGTCCAAAAGGTACACCTACATTACGTAAAACAGTACTATCAGTTAAATCGCGTTGTAATCTAGAAATTGGTAGTTTAGCAGACAAGTGCTCAAAAATGGCATTGGCAATACCTAAGTTTCCTTCACTATTTTCAAAATCAATAGGGTTTACTTTATGTGGCATTGCAGAACTTCCTACTTCACCTTTTTTTATTTTTTGTTTAAAGTAGTCCATAGATACGTATGTCCATACGTCTCTATCTAAATCAATAAGTATGGTATTAATACGTTTTAAACAATCAAATAACGCCGCCATATGGTCATAATGCTCAATTTGCGTTGTTGGAAACGAGTGGTGTAATCCTAATTTTTCTTGTACAAAAGTGTCTCCAAAGGCTTTCCAATCAATATTTGGGTAAGCTACATGATGGGCATTAAAATTTCCAGTAGCGCCACCAAATTTTGCAGCACTAGGTATATCGTTTAATAAATTAAATTGTTCTTTTAAACGGGTTACAAAAACCGCAATTTCTTTACCTAAACGGGTTGGAGATGCTGGCTGTCCGTGTGTTCTTGCTAGCATAGGAACCTCTGCCCATTCTTTGGTTAATTCTTTTAGTTTTTCTAAAACGGTGAAATATTCAGGAACATAAACCTCATTCATGGCTTCCTTAATACTTAAAGGAATGGCTGTATTGTTAATGTCTTGTGAGGTTAACCCGAAATGGATAAACTCTTTGTATTGAGATAATCCTAAAGCATCAAATTTTTCTTTTATAAAGTATTCAACCGCTTTAACATCATGGTTGGTAACACTTTCAATTTTTTTAATAGCTAAAGCATCTTCCGAAGAAAAATCTTTATAAATAGTTCTTAATTCATCAAAAAGAGCATTGTCAACATCTGTTAGTTGTGGTAAAGGTATTTCGCAAAGCGCAATAAAGTATTCAATTTCAACTAAAACACGATATTTTATTAAGGCTTCTTCAGAAAAAAAAGGAGCTAAAGCGTCTGCTTTACTTCTATAACGTCCATCTATTGGAGAGATGGCATTTAATACAGATAATGACATATTTAATGTGAATTTTAAGAAGTTGCAAAGATATAATTTTTAGATGGAAGCTAGAAGCTTGTTACCCTAAGTTTTTTAATATTGGAAACTTCTTTAGTTAGCTTTTTTAATTTTTTTTAGAATATGTCTTGCTCTAGCTTTAAATGCTGCAGTTTGACTAGAAAAATCCCGTTCTAGAATGGTAATTAATTCTGGGTAAACCCAGTTATATTCTTTTCCCAAAAGAAAAAGTGTAGACATGCTATAAGCCTTAGGAGCTACTTTTTCATCATTAATCATATAATCAAAACAGGTTTCAATAATACGTTCTTTATGTGTTGTATTTAATGCAGTTTTAATCTTATTGTCATTTTTACTAGTATAAGCATTAGCTATAAGTTCACAAACTTTAGCAACAGGCCTTACAGCAGAATCTAAATGAACTTTATGTATGTTTTTTGTGAAATAATCTAGATGTGGTATAATAGCTTCAATATCATCAGAACACATAAACTCAAAAACCCAAGCGGCACGCGGAGATATTTTGTCGTTTACTTTAAAAAGTATTTCTAATAATTTAGGAACTAAATTTGGGTTATTTATTACTAAACTGGCGTAGTAAGTTCTTTTTTCACGCGAGTGATTTACATAACTTAATTCTTTGTAAAGTTCGGTGGTGTTCAAACGGAATTTTATTACTTTTAAAAAGTAAATTTATAAGAAATATTTTAGAATGAAAACCTCAAATAAAATCTTGTTAGTGTTGTTAATTGTTTTTGTGATTGCTCAATTTTTTAGGCCGGAAAAAAATAGCGGCGATATAGCAAGTATTGAACCTTTTTTAGCAGAAACCAAACCCCCACAAGAAGTAAAATTAATTTTGAAAGAAGCATGTTTAGATTGCCATAGCAATGTAACAAGATATCCGTGGTACAACAATATTACACCCATAAATTATTGGTTAGCAAATCATGTTAAAGATGGAAAAAAACATTTTAATGTCTCAAACTGGGAAGGTAATTCTGTAAAACGAAAAGACCATAAATTTGAAGAATTAATAGAAGAGGTTGAAGGAAAAGAAATGCCGTTGAAGTCTTATACATGGACGCATGCTAATGCTAAATTAACTGATGCACAAATTCAATCTGTTGTAGATTGGGCAAAAAATGTACGCTTAATGTACAGTATGAAACCTAAACCAGAATAGGTTAAAGTCTATGCAAAAACACTTATTGATTATTGGTTTTGTATGGCCAGAGCCTAAAAGTTCTGCAGCCGGTAGTAGGATGATGCAATTAATTGAAGCATTCCTACTGGCTAAATATCAAATAACTTTTGCCACTGCTTGTGCAAAATCAGATAATGCTTTTAACCTTGAAAGTATTGGAGTTTCGCAAGTTTCTATAGAATTAAATAGTTCTAGTTTTGATGATTTTGTTAAAGCTTTAAATCCAGAGGTAGTATTGTTTGATAGGTTTATGACCGAAGAACAATTTGGATGGCGCGTTGCAGAACAATGCCCTAATGCAATAAGAATTTTAGATACCGAAGATTTACATTGTTTAAGGCGTGGTAGAGAGCAAGCCTATAAAGAGCAACTCCCTTTTGAGAAAAAGCACCTGTTTAACGATACTTCAAAACGAGAAATAGCCAGTATTTATAGATGCGATTTAAGTTTAATTATTTCAGAAGTTGAAATAGAAATTCTTAAAAATGATTTTAAAGTAGATAAATCAATTTTAATGTATTTGCCATTTATGTTAAGTGAAATTTCTATTGAAGAAATAAAAAGTTTGCCAAAGTTTAATAAACGGAAGCATTTTATAACCATTGGTAATTTTTTACATAAGCCTAATTATAATGCGGTTTTATATTTAAAAGAAACTATTTGGCCCTTAATTAAAAAGAAACTTCCTGAAGCAGAATTACATATTTATGGTGCTTACTGCTCAAATAAAATAAGCCAATTGAATAATGAAAAACAAGGGTTTTTAATTAAAGGTTTTGCATATGATGTTAACCAGGTTATGCAATGTGCTAAAGTGTGTTTAGCACCTATTAGGTTTGGAGCAGGTTTAAAAGGGAAATTAGTAGATGCTATGCAAAACGGTACGCCTTGTGTAACCACAACTGTTGGAGCAGAGGGGATGTTTGGCGATATAGAAGCAAACGGATTTATAGAAGGCATTCCAGAAGCCTTTGCTAATAAAGCTGTTCAATTATATCAAAACGAAACCCTTTGGAAAGAAAAGCAACAAAATGGATTTCAAACTATAAATAACAGATTCAATAAACAGTATTTTCAAAAAGAATTTATTGAACAAGTAGAAATAATAAGTCTAGAGTTAAATGACCGAAGGTTGCATAATTTCACAGGGCAAATGCTTCAGCATCATATACTTAATAGCACTAAGTTTATGAGTAAATGGATTGAGGAGAAAAATATGAAACAGTAAGTATTACAAGAAATTCTCAATTAATTGTTTTACCCCAACTGTAGCAACTTCAGGAATAACCATTATATCTTTATTATTTGACAATGCAGGTTTTGGGTCTATATAAAAAATAGAGGTGTTTTGTGGAACATAATGCATTAAACTTGCTGCAGGATACACTTGCATTGAGGTTCCAATGATGAGTAAAATATCAGCTGTTTCACATACTTCTATAGCTTTGTTAATCATGGGTACATCTTCGCCAAACCAAACTATATGCGGACGTAATTGATAGCCCTTATTACATAAATCACCTAAAACCAAATCGGTTTTCCATTCTTTTATATCGGTTTTATCAAAAGTACTTCTAACCTTTAACAATTCGCCATGTAAGTGCAATACATTAGTACTGCCAGCGCGTTCATGTAAGTCATCAACATTTTGGGTGATTATAGATACTTTATATTTGTTTTCTAATTTAGCTAAATCAATATGTGCGCTGTTAGGTTTAACTTCAAGTAGTTGGCGACGTCTTTTATTATAAAAATCTAGCACCAATTCTGGGTTCTCTAAAAAACCTTGCGGAGACGCAACCTTCATAACATCATGTCCTTCCCATAAACCATCATGATCTCTAAAGGTTTTAACACCACTTTCGGCACTCATACCTGCTCCTGTAAGTACTACTATATGTTTTATTAAATCTTTTTCCATTTATTATATTCAACAGAATTAACTAAGTTTAAAAGATTATTTTCTCCGTTTTCATCGGTTTCTTCAACAAATTCAATAAGGTCTGTTTTATTAAAGCCGTCTGCTGTTAGAGACGATAAAAAAGTAACACATTTATTGTAATCTCCAACAATAGATAAAACGGTTAAGTAAGATGAATGCCCTTCAAAAAAATCTGGGTAGTTATCAGATATATACTTAAAATATTTTAAAGATTCTGTGTAATTAGCTCTATCAAATTCTAGGTTTCCTTTTAAAAGGTTTAAAAAATCATCATTTGTATCTTTTTCTAATCTTGATATTAACGATAAAGCAGTCTCGTAATTTTTGTTCATTAAATGATAATCTATTTGACTTAAATATAGAGAGGAATCATCAGGATATTTGTCGGCAATAGTTTTCATAGCTTTTTTATAAGCTTCTTCGTTAACATTTGAAGCGCAAACAGCTTTAATAACCAAGAGAAACTTATCATATTGTAAATCTCCTTCTATTTTATTAAACATATTAAGCGCTTTTTCAAACTGCCCTTGGTTATGATAGTTAACAGCATTAGCCATTTTAATAAATTCGTCTGTGTTATCTTCTCCAAATAAATCAAATAAGCTTGTTTTAGGGAGGTTATATATAAAAAAACGTCTAAAAGTTTTGCTTAATTCTTCACCAGATAAGTAAATGTAAATATCATTAAACATAAACTTACCGTTTATACGAGACACTCTGTAGTCATGATAATTTATTCCCGTTAAAGAAGAATAAAGTCTAAAAAGCATGTGGTAGGTTTGGGTGTTTTCATCATATCTGTAATTAACAAAATCATAATACCCAGCACCATTTACCTCTTCTATAATTTTATTAGGAATAGATTTCATGCCTTGTTTTAAGCCATTAAGAAATCCGGTTTTAAATTCTTTAATATCCTCATCTTCTTTAATATCTTTAGTAATTAAGTTTCCAAAAGATTCATAATCTAGCAGATTTAAATAGTTTTCTGCACTATTTTCAAAAATGGCATTTTGAAGCTCGCTACCCAGTGCTAGTACTTTTTCATCATTGGCCTCAGAGTTAGCAATTATAGAAATTGTGTTATTAGAAAGTTTGGCACTCTGGGTGTTGTATTTATTTTGAGAAAATGCGGTTGAAACCCAAAAAAAGGGTAGGCTAATTACAAAAAATATGGTTATTTTGAGACTGTTCATGTATTTGTATATTTATTTTATAAATATAATTTTATTTTAATGACTTCCATAAAATTAGTAGAGTATTTAGAAAGCTATTTAACCGAAAATAGAAGAACCCGTTTTAATAAAGTATTATCTCAACGTACTAAACATTTTACAGTTGCTACAGAAGATGTGTACCAACTACATAACACTAGTGCAGTTATAAGAAGTTGTGATGTTTTTGGAATACAGGAGGTTAATATTATTGAAGAGCAAAATACTAAGCGGATTGATAGAGAAATAGCCATGGGAGCCCAAAAATGGGTAGATTTAAACAGATATCATTCTGTTAAAGATTGCATTATAGATTTAAAAAAAGAAGGGTATCAAATAGTAGCAACTACACCGCATACAAACGATTGTGAATTGCATGATTTTGATGTTACTAAAAAATCTTGTTTTTTCTTTGGAAGAGAAACCGAAGGTTTATCTGAAGAAGTTTTAGAGTCTGCAGACTGCTTTTTAAAAATCCCTATGTTTGGTTTTACAGAGAGTTTAAATATATCGGTTTCAGCAGCTATTATACTGCAACATGTAACAACCAAGTTAAGACAAACTAATATAAATTGGCAACTTAGTGAAACCAAGATACAAGAAAAAAAACTAGATTGGATTGCTAAAACAATTAAAAGTTATGATGATATTGTTAAGCGGTTTTACAAGTAGGGTTTCTAGAGTCTTTTTCTGCCTCTACTAAGTAATTTATATTCTTCGTAACATTCACTAATGGCATCAAGAATTTGTAAATCGTTAGCGGTTTGAATAAATCCTTTAGAGTAGTTACACTGGCTTACAATTTCATCTAAATCAACCTTTTCAACCTTTAAAAGCGCCGTAAGCATCTCTCTGTCAAAACGTGATGCTAAAAGGTTTCTAATCTCATCATCTTCTTTCATCTTTTTTAACTTTCTCAATTCGTTTGGTTTTTTTCCAAACATACGATGTAAAAAATCGGCAGGGTTAAAAATAGATCCAATAATTTTATTAATTGTAGATGGTTTAGATGCTTCATAACCACTTGGCAATCCAGAAATTTGATAACGGTAATTATTGTTAGGTTCTGGTACTTGCTTAATATCTACTTCTAAATAACCAGTAAGCCTAAGTTGGTTTACAACTACTTCTTCTAAAGCAAGGGCTAATTCTGTTAATTTAATTTCAGAACTTCCAAACTTTAACCAGTCGTTAGTAACACGTACTTTTATAGATTTAAATCCTAAATAAGAAAAATGCAAGGTATCATTAACCTTTGCAGGAATTTTAAATTCACCTTTACTGTTTGTGGTAGTTCCTTTAACAGAATTTAGGTTAACAATATTTACACTTTCTAAAGGTTTGTCGTTAGCCGAATTTAAAACAACACCAATAGCTATTTCACCATCTTGCGCCATAACTACAGCAGATGTAAACAGTAAACAAATAACTAACAGGTAACCTTTCATAATATTAAATATATTCTAAATTTTAATGTAAAAGTACTAAACTAAAAAGTAACGATACGTTTTGTGGCATTATTTGACTTAAAATTAACAAAACTGTATCGTTAAAAGTACTTTTTTAAAAGTTAAATATCTGAAATTTCTTTAAATTAAATCTAACATAGGAGAAAAAACAGATAAGATATCTAAAAACTATTAGCGTCTAGAGCGTCTAGGTCTTGATGCAGCAAAGTTTCCAGAGTTAGAGCGTTTAGATTTTTTATCAGAAGAACGTCTAGAGTCATTTCGTTTAGACCCATTACGCCTGTCATCACGTCTTCCTCCGCTTCTTCTACCATCACGTTTTCTACTTTTACTTCTGTTCTCAGAGATTTCAACATTAACAAAGCGTCCGTTATGTTTAAAGTCGGTAAAAAAGTCTAAAACTTTTTGTTGTTGCTCATTTTCAGTATTAAAAAATGAAAAACTGTCTTTAACTTCTACTTTAAATACATCATCTTTTCCTAGCTCTAAAACTTCTTTTAAAAAGTCTTTTAAGCTCATCCAATCAAAGCCATCTTTTCTTCCAACGTTTATAAAGTAGCGGGTAGAAGTAGAATCACTTTCTTCTCTACCACCACTAGAAACATTAAGGTTTTGAGCTTTTTTGTAATAATTATGAAAACGCGTAAACTCTACAGAGAAAAATTTCTTTATTAATTCTTCTTTACTAGTGTCTTCAAATAATTCGTTAATGCTTTCTAGGTGTTTATCAATTTCATGATTAACCTGTGTATTATGAATTTTATTTGCAAGAGACATTAATTGTATTTCGCAAATTACAGCACCATCAGGAATATCTTTTTTTACAAATTCTTTTTTAATAATACGCTCAATACTTTTAATTTTTCTAACCTCACTTTTAGAAATAATTACCATAGAAACGCCTGTTTTTCCGGCACGTCCTGTTCTACCAGAACGGTGTGTGTAGGTTTCAATTTCATCTGGTAATTGGTAGTTTATTACGTGAGTTATATCATCTACATCAATACCACGCGCTGCAACATCTGTAGCAACTAGCATTTGAATTTGTTTATTTCTAAACGATTTCATTACCAAATCGCGTTGGTTCTGACTTAAATCGCCGTGTAATGCACCTGCGTTATACCCATCTTCTATTAGCTTTTCGGCTACTTTTTGGGTGTCTCGTTTGGTTCTACAAAAAACTACTGAGAAAATATCTGGATTAGCATCGGCTAAACGTTTTAGAGCCTGATAGCGGTCTCTAGAGTTTACCATGTAATACTCATGAGATACGTTTTTACTACCTTCATTTTTATGTCCTACAGTAATTTCTTGTGGACTATACATGAATTTTTTGGCAATAGTAGCCACCTCTTTGGGCATGGTGGCAGAAAATAACCAAGTGTTTTTATCATTTGGTGTATGAGATAAAATACTAGTTATATCTTCATAAAAGCCCATGTTTAGCATTTCGTCGGCTTCATCTAAAACGCTGTATTCTATTTTAGAAATATCAACCAATCGTCTGCTAATCATATCTTTCATACGCCCTGGTGTAGCTACAATTATTTGCGCGCCTCGTTTTACTTCTCTAGCTTGTTCTGTAATGCTTGCGCCACCATAAATGGCAACAACATTTAATCCTTTACAGTATTTACCGTAAAGTTTCATTTCATTGGTTATTTGTAAACAAAGCTCTCTTGTAGGCGATAAAATTAAACCCTGCGTAGTGCGGCTATTAATATTAATTTTTTGCAGCATAGGGAAACCAAAGGCTGCTGTTTTTCCGGTGCCCGTTTGTGCTAATGCCACTAAATCGGTTTCAGAATTTAATAAAATTGGTATGGCTTTGTCTTGTACTTCGCTTGGTTTTGTAAAACCTAAGTCGTTAATAGCTTGTAATAGGTTGTCTTGCAAACCTAAATCTTGGAATGTGTTCATTACTTTAAGTAAGTATTCGATTATGTTATGTGGTGTTACATAAAGAAGCGAATCGACATACTTAAACCTTAAACTTCTAGTAACACATCCTCACCCTGAGGAATTTAAAGTTGCAAAGATACATTAATAATTGAAATTTACCATTTTTAATTTTTTGGGCGTTACCCACAAGGGGTCGGGCTTTTGGCAGTCGCTCTCTACGAGGAGCTCCAACAAATGCCGCAATCCCTAACGCAGGCGTGTTTGCTGGTATTTGTTTTTAAATAGGTGTTTGTGTTGTTTTGGAGAGGTTGGTTAATGTTTGATATATGCATAATCTGTGTTTAAGCACCCAATTTAGTAAATACAAGCAAAATATAAAATCCGCGATCAATGAACTATAGTTGTTGTTGTCAATAGTAGCTTTCTTTTTAACTTGAATTTTTTGGATTATTGTTGTATTTCAATTTTATCTTGAAAATAAATTTAAGAAATGACCAAGTCCTTAATAATGCTTTTAGAATTAGAATTAAGTAACGAAAGATGAAAATTAGAGGTCATAAGCAAAAGTTTATTTTTAAATAAAAGGACCTTTAATTGCTCATTTTAGATGTTTACACTTCTTAAACTAATTTAAGAAAGTATAACTTTTGTATTACAGTTTAAAATTTAATTGTTATATTTGATAGTATATTATTAATTATGAAAACATTTTTCTTCTTTCCTTTCTTTCTTTTTTCTTTCTTTCTTTCTTTCTTTCTTTAGATTTCTACACATTTAATGATTTAAATGAAAATTTGGGTGATTTATTAGAGAAAAATTATAATTCAAAGCAGAGTATGTATTTGAACATTGTAATTGGAAGAGTTACTGATAAATGTGATAATAATCCTATTGTAGGGGCATCTGTAGTTATTAAAAATAAGCCTATAACTACCATAACAGATTTTGAAGGGAATTACAGTATTTCTCCTGTTAATACAGGAGATGTTATAGTTGTTAGTGCGTTTGGGTATTATACTAAGGAAATACCTGTTACTGTGACTTTTAATGGTTGTCCACAAAATACACCTTGTACAAGAATACTTTACGTTGAGTTAGAATGTATAAAGGCATAGTTTAAAATAAATATTTTTATTATGAAAGCAAAATTCACTTACCCTATTTTATTAATAACTATTTTAATTTTTTGCAGTTGTGTTACTGATGAGAATGAAATATTGCTAAATAAAAATAGTCAATATTCAAATAAAGCTCTAAAACCTCAATTTGATAGATTTATATTATCAGAATATAATATATTTCACATTTCTGATTTTGATAACGATAATGCATTCGAGTTTTCGAATTTAATTATTGGAGAGGAGTTTTAAAATTATTTAAGACTTTACAGGTCTGTTGTTTAACGAATTTTAACAGCTTTTAGTTGTTCAGTTTCAGTTGCGTTATTAATGTGTCTACCTTTAGAGGAAAACGCCTGATTAGATTATGAGTGTTTTTATTTGTTTCTCTTTTCTGGAAATCATAAGGATATCCAATAATATACAATGGCTATTGTTTGTTAAGTTAGTTTTTTGAGATGTGCCATTTCAAGACCATTGTCATAAGCCATAGATTAGTTAATATTCCAAAGGTTTAAAATTCTTTGATAAATTGATTTGTTACAGTAGTGAGATTTTCTGTTTTTTAGTTACATAAGACAGGTATATTTGGATGTTCTTTTTTCGATGCAAGTTCAAATGACAGATTTCTGTCCTTTACCAATAACAAGTTCTCCATTTTTAATTTTTTGGGCGTTACCCACAAGGGGTCGGACTTTTGGCAGTCGCTCTCTACGAGGAGCTCCAACAAATGCCGCAATCCCTAACGCAGGTGTGTTTGCTGGTATTTGTTTTTAATAGACGTTTGTGTTGTTTTGGAGAGGTTGGGTTAACGTGTTTGGCTAGATTTAGTGTGGGAATAAAATCGCCAAAATTCTAAGCCTTAGTTTTTAGTTTGGTTTTGTTTCTTTTTTTGGAGACTTATAAATATAAACACAAAACTTTGAGAAAGCACAGAATCCACATTAATTTAACAGGTGTTGGGTATTTTTAATATTTTTAATTTTCATTTAAAAACTTATTGAATTTTGACAAACTTAATAACAGAGAAAATCCTTTATCATATTTCATTCTGTATGCAGCATCATTTGCTTCGAAAACAAACTCCCATTTATTATTATTGTTAGTCTCAGGGTCATATATCATCCCAATTTGAAATTTGTCTCTAACTGAAATTTTGTAAAGAGTGAATTTTTCCTGTGGTTGATTTGAAAACCTAATAATTTCATTAAGGAAATTTAAAATATTATTCATATCATTTTTATCTAGAAAGATATATCCACTTTTTTCAATATTATTATAAGTAGTACTTGTAGACACTCCCCACAAATTACTAACATTTGCAAATGCGATTGATGTGCCAGCTTGTATAATTTCATGGGTATTTATATTCACTTCGACACCGTATATAGTTGAATCTGTTTCAAGATTCTTTAATTCAATTAGTTTAAACGTGATTTCACGGAAGTCAGTTCCAAAAAATGGTCTAAAACTCTTAGAGTCTGAATCTAAGATAGTATACTTAACCTTATTTATAGGATTTAAATTTTCTTGAGTATAGGATTTAAATGCAGAACTAATTATTAAAAAACTACTCAATAATAATTTTAAGGTTATATTACTCATGTTATAATATTAAAATGTTATTAATTATACACAACTGTTTCGGCTATGATTTTGTTGTGTGGTTTAGCACTGATTTTAGAAAGTACAGACTAAACTGAAAATCCGAGAGGATTTTCAGAAGTAGGCTAGAACTAGCAATTAATTATACACGTCTTTGTTGGCAAAAGTATTTATTTTTTAATTTCGTTTTTCAAGTAATTCAATTCCTTTTTAATTAAAGCAACAAGTTCATTGATTGACTTTATTAATTCAGGATATATTTCGTCTGCTTTTTCTCTGTGTTCGTTGTCTAAATTTGTTACTATTCCAAAATCAGTTCCACCAACTTTTTTCGGAAGACTTTGTTTGTATTTAGAAGACCAAACATATAAAATGTCGCTTATTTCACTAAATTTCTTATTTATACTTTCTGTCGCAAGTAATTGTGATTTGGCTGTGATAAAAGTAAAGTCGTTGTATAATTCCACATAATCTTTTCCAATTTTTGTAAATCTCACGGTTTTATCAAGCGAAGAAAGTATAGAAATATATAATTCCTCTTTTTCTTTAAGTTCTCGTAGCTTTAAATCTTGTTTAAATTTTTCCTTTTCACGTTTGCTTGCTAAATTCCAAGTTACAACTGCAACTAAAAGACCAAATAAACCTGATAAAAAAACGGTCAAAATTGGAATAAAAGATAAGTTGTTTTCTGGATTTTCCATTTTCTACTTGAATTACAGTTTATTCCTAAAATCAATCATTTTTTTTAGTAATTCAGTTTGTTTCATTGAATAGTATTCTGCTTGTTTATAAGCCATTTTAATTCCAACTTCGTCACTAAATTCGTCTGTCGGTCGATTTACGAGATATTTATATCTGTCGTTTAACTCTTTAATATTTTTATTTAAAAAATCCGCAAATAAAACTACAAAACTTTTTTGGTTAGCAAATCTTATTTGTTTTCCATTAACTTCAAGAAGATAAAATTCTTTTTCTGTTACCAAATTTTTCATTGAGTAAATTCCTTGAAGTTCAATTCCGCTATCTTTCAATTCTGCATTGAATTTTAGCTTAATGATTTTTGTCAGCGACTTATATGTGTCAATTCCATAATCAAACATAATTATCTGAATTTTGTTCTAAAGTTCTGGTTTTGTTTAGGTTGTTACCAACCTAAAGGATATACGTCATTTTGTTTTACGGTTAAAAGTGCATTGGTGCTCCAAATAAGGCTTTTGGCCGTCTTTTATTTTTTAACAATAAATAAATTGCAATAAATAAAAGCTCCTTAAAAACGAGTTTTTGAACTAAAATTTATTGTTTTTAATGGATTGTGCAACGGTTACCATTAGTTGTGTGCATTTAGTTTTTACCAAATTTTCCAATCATTTTCAATAGTTTCATTTCGGCTTGTTGGTTGTTGTAAACCGTTAGTAATCTCTTTTACATGTTCGCTTACCAATTGTTTTAATTCGCTTACAGAAATGGTTTCTTTTTCTTTTAACTGGTTTAAAATACAATAGGTAAACACACCATTTTTAAGATTGCCTCGTTCTTGTGCAAACTCTGTTCCTGCTGCTGCAGATATAACTGTAGCTCCAGTTGTTCTATCCACATTATTAAACAGTTCTTTCATTAACTCAAAACTATTCTTCATGCCCATTTTTGGCTTTTTAGCTTTTATAACAATAGATCCTTTTAAGCCTTCTTTGAGTTTTTCTACTTCTTCTATAGTTTCTATTTCTTCTTTATCTACTTCTCCACTATGGCAAGCATCTATAAGTAATAGTTTATGTCTGGAAGGTATACTATCTAACAAATACTCTAAATCTTTGTAAGGCAATCCGTTTTGTTCTGGTGAACTAAAGTTTACATCATACATTGCTAGATAATAATCTAAATCTTCACTAAGCAAACCATGTCCTGAAAAACTTATAATCACCTTATCATCTACTTTAGACGATTCTAATTGCTGTTTAAGCTTCTTAATGTTTGATACAGTTACATTTTGATTGAATAACGTATCTATTTGAATCTGATTGCCATACTTTTCTTTAAGCTGAACAGATAAGTCTTTAATATCTTTAACTGAGTAATTTAAATCGTTTCCTTTTTCTTGGTATTTATCTACTCCAATACCAACAAAATATAGTTTTTCTTTTATGTCTTCTTTTGGTGTATAGTTTACATAAAGTGGTTGTCTGTAACTCTCAATACCATTAACATTAAGTATGGATGTTTCTATTCTATTTTCGCCTTTAGACAGCTTTACAGTAAGTGTAGTATCAATAGCATTAGTGTTTCTAGATTTTAAAGAAATCCCTTTACGACCATAAACAGGTACTTCGTTTATCCAAATATTAAAACGGTCTAGTTTATACGTTTTATCAGAACCTTTAATGTGGAGTTTTAGTTCTGACTTATTTAGCTCATAAGCAATTTTATCTCTGTTGTAAAATTCACTTTCTGGAACAGAAAAACCTTGTCTAAAACTGGTTGTATCAATATCTAGCTTTCTTATACGTTTTTCCCAAGCTTTTTTGTAAGCATTTATCATTTTACTATTATCTGCGCCTGTAATTTCTCCTAATACTTCTAACACCTTATCTGGACGATTGTATTTTACATCTAACTGTTCAAATCCAATGGTTTCTAATCCTTTTTTATAATAGAGTTTGGAAGCTGCTGCTTTGGAAGCAAAATAATATCCATTTGGAAGGAGCCATATAGATTCATTATCATCTAGTACATAAAGCGTAATTATTTTTTCACCAGTTTTTAAATTCCAATACGTGAGACTTCCATCCTTTGATGATGTTATAATATATTTACCATCATTTGTAAACTCAACATTAGTAATTCTACTATTTTTATTTTCTATTAAACTTTGTTGCTTTCCTTCTTCTATATTCCAGATTAAAACAGTATTAAAATCTAATATTGCAACAAATTTTTCTTTTTTGTCTATAAAACCTTTATCACCAATAAATTGCTTTATGAGAACATCTTTTTCATCAAAATTAGTTAGATCTTTACGTTTACGATATAGATCCAACGAGTTAGCATCATACTGATTAATATAATATGAACCTAGAACATAGGAAGGTTCAAACAAAACATAATTTTCTACACCAGAATTGACATTCCAAGTAGTTTTTGTTCTATCTCCAAAAAGTATCCAAACATAGTCATCAGTACCTGCATAAAACTTAGAATTATCTTTTGATGCACCATCTAAAAAATGTGATGACTCCATTATGATATTACTATATAATTTTGAATGAAATCTGTTTTCTTTAGCGTTTGATTTTAAATCCCAAAAGGTTAAATATTCTGTAGTAGTAGCAAGTAATTTTTTGTCTGATTTTATTAATTCTGTATGAACAACTGGATACTCATTCTCTAAAATCTGCATTAATTTCCCTGCATTTAAATCCCAAATTAAAACATAGTTATTTATTCCTGTAATTATCCTTTGGTCATCTTTATATAGCTCTATTGAAGACACAGTATTTGTTTTATTTCTAAATATTTTTGGGCTTCTTTTACCTTTATAATCCCAGGCTATTGAAGAATTATCATAAGAAGATGTAATTATATAATTATCGTCTTCACTAAATTCAACATCATTTACAGCTTTAATATGTTTACTAAAAACTCTCCAACTTATTTCTTTGTCATCTAACTTCCATACTATTGCAGTATTATCCAAAGAAGATGAAGCAATATAATTACTATCATTACTAAATTTTAGTGAGTAAATTGTGCTTTCATGTGCATCACATTCAAAATCTAATTCACCAGTTTTAAGGTTCCAAATTTTAAACTCTTCATTATTAACACTTGAGCAGGCTAGATACTTGTTATTTGGACTGATATTTATAATTTTTTCATGATAATTTTCATCATTAAATCCTGTTTCAAACTCATGTATTAATTTTCCTTTTTTAATATTAAAAACTTGAATTGTGTTTTTCAAACTTTGAAAAGCAATTAATTTACTGTCTTTACTATAAGCAGGCTTTGTATAATCTAAAGATGAAGAAAACGACTGTATTAGCTTGCTGTTTTTTATATTCCATATTTCTGTTATTGTATCACCTGAAACTTTCACTAATTGATTATTTTCTGCTACACCAATTGATTCTATGTAATCTATATTGGTCTTGAATTCCTTTTCTTTTAAACCAGTTTCAATATTCCAAAGTGAAATAAAACCATTTAGGTCTGCTAAGACAATGTGCTTTCCGTCTGCTGAAAATTTAATGTCATGAACATTAATATCGTCATCTACTAAAAGAAAGTTGTTCTCTTCAGTATTGTTCTCTTCTTCATTTAGTTCAATACTAAATTTAAGTTTTCCTTCATTTATATCCCAAACTTTAATTACATCTTTTCCCCGTTCCCATGTAACAATTGTAGTTTCATCTGGACTAATCTCTGAATCAAGATTAAAGCTTTGTTCACTTTCCCTATGTAATAATTGATACAAAAATCTTTCAGAATTGAAATCCCAAACTCCAATACTCCCATCATCAGAAGTTGTTACTAATAGTTTACCATCTTGTATTAATTTGGAACTTGAAACTGATGAAGAATGTCCTATTGGTAAACCTATTTCAAATTCCTGACTATATGAAAGTAGAGAATAAGAAAAAAAGAATCCAAGCAATAAATGAAGTAAGTAGCGTTTATTCATTTTATCAAAAAATGATTTCTAATATACAAATTATTTAATATTCATAACAAAATTCTGAGCTTATCATATATTTCAATCATTTTCTAAGGTTGGGTCGTATAGCACACAACTTAAAGGATATACGTCGTTTTAATGACTTATATCCAACGCTAAACGAAAGTAGTTAAATTTTCGTACAAAATCAAGCGTGGTTCAAATCTAAATTGAAGTATAAAATTACTTCCTTAAATTCTTAATCCGTTGTAAAAGGGTAGGGTGTGAGTAATGCATAAATACATAAGCTGGGTGAGGTGTTAAGTTACTTAAACTATTTTTAGAAAGCTTTTTAAGGCTAGTAATTAGCGGTTCACCTTTATAAGTGTTTTTAGCATAATCATCGGCTTGGTATTCAAATTTTCTAGAGAATATGTTCATTATTAATCCGGTAACTTCAGAAGTAGGCTAGAACTAGCAATAAATTAAATACGGTGTTGCCAGTAGTTTTTATTTTTTTCTTGAAATTACATTTTTCTTCAAGTTTTTTTTTAATTCATCATAATCCATTTTGAAATCATTTTTCCATTTTATCAATAACTTTTTATCTTCAACAGGCAAAGACTCAACTTCCATTCCAACACATAGATATTCATTATTTTTTTTAATAAGGGAAGATTTTATAAAAGGGTCAACTTCGTTGATTAACAATATTGCATTTTGAATGTTTTTTGAATCAAAATTTAAATCTTCGTCAGCCATATGATAAGAGTGAATATAAGTGCTTAATTCAAATTGTAAGCTTTTTGATTTTTTGAAGTTATAATATTTAGAGTTTAAGCACAATACTTCATTCATAGCTTGAAAAAACAATTGATACCTTTCTTTCAGTATTTCTTTTTTTTGACCTAATTTATCAATTCCATTTTTTGGTTTTGATTCTTCAATGATTTTCAGTTTTTCTTCTGGTTTAACAGATAATAATATTTTATTTAAATCTAAAAGTTCAAGTGCAATTCTGCATTCCAAACAAGAATATATAATTGAAGATGTATTTTTATTTTGAAAACCAAGTTGCATTAATGCTTCTACTTGTTTCATTAAATATATAGGATTGTTTATTCGTATATCTGGTCTATAAATCATTCTATTATGTTCCATTATTCTTTAACTGTTTTTAAACTCCATTTTATGATATAATAGAAATAACGTAAAATGAAAAATAATAGAAATATTATAATAGCTAATGTTGTGTAGTTTTCGTTTGCTTTTTGTTTGTAAAAGAATGATGTTTTTCTATTATCCAGTTTTTTTTGTAATTCGTTTATTTTTGATAAATCTTTAAAAGCAATAAGATTGTTTAGATTGTAGGTCTTTTTTATCTTTTGAAGTTGAGAAAGAGGTAATGACTTATTTAAATCTTTATAAGCGTTTATAAGTAAGGTGTCAGGATTATATTTATATATTTTTTTTATACTATCTTTTTTTTTGCTACTTATTACTTGATTATAATATTTTCCATAAAAATCATTAATTAGTAAATCAAGATTTTCATTTGATTCAATTTGTTGAATTTTCAAAGATCTTAAATTTTTATTTTCTTCTGATACAGTTTTTTCAAATCTATGATTGATAAATGTCCATATTAAAATTATTATTCCATAAATAACGAACGAAGAAAAAAAAATTAAAATTTCTCTTGCAATTATCTTTTTCATTGGTTTATTCATAGTCCCAAATTACTGACAACTTAAAGGATATACGTCGTTTTAATGACTTATATCCAACGTTAAACGAAAGTAGTTAAATTTTCGTACAAAATCAAGCGTGGTTCAAATCTAAATTGAAGTATAAAATTACTTCCTTAAATTCTTAATCCGCTGCAACAAAGTAGGATGTGAGTAATGCATAAACACATAAGCAGGGTGAGGTGTTAAGTTACTTAAACTATTTTTAGAAAGCTTTTTAAGGCTAGTAATTAGCGGTTCACCTTTATAAGTGTTTTTAGCATAATCATCGGCTTGGTATTCAAATTTTCTAGAGAATGTGTTCATTATTAATCCGGTAACTTCAGAAATAGGCGAGTAGAGCAACATAAAAGCAATAAGCCCCACATGAAAACTGGCTTTTTCAACACCTAAAGCATTAGATAATAACGGATTTGAAATAAACAACGATAAAATAAAAAGGGTTAAACCCGTTAGTAAAATAGAAGCTACCAAATTAAAAATAATGTGTTTCTTTTTGTAATGTCCAACCTCATGAGCCAACACAGCTACAATTTCTTCATCATTTAAATCGTTTATTAACGTGTCAAAAAGCGTTACACGTTTTTCGCTTCCAAAACCAGAAAAATAGGCGTTGGCTTTGGTGCTGCGTTTAGAGCCATCAATAACAAAAATTTTATCTAGTTTAAACCCAACTGTTTTTGCATAGGCCGAAATTTTATTTCGTAAATCACCGGCTTCTAAAGGAGTTTGCTTATTAAATAAAGGCACAATTAATTTAGAGTAAAACATATTCATAAAAACTGTAAAAACAGTAATTAGCCCCCAAGCATACAACCAAAAATGTTTGCCAGTGGCTTGGTAAAACCAAATAATTAAGGCTAAAATACCACCGCCTAAAATAACCATCATAAGCCAACCTTTAAGTTTATCTAAAAAGAAGGTTTTTTTAGTGGTCTTGTTAAAACCAAATTTCTCTTCAATTATAAAGGTGCTGTAGTATGAAAAAGGGGTTGTTAAAATATCGCTAGCAATCATAATAAATCCGAAGAAAATTAAAGCTACAACTATAGGGTTTGTACTGTAACTTCTAGCAATATTATCTACAAATTCAAAACCATCTAATAATAAAAAACCAAGTGTTAATACTATTGAAAAGGTAGAAGTGATTAATCCAAATTTATACTTAGTAGCCTTGTAGTTTTGCGACTTTTTATATTCGGTTTCATCATACACATCTTGTAATTCTGGTGGTAAAGCATCATTAAAATGTTTAGCGTTTAAAGCATCTAAAACTTTATCTACTATAAAATTAATGATGATTATGGCTATTATGATATAGAAAAGTGTAGTTGCTGTCATGTTTGTAAACTATATTTTATTGTCACCCAGAACTTATTTCAGGGTCTCAAGAGATTTTAATAATAAAAGAGAAGCTGAAACAAGTTCAGTATAACATTATTTAAAATTCCGTTGTCTTTTGGCTTCAAAAATAAGAATTCCAGCAGCAACAGACACATTCATAGAGTCTATTTCTCCCTGCATGGGTATAATAATATTTTGTGTAGCATGTAATCGCCATTCTTTACTTAGGCCCGTTGCTTCTGTTCCTACAACAATAGCCGTTGGTTTTGTGAAATCTTGAGTGTGGTATGCAACAGATTCTTGTAAAATTGCAGCGTAAATATTAATGCTATTTTGTTTTAAAAACTCAATAATTTCTGTGGTTGAGCCAGTAGCTATTTGATTTGTAAACAGACAGCCTACACTAGATCTAATAATGTTTGGGTTATATAAATCTGTTTTAGGGTTGGCAATAATTACAGCGTCAACATGGGCGGCATCGGCAGTTCTTAAAAGTGCTCCAATATTTCCTGGTTTTTCTGGGGCTTCGGCAACCAAAATTAATGGGGTTTTAGTAGTAAATTTTAAATGCTCTAAGCTGTTTGTTTTAGATTTAGCAACGGCTAAAACTCCTTCGGTAGTTTCTCGGTATGCCAATTTTTGATAGACTTCTTTTGAAATCTCTATAAGGTTTATGGGTTGCTTGGTTAAACCATGTAATTCTTCTTTAGAAAATAGTTCTGAATAAAACAAAATAGATTCTAACTCATAACCACCTTTTATGGCTAGAGAAATTTCGCGTTGCCCTTCAATTAAAAATGTGCCTGTTTTTCTTCGCTCACGCGATTTGTCTTTTAATTGAGCCAACTGCTTTACAAAAGCGTTTTGAGTACTTGTTATTTCTTTCATAAAATGAAAGTAAAAGTAAGTATTTTGGAATAACTTCGTCAAACCAAAAAAAATATATTATATGAAGTTTACCAAATTAGTTATTGTTTTGGCTTTAGCCATTGTTTCTTGTAAAAAAAATTCAGAAAAAGAACCCGTTGAAATCACAGATTACAAAACCGAAACCCTTGATGTTACTACCAGTATTTATCCAGAAAACTTAACCAAAGTATTTGATGCTCATGGCGGTATTGATGCTTGGAGACAATTTCAGTTTTTAGAATTTACCATGGAAAAACCCGATGGTAATGAAATAACCAAAACCGATTTAAAAAACAGAAAGGCTCTAATAGAAATGCCAAATCATACCATTGGTTTCGATGGAGAAAATGTTTGGTTAAACAGTAAAGAGGGTACTGAATTTAAAGGAGCAAACCCTAAGTTTTACTACAATCTTATGTTTTATTTTTATGCAATGCCCTTTATTTTGGCCGATGATGGTATTATTTATGGTGATGCAAAACCCTTAGAGTTTGAGGGGGAAACCTATCCGGGAATTAGTATTTCTTACCATGATGGCGTAGGAGAGTCTTCAGAAGATGAATATGTACTTTATTATAATCCTGATACTTATAGAATGGAATGGTTGGGTTATACCGTTACGTTTTTTACCAATGAAAAAGGCAAAGAATTACATTTTAGACGTTATAACAATTGGCAAGAAGTAGGAGGAGTATTATTGCCAAAATCAATTGTTAGGTATAAATATGCCAATAATTTACCAACAACAGTACATAGCGAAAACCATTTTAGCAATATTAAAATTTCTAAAGAAAAACCAAATCAGGATATTTTTATTAAACCTGAAAGTGCTAAAATTATAGAGTAAGTTATATTGTTTTAGTATCAAAATAATTAACCAAAAGGGCCACTACATAGCTGTAGCTTTCCATCCCTTTTGGTTGATTATTTGCTTTTAAAAAATTACTGTAAAATATTTTAAAAAAAGGCTCTACGGGGTTTTCATGTGTCTCCCAGAAAAGTCTAACTTCTTCGTAGTTTTTTAAGATGCCTTTATTTACAGTTTTTGTAATGTCTTCAAAAAGTGCTTCATCGCGTCTGTAAATTTCGTTTAAACAATAGCGTAAGCCAAAAGTGTATCCGCAGTATTTAAAGTAAATATCATCATTATGTATAGAAGCTAAAAACCCAATAAAATTAGCTTCATTTTCGGCAGCATACCCCAATTGATGCGCCATTTCATGTGCCGATGTAGTAGGAAATTTAAAGGTTGGAATTAACCCATCTACCTGCGCTTCATTAGTTAAAGGGTTTAAATATCCACTAAAACCCATGTAAGTTAAAGGGTAACTAAACAACGATTTTTTTATGCTTTTAGGGGTGTACTCCAATTGGGCAAAATCAGATTTTAAGTTATCATACCCCTTAGGTGTTTTTTTAAAAATATCTTGTTTTGTATATGGTAAAGTAACCTTTAAAGTATCATTTTTGGTTATTTCTAAATGTAAAGCGTTAGATTTTTCTATTAATTTTTTAGTAACAGAAACTAGTTGTTCAGTAGTATAATCAGCCTCTAAATTTAAGTTTTTGTGTAAAGGCAAACGGTAATAATTGTAGCCCCAAAACAAATGAAAAGCAAAGTACAAAACGGCAAGCGCACTAGCAATATCAATAAACCACCTTCTAGTATCTTTCAGTATGCGTTTTCTGTTTTTATAGAGCCACCGTAACGTATAAATAGTACCTAAGGTATAAACCAAATCGCCAAATGAAAATGGCATCCAGCCCAACATGTATCTAAAAACTTTAGAAATGTAAATGTAAAGTCCGTTACTATAATAAGCATCTACAAACTCAGGGTGTTTAGATAACCACAAAATCAGTAAATATTGCGGAATTAAACTTAGGACTATAACAAGTTTTTTGTCTTTCAACATAAATTCAAAAATAATAAAAAAAAGTACCGCAGCGTAGTTGTGTACTAATTAAGGTTTCTTCCTGCTTTCCGTTAAATCTTTTTTTCGTACCTCAAAAAAGGATACCACTTCAATCAGGAGTAACTGCCAATTTCAATGTGTATTTGCTATCTTTGAAAATCTTTATAAATAAAAATATGAACTCAGAAATAAGACAATTACAACCAATACAACTTTGGAATAAATTTGCCGATTTAAATGCTGTACCAAGAGCCTCAAAAAAAGAAGAACGCGTTATTGCTTTTATGAAAACTTTTGGTGAAAATCTAGGATTAGAAACCCTAGTTGATGAGGTTGGAAATGTAATTATTAAAAAACCAGCCACAGCTGGAATGGAAAACAAAACCACTGTGGTTATGCAGTCGCATTTAGATATGGTACATCAAAAAAATAACGATACCAATTTTGATTTTGACACCCAAGGTATAGACATGTATGTTGAAGGAGATTGGGTAAAAGCAAAAGGCACCACTTTGGGAGCCGATAATGGTTTAGGAGTGGCAACCATTATGGCCATTTTAGAAAGTACCAATATTCCACATCCTGCCATTGAAGCCTTATTTACTATTGATGAAGAAACAGGTATGACTGGTGCTATGGGGTTAAAAGGCGGACTTTTAACCGGCGGTATTCTTTTAAATTTAGATACCGAAGAAGATGACGAGATAGGTGTAGGGTGTGCTGGAGGTATTGATGTTACAGCGACCAGAACTTATAATGAAGAAGAAACACCCGAGTTTAAAATAGGGTTTACCATAGAAGTAAAAGGGTTACAAGGAGGACATTCTGGCATGCAAATTCACGAAGGATTGGGGAATGCCAATAAAATAATGAACCGCCTACTTTTTGATGGTTTTGAAAATTTTGGTTTGCGTATTTCTGAAATTGATGGTGGCGGATTGCGCAATGCTATTCCCCGAGAAAGTAAAGCTATAGTAGCCATTGATGCTGTTCATGAAGAGGCTTTTTTGTTAGAAATTTCAAATATTACAGAAGCTATAAAAAAAGAGTTTAAAACCACAGAACCCGATTTAGATGTTGTAATATCTAAATGCGACACTCCAAAAAAAATCATGGATTTAGGAGTGCAAGAAGGTATAACAAGGGCCTTGTATGCGGCACAAAATGGTGTTTATAGAATGAGTGCTGATATTCCAGATTTGGTTGAAACATCTAATAATTTAGCAAGAGTACTTATTAAGGAAGGTGAAATTAAAATTTTATGTTTAACACGCTCCTCGGTAGAAAGTGCTAAAATGGATTTGGCTAATACTTTAAGAGCTACTTTTGAGTTAACAGGTTGCGAGGTAGAATTTTCTGGAGATTACCCAGGATGGACACCTAATATGAATTCTTCTATTTTAAAAGTAATGACTAAACTTTATGAAGATTTAAATGGCGAAAAACCACATGTAGCTGCATGTCATGCTGGGTTAGAATGTGGTATTCTTGGAACTAATTACCCAGATATGGAAATGATTAGCTTTGGTCCTAACATAAAAGGAGCTCACTCGCCAGATGAACGTGCTCAAATTTCATCAGTTCAAAAGTATTGGAAATTTGTACTGGAGATTTTAAAGCATATTCCAGAGGCATAAAATTTTAGAGATTTGTTTATAGGTTTCAGCTATCAGTAGTTGTTCAGGTTGGCGCTTAACTTTGTAAGTACGTACTAAGCTGAAAATCTGCAAGTTTTTTTTAAGTAGTTGAGAACAAGCAGTTACTTATATTCATCGTTGTTAGCGTTTCGTGTTTATTTCTATTAATTTTTTTATGAATCATCTTATTTGTTTATCGTAAAACATTATATATCATTAATAATGCAGCAATAAGAGAAGTTGTAGCAAAAATAATTTTTAAGGTTTTAGGATTTGTTTTCAATGTTAATTTAGTTCCAATTATTGCACCAATAATTCCACCAATAGCTAAAGGAATAGCTACTTCTGTATCAAAATGTCCAGAGCTAAAATGTCCCAAAAACCCTGCTAATGCAGTAATCATAACTAATGTTGTTGATGTTCCTACTGCAATTTTTATTGGAACTCTAATGAGCAATACCATTAATGGAACCAAAAAAGAGCCGCCAGAAATGCCAACCATTCCAGAAACAAAACCAGTAAATAAAACAATTGGGACTACAACAAGCAGATTTAAATTATATGTTTCATTTTTTGATTGTAGTTTAATGAAAAATCTGCCTGCTGTTTTTATTTCTGTTTTTATTGGTTGTAACATCAAAAAAGCTGCTACTGAAATAAATATAGCAAAAACAATTTTTAGTATTTTATCATTAAAAATATCAGATAAAAAACCACCTAAAAAAGCAGATACGAATGTCATAACGCCAATAACTAATACCAGTTTCCAGCTAACAACTTTATTCTTACCAAAAAAAATAGTTGCAAATAAAGAAGATAAAACTAAAATAAATTGGCCAGTTGTAGCTGCTTCATGCATACTAAATCCTGTTAAGGCAAGCGTCACAATGTAAAAATTTCCACCCCCACGACCAGACATTGTCATGATAGCAGCTATTGCTAATATAATTAGTGCTAAAAACCAAATATTCATTTATATGCTTTTAATTTAGGCAATCGTTTAAATGAATTATATTCTACGATAAACGAAAGTAGTTGAAAATTTTTATAAAATCAAGTTTGTAGGCTATGGAGGTAGACCCAAAACCCCCATAAATATATTGATAGAAAATGTTTTTTACTTACTTTATAAACAAGTGCATTAATAAAAAGATTCAGCATATAGGAGGTAAGCGTATTTTAATTTTTTTAACTCAAAAATATTGAAAATTTTGTTTTAGAAATTTTAAATCATATTCCAAAAAAATAAAAGAACTAGTTTGCTTATAAATTATAGATAATTAGTGTGATTTTCTAGTAGCAACCATACTAATTATCAATAATTGTATGGCATGAAATAACATAAGAGGTAGTAGAATAATACCTATAGAAGCAATGTTTCCAAATAGTATTTTAGAGAAAACAGTACCGTGTACTAATGACTTTTTTGTTCCGCAAAACTGCGCTGTAATTTTATCTTCATAGTTAAACTGTAATTTTTTTGCTAAAAATCCAGTTATAAAAAAGGCACAAAAAAAGAGCAGTAATACCCCTGTAAGAAGTAACGTTAAATCCCAAAATGATACCGAGTTAAAAATATGCTCATCAAATGATTTTGCAAAACTTTTATAAATTATTAAAAGTATAACAGCTTTATCAAAAAGCGTAAGTTTTTTATTATGCTTTTGGGCATAGTGGCCTAAAAAACGTTGTAAAAATAAGCCAAGTATTACTGGTAAAATAATTTGTATTATAAGTTTTGTGTAAATGCTTGTAAAGTCAAAATCTGTTTGTGTGTTATTAATAAATAAACCCATCCATAACGGTGTAATTGCAATGCCAATAATGCCAGAAATACTAGCGTTGAAAATAGCTGCTGGTATATTTCCTTTTGCAATTGAAACCATAACTACAGATGACGAAACTGTAGAAGGAAGAGCGGCCAAAAAAAAGAAAGCTAACCAAATTGTTTCTTGCTCTTGAGTTTTAATAAAAGGATAGAGAAATAAAATTAATAAAGGAAATATTAAAAAAGTAGACAGTTGTATAAGTAAATGTAATTTCCAGTTTTTAAGTCCGGCTTTTAATTTTGAAGGGTTAAGTTTAAGACCGTAAAAGAAAAAAATTAACGAAACACCTATAGTGCTAATGGTATTAATAGGAATATTACTTTTATCTGTGCCCCAATACGGAAAAAAATAAGCTATGATTATAATGCTTATAATTGCAAGGATAAAACCATCTATTTTTAGTTTCATAGATTTAGAGAAGCTATTAAATGTAAGTGTTAAGGTACAGGGTCATAACCAGAACCACCCCAAGGATGACAAGAAAAAATACGTTTTAAAGCTAGCCATCCACCTTTAATTAAACCATGTTTTTGTAAGGCTTCTTTACTGTATTGTGAGCAGGTTGGAGTATATCTACAACTAGCAGGTGTTAAAGGAGATATAAGTACTTGGTATACTTTTATTAAGAATAAAAACGGTGCTATGAGTATTTTTTTCATGCTTTGTTATTCTGAATTATTTCAGAATTTATGAGGCATTTTAATTTACAGAAAAGGTGGTGCCATCTTTTCCATCTTTTAATATAATTCCAACTTCAGCTAATTCATCACGTATTTTATCAGATAATGCGAAATCTTTATTAGCTCTAGCCTCTTGCCTTAGTTTAATAAGAACATCAACAGCTCCTGATAATTTATCATCACCAGAATTACTTTGTGTACTGTTTTCTAAACCTAAAATATCAAAAGTGAAAGCCTTTAGTGTGTCTTTTAGAGTGTTTAAATCTTCTGTAGTTAGAGTTTGAGAGCCTTCTTTTATTTGATTAATATATTTAACGCCTTCAAATAAATTAGCAATTAGCACAGGCGTGTTAAAGTCATCATTCATGGCGTCATAACATTTCTGTTTCCAGTCAGCAATATCTATTGATGATGTTTTAGAAGCGTTTAGTTTTTCTAACATGCCTATAGCATCCATAAGTTTGTTAAAGCCTTTTTCACTAGCTAATAAACCTTCGTTAGTAAAATCTAAAATGCTTCGGTAGTGGGCTTGTAACATAAAAAAGCGCGCTACTCCCGGAGCAAAAGCCTTGGTTATATTTGGATTTTCGCCTGTAAAAATTTCACCAGGTAAAATATAATTACCTGTAGATTTTGCCATTTTTTTACCATTCATTATAAGCATGTTGGCGTGCATCCAATAATTTACTGGCGATTGCCCTTTAGCAGCTTCATTTTGAGCAATTTCACATTCGTGATGCGGAAATTTTAAATCCATACCACCACCGTGAATATCAAAATGTTCTCCTAAGTATTTGGTGCTCATGGCAGTACATTCTAAATGCCAGCCAGGGAACCCATCACTCCATGGAGATGGCCAACGCATAATGTGTTGTGGTTCGGCTTTTTTCCAAAGTGCAAAATCTTGAGGGTTTTTTTTGTCGCTTTGTCCGTCTAACTCGCGTGTGTTGTGAATTAAATCATCAAGTTTACGTTTACTTAATTTTCCGTATTCGTTAGTTTCGTTAAACTTATGAACATCAAAATACACAGAGCCATTTACTTCATAAGCAAATCCGTTATCAATAATGTTTTTTATTAATTCTATTTGCTCAATAATATGACCTGTAGCGGTAGGCTCAATGCTAGGAGGTAGAAAGTTAAAAGCGTTTAAAATATTATGGAAATCAACGGTATAGCGTTGTACAACTTCCATAGGTTCTATTTGTTCTAAACGTGCTTTTTTAGCAATTCTGTCTTCACCAACATCGGCATCATTTTCTAAATGACCAGCATCTGTAATATTTCTTACGTATCTAACTTTATATCCTAAATGTTTAAGATATCTAAAAATCACATCAAAAGACATAAAGGTTCTTACATTACCTAAATGTACATTACTATAAACGGTTGGTCCGCAAACATACATGCCTACGTGTCCTTCGTTAATAGGTTTAAATGTTTCTTTTTTTCCGCTAATTGAGTTGTATATTTTTATCTCTTGATGATTATAAAGTTGCATGGTTGGTAATTGGGAAATCTGTTAGAAGTATTTAACTTAAAATTTTGTTTCTAGTTTGATGTAATCTAAAAATTCTCTACGGGTAGCTTTGTCTTTAAAACGACCTCCAAATTCTGAAGTAACGGTACTACTTTCAATGTCTCTAATACCTCTAGAATTTACGCAAAGGTGTTTAGCGTCTATAACACAAGCTACATCTTTAGTGCCTAAAACTTCTTGTAATTCTTTTACAATTTGAATAGTTAAACGCTCTTGTACTTGCGGACGTTTTGCAAAGTAATCTACTATTCGGTTCATTTTAGATAAACCAACTACCGTACCGTTAGATATGTAAGCTATGTGAGCTCTACCAACAATAGGGAGTAAATGGTGTTCACAAGTTGAATAAACTGTGATGTTTTTTTCAACAAGCATTTCACCATATTTATATTTATTATCAAAAGTAGAGGCGCTTGGTTTTTTTTGAGGGTCTAAGCCACTAAAAATTTCTTTTACAAACATTTTAGCAACCCGGTTAGGAGTGCCTTTTAAACTATCGTCATTTAAATCTAAACCTAGGGTTTCCATAATATGACGTACATCGTCTTTTATGATGTCTATCTTTTCTTCGTTTGTTAATTTAAAGGCATCACTACGCATGGGTGTGTCTTGCGATGTGCCTATATGCTCATCTCCTAGAGCATCAAAATCTTCTAAATCTTTATCAAATTTCATATGAACTATATGATTGAAATATATAATGGGCAAAGATAAGCATTATACTTTTGTAATGCTTTAACTTAGCAAATAATTAGCATTTGTGTATTAGTCTATATTGTATTATAATAATTACACAAAAAATAAAAGCTTGAATAAGAAAAAATACTCAAGCTTTTTAAGTTTATCTATGTGTTTTATTAAATATTAAAGCTCAATGTTACTGTAATGTTAGAGTTTTTTCTATCTACCGTAGCCTGTGGTGCGTCACCAAAATCTAAATGATACAGTTCATTAATAAAAGATCTTTCGGCGTAATCATAAGTAAAATCTAGTTTGGTATTTCCAAAGTTATAACCTAAACCAAATGAATATCCGTTAAGGTCTCCAACAGTAATACCATCGGTATAAGGACTTTCTTCAAAGCGGTAGCCACCTCTAAAACTAAATTGTTTGTGTTTGTATTCGCCGCCAAATCTATATGTAGAGGCTTCAGTAAATGTATTGCTAATATCAGCGTTTAGGTCTTGGTAATAAGCGTCATTTTCTGGTTTAAATTTTGTGTTACCATAATCTTTTCTAGAATAATCAAAACTTATTAAGCCTTGTTTACCAAAAACGTATGCTAAACTTCCTGTAATTTGGGCAGGTGTTTGTAGTTTGTATTGAGGATATACGTTTGTAATTTGCGGATAAATTTCTACAAAACCATTATCTCCATTGGTGGCCAAATATTGTGAGGTTTCTTCTTCAATAGTATACCAAGTTGGGGAGTCATAAGTTATACCTACTCTAAACTCTGGTGTTAATTTCATAATGCCACCTATTTGAAAAGAAAAGCCATTACCAGTAGTACTTAAAGCATTTTCAAACTCTACATAATTAACTGTAGATTGAGTAGAGTTATTGTCTTCAAACAAAAGAGTAGAGCGTTGGTAGTCTATAAAGTGAGAGTTTAAGTTTAACCCTAAATATAAATTGTCTTCATATTGGGTTGCAATATTAAAAGATACTTTACCATTGTATCCAGTTGCTACATATGAGTAATCGTGCACAAAAGTTCCAGGAGCAATGTTAGAAGTATAAATGGTGTTAGCATCATTATCAATGTCATCTGGTTCAAGAATAAAAGATTCAAAACCTAAAAAAGCTTGTTGATGTGCAAAACCATAAACATTACCAATATCTTGATATGCATCACTTAAAGATTCACCCGGAAAAGCAGAAATTTCATCTAATCTTTTACCGTCTGCAAAATCGTAAAAATAGCTAGCTATAGAATTGCTAAAATCTGGGTCGTTTGTATTGTTTGTTCCAAAAGCGTACCAGTTGTCATCATGGTTATTGGTTCTTTCATAAGCAACTGCTAAAGAGAATTTTCGCCAAGGTGAATTTGTATTAGAAGCAAAAACAAAAACAGCTCCTGCTTGATTTATATCGAAATTAGATTCATTAGTGTTAACAGAACTTCCAAAGTAGTTAGAATTATTCTCAGTATCGATATTTACACCAGATATAGAGGCATGACTTCTTGTGAAAACTGCAGAACTTGCAGGGTTTAAACTAACAGCACTCATGTCTCCACCTAAGGCTCCAAAAGCACCACTTAAGGCTCTAAAACGCGCTGTACCTTGAATGTTATCTTGGGAATATCGTAAGGCATCTGTTAAATCTTGTGCGTAAATTGAAGACATAGACAATAAACCTATGACTAGTAAATTTATCTTTTTCATGTGTAACTTTTTGTTTGTTTTATTAAGATTATCGGCGTCTACCACTAGAAGAACTTCTGCTACCAGATGAACTTCTACTGCTGCTTGAAGACCTAGATACAGAACCAGAACTAGAACTTCTGCTACTAGAAGAACTGTACGTACTTCTAGATGAAGACGAAGAAGAAGATGGTGTTGAATATGATCTTCTTGACGAACGACTATATGTAGGTTGTTTATATGTACTATAACTTCTGCTAGTTGTAGATGATGATCTACTAGTTGAATTTGATGATGGTGTTCTAGATACTGTAGATGTTCTACCTTGAGAGTTACTGTACCTGCTTACAGTACTAGATGCTGTAGACCTTCTATTGTAACTATTAGTAGAATTTCTATTTACAGTACTAATACGAGAGGTGTTACTAGTTATTCCTCTACTAGATGTACTAGATACACTACTTCTACGTGCTGTATTGTATTTTGAGGTTGAGCCGTTTGTACTAGATATACTGCTTCTTCTAGAAGATGTATAATTGTTTCTGTTAGAAGTACCAGAATAATAACTGCCTCTTCTGCTTGAGTTGTAAGCTAAACCACGATTGTTATAGTATCTATTTCCGTAATAGCCACCATAATATCTATAAGGGTGTCCATACCTCCATGGGCTGTATGCCCAACCTCTGTAGTATCCTCCATAAAAAGGCGAGTACCATGGGTCATAGTAACCCCAACTGTTCCAGCTATTCCACCCAAAATACCAATCATAGTTATTCCATCCCCAACCCCATCTAGAGTAAGGTCTGTGCCATCCCCATCCCCAATTGTTCCAACCCCAATCAGAATAGATGTTTATGGTTACAGAATTACTGTTTTGACCCCAACCTGCATAACCTTGGTAGTCATTATATATGGTGTCATTAGTAGCATAATTGTCAGATTCATAAGAATCTATGTCAGTAAAAATAGATTCGTCTTCCATTAATAATTCTGACTGTAAAGATTTATTTCTAAAGTAATTTTTGTAATAATTACTATTAGATTGATTAGGCACTTCAATAACTGTTTCTGTAGGTGTATTAGTTACCACTATTTGAGAATCTCCATAAATACCATCATCATCTACACCAACGTATTGATAAGAACCACATGATACCAAGCCAAACATTAAACCTATTAAGGCTATGAATGACACTTTTCTATTAGAGGAGTTATTTAAGCGCATATCTATAAGATTTTATTGTTGGACATAACAAAAATAGTTAGTTTTGTTGAACTATTTTTTTATTTAACATAGTCACAATATTTGTGCCAAAACTTTTATATGAGTAAAAAACTTACTAGTAGAGCAGAAGATTATTCTAAATGGTATAACGAATTAGTTGTAAAAGCAGACTTAGCGGAGAATTCGGCAGTTAGAGGTTGTATGGTAATTAAACCTTATGGTTATGCTATTTGGGAAAAAATGCAAGCAGAATTAGATAGAATGTTTAAAGAAACGGGGCACCAAAATGCATATTTTCCACTTTTTGTACCCAAAAGTTTATTTGAAGCAGAAGAAAAAAATGCTGAAGGATTTGCAAAAGAATGTGCTGTTGTAACACATTACAGGTTACAAAACGACCCAGATAAACCAGGTAAGTTAAGAGTAGATCCAGAAGCAAGGTTAGAAGAAGAGTTAGTTGTAAGACCAACCAGTGAAGCTATTATTTGGAATACCTATAGAAATTGGATTCAATCTTACAGAGATTTACCAATATTAGTAAACCAATGGGCAAACGTAGTGCGTTGGGAAATGCGTACACGTTTATTTTTACGTACAGCAGAGTTTTTATGGCAAGAAGGGCACACAGCTCATGAAACTAAAGCAGAGGCAATAGCAGAAACTAAACAAATGAATAATGTTTATGCCACTTTTGTTGAGAATTTTATGGCTATTCCAGTTATTCAAGGAGTTAAAACCGAAAGTGAACGTTTTGCCGGAGCCGAAGATACATATTGTATAGAAGCTTTAATGCAAGATGGTAAAGCACTACAAGCAGGTACATCTCACTTTTTGGGACAAAATTTTGCAAAAGCCTTTGATGTTAAATTTGCTAATAAAGAAGGCAAGCAAGACTATGTTTGGGCAACTTCTTGGGGAGTTTCTACCCGGTTGATGGGAGCACTTATTATGACTCATAGTGATGATAACGGATTAGTGTTACCACCAAACTTAGCGCCTTATCAAGTAGTTATTGTTCCTATTTATAGAAATGAAGAGCAATTTGAAGCTATTAGTAAAGTAGCAGAAGATATTATAAGCGATTTAAGAGAAAGAAATATTTCTGTTAAGTTTGATAAACGAGACACTTTGCGTCCAGGAGCAAAATTTGCACAACATGAATTACAAGGGGTTCCATTACGTATAGCAATTGGACCAAAAGATTTAGAAGATGAAACAGTTGAAGTAGCAAGAAGAGATACCTTAACTAAACAAACCGTAATTTTAGATAGAATAAGTGTTGTAATTGAAGATTTACTCGAAGAGATTCAAAAAAATCTATTTAATAAAGCATTAGAATTTAGAAATAGCCATATAACTAAGGTAGATACTTTTGAAGCGTTTAAAAAAGTATTAGAAAGTAAAGGCGGTTTTATATCGGCACATTGGGATGGAACCAATGAAACCGAAGAAAAAATAAAAGAGCTAACAAAAGCAACCATTAGATGTATTCCATTAGATATGGAAGCAGAAGATGGCGTTTGTGTGTACTCTGGCAAGCCTTCAAAAGGTAGGGTTTTATTTGCAAAAGCTTACTAGTTTAAATTTTTTTGAAAAAAAATTGAATAAGTATTGCAACATTTAAAAATAGTTGTATTTTTGCATCCGCAATCACGAATTGCAAGTTCATTAAATAAATGAAGTAACCAAATGGCCCGTTCGTCTATCGGCTAGGACGCCAGGTTTTCATCCTGGTAAGAGGGGTTCGATTCCCCTACGGGCTACAATTTTTTAATAAAAAAAAGCAAATGGCAAATCATAAGTCAGCATTAAAAAGAATAAGAAGTAACGAAGCTAAACGTGTTTTAAATAGATATCAACACAAAACTACACGTGGTGCTATTAAAAAGTTACGTGAGTTAACTGATAAAAAAGAGGCAGAGGCTTTATATCCTCAAGTTGTTTCTATGTTAGATAAATTAGCTAAGAAAAATATTATTCATGCTAATAAAGCAGCAAACTTAAAATCTGGTTTAGCTAAGCATGTAGCTGCTTTATAGAATAAGCCAAAAAGAATATATTAAAGGCCTTTCTGAAAAGAAAGGCCTTTTTTATGTATTGATTTTATTTAAGTATTAGTCACCTATAATAAGTTGTTACTCACGCTTATTTAAAATGATAAAGTGTATTTCCATTTTAGACAACTATTTTAGAAAATAAGAAAACTTTTTCTGCCATATTAGTGACAATTTTGCAGAATGAAAAAGATATCAAACTTAGGTGTTTTTACCATACTATTAGTTAGTAGTTTAACTATTATGGTTGGCTCAGTTATAGCCCCTTCATTATCAGCTATTGTACACAATGTGAATTTTGGTTTTTCACCAGGTTGGTTAATTACTTTGCCATCGTTAGGAGTAGTTTTATTTGCACCTTTAATAGGTAGGCTGTTACCAAAATGTGGAGCTTTAAAAATGTTGTATTTTGGCCTAATTCCGTATGCTATTTTAGGCTTTTTGGGTGCCTTTGTTTTAAATGACTATTTGCTAATTATAGATAGAGTCCTTTTAGGAGGAGCAACTGTAGCGGTTCAGGTTGCTGCTACTGCTTACATTGCCGATTGTTTCTCGGGAGAAAAAAGAATGAAAATTATAGCTTGGCAAGGTATGAGTATTGAGTTTGGAGGTGTTGTTTTTCTTGCTATTGGCGGGGTTTTGGGTGAAATTAATTGGAAGTTTCCGTTTTACATATATCTTATAGCCTTGTTGTGCTTATTACTAGTGGCTAAAACATTGCCAAAACCTGAGTTTAATACTATAGACCAAACAAAAACATTGGGACTAAAAAATAAAAATAAGCCTAAAGTACAACTTATTTTTATCGCCTCATTATTAGCTATGATGTTGTTTTTTGTAAGTTTTGTAACCTTGCCATTGTATTTGCCAAAAACTTTTAGGTTTAGTGAATCTCAAACGGGTTATTTAATGGCATTAATTTCTGTGGTCGCTATTATAACAGCTAGTCAAATGCCTAAAATGGTAAAGTTTTTAGGCGATGGTAAAACGGTGGCACTTGGTTTTATGTTTTTTATGTTAGGCTATTTAGTTTTAGCTATAACAACTAATGCCGTTTTTTTAGTATTTATAGTGATTTTTATTGGTATAGGATTTGGGTTTACTATTCCTCTATTAAATCATATGATGGTTGAAGTTAGTACACCGCAAAATCAGGGTAAAAATTTAGGATTATTCTCTATGGGGGTTTTTGGAGGACAGTTTTTGTCTACCTTTATTGATTATGTTTCTCGTAATTATATCGCTATTTATGGTGTAGCGATGGTTTTAGCTCTTGTTATAGGAGGTGTTATGTATGTGATGTTTCAAAAACTTTCTAAAAATTAATATTGATTAATTTCTTCTTACTTTTGAAGTATACTTTAAGAGTAAATGAGTGTAGTTAATAGGAGAAATAAAATACAAATTGTAAGGGAATTTAAAAGTAATGAGTCTTTACTTTCTGGAAATTCAATGGGTATTTACTTTGATTTTATTGATAAACACAAAATAATTATTCATTTTAAACCCTTAAATGAAGTTTTTTCTAAAGAAGTATTTATATCTAAAAGTGGTCTTTTAGTAAATTTTGAGCGAGATTTAATTGATGAAGATGATATTGAATATGCGCTCGATGTTATGTCGTTATTTAATAAATATCCACAATTTGTTTTAACACATAGAGATGAGGTTGTTAAAGTTCAACAAGTAATTCATTTGTTGAAAGCTGAATTTTATAATGATGAGGCATCTTATATTATGCTTAAAACTTTGTTGAAGGTTTTGCTGTTACATTTAATAAGGTATCAAAATAATAATTTTTTAAAGCAGGATTTACATCAAAAACGGGTGTTTAAATTTTTAGAGTTAATGGAAACTCATTTTTTAAATGAAACTAATGCTGAATTTTATGCCAATACTATTGGGATTAGTGTAAAACGGTTAAATCAAATTTTAAAAGAGAAATTAAATCTTACAGCTAAACAAATCATCAACCAACGGCAGATAACGGAAGCTAAACGTGTACTTATTAAAAGTAACATATCAACCAAGGAATTAGCTTTTAAATTAGGGTTTGATTCTGTAAGTAGTTTTTCGAGGTTTTTTAAGAAGCATGTGGGAATTAGTCCATCAGATTTTAAGAAGCATAACTAAATTTATTTATATAAAAAAGCCTTAACAACACTGTTAAGGCTTTTCCTGGTTTAGTTTAGTTAGTAAAGTTATCCATTCATGGATATTAAAAATTCTTCGTTATTTCTGGTTTGTTTAAAACGGTCGTTTGTAAACTCCATAGCTTCAACCGGATTCATGTCTGCAAGGTATTTACGTAATACCCACATGCGTTGAATGGTATTTTCATCTAGTAATAAATCATCTCTACGTGTACTTGAAGATGTAAGGTCTATAGCAGGGAAAATTCTACGGTTAGATATTTTTCTATCTAATTGTAGTTCCATATTACCAGTTCCTTTAAATTCTTCAAAAATAACTTCGTCCATTTTAGAACCAGTTTCTGTAAGGGCTGTAGCTATTATGGTTAAAGACCCTCCGTTTTCAATATTTCTGGCAGCTCCAAAGAAACGTTTTGGTTTGTGTAATGCATTGGCATCTACACCTCCACTTAGTATTTTACCAGAAGCTGGTTGAACAGTATTATATGCTCTTGCTAAACGTGTGATAGAATCTAAAAGAATAACCACATCATGGCCACATTCTACCAATCGTTTTGCTTTTTCTAAAACAATATCGGCTATTTTAACGTGCTCATGAGCTTCTTTATCAAAGGTTGAAGAAATAACTTCTCCCCTTACATTACGTTGCATGTCTGTTACTTCTTCAGGGCGTTCATCAATTAATAAAATCATTAAATATACCTCTGGATGATTGGCAGCAATAGCATTGGCCACATCTTTAAGTAACATAGTTTTACCAGTTTTTGGTTGCGATACTATCATACCACGTTGCCCTTTACCAATAGGAGCGAATAAGTCCATTATTCTAGTAGAAATGGTACTTTGTTTTTCTGCAATATTGAATTTTTCTTGTGGGAATAAAGGGGTTAAATGCTCAAAAGAAACGCGGTCTCTAACTACTTCAGGTTTCTGCCCATTTATTCTAGTAACCTTAATTAAAGGGAAATATTTTTCACCTTCTTTAGGAGGTCTAACATTACCTAAAACGGTGTCTCCCTTTTTAAGTCCAAATAATCGTATTTGAGATTGTGATACATAAATATCATCTGGTGATGATAAATAGTTATAATCTGATGAGCGTAAAAACCCATAGCCATCTTGCATAATATCTAAAACGCCTTCGCTCTCAATAATAGCATCAAACTCATAATCTGGCTCACGGTAGCGGTTTCTATTGTCTTTATTACCGTTTTCAACATTACCTTTTTTATTTTGTTGATTTCTTTGTTGATTTTTATGCTGATGATGTTTTTGCTGATTATTCTGAGGCTTGGTGTTATCTTGCTGAGACTTTGTATTATCTTGTTTTTTCTCTTGACTACCTTTTTTGGCAGGCGTAGGAGTTTCAGATTTTTCAACGGTTACGGTTTTTTCAGCTGGTTTATTATCCTCTTTCTTTTGAGGAGCCGCTTTTTCTTCGGCTTGAGGTTTTTGAGCAGGTTTTTGTACACGTTGCCTTGGTCTTCTTGCTTTTGGCTTAGTTTCTTGTGTAGAATCTTTCTTTTCTGATTTTTCAGAAGATTCTGATACTGCCTTAGGGTTAGCCGCTTGGTGATCTAGTATTTGATATACTAAATCTAATTTTTTTAAAGAACGGTATTTAGGAATACTTAATTTTTTCGCTATCTCTTGTAATTCTGAGAGCTTCTTTTCTTTTAGTTGTGAAATTTCAAACATTGATGTTTAATTGAATATATTTTTTTGAATGTAATTTTTGTAGTAATTCTAAGAAAAAATTTGATTTATTCTGGAGAATTAACCGCTTATAATAGCGATTGTTGAGAATTATTACTGCAATTATACAACTTTATTTTAATTTTTAGTCTTATTTTTTAAAGAAACCATTATTTTTGCTGTCCAGTTTTAAAAAACATACATGTTACAAAGAATACAAACAGTTTATCTTTTACTTGCAGCAGGTGTTTCAGGAGGTTTAATTTTCCTTTTTGAATTATGGACGCTAGAGGATGGTGTTAAGGTATTTGCGCAAGATATTAATTATGTGTTTGCAGCGTTTTTAACGTCTGCTTTTTTCTCTATTGTAGCAATTTTTAGATATAAAAACAGGAAGTCTCAATTTATGTTGGGGCGTCTTAATATCATATTAAACTTTATTTTACTAGGATTTCTTGTATATCAATCTCTAAATTTATCTGGAGAAACTAACGTTTCTGAGAAAGGTATTGGGATGTTCATTCCTATTTTTTCTATCGTATTTTTGGCTTTGGCCAATAAAGCCATTAAAAAGGATGAAGATCTTGTAAAATCTGTAGATAGATTACGATAAAACCTAATATCTTAGTAGTATTAGTGCGTAGGCCCAAGGTGAAGATCTTGGGCTTTTTTTGTTTTATAAAATGTATAAAAAAAGCCTAGAATTAAATTTAATTCTAGGCTTTTAAATTTTTGTACCAAAGCAATTTTTTATTTTATTTCAATAAGCTCTAAATCGAATATTAATTCTTGTCCTGCTAATGGGTGATTAGCATCTACAATAATATGGTCTTCATTTACTTCGGCTACACGAAATTGTACTTCTCTACCATCTGGTCCTTTAGAAGCTAATCCCATGCCAACTTCTGGAGTCATTTCTGGCGGTAATTGTTCTTTTTTTACTTCGTAAAATAATTCTTTTTGCACTTCACCGTAGGCTTCGTTAACAGGAATATTTATGGTTTTTTTCTCATTTAATTTCATGTCAATAATACCTTTTTCAAAACCAGGAATAAGCATTCCTTGACCTAAAGTAACCTCTAATGGTTCTCTTTCTAAAGAACTGTCAAAAATTTGACCGTTACTTAACTTTCCTGTGTAATGTACTCTTACGGTATCATTTTTTTTAACTTGACTCATAATTATATTTTTTAAATAGCTACAAAAGTACGTATTAACAAACAAAAACTACGGCTTTTAGTTATAAATACTTGTTAATTCTGTGCTTTACGTTTTGGGGTGTCTTAGGGGGAATTCTATGACTTCTAAATTGTCTATTTTTTTGCCATCTATTGTAAAACGTAACATGGTACGTTGTTTATGAAAACCATGTTTGCCAACAGCTCCCGGATTCATATGAATAAGGTTTAATTTTTTATCTGGCATGACTTTTAAAATATGCGAGTGCCCACAAATAAAAAGTTTTGGAGGGTTTTGTTTTATTGTATTTGCAACACGTGTATTGTACTTTGGTGGATAGCCGCCAATATGGGTAATCCAAACATCAACATCTTCGCACATAAACCGGTTGTGTTCTGGGAATTCAATTCTAATTTTAGCATCGTCAATATTGCCATAAACCCCTTTTAAGGGTTTTAAATTTTTTATAGCATCGGTTACTTTTAAATTACCAATGTCTCCAGCATGCCATACTTCATCGGCTTGTTTTACATACTTTAGAATATTATTATCAATATATCCGTGGGTGTCTGAAAGTAAGAGTATTTTGGTCATTTATATACTATTGTGAAAACTATTGTAAAAGTATTGATAATTGTTTGAATATGCTGTTTGTTTTTAGGGATGCATAAAGACAAAAATAGAAACTATATTAAGGTAACTGATGAAGAGTAGGAACAATAACAAAAGTGAAAAAAAGTAAATAAATAAGTTAGTAAATATTTGCGTTAGGGATTGAGGTATTTGTTGAAGCTCCCCGACGTAGGAGGGAGCGACTACCGAAAGCCCGACCTGAAAGGAAACGCCCACTTTTTGATTCAGCTTGAAATTGATTAATAATACTTAATTAATTCATTATATGTTTTAATATTTAATTAAGACTTCTACCTTCGGTTTAAAAACAAAACTGTCTATCTTTGTTGTTTTAAAAGCTTAAAAGTAGTTTGAGGTATTTTATAGAACTTTCTTATAACGGTAGCGCTTACCATGGTTGGCAAAATCAGCCTACAGCCATAACAGTACAAGAGGTTATAGAAACAGCCCTTTCAACACTTTTAAAAGAAACTATAGTTATTGTTGGTGCTGGTAGAACCGATACCGGTGTACATGCATTGCAAATGTTTGCACATTTTGACACCAATGTACATTTTAAAGAAAAACATTTGGTTTATAAACTTAATTCGTTTTTACCAAAGGATATTGCTATTCAGGATATTTTTAAGGTAAAAGCAGATGCTCATGCCCGATTTGATGCTTTAAGCAGAACGTATTTATACAGAATTACCTTAAAGAAAAACGTGTTTACATTTAACAATACGCTTTTTATGAAGCAAGATTTGGATGTTGATAAGATGAAAGAGGCCTCAAAAATTTTATTTGAATATATAGATTTTCAATGCTTTTCAAAAAGTAATACCGATGTAAAAACGTATAATTGTACTATAATGAAAGCCGATTGGTTTTTTAATGATGAAGAACTTCATTTTGTAATAAAAGCCGATAGGTTTTTACGTAACATGGTTAGAGCCATTGTTGGTACAATGATTAACATAGGTTTAGGGAAATTTAATGTAGAAGATTTACATGCCATTATAAAATCTAAAAACCGGAGTAAAGCGGGCTATTCTGTACCTGCACATGCCTTATATTTAACTCATGTAGAATACCCAGACAGCATAAAAATAGATGACTAAAAAGAAAGAAAATATATTTGACTTTGTACTATTTAAACGTTTGTTTCAGTATATAAAACCTTATAACGGTGTTTTTATTGGGTTATTTATTTTGGTAATTCTACTGGCAGGTTTAGGGGCTGCAACTCCTTATTTAACCAAAGAAGCTATAGATAAAGGTATTAGTGTAAATAAATCTAGCATTTTTTTGTTTTTTGTGGTTTTAATGTTTGCGGCTTTAATACTACAAACTATATTTCAGCTTGCGTTTATATATTATGCAGCGTGGTTGGGCCAAAATTTGGTAAAGGATGTTAGAATAAAGTTATTTAATCATTTACTTCGGTTTAAAATGAAGTATTATGATAATTCATCGGTTGGGGTTTTAATTACTCGTTCTGTAACCGATATGGAACGTATTGCAGATATTTTTGGGCAGGGGCTGTTTATGATTTTTAGAGACGTTCTAACTATGGCTGTTGTTTTTGGAGTTATGGTGTTTACAGACTGGAAACTTAGTTTAATTGTTTTTATAATGCTTCCTATTTTATTGTATGCAACACGGTTGTTTCAAAAATACATGAAAAAAGCCTTTGAGGAAGTTAGAAATGAGGTGTCTAACCTAAATTCATTTGTTCAAGAACGATTAACAGGAATGAAAATTTTACAACTCTTTACACGAGAAAAAACAGAACATAAAAACTTTAAAGAAATAAATGAGCGTCATAAAAAGGCATGGTTAAAAACTGTGTGGTATAATTCCATTTTCTTTCCTATAGCAGATTTAGCATCGTCCGTAACCATAGGTTTAGTGGCTTGGTACGGTGGTCTTAATGTAATAGAGGGTACTGTAACACAAGGAGTTTTAATAGCATTTATAATGTATATACCTATGTTGTTTAGGCCATTGCGTCAAATAGCCGATAAATTTAATACATTACAAATGGGAATGGTGGCAGCTAATAGGGTTTTTAATGTTTTAGACACCACTTCACAAATTGACGATAAAGGCACTAAAGTTGCAGATCATTTTAAAGGAAATATAAAGTTTAATAATGTTAGCTTTAGCTATGTTGAAGATGAAGAAGTTTTAAAAGGTGTTTCATTTACCGTAAATGCAGGAGAAACAGTTGCTATTGTAGGTGCTACTGGTGCTGGAAA
The DNA here is from genome assembly GCF_049132085.1 of Seonamhaeicola sp. NFXS20. Lineage (NCBI taxonomy): Bacteria > Pseudomonadati > Bacteroidota > Flavobacteriia > Flavobacteriales > Flavobacteriaceae > Seonamhaeicola > Seonamhaeicola sp. NFXS20. Next base: position 436,617 of record NZ_JAFMPU010000002.1, on the reverse strand, counting down.
ATCTACTATTATTAATTTATTAAATAGGTTTTATGAAATAAATGAAGGTGCTATTTTAGTAGATGAAACCGATATAAGAGAGGTTACTTTGGCATCATTAAGAACTCAAATTGCTATTGTATTACAAGATGTGTTTTTATTTGCCGATACTATTTTAAGTAACATTACCCTAAATCATCCAGAAATTACAGAAGAACAAGTACAACAAGCAGCTAAAGATATTGGTATTCATGAGTTTATCATGAGTTTGCCAAATGGCTATAATTACAACGTAAAAGAGAGAGGAGTAATGTTATCCTCAGGTCAAAGACAGCTTATTTCCTTTTTAAGAGCCTATGTAACCAACCCAAGTATTTTGGTGTTAGATGAAGCAACATCTTCGGTTGATTCGTATTCTGAACAGCTCATCCAGAAAGCTACAGATAAAATTACTAAAGGAAGAACTTCTATTGTTATTGCGCATAGGTTAGCAACAATAAAAAAAGCCGATAAAATTATTGTAATGGATGGAGGTGAAATTGTAGAACAAGGTACCCACACAGAATTACTTAAAAAAGAGAATGGGTATTATAAAAATCTTTATGAAGTTCAGTTTTTACAAGAAGCAGCAGCAGTTTAGTTTTATTTTTGAGGAACAAAATCTTGAGTAGAAATATCGCCCGTTAAAAAAAGCATTACAATTGTAGCTATTGAAACTCCCATATATCCTATAAAGAAAATAATTATAAATGAGGGGATACGCCAAAGTAATGATGATAATTTATATTGAGAATTTTTATAAGCTATGTATATGCAAAACAAAATCATTATTAAAGAATACGTTAGTGCAGAGTTAAAATAAAATTGCGGATTTACTAAAAGTAAAATAACTGCATAAACGGTAGAAATAATGCCAAAACTAGTAAGTGAATATATTGAAATTACAAAATGCTCTGCATAGTTGTAATTTTTTTTGTTAAAAATTAAATAACTAGAAAATGCTATAATTGGAATGTATAAGAAATAAAGCAAAGAACCGTATTCTAAGGATGCCGCTATTATTTTTTCAGATCCAGAGCCTCCATTACTTGTTTGAACATATCCAATTTTAGAAAAATCAATACTATCCCAAGCTAATTTTTTGGTTAAAAAAAGAATAAAACCAGATAGTGTTAGTGAAATGGCTAACATGCTAACTGGGTTTAAATACTTTTTACGTAAACCAGATATGTAACCACCACAAACCTCTTGTGGCTTAACAATCATGTGCCACAGTGTTTTTAATAAGGTATTGTCTAAATTAAAATAGCGCTCAAAGAAATCAAAAAATAGGCTTTTAGCAGAAATTCTATTTCTTATTATTTTGGCACCACAATCTGGACAAAAACTATAATCTGTTCTTAGCGTTTTATTACAATTTTTACAGTTCATTAAACCAGATCATTTTTTATCATAGATATTAGGTGATTAGTATCTTCAAAAGCAACAAATTCGCCATCTTTAAAATAAGAAATGTGTCCAGTTTCTTCACTAACAACTAAAGCTACAGCATCTGTTTTTTCTGAAACTCCAATGGCGGCTCTATGACGTAATCCAAATCGTTTAGGAATGTTTTTTTCATTATTAACAGGAAGGATAACTCTGGTAGCTTTAACAATATTATTACTTATAATAATTGCACCATCATGCAGCGGACTATTCTTAAAAAAAATACTTTCTATAATTGGTTGGGTTACTTTAATATTCATTTCATCACCCGATGTTAATAAAAAATCAAGGTTATTATTACGTTCAAAAACAATTAAAGCACCTGTTTTAGACATGGACATTTTGCTACAAGCAGAAACAATGGCATCTACATCTGTACTATTAGAGGTTTCGGTTTTTAAAAAATTAAAACGTTGAAAAAACTTTACACGCCTACCAAAATTAGTAGAACCAACCATAAGTAAGAATTTTCTAATTTCTGGTTGAAATACTACAATTAAAGCTATAATTCCAACATCAATAAAACCTTTTAAAAGACCATTTAAAAGATTCATGTCTAAAAACTCAGTTAATCTCCAAGCCACATAAATGATAATAATGCCAAAAAATATGTTAATAGCTACAGTACCTTTTACTAATTTATAAAGGTAGTAGAGTAGTAGTGCTACCAGAACAACATCTAGATAATCTATAAAACGTAGGTTTAAAATGTCTTTAAAGATGTCCAATAGAAATAGGTTTTTTGTAAATTTAAGAAATTAGAGTTAATAAATAAATTCCTCTTTTAATATGATTATATTTTCTAAATCTAATTCTAATAATTTAGATTTTATTGTGATGTAATTCTGAAAAGAAAGGTTTTTATTGAAGGCTACAATAATGTTGAGAATAGGTGTAGCTTGATTTTTTATTGTGTTTAAAAGGTTTGTGAATTCTTTAATATTTGAATGATTTATAGTTACTTTTTCTTTGTAAGTGTATATCTTAATATTGTTAATTGAATTAAAATCAACTATAACATTTTTACTAGCTACAGATAAGTTGTCTGTTATTAAATTAGCCAAATTTTTATTAGAGTAAATTATATTTGTAAACTCTACAAATCCTAAATTATTTATACTAGTATCATGGCAGGTAAAATAGTTTTTAGCCTTTTCGTTTTTATGTCCAGCTTTAGCCTTTTTTTCTTGTAAAAATTTAATGTGAGGAATTACTTGTTTTAAAGATAGCCGTTTATCAACGTTTACTAACCAATTGGTAGTGCTAATAAGGTTTTTTCGGTTTAACTCAACGCTATCGGGTTGGGTTTCGTTATAAAATAAATAGGCAGCCGAAACATCTTCAATTTCTGTGATGCTAGAATGATTAATTTCTGGTAATTCAACTACTTTTTTATTGCACGAAAAGATTAAAATAAGAGCAAATAGTAAGGTGGTTTTTTTCATATTAACTTAACATAGAATTCAATTTAACACATTCCATAGCTTCTTTTACGTCATGCACTCTCAAAATAGAAGTTCCTTTTTGTAAAGCAATGGTGTTTAAAGCAGTGGTACCATTTAATGCTTCTTTTGGTGTACAATTTAAAAGTTTATATATCATAGATTTTCTAGAAATTCCAACTAGCATTGGTTTTTCAATTATTTTAAATAATTCTAAATTATTTAAAAGCTCATAGTTTTGCTCCAAATTTTTTGCAAATCCAAAACCGGGGTCAATAATAATATCATTTAAGCCCAATGATTTTGCTAAAGTTATACGCTCTGAAAAATAGAGGAGAACCTCTTTGGTTAAATCATTATAATCTGTTTGTTGTTGCATGGTTTTAGGGGTTCCGCGCATGTGCATCATAATGTAAGGCACTTGTAATTTAGCAACCGTTTGTAGCATATTTTCATCTAGCTTTCCTGCAGAAATATCATTAATTAAAGCAGCTCCAGCTTCAATGCAATGTTTTGCAACTTCACTTCTAAAGGTATCAATAGAAATAAAAGTTTTGGGGAAATGTTTAAGAATTAATTTTACAATGGGAACAATACGCTTTAGTTCATCTGCTTCACTAACAAAATCTGCTCCAGGGCGAGAGCTATAAGCGCCAACATCAATAAAAGTAGCACCTTCGCGTAGCATTTTTTCAACCTGTTTTATAATGTCTTTTTCATTGATAAACTTACCGCCATCATAAAATGAATCTGGTGTAATGTTTAAAATCCCCATTACTTTTGGCGATGATAAATCAATAAGTTTTCCTTTGCAATTAATGGTCATTTATACAGTTATGTGTGGTGTTTGTACTTGTTTTAAAATTTAAAGCATAAACCTTGATGATTAAACTTTTTTATGCGAAATTTACACAAAATTCATATTTATTCATGCAAGATACTTCAAAACAATACAACGCGGTAATTGATACGTGTAAAAGTTTATTTATTAAGAAAATGACAGATTATGGAAGTGCTTGGAGAATATTGCGTTTACCGTCTTTAACCGATCAAATTTTTATTAAGGCACAACGTATTAGAGGTTTGCAACAAAATGAAGTTCAGAAGGTAGATGAAGGGCAAGAAAGCGAATTTATTGGTATTATTAACTATTGCGTTATGGCACTCATTCAAATTGAAAAAGGTGTGGTAGAGCAACCAGATTTATCTACAGAAGAGGCTGTAGAGTTATATGAAAAACACATAGCTATAACTAAAAAGTTAATGGAAGATAAAAACCATGATTATGGTGAAGCATGGCGAGATATGAGAGTTAGCAGTTTAACCGATTTAATTTTGCAAAAATTGCTAAGAGTTAAACAAATTGAAGATAATGCTGGTAAAACTTTAGTTAGTGAAGGTATAGATGCTAATTATCAAGACATGATTAATTATGCGGTTTTTGCTTTAATTCATTTGGGAGAATTAAAGCAATAATCAAATTTTAAAAGTAAAAACCCAAAATATTGAGTAATCAAAAGTCATTTAATTTAGAAGATAGAACGTTTGAATTTGCAAGAGATTGTCGTTTTTTAATCAAAAATTTGTCAAAGACAATTTCAAATATTGAGGATGCTAAGCAATTGGTTAGGGCATCTGGTTCTGTTGGAGCAAATTATATAGAGGGAAATGAGAAGCTAGGAGAAAAAGATTTAAAATATAGAATTAAAATTTCAAGAAAGGAAGCCAAAGAAAGTGAATATTGGTTAAAATTGTTGAAATCACAGAACCCTAGTCATTCAAATGATATTGAGAAATTAATAATTGAAGCTGCTGAAATTAGAAAAATACTTTCTGCAATTATCAATAAGTTAGACGGTTAATTGAGTTATATCAAGCAGAGTAACATTATGGGATTTATTTTTTGTTATTTGTAATTTAAAAAATTTATGAAACTATTAGTAAACATTTCAAGAGTATTTGTTGGAGTATTATTCATTATTTCGGGCTTTATAAAATTGAACGACCCTTTAGGGTTTTCATATAAGCTACAAGAATATTTTAGTCCAGATGTACTAAACCTTCCTTTTCTAGAGCCCTACGCACTTGGGTTTTCAATATTTGTAGTAGTTTTTGAAGTTGTTTTAGGCGTATTTTTACTTATAGGATACAAACCAAAATTCACTGTTTGGAGCTTGCTTTTAATGATAGTTTTCTTCACGTTTTTAACTTTTTATTCGGCATATTTTGATAAGGTAAAAGACTGTGGTTGCTTTGGAGATGCTTTAAAACTAACACCTTGGGGCAGTTTTACCAAAGATGTTGTTTTACTAGTTTTTATTTTAGTACTATTTGTTGGCCAAAAATACATAAAGCCCTTATTTAGTAAATTACCAACTACAGTGTTAGCATTGTTAAGTTTTATAATAAGTTTATGGTTTGGGTACCACGTATTAATGCATTTACCAGCTATAGATTTTAGAGGCTATGCCATAGGTAAAAATATAACTGAAGGCATGACTATTCCAGAAGATGCTCCAAAGCCAGTAGTAGAATATTCTTGGAAATTTAATGTAAACGGAAAAGAAGAAGTTATAAAAACTAACGGAACTTACCCTACTGTTGAAGGCGATTTTATTGGAGTAGAAACAAAAGAAATAGAAAAAGGCTATGAACCGCCTATTTATGATTTTTCAATAGAAAATGAAGAAGAAGACTTAACAGAATATTTTTTAAATGAAGAAAATATCATAGTTATAGTATCTTATAGTTTAGAAAAGATTGAAAAAGAAGGTGCAAAAAAGCTGAAATCGTTTACAGAAACAGCCATTAAAAATGGCTATCAGGTTATTGGTTTAACGGCATCTGGTGAAGACACTAAACAAAAAATTAATAAAGATTATGGTTTAAGTTTTAATTGGTATTTATGTGACGAAAAAGCCCTTAAAACAATAGTGCGTTCAAATCCTGGTGTTTTAGAATTAGACAAAGGTACCGTGATACAAAAAGTACATTGGAATGATTTAGAAGATTTTAAATTACCTAAAGTTGAAAGAAAAACTCCTGTTGAGCAAAAAAAAGAAATATTACTATATAGAGTTAATGATAGTATTTCTACCAAAGAAAAAGTAGAAGCAATAGATGCTTCTATAATTGAAAGTATTAATGTAATTAAAGATTCTGTTCAATTAAACCAATTGAATTCTCAAAATAATACTTCATATACAGGAATTATAGATATTAAGTTAAAAGAGTAAAAAAAATCAACAAATAATATTATTGATTAGCTACTTATTAAATAAAATTACTTACGCTATACTCACATTATTTGGGGTAATAACCGTTATTTTCTTATTATTTAATGTCCTTCCAGGAGACCCTGCTCAAATGATGTTGGGGCAAAATGAAGATACAGAACAGTTAAAACTGATAAAACAGAAATACGGATTTGATAAACCTATTTCTACACAATATCTATATTATTTAAATGATTTGTCACCCTTGTCATTCCATTCTAATTCTAAAGAAGATTATACATCTTTAGAAGGCGGAAAATACGCTGCTTCTAAATTATTCACAATAGGTAATACAACAACGGTTATAAAGTTTCCTTACCTAAGAGAATCGTTTACCAAGCAAGGGAAAAGAGTTACCGAAGTTTTGGGCGAAACCCTACCAAATACCTTTGTTTTAGCAGTAACGGCAATATTAATAGCCATATTTTTAGGCGTTGTTTTAGGTATTGTTTCAGCACTTTATAAAGATATGTGGTTAGATAAAGTAATTCAACTAGTAAGTACTTTAGGTATGAGTGTACCATCATTTTTTAGTGCCATTTTGTTTGCGTGGTTGTTTGGCTTTGTATTGCATAAATACACTAATTTAGAAATGACAGGGAGTCTTTATGAATTAGATGATTTTGGTGAAGCTATGCATATAAAGTGGAAGAATTTAATCCTTCCTGCGGTAGTTCTAGGTATTCGTCCGTTAGCAGTAGTTATTCAATTAATGCGAAATTCACTTTTAGAAGTTTTTAACCAAGATTATATAAGAACCGCCAGAGCTAAGGGCTTAAGCGAATTCCAAATTATTAAAAAACATGCCATTAAAAATGCTATGAATCCTGTAGTTACAGCCATCTCAGGTTGGTTTGCTTCTATGTTAGCAGGTGCTGTTTTTGTAGAGTATATTTTTGGGTGGAACGGATTAGGAAAAGAAATAGTAAACGCATTAAATACTCTAGATTTACCCGTTATTATGGGTTCTGTTCTAGTAATTGCAACTATGTTTGTAATGATTAATATTTTTGTCGACTTAATTTATGCTTGGTTAGATCCTAAAGTAAAACTTAGTTAAGTTTTATTTCTGCTAAGCTCAAAATTTCAATATTAAATAATAAAAATGAAGAATATGCATTACCTATTAATACTTTTAATAAGCTTGTTTAGTTGTAACACAGAAAAAACACCCACACAATTTAGTGAAGCCGCTTTAAATGATACTTTTATAACTTTAGAAGGCAATGAGGTTTCGTTTAAATCTATTTTAGAAAAAAACAAAGGCAAAACTATTGTTATTGATGTTTGGGCCTCTTGGTGTGGTGATTGTTTAAAAGGCATGCCCAAAGTAAAAGAGTTACAAGCAGCTCATAAAGATGTTGTGTATGTGTTTTTGTCGTTAGATAAAACACAAGATGCATGGAAAAAAGGTATAAAAAAATATGATGTAGTAGGAGACCATTATTTTATGAAATCTGGTTGGAAAGGACCCTTTGGAAGTTTTATAAAATTAGATTGGATTCCTAGGTATATGATGGTGAATGAAGCTGGCGAAATCGTTGTATTTAAAGTTATTGAAGCTAATGACGAAAAACTTATTGAAGCTCTAAAAAAATAAGTATTTTAGCATCAGTTTTATAACTCATATAATCATAAATACATCATCTAATGAGAAAAAATATTGTTGCCGGTAACTGGAAAATGAATAACGATTTATCTCAAACTGAAACGTTATTAGCAGATTTAAAAAATCAAACAAAAACCTCAAATGCAGAGGTTATGGTAGCACCAACGTTCACTAATCTTTATCAAGCTTATCAAGTATTAAAAACTACAGATATTGAGGTAGTAGCTCAAAATATGCATTTTTCAGAAAATGGAGCTTATACAGGAGAAATAAGTGCAAGTATGTTAAAAAGTATTGGTGTTAAAACAGTTATTTTAGGGCATAGTGAGCGTAGAGAATACTTTAATGAAACAGATGACATGTTAGCTAAAAAAGTTGATGCAGCCTTAGCTAATAATATGCGTATAATTTTCTGTTTTGGTGAAGAATTAGCCGATAGAAAAGCAGGTAAAGAAGAAACAGTTGTTGGCAATCAAATAAAAAACGCTTTATTCCATTTAGAAGCCACAGCATTTAAAAATATCATATTAGCATATGAGCCTGTTTGGGCTATTGGTACTGGTGAAACAGCATCACCAGAGCAAGCACAAGATATGCATGCATTTATAAGAAAAACATTAGCCGATAAATATGGAACAGATGTAGCAGACAGCGTTTCAATTCTTTATGGGGGTAGTGTAAAACCTGCAAATGCCAACGAAATTTTTTCTAAACCAGATGTAGATGGTGGATTAATTGGTGGCGCATCATTAAAAGCAGAAGATTTCTTTGCAATAGTAAATGCATTTTAATAAATAAAATTTATTTGTTATGCTGAATTAGTTGTAGCATTTCAGTAATAACTTCAAAATAACCTCGCGAATTATTATATTCGTGAGGTTTTTAATTTAAAGAAAGTATGTCAAACATCATATATATAAGTTACGAATTTGAAGTACAACCGCTACAACCAGCTACCGAAATTCTTATAGCAGAATTAGGGTACGCCGGTTTTGAAAGCTTTGTAGAAACAGAAACAGGCGTTACAGCATATATTCAAAAAGAAGAATGGCATGAGAATATTTTAGACAATATTCAAATACTAAATTCTGATGAGTTTGAAATTACCTATACATATTCAGAAATAGAGCAAACCAATTGGAATGCCGAATGGGAAAAGAATTTTAACCCTATTGTAGTTGATGATATTTGTACAGTTCGGGCACCTTTCCATGAAAAGTTTAATACAGAGTATGATATAGTTATAGAACCTAAAATGAGTTTTGGTACGGGGCATCATGAAACTACACACATGATGATACAGCATATTTTAAAGGCTGATGTTAAAGGTAAAACGGTTTTAGATATGGGATGTGGTACAGGTGTTTTAGCCATTTTAGCAGAGTTAAAAGGAGCTAAATCTATAGACGCTATAGATATTGATAATTGGTGTTATTTGAATAGTTTAGAAAATGTAGAAAGAAACAATTGTAAACAAATTAGTGTTTTAGAAGGCGATGCTACCTTATTAAAAGGAAAAACTTATGATGTTATAATAGCTAACATTAACCGAAATATTTTGCTTAAAGATATGCAAGCTTATACCGCTAGCTTGAATAAAGGAGGTACGCTACTTTTAAGTGGTTTTTATAATGATGATATACCAGTAATTGATGCCGAAGTTTCAAAATATAATTTAAAAATAGACCAAGTTATTGAACGTAATAATTGGGTAGCTGTAAAGTATATTTAAGATTTTTTTTTAAATTTGGTGTAAGCTATGATGAATACTAAAGAGAAAATACAAGAAGAATTAGACGTTTTAGAAAACGAAGCTAATTTAAACGAAATTGTGTTGTATAACGATGAGGTAAACACTTTTGATCATGTTATAGAAACCCTCATCAATGCCTGTGATCATACACCAGAACAAGCCGAACAATGCTCTATTATTGTTCACTACAAAGGTAAATGTACCGTTAAAACAGGTGCGTATGATGATTTAAAACCACGTTGTACCATGTTATTAAACGCAGGCTTAAGTGCAGAAATAGTTTAAATTACTTCATTCTTCCAATAGCGCAACTTACAAAAGATTTTGCTTTTGTAGTTAGTGCATTTTTGTCTCCTAAAATAGGGTAACCAATTTTAGCCAATAGTGTTTTAGCCTCGTCTAACACGGTGTCATTTTCATAAGAAAAAGATACAGTATTTTTTTCTGGATTAACCTGTACATTGTTAATTAAATCTAACCCTGATAGTTTAGAGGTAATTGTATTAGCGCAACCACCACATTTTAAATTTTGTATTTCTAAAGTTATTTCCATAATTTAATTTATAAAGTTGAAGGACAAACGTAATTAGTTTTTGGTATATTGGTGTTTTTAATATCAGTAAAACCACCTGCAACGTCAACTACATCAAAGCCTCTGGCTTTTAAAATAGATGCAGCAATGACAGACCGGTAACCACCCGCACAATGTAAATAGTATGTGGTTTTTTGGTCAATTAAATTCATATTATTGTTTATATAATCTAGCGGAAAATGTAATACATTATCACCTTCTATATGTTCAGATTTATATTCGCCCTCTTTTCTTACATCTAAAATCTTTATACTGCTTTCTTCATTTCTTTTAGCTAATTCTTCAGCAGATATAGACTCCATAGTTTCAATATCTTTTTTGGCAGCTTTCCAAGATTCCATTCCGCCTTTTAAATAGCCTAAAGTATTATCATAACCAACACGCGATAATCGGGTAACAGTCTCTTCTTCTTTTCCTTCAGGAACAATTAACAAAATGGGTTGTTGCAAATCTGTAATTAAAGCACCTACCCATGGGGCAAAGGCTCCATTAATTCCTATAAAAATAGAATTAGGAATATGCCCTTTTACAAACTCTTGCTCTGTTCTAACATCTAGAATTAAAGCATCTTGTTGATTTGCTACTGTTTCAAATTCCTCTGGGGTCAAAGCAACATCGCCTTTTTTTAATACGGTATCAAAATCTGTATAACCAGATTTATTCATCATGGCGTTTTTTGCAAAATATTGAGGAGGTGGCAAAATACCGTCAAGAACTTCTTTAATAAATTCTTCTTTTGTCATGTCTGCTCTAAGCGCGTAATTGGTTTCTTTCTGTTCTCCTAAAATACCAACAGTTTCTTTGCTTAAGTTTTTTCCGCAAGCAGAACCTGCACCATGAGCAGGATATACAATAATGTTGTCTTCTAAAGGCATTATTTTGTTTCGTAAAGAATCATATAACATGCCTGCTAAATCTTCTTTAGTTAAATCAGATTTAATAGCTAAATCTGGTCTGCCAACATCACCCAAAAATAAGGTGTCTCCAGAAAAAATAGCATGGTTTTTTCCATTTTCATCAATTAGAAGAAATGTAGAAGATTCTAAAGTATGCCCAGGTGTATGTAAAACTTTTATAGTAACATTGCCTAGTTTAAAAGTTTCATTGTCTTTAGCAATATATGCTTTATAATTTGTTTGTGCTTTTGGCCCAAAAACAATAGTTGCGCCTGTTTTTTTAGCCAAATCTAAATGACCTGAAACAAAATCTGCATGAAAATGGGTTTCAAATATGTATTTAATTTTAGCATTTTCTCTATTGGCTTTATCTACATATTGTTGTGTTTCACGTAGTGGGTCAATAATTGCTACCTCTCCGTTAGACTCAACGTAGTAAGCCCCTTGAGCTAAACACCCTGTATATATTTGTTCTATTTTCATTGTTAAGTTTAGTCTTTAAAACTTTTGCAAAATTACAAAATTGTTAATGTTAATTCTGTGACTTTTGTCACATTGCTTCTAGTTTGTTTCTCTGTAAATAATATAAATGGCCATTATTAACGTAAAAAAACCAAAGCTCTTTTTTAGTTTTTTACCACTTATATATTTTGATAAAAATACGCCAATTAAAATACCTAAAACGGATGTTAAGGTGAATAAAATTAGGAATGTCCATTCAATTTCTAAAGTTTGAACATCTCCTATAAAACCAATTAAGGAGTTAATTGAAACTATTATTAATGATGTTCCTACCGCTTTTTTCATTGGAATATTTGCCCAAAGTACTAATGCAGGTACGTATAAAAAACCACCGCCAGCACCAATAATTCCTGTAATGGTTCCTATTATTAAACCTTGAATAAATGTTTTGTAATAGGCTTGTTTTTCATCAGAAATTTTATTGCCCTTCTTGTTTTTAATCATTGAAATGGAAGAAATTAGCATGATAATAGAAAAGAATATCATGATTCCCATTTCTTTGGTTAGAGTTAAGTTTCCTAAAGCAAAAAGTGTATTAGGTATATTGGGTACTAAAAAGCGTCTTGATAGATATACAGCAAGAAAAGAAGGAAACGAAAATGCTAATCCTGTTTTTATATCAACCAACCCTTTTTTATACTTTTGAAAGGTACCTACTAATGATGTTGTACCAACTACAAATAAAGAATATGCTGTTGCAAGAATTGGGTTGTAACCTAAAAGATATACTAATAAAGGTACTGTTAAAATGGAGCCACCACCACCAATAAGCCCTAAAACTAAGCCAACAACTAAAGCGCCTATATATCCTAATATTAGGGTGTTATCCATTTAATGTGGTAGTTTGCTTTTTAAAACGCCGTAAATAAAAGTACCTACTAAGGCAGCTGCAATTACAATTATCATGCTATATACGCCAGTGCCTAATAAAATATACATGGGGCCGGGGCAGGCACCTATTAAAGCCCAACCTAATCCAAAAATGATGCCTCCTAATATATATCTGGTAAATCCTTTTTCTTTTTTAGGAGCATCAATTTGTAAGCCTTCTGTATTTTTTAATTGTTTTCGTTTAGAAATTTGTAAAAAAATAACACCTGTAGCTATAGCTGTACCAATAATTCCATACATATGAAATGATTGGAACCTGAACATTTCGTATATACGAAACCACGAAACAGCTTCAGATTTTACTAAAACAATTCCGAAGAAAATACCAATCAGTAAAAATTTTAAATACTTCATATGTTAAAATATTAAGGGTAAAATAAAGTTGGTCATTATTAAACCACCAATAAAGAAACCAATAACAGCTATTAGAGATTGCTTTTGTAAACTACTAAGACCGGTAATGGCATGACCCGATGTGCATCCGCTAGCGTATCTGGTACCAAAGCCTACTAACAAACCTCCAATTATCAATAGAATAATTGGTTTTATTGATGTTAAGGCCTCTATAGAAAACATTTCATTAGGTAAAAGTGTTGCTCCCGGATTTTCTAAACCTAAATTTTGTAGTTCTGCAATTGTAATTGGATTTAAATTTGTTGGAGACCCGTTAGAAAGAAATTGGGTTGCAATAAATCCGCCAATTATAGCACCTAATACTACAATAAGGTTCCATTTTTGTTCTTTCCAATTGAATTTGAAAAAGTCTGAAAATTTATTAGCTCCTAAAACAGTACACATGGTTCTAAGGTTTGAAGACATGCCAAATGTTTTTCCAAAGTAGAACAATAAAGCCATTACAAATGCAATTAGTGGTCCTGATATATACCAAGGCCACGGATTTAAAATAATTTCCATTTTTCTTTTTTTAGTGTAAAAGTATGATGTTGTATAATGAGCTATGTAACATATGTTACTTAAGCAGAGAGAATCTTAATTTTGTTTCTACCAAGTTGAATTTTTTTCTCATTTTCCAACTGTTTTAAAAGACGCGATATTACAACCCGAGAAGAATGTAAATCTTCGGCTATATCTTGGTGTTTTATAAAAATAGTATCAGAGTCATTAAGCATTGCTTTGTTTACTAAGTATTTATGTAGGCGCTCGTCCATTTTAAGAAAAGCAATACTATCAATAGCATCAAGCATTTCATCAAATCGAGTTTGGTAACTTTCTAAAATAAAATTTCGCCAACTCTCATTACTATGAAACCACTCTTGCATTTTTTGTACAGGAACCATTATAAGAGTAGAGTCTTGTTCTGCTACAGCTCTAATTTTACTTTTAGATGTTCCCATACAACAGGTTAAAGACATGGTACAAGTTTCTCCAGCTTCTAAAAAGTAAATAAGTAAATCGTTACCTTCATCATCTTCTCTTAAAATTTTAATATTTCCACTTAATAATAGCGGAATGTGGAGCATGGGTTGGTTAATATCTATAATGATATCATCTTTAGAGAATGATTTAAATATGCCAACTTCTGATATTTCATCAATAAGATTCTTATCTAAGATGTAGTTAAATTTTTGGTACAGTATTTCTTTATCCATATTTCAAAAATACGGATTTATAAATTTGAAATAAATAGTTTGGTAAAGTTTTAATAAATAGTATATTTGCACCCACAAAAACGGCCACGTGGCGCAACTGAATAGCGCATCTGATTACGGCTCAGAAGGTTGCAGGTTTGAATCCTGCCGTGGTCACTAGAAGAATATATAAAATAAATTAAAACCTTGTAAAATCTTAGATTTGCAAGGTTTTATTTTTTTATGCTTTATTTGTTTTTAATTAGAAATTTATACTCAAAAATCATTATAACAACAGTTTATTCTAATTTTCAATCTACAATGTGCTTTTGATATTAAATGAAAATTAGCAACAAAAACTCAATATTGCTTATTTAAAACACCATTTAAGATTTTTTTGATTATAATAGCATTAAAATTATCTCATCAAGTTTGTAACAAAACAAAATGTTGCTAGTCTTATAATAAATGAAAGAAGTACAATCAATAGCTGTACTGCCATTTGTAAACAGGACCAATAATTCAGAAAATGAATATTTCTGCGACGGCATTACAGAAGAAATTATAAATGCTCTTACAAAGATTGAGCAACTTAAAGTTATAGCAAGAACTTCATCATTTGCATTTAAAGGAAAAGAAGTTGATATAAGAGACGTTGGAAAACAATTAGGGGTAAATACAATTCTTGAAGGAAGTATTAAAAAATCTCAAGATAAGGTTAGAATAACTGCACAGTTAATTGATGTTAATGATGGAATACATTATTGGTCTAAAAAATTTGATAGACAATTAATAGATATTTTTGATTTAGAAGATGAAATTAGTCTTGCTATTGCAGATGAAGTTAGAAACAATTTTGGGCATTTTGAAGTTCAAGAGCATTTAATAGAACAACCTACTAATAATATTAATGCTTATCAATTGTTTTTAAAAGGTCGCTCATTGCAATTAAAATGGACACCCCAAAGTCTCAGCGGAGCAATATCTTATTATAATAAAGCTATAAACTTAGATAAAAACTATGCCAAAGCCTATTATGCCAATTTGCAGTGCTATGGTTTATTGGCAATGTGGGGGTATATGCCGTTTAATGAAGCTATGGAACTTGCTATAAATAATCTTTTAATAGCAAAAGATATTGATGCTACACTACCAGAATATCCGTTATCTTTTGTAGGTAAGTTTTTTTGGCAAGAATGGGATTTTAAGAATGCTTACATTCATATTAATCAAGTACTCGCTATAAACCCAAAACATATTGATGGTCTAGAAGCTATGACCGAATTGTTCATTGCTCTTGGATTTTTTGATGATGCTTTATTTTATGCACACAAACTCTTAGAGGTAGATCCGCTTTCGGCAAATAACCATTACACTTTAGCTCATATTTACTACTATAAAAAAGATTACAATAAGGCATTAAGCAAAATAGAATATGCTTTACAGTTAAATCCAGAATTAGAGTTAGCTCATCACTTACAATGCTTTTGTTTTATTTGGTTAAACAAAGAATTAGAGTTTAAAGAAGCTATTAAAAATATGCCTTTACAGCAGGAAAAAATACTGTTGTTTAAAGCTATAAATGAATCTGATGTTGAAGTTCCTTCTAATTTAATTGCTAAATGGAGTGATTTTAAAAGTGAAGGGAATCTATTAACGCCTTATGATTTATACATTTTGGCTAATTCAAAGCATAAAGACTTAGCTTTTAATATATTGCAGTATAAAATAAATCACAGACGAGGACAAGTCATTAACTTTAGGCAGGAGCCATTTTTAGATCAGTTAAGAAATTACAAAGACTTCAAACAATTGCATCAATCTAATTTATTGAAGTCTGATATTAGTTTATCAGAAAACAAAACTAAACCACTCACAGGTGTTTTAAATGCGAATCAAATTTCTGAGTTAAAACAAAACCTTATTTCTTATTTTGAACAAGAAGCACCGTTTTTAGATCCCCAATTAAATTTAAGTACTGTAGCAAAAGTTTTAGACTTAAACACCAACAAAATTTCTTACTTAATTAATGAAGCCTTTAATGTTAATTTTAATGATTTTGTAAACGCTTATCGTTTAAAGCATTTTAAAAAAATAGCACTTAACCCCAAAAACAGCCACTTAACCATTCTTGGTTTGGCTTATGATAGCGGTTTTAACTCAAAAAGTGTATTCAATACTTATTTTAAAAAAATAGAGAATACTACCCCAAGAGCTTGGATGAAAGCCAATGCGTAGTAAATCTTAATTAGTTCGTTTCAGATTATAATTCAGAACGATTGACTTGTTTTTCTGATGAATATTTGCATCAAAATTAATAATCAAAAAACGAACAAGTATGAAAACATCCATTCAACAATTCAATAATTATTTAACAAACAATTTAGTATTAGTTCTTTTATTAGCTATAACAATGTTAGTATCATCGTGTTCAAGTGATGATGATGTAAACTCTCCAACAATAAACTATACTACCGTTGAAAATTTATTAACCGACATTGATTTTCAAGGTTATGCCATTGTAACTAAAAACGGTAATGATTTAGTACGTCAAGGTTTTGGGTTAGCCAATAAAAGCACCGTATTACCTCAAGATTATAACCTAGCATATAGAATAGGTTCTGTTACTAAAACACTAACAGCAGCAGCTATGGTGCAATTAAAACGAGATGGTTTAATTACTAGTTTTAACCAAACTTTAGATGAATTTGATGCCGAATTTCCAAACGGAAACCAAATTACAATAGCACAGTTATTATCGCATCAATCTGGTATTCCAGATTATCAATTTATAGTTGAAGAAGCCTACGAACAGGGAGCAACTTTAGATGAAGAAGATATCTATGAAGTTATTATAGAAATGATTTCTGAAAACGGTCTCAATTTTACACCAGGTTCTAATAAACAGTATAGTAATTCTAACTTTCTTATTGCTGCTTTATTAGTTCAAGAATTATCTCAAATGTCTTACCACGAGTACATTCAGCAAAACATTTTTAGTCCATTAGAAATGGTAAATACCTATAAAGGTACCAATGTTATTAATACAGATATACATGCCGAAGGTTATAAAAATGGTAGCATTAATAGTACTTATCCAATGACCATTGCTTTTGGTGCAGGAGATTTTAGTAGTACTCCCAAAGACATGGAAACGTGGGTAAACGCAGTAAAAACAAACTGGTTTACAGAAGCTGAAAAAGTAGAAATATTTGCAGAAGACGTACCAAGTGGCTATGTAGATTTTGGTTTGGGCTGGTTTACTACACAAGAAGGTAATACCACATTGTATTGGCATGGTGGCGATATTAATGGCTATTGGAGTATGATTGGTTTTATACCAGAATACAATGCAACCATTGTGCTGTTAAGTAACAACCAAGATGATACAGGAGCACAACGTAATACCATTATTGAGCAATTGTTAACAAACGAGTTTAATTAAACTTATTAATAATGAAACATACTAATGTATTATTAGCAGGAGCTACAGGCTATTTGGGTGGGTATTTATTAAAGGTTTTAATTGAAAAACAAAACCAGGTAGTTGCTATAGTGCGTAACCCAGATAAACTTAAAAATAGTAATGAAAACTATTTAGAGGTTAAACAAGCCGAAGTAACAAATCCTGAAACCTTACGAGACATATGTAAAGGTATAGATACCGTAATTTCTACCATAGGTATTACCAGACAAAAAGACGGAGTAACTTATATGGATGTAGATTATCAGGCTAATATGAATTTGCTTGAAGAAGCTAAAAAGGCTGGTGTAAAAAACTTCGTGTATGTATCTGCTATTAATGGCGATAAATACAGACATTTAAAAATATTTGAAGCCAAAGAAAAATTTGTTGATGCTTTAAAAGCTTCAGGATTAAACTATACCATAGTAAGACCCAATGGTTTTTTCTCTGATATGAAAGACTTTTTGCAAATGGCTAAATCGGGGAGAGTGTATTTATTTGGTTCGGGCAATCAAAAATTTAACCCTATCCACGGAGAAGATTTAGCAAGAGCTATAATAGAAACACTTGATAATGACGTTAAAGAATTTACAGTTGGAGGTCCAGATGTGTTAAGTTTAAATGAAATAAGCCAATTAGCTTTAAACGCTTTTAATAAATCAAATAAAATAACTCATTTGCCTGATTTTTTTAGGAGGTTCACTATTTGGATTCTTAGAAATTTTACAAGTGTTAAAACCTATGGGCCAATTGAGTTTTTCTTAATCTTAATGGCAGAAGATAATATTGCTCCAACTTATGGTAAGTGCCATTTAAAAGATTTTTATATAGAAGAAGCTAAAAAAGGTTTCAAATCATAATTCAGGACGATTGGCCTTCACTTATAATACATCTTTGCATCATCAAATTATTAATCAAAAAACAAACAATTTAACATCAATCACAATGAAAAAACTATTAATCATCTGTTTAACACTTTTTACTCTTAATGTCTTCGCTCAACAAATATCAGAATCATCAAAACAAAGCGAAAACGATTTAAAATACAGAGTGAGTTTTCCTGCCATTATCTTAGCTAATATTGGCGACGGAGGCAAAAGAACCAATACACAACACATCGAATTACACGTTAAACGTGAGCTTGATGATAAAAACATTGTTGGGGTAAAATTTGCTACCTGGAGGTTGTTTCAACCTATGGGAATTCAGTGGTGGGACGGACTCAAAGATAAAATAGATTCTAAAAGTGAATTTTATCCAGGATATTTACGCGAAACAGGTATAGGAATATCGTATCAACGCATGCTTTGGAAAGGATTATTTGCATCTGTAGAAGTTTTACCGCAATACAAAACCTATTTAGATTTAAACGATAAAAAAATAGCAAACGGTTTCAAACTGTATACCTCTTATCATGTGGGTTACCATATTGCTTTTGGTAAAAAGAAACGCATTTTTATAGAACCTCAAATTCATTGTCAAAACTGGATGTTTGATACAAATACACCAGATGAATTCAAAGTATTAGATAAGAAATGGAAATCCTATTTCCTTTTTGAACCTAACCTTTATATAGGTATAAAACTTTAAAACATATAGTAAAGTTGTTGAGGTTGAAGTATCACTCAAAACAATTCGCTTCAATAGATGTGACAACTTTTTAGCATCAAATTTAAATCAATCAAAAAAACAAACAGTAATGAAAACACTTAATTTATCTACTTTAAAATTAATAGTATTAGCAGTAATTTACTTTTTTAGTTTAACTATAAATGCTCAAAATGATAACCTAAACACAACAAGCAGACAAGGTTTTATGTTTGAGTTTAGTCTTGGCGCGGGCGTTATTAGTTTAGAAGATAGTGCTGGTTTACAAAGTTTTGACGACTCTCAAGGCGCTTTTACCTTTCCAGACTTTAAATTTGGGTATCTGTTAAATGATAAACTTGCACTTACAGTCTCAATGCCTGGAATGATATATGATGTAGCAGATTTTGATAGGCATTTTGGGGGTTTTGTTCCTTCTGTTCAATATTGGGTAAAAGATTGTTGGTGGATTCATGGTGGTGTAGGTTTGGCTCTAGATTCTCCAGCATTGTATGATATTAAGGATGGTAATAAAGATTGGAATTTTGGTTGTGCGGTAATGGCCAGTTCTGGTTATGAGATTTATAAAAAGAAAAACTTTGCATTAAACATTCAGTCTAATGTATTTATGGGAAGAGCTTTTTTAGATGGAGATGCCCATAGAGATGCTGTAACCTTTAATTTAGGTCTAGGTTTCAGTTGGTTATAAAAATAAAGAACTATTTTAGATTTACTATTAACACTACTAAAGCGGTAAAATGAAAAATAATTTAGTACTAGCTTTATTACTCTTTACATCTATATTCTCTTTTGGTCAGCAAACCATAGATGGAGATCTTAAAGAATTGTTTAAAGCCGAGTTAAAAAACGAAATAATTTCTAATGCTGTTCTGCATGTGTATTCTAAATCTAAAGGAATTAATATTCAGTTATTTGAAAATGAGCTTAACGCAGAGGAGACTGTAGCAGCAAACACTCCGTTTTATACGGCAAGTATTACCAAAATACTAACAGCAACGGCTATTGGTATTTTAAATGATAGAAAGCTTTTAAGTTTTAATGATACTATAAGCAAATATTTACCAGATGAACTTCTTAAAGGGCTTCATGTTTTTGAAGGAGAAGAATATTCAAAAAAAATAACCATAGCCCATTTATTACAGCACACATCAGGATTGCCAGATTATTTTGAAGATCAAACTACAAATGGTACTCCAAACATAATTTCGCAATTATTTATAATCCCAGATAAAATATGGACACCTGAGGCAATTATTGAGTTTACTAAAATTAACATGACGCCTCATTTTATTCCGGGTAAAGGTTACCATTACACAGACACCGAGTATTTGCTTTTAGGTTTAATAATTGAAAAAGTTAGTGGTTTAAAATTAGATGCATTTTTTAAACAGGAAATTTTTAAGCCTTTAAAAATGAACCATTCATATATAAACTTAAAATCTACTCCAATTAATGAAACTTTACCCTTAATGAAGTTTTATGCCAGTGATACAGAAATATCGTCATTACAGAGTTTAAGTGCAGATTGGAGCGGGGGAGGTTTAGTGGCTACAACTGAAGATTTAATTCGTTTTTTAGAAGCATTCAATAAAAACAAAATTGTTAAAAATGATACCCGTTTACAAATGCAAAACTGGGAGCTAGAAACTTACGGAATGGATTATGGTTTTGGGGTAAGAAAAGTATCTTTTAGAAAATTAATGAACCAAAACACCAATTTAACGGTTATTGGGCATTCTGGTAGTACAGCATCTTTTTTATGGTATTGTCCACAAACAGATACTTATGTCTCTGGAACCTTAAACCAAACAGAAGCCAACAAAAACGCTTTATTAATGGTTTTTAAAATCCTTAATTTAATTCAAAAAAAATACTAGTATGAAAACTTTTCAAAACATAGTACTAACGGTTTTTTGCTTTATGGTATTGAGTATATATGGAGCAAAAGCCCAGTCTAACACCAAAATTAATTGGAAAGAAGATTTAGAAATTTATAAGTCTTTATTAGAGGAAAAGCATATAAATTTATATCATACAGTTACTAAGGAAGCGTTTACTAAAGAGTGGGAAGAAATCTATGGCAATCTAAATTCTTTAGAAAATTTAGACGTTATCACAAAATTAATGCGTTTAACAAGGCGTATTAATGATGGGCATACATCAATATCTTTAAGCAATGTTTCATGGCATCAATTTCCTTTTGAAATAAAAAATATTGAAGGTAAATGGCGCGTTATTAAAACTCTAAAAGAATATAAACATTTACTTTATGCTAGCTTAGAGTCTATAAACAATATCCCAATTCAGCAAGTTGCAAAACAAATTTCAGAAGTAGCTCAATTTGTAGAAAACAAATATTCTTTAAAAGAACGAACGGGTAGTTATTTAATCACTGCAGAACTACTTTTTAATCTAAATATTATAGATGATTTACAGGCTGCCAACTTTAGTTTTTTAGATAAAAACAATAAAAAGATGTCTCTTTTGCAGCATACAGTAGAAAAAGAATATTGGTATAAGCAAACCAATTTAAGTGAAGCAGTATTGCAGGTTTCTCAAATAAAAAAGCCCGTAGAAGGAAGATTTGATTTGTGGTATGTACCCATTTTAGAAACTAACGCGTTGTATATAAACTTTAAATCATATCCTACGTTTGAAGCTATGCAAAGTATTGGTGAACAATTAGTGGGGTATATTCAAGAACATAATATTAAACAAATTATTATTGATATGCGAGAAAACGGAGGCGGCGATTTATACGTGGGCACCGTTTTAGCTTATGCTTTAAACCTTGCAGATTCTATAGATTGGGAACATGGAGTTTATGTGCTAACCAGTAATCATACTTTTTCTGCGGCTACTAGTAATGCGGCACTTTTTAAACAGTTGTTAAATGCCAAAATTGTTGGGCAGCCAACAGGTTCAAACCCCAACGGATATCAGGATATGGATACGTTTACTTTACCAAATTCTAAATTGGTTGTAACCTATTCCAAACGATTATTTAGGTTATCTGAAATACAAAATACAGCCCTAAAACCAGATGTTGTTATTAATCAAAGTGAAGCAGATTTATTGTTGGGAAAAGATACTGTTTTGGCAACATTAATTAATAAGTTAAAAAAATAAATAGGATGAAAGTACCAAACCCTAACACGCCGTTTCCTTTAGAAAACTATAACAGATTATGTTTTTTAAAAAATATTATTAAAAACCCCAATATTTTGGTGGGAGATTATACATATTATGATGATTTTGAAGATGTTAATAATTTTGAAAAAAATGTAAAGTATCATTTTGATTTTATAGGAGATAAACTTGTAATAGGAAAGTTTTGTATGATTGCTTCGGGAGTTCAATTTATTATGAATGGAGGCAACCATTTAACAGAATCTATTAGTGCATTTCCTTTTGCAGTTTTTGGAGGCGATTGGCAAGATGCTATGTGTGGAAAAAGTTATCCATCAAAGGGTAATACCATAATTGGAAATGACGTATGGATTGGGCATGATGCTACAATAATGCCAGGTGTTAAAATTGGTGATGGTGCTATAATAGCTTCAAAATCAGTTGTTACCAAAAATGTAGAACCTTATGCTATAGTAGGAGGGAATCCTGCTAAATTAATAAGAAAAAGGTTTGAGGAAGATAAAATACAAGAACTATTGCGTTTACAATGGTGGAACTGGAGCATTGAAAAAATTACAGCTAATATCCAGCAACTAACTGGTGAAAATGTAAGTGATTTAAAAGAATAATCTTTATGTGAATTTAATTTTAATATTCATATAAAAAGCAATTTAAGTAATCACTTAAACCGCTTTATAAGTTGTATTAATTTTTCAAACACAAGCTTAATGCCAGCAGGAAAAGCAGAGGTAATCATTTTTGCTTTTATTACTCTAAAAATTTCACCCTCTAGTATGTGAATAACAGAAAATAACACCTGCTACTTTTGTTTAATATAGCTTTGTACTTAAACTATTAATGTAGTAAAAACAGAACAAATTGAAAATCTGCTGGAATTTTTAAGAATTAGTATATAAGAAGTTGTTTGTGTTAGTTAGTTAGTTAGTTAATGTTGTGCTTTTATTTTTTAATTTCTAAAAGTCTTTTTCAATGGATAAATAATTTAATTGGTTGTTTTTTGTAAAACCTTATTCTAGATGTAATTTTTTTAGTGTTATTTTAATTTTAATGAGAATAGTGCAATGATTTTTTGATTTCTATTCAAATATTGTACTTTTGATAGTCTAAAATTCATTTGGCTAATTGAAAAAATCTTTAAACTCTCATAATAATTCTTCTCAAAAAAGTCATAGCGAGTTATGGACTTCATATGTTAATGGTAATCAAGAGGCTTTTAAAATTATATACAATTATTACTACCAAATGTTATATAATTTCGGAAAACGTTTTTTAAGCGCTTCTGAAATTGAAGACTGTATTCATGATACCTTTTTAAATATTTTAAAGTACAAAGAATCTTCTTTAGAAGTAAAAAATGTAAAGGCCTATTTGTTTAAGTGTTTTAGGAATCAGGTATTTAAAGTTAAGAAAAACACACAATTAGAATTTGATTTAAATGAGGGAACAATTCCGTATGAAGAAGATAACAAAGACAAAGAATTAATTTTAAAACAATTAAAGAAAATAATTAAAGAGTTAAGCCCTCGTGAGCGTGAGATTGTTTATCTAAAATATTTTCAAAACTTTAATAATATTGAAATTTCAGAATTGCTTGATATTAACTATCAAACAGTTAGAAATATTTTGGCAAATGCAATAAAGAAGCTCCGTGTGCTTGGAGAGAATTATATAGAATTACTTTTTATACTGTTTAATGAATAAAATTTACTTTTTTAACATTTAACTTATAGTACATTTATTGATTTGGTGCTCTATTTAAATATATAACGGGTTTTTTAACCGATTTGTAAAAAAATTAAATAAGTACTAAATGAGTAAAATTTCTAAACTAACAGCTGTGGTATTTCTTTTAATGAAATCCATAGTTTTTTCACAAGACTATTATTTTGAAGATTTTAAACCATTTAACCAAAGTATTCCAAGTCCAGAGGAGTTTTTGGGTTATGCCATAGGAGATTCTTATACAAGGCATGATTTGGTAGTGGCCTATTTTAAAAAACTTGCAGAACTTTCAAATAGAGCTTCATTTCAAGTTATTGGTAAGACACACGAAAATAGGCCGCTTGTAATGTTAACAATTACTTCAGCTAAAAACCATAACAACTTAGACTCAATAAAAGAAAAGCACTTACAAGTAGTTGATGAAAATAAGGATATTACTGATTTTACAGGTCTTCCTGTTTTCATTAATTTAGGATATAATGTTCATGGTAATGAGCCTTCTGGTACAGAAGCAGCTTTATTGGCAGCATATACCTTAGTAGCCTCAGAAAGTTCTGTTATAAAAAATTACCTTAATCAATCGGTTTTATTTATAGAACCAACAATTAACCCAGATGGTAGAGATAGATACGCTAATTGGGCAAACTCATATAAAGGTAATCCTTTAATTGCAGATAAATATGATATTCAGCATAACGAACAATGGCCTTATGCCAGAACCAATCATTATCTATTTGATTTAAATAGAGATTTGTTGCTCGCTGTTCAACCAGAAAGTAATGCTAGATTAAAATGGTTTCATGAATGGTATCCTAATGTGGTGACAGATTTCCATGAAATGGGAACAAATAGTACTTTCTTTTTTGAGCCCAAACAGCCATCGGCTTCATTACATCCGGTCACACCAGCAGAAAATTGCGAAATTTTAAATACTGCGTTTGCTAAAGATTATGTAGCAGATTTTGACAGCATAGGTTCTTTGTATTTTACTAAAGAAAAATATGATGCTACGTATCCAGGGTATGGTTCAACCTATGGCGATTTACAAGGGTCATTATCATTGCTGTTTGAACAAGGAGGCTCTAAAGGACATATTCAAGAAACCGAAACCGGAACTAAAACCTTTGCTTTCACAATTAGAAATCAATACGTAGGCACCATTGCCACCATAAAAGCGGCGGTAAAAAACAAAGAGTTGTTGTATGCTTACCAAAACAAGTTTTTTAAAAATGCCATAAACCAAGCAACCAAAAGTAAAATAAAGGCTTATGTTTTTGGTGATAATTATGATAAAAATAGAAATAAAGCTTTTGTTGACTTATTGTTGAAGCACAAAATAAGTGTTTATCCGCTACAAAATGATTTAAAAGTAGATGATGAAACTTTTAAAAAAGGATATTCTTATGTAGTGCCAACAGCTCAAAAAGAGTATTTAATGGTTAAAACCATGTTTGAAACCCATAGAAAATATAGAGATAGCGTGTTTTATGATGCCTCTTCTTGGTCTATGGCCAATTTCTATAACATGAAGTATAAACCACTTTCAAAATTACCTGTTTTAAAAAATAAAATTACAGAGCAGAGTAATATTATAACTGCTAAAAAATTAGAACCTAGTAATTACGCATATTTAATACCTTGGGATGATTATTATGCACCTGCTCTTTTAAATAAATTACAAGAGAAAAATATTGTTGTTAAAACAGCTCAAGAACCATTTTCTATAAATACTAATACAGATGTAAAGTCTTTTGATAGAGGAACTTTATTAGTACCTGTTGGTTTGCAAAGTTGTAATAGTAAAGACTTATTTAAAATACTTAATGATTTATGTGGGGTCTATAATATTCAGGCTTATTCTGTTAATTCAGGTTATAGTGTAACTGGTATAGATTTAGGAAGTTCAAATTTTGCAACTTTAAAACAAGCTAAAGTTATGATGCTTGTTGGCTCTGGGGTATCTGCTTATGAGTCTGGAGAGGTGTGGCACTTATTTGAAAAACGCATGCAAATGCCAATAACCAAAGTTAATAATAATATGTTTGGAAGAGTAAATCTAAATAGGTATAACGTATTGGTTTTGGTATCTGGTAGTTATAATTCGCTTTCAAAAATTAGCTATGATAGAATTAAGAATTGGGTAGCTCAAGGTAATACTTTAATTACCATTAGAACAGCAAGTAGTTGGGCTATTAATAACAAAATAGTTAATGAGAGTTTTGTTAAAACCGTAAAAGATTCTGTTGTTTCAAGATTAAATTATGCCGACAAGAGAGGAACACTTGGAAAACAAAGAATTGGAGGAGCTATTTTTAATGTAGATTTAGATATTACACATCCAATTGCTTACGGATATCATGATAAAAACCTTCCGGTTTATAAGAATAATACAATTTTTATTGCACCAATTAAAAATAGATTTTCTACAGTAGCTAAGTATACGCAAAATCCTCATATAGATGGATTTGTTTCTCAAGAGAATATAGATAATTACATTACAAAATCAGCTTCTATTTTAACAAGTAGAATAGGAAAAGGTAACGTAATAATGTTTGCCGATAACCCTAATTTTAGAGGGGCCTGGTACGGTACTAATAAATTATTTATGAATGCGGTGTTTTTTGGTGGTATTATAAAATAAATAAAATCCACTGTTTATTAAGAATAATCTAACATTTTAGGTTAAACAATAAATATTTTTTGTTAAAATTCTTAAAATTAACAAAAAAAGTATAGTACAAAATTTAAATATTAACTCATAGGTATAACAAAAGGAAATAAAACAATGTCAAGTTCAGAAAAAAACACCCTTAATGATTTGCTAAATAATGATAGTTTCATTGCATGGGTAATGTCTAATTTTAAAACAAATGATGGGTATTGGTCTTCATTTGAAGCAGACTTGAATAAATCAGAAAAAGCAGTATTCAATAAAGCAGTTGATATATTAAAAAAATTAAAAGCACTTAACATAGACGATTATAAATCGAATCTATCTGAAGATTTTATTCAGCAGCAATATAATAAGTTGATAGATGATTATAACAACAGTGTTGTTAAAAAACCAAAAGTATTTAAGCTTAAGAGCTTGTTAAAGTATGCAGCTGTATTGGTTCTTTTAATTTCAATTGCAGGTTTGGTTTTTGTTACTAATCAGTCTAATAAAAATCTTGCCGATAATTTGGTTGAAACAAATTATAATCCTTCAGAATTACTATTGCAAACACCAGATAATAAATATTACGTGATTTCAAATGTTAAGAATGAATCTTTACTAGATGAAAATGGTGTTAAGGTAAATATTGATACAGAAGGTATTAGTTTTAAGTTTACTGAAAACTCAAAATCAGTTAATGATGCAAAGTATAAAGTAATAGTTCCAAAAGATAAAAAATACCTTGTTACCCTGATTGATAGTACTAATGTAGAGTTAAACTCTAATACAACTATAACCTTTACAAACTCTGTAAATACAAAAGAACGACACATAGATTTAGAGGGAGAAGCCTTTTTTGATGTAACACATGATGAAAAACGTCCATTTATTGTGCAATCATCAGATTTAAAAATTCAGGTTTTAGGAACAGAATTTAATGTGTCTAATTATAAAGCCAATGGCTACACCAGTACAACTTTAATTGATGGCTCTATAAACGTTTCAAACCAACAAGGAGAAAGTAAAATTATAAAACCAGGTAGTCAAGCAAAATTACTTCACAACCAAGGGCATTTAATTGTTAAAAAAGTAAATGTACAAGAAGCAGTTTCTTGGACTACTAATAGAATGATTTTTGAAAATGAAACTTTAGAAAACATTATTCAAAAAATCAACGCTTGGTACCCAGAGAAATTTATTCTAAATGATGAAAATATTAAAAAATACAGGTTTACAGGTACCCTAAAAAAGCAAAACAATTTAACCCATTTTTTACAAATGCTTAAATATACACAGGGAATTAGTTATCAAATTAATAATGACGAAGTAACCCTATTTTTTGAGTAAAATCTAAATAACTACAATCTTATTTATGAAGAACAATTTAAAAACAACACATTTTAAAAGATTAAAGAAACCAATATTAGTTTTTGTTTTTGGTCTTATTGGTGCATGTGCATTTTCAGTAAATATTTATGCTGCAAATACCATTAATCAAAATAAAATGAAATCATTATCAGTTCACCAAGAATTAACAATTCAAGAACTATTTAATTTAATTTCTAGTAAAACAAGTTATGATTTTTTCTACAGCAGCCAATTAGAGGAGTTGAATGAGAAAGTTTTCATAGAAATAGAAAACGCTTCTGTATCTCAAATTTTAGATATAGCTTTTAAGAATTTGAGTATAGAATATACCATTCAAGGTAATGATATTTTAATAAGAAAAAAGGAAACTAATTTATTACCACAAAATAAAATAAAAGTAACAGGTGTAGTTTATGATGATTTAGGTACGCCATTACCAGGGGTAAACATTATTGTTAGAGATTCTAACATAGGTGTTACAACAGATTTTGATGGGGTTTTTGCAATAAACGTTTACCCTACAGATGTATTGATGTTTTCATATATGGGTTTTCAAACAGAAACAATTCCTGTTAATAATAAAACGTCTTTTGAAATCAAATTAAAACCAGATACTAATGTGTTAAATGAAGTAATAATTTCTGGTGTTGCCTCAGGAACTTCACGTAAAAAAATGTCTGTTTCGGTAGCTAAATTAAATTCTGAAGTCTTAGAGAAAGCACCACAAACATCTGTGTCTTCTTCATTACAAAGTAAAATACCTGGAGTTACAGTAAACTCATTTAGTGGTTCTCCAGGAGGAAGTTCTAATATTGTTTTAAGAGGCTCTACATCTATTAGTGGTGGTAATAGTCCTATGATTTTGGTAGATGGTGTTATAATGGGAGGCTCTCTAGCCGATATTAACGTAGATGATGTAGAAAGTATAGAAGTAGTAAAAGGCGCAGCAGCATCATCTCTGTATGGTTCTCAAGCAGCAAATGGTGTTATAGTTGTAACTTCAAAAAGAGGTAAAAACTTAGAAGATGGTAAAACAACAGTAACTATTAGAAATGAATTAGGGTTTCAAAGAGTAGCTAACCTTCTAGATTTATCTACTTCACATCATTATCGTCTTGATCCTACTTGGTTAGAAACCGATACTTATACTAAATACCAATTTGTAAATTATCCAGATGATTATGTTTCTGGTTGGGACCCGAGAATTACTGGGAATAGAGTTGAAAAAGATGATCATTATCAAGATATGCCATATAGGGTAAACAATGATTTACAAAAAGAAATGTTTACAGATGGTACTTATATAACCAATTATATTGGGGTAGGTCACAAATCTGGTAAAACTAATTTATACACATCTTTTGAAAATAATAAAAGTGAAGGTGTAGTTATTGAAACCGGAGGGTATCAACGCCAAAGCTTTAGACTTAATATAGATCATGCCATTTCAAAAAAAATAAATTTATCTGCTAGTAATAATTATATTAGAACAGATAACGATTATTTAGGCGGTGGAACAGCAGCCTTTTTTGAAGTGGCTTCAACAGAACCCGATGTAGATTTGTTTCAAAAAAATGTTGATGGGCAAGAGTATAATTTCTATCCAAACCAGTGGAACACACAATTTGCAAATCCTTTATATGACCTATGGAAAAAAGAAAGTACTGCAGAAAAAAGTAGATTTTTAGGCTCGTATGATGTAAACTACAAAATGAATGATGTTATTAGTTTTAAAGCATCTTACGCATTTGAACTAGAACACTTTAATAATAAAATTTTATCACCAAAAACAACAATTAGTGATTTACTGCCCAATTATATAGACCCAAATGCAGACCCTTTAGAAGTAGATTATGCAGACCCTATCACAGTGGCATATACAGGAGGTGCATTAAGTAAAAGAAATTATAAAGCACTAAATGAAAGTTTTAGGTTTACTATTAATTTTAAAAAAACTTGGGGAGATTTAGATTTTAATGGGAAATTAAGCTATTTAAATGAAGATAGCCATTTTGAAAGTGTTACTACAAACGGAACGTCTTTTGTATTAAATGACTTTCCAATATTTGACAATTTTGACCCTGAAACCATTGATGCTACAGATTATACCAGAGATATAAGAGCCCAAAACTATTTTGCAATTGCTTCATTTGTGTTTAAAGACAGGTATATTTTAGATGGTTTGTTTAGAAGAGATGGTTCTTCACTTTTTGGTGAAAATGAAAGATGGCAAAATTATTTCCGTATTTCTGGTGCCTATCGTATTACAAAAGACTTACAAATACCAGGTGTACAAGAGTTGAAAATTAGAGGAGCGTACGGAACATCTGGCTTAAGACCAGGCTTTGGCGATAAAGATGAAACTTTTTCTCTAGACGATGGAATAGCAACTAAAAACACCTTGGGTAATAAAAATTTAAAACCATCAAGGTCTGCAGAGTTAGAAGTTGGTTTAGAGGCTTCATTTCTTAAAAAATTAAGGTTAGAAGCTACATACTCTAACACCAAGGTAACAGACCAATATTTATTAGCACCATTGGCTTCTCATGCAGGTGGGTTCCCTTATCAAAATGTAAATGCGGGAGAACTAGAAAGTAAAACATTTGAAGCTATTTTAGATGCTAAAATAATTTCTAATGAAAAGTTTAGTTGGAATGCAGCTATTACTTTTGATCGTACTAGACAAAAGATTACCAAATTAACAATACCAGAATATAGAACAGGACCAAGAAATACCTTTAGAATAAAGGAAGGTGAAACTTTTGGAACCATGTATGGGGTAGACTTTGTTAGAACCTTAGAGCAAATGGAACAACAACTTCCTGAAGGAGATAACATTAATAATTACTCTGTAAATAGAGATGGTGTTGTAGTATTAACCAGTGATATAGGAACTGTAGATGAAAAGCCATTTGTACTTACCGGTGAGAGTGGAGCTGAATTGGTTCATAAAATAGGAGATATTAATCCAGATTTTAATTTAGGTTTAAACACATCATTTAGCTATAAAAACATTTCGGCTTACATGCTGTGGCAATGGAAACAAGGAGGCGATTTGTATAATCATACAGCTCAATATTTGGTAAGAGATAATCGTCTAGGTATTATAGATCAAATTCATACCAAACCAGAAAACAAGAAAACAGTTAACTATTACCAAGCACTGTATGATGCAGATGCCATAAACGGTTTTTGGGTAGAAGATGCAACCTACATAAAATTAAACGAAGCTTCTTTATATTACACATTAAACAAAAAATCTAAAGGTTTTAATGTAGATTATATTGAAGAAATAAAAATAGGTGTTATTGGTAGAAACCTTTGGACAATAACAGACTATACAGGTTATGACCCTCAAGTAGGATCAGACGGATTCCTTTTTGATGATTTTGGATACCCAAACTTTAGAAACTACTCAATATCTGTTCAAGTAAAATTTTAATGATATGATGAAAAGAAAAACATATAACTATTTTTTATTGGTACTAACAGGCTTACTTTTTAATAGCTGTAGTGATTTAGATGTAGAAAATTACAATGACCCAGATAGAGAGATAGTATTATCAACATCTGATGGTATAAGAAGTTTAGCCTCAGGACTGTTTAATACTTGGTTTACCCAAGAGCAGCATAATTTCGGATCTCCCGGTCCCGCTATGTGGGTTATGGCAGATTGGGGTACCGTAACATTTGCAAATTATGGCACGCTAGATATGAGTGAAGAACCAAGAATTTTTATGGATAATTCGCCTTCATATGCATACCATTCCATTATTAGAAATTATTGGCAATATATGTACAGAGTTGTAACAACAGCCAATGATGTACTTGTAGGTATAAATAACGGAGTACAAATAGGTGATGACGGAGAAGAAACAGAAATGGTTAAAGGTTTCGCCTATTTTATGCAGGGTTTAGGTAATGGCTATATAGGCTTGGTATTTGATAAAGCTTTTCCATCAGATGAAGACACGGATTTAGCTACACTAGAAGTCACAGATTATCAAACATCAATAACACTAGCTATTAGTCAGTTAGAAAAAGCTATTCAGGTTTTTGATGCCAATGAGTTTACACTTCCATCTGATTGGATTAATGGTAATGCGTTCACTAATCAAGAAATGTCAAAATTAGCACATTCATTCATTGCTCGACTTTTGGTTTATTCTGCAAGAAATGAAGATGAAACAAATGCTATAGATTGGGAAGAGGTTTTATATCATGCTGAAAAAGGAATAACCGAAGATTTTAATGTTGAAGGAGATGGTAATGCCTCTGATAGAAAATGGATGTCTTGGTATAAGTATTATATGGCAAGAACTGGTTGGGGTAAAGTTGATATGCGAGTAATTCATATGTTAGATGAATCTATCCCAGCTAATTGGCCAGAGGGAGGTATAAATGATTTGCCAAATGATGGACGTATAGTTTCTAATGACCAACGAGTTCAAACAGATTTTCAGTATGATTCATCAAATAGCAGACCAGAACGTGGTACCTACAGATGGTCTACCTACAGATATTCTAGATTAGATGATTGGATAAATGCCAATTTTTTTGCACCAGTTATCATGATGCGTCAAGCAGAAATAGATTTATTTAAAGCAGAAGCTTTATGGCGTTTAAATAGGTTTGATGAAGCTGCAGATATCATCAACTTAGGAACAAGAACAACAAGGGGTAATTTACCTTCAATATCAGATGACGCTGAAGAAATAGAAAGTGCTATAATGTATGAGCGTACCATAGAACTCCCATTAACCGGTATGGGAATTGAATACTTTGATATGCGTAGAACAGGTCAATTACAAGATGGATCTTTGTTGCATTTTCCAATTCCAGCACAACAACTAGAAATATTATCAGAACCATTTTATACCTACGGAGGAATAGACCCTCAGTACGGTGTTCCTAACCAAGATGTAGCAATTAATGGTTGGTTTAATCCTTAAAAATAAATTATACTAAAACAAAATTTAAAAAATATGAAACTATTTACATTTATAGCTTTTTTTATAACCTTTGGCAGTTTAGTGTTTACTTCTTGTGAAAGAGAAGCGCTGCCCGTATATCCAGGAACTATTGTACAAATTGATACAGTTTTTGTAGAAGGTGCTAACTTAACTTATCCTACATTTACTGGGTCTGATACTAGTGGAGATAGATTTTACGCATTTAGTGGCTCTAGTTCTACAGATTTCAGTTCAATGTCTGGTACAGATTGGACTTATGAACTTTGGATTAAAGTAGATCCAGAAGCATTAATTGGAGACCCTAACGAACCATCAGGACAAACCGCAGGTGGTGCATCTATTAGTGAACGCTCTAGAAACTTTGAGTTGTATTTAATAGAAGATAGTAATGCCGATTATGCCATTAAATACAATAGGTTAGATGATGATAATTTACCATTAGGTACTATGGAATCTAGTAATTCTGGTATCAATCTTAAATTTGATGAATGGGTACATGTAGCCATATCGCGTTCTTCAACAGATGGTTTAGCAAAATTCTACATAAATGGTACATTGATTGATTCTAGCTCAGACCCACTTTGGATACAACCTGTAAATGACACTTGGTTAGATTTTAATTATATGTATAGAGGTGGCAATATGAATTTCTTTAAAGGATCTTTTGATAATATACGCATTTCATATATAGATAGATACCCAACCGAGTTTGAACCAGATCAATTTGAAAGATTCACGGTAGATAATAATACCTTTTTACAAATGGATTTGGATAATAATCTTACGCCTTTTGATCCCGTGAGTGACTATGATAAAGTAGAAATAAAGGGGGTTTATTCCTATTACATTCAAGTAATAAACACCGTTTTTTGGACGAGTGAGGATTATGTTCTAGAAACAGATTAATAAAAAGCATAGAGTCTTGTTAAATAACTGACAATCAACTTTATGTTGTAGTTGTCAAGGGGGTTGTATATCAAATTTTAAAAGAAAAAGCGTATGATAAAACAAATTACAAACTTTAAATTCATTAAAAATACTGCTCTAATGCTTCTGTTTTTTGTCAGTGCTATGTCGTTTTCTCAAACCATAGGACCTTTTTTAACCGATGTTTGGGGCGGTGTAAACTGTTACGACAATAATGGCAATCCGGTGTATCCGGGCAATTACTATACACCAAGCCATTCTTCGGCAGGATGTGTGGCCATTTCAATGTCGCAAATTTTACACTACTACGAATGGCCTATTAAAGGGGTAGGCAGCCAGGTGTACATGGATTATTTCAACGGAACGTTAACACGACATGCTTCTTTTTTTGAAAATATTGAATACGACTGGGACAATATGCTCGACGAATACCAAGGCAAAGCCTCAACCGATGTTGAGCAGCGTGCCATAGGCGAATTGTTTTACAGTGCTGCCTGTGCCTTGGAAATGGATTTTGAGCCTTATGGTTCTACTTCAAACATAAACAAAACGCCTTTTGTATATAAAAACTTCTTTCGGTTTACAGGACATTACGAAGATGTAACTTGGGCATCGTTTTGGACAAAGTTAAAGGAGAATATTTTGGCCGGATACCCTGTGCCAATTGCCGTAAGTGCAAGCAGAACAGGGGATGGACATGTGTTTGTTGCCGATGGGTACAAAGAAATAGGCGGAACGCCCTACTATCATATAAATTGGGGGTGGTACAACGATAACAACATTAATGGATGGTATAATATCCAAGGTTGGACAAGCAGTACTGGAGGGTACAACACCATAACAGGAGCTGTTTTTGATGTTTTGCCCAACCCTCAAATTACAGCTATAGAGCCAACAGGAACGGGCAACGATTTTACCGTTTCCTGGGAAGTTAGTCAGCGTATCAATTGGAATGAGTTTACATTGGAACAAAAGGTAGACCAAGGCGATTGGACTGAAGTGGCCTCTGGTATAACCTCTAAAAGCTATACGATTAACAATCCAACGGGACACGTTTATCAATTTAGGGTGAAGTCTATGATTGATGGGGTGTATTACGACGATTCCTGGTCTGAAACCGAAGCCTATGCCGTTGAAGGTGGTTTTGATGGTTATGCTGAGTTTGGTGGAAGTCAGTATGCTTATGCTAGACAAACACCTAATAATGATTTAGACTTTACTAATGATTACACTTTTGAAACTTGGATACGATTAAAAGATGGTAATAGTAATGGTAATGTAATTATAGATCAGCAGCCTGTTTTTGGCATAGAAATAACCGATGTAACTGCTTCAGACTATTCGGTTAAGTTTATTTCGCATTCAACAGGGGCAGAATTAAACTCTAACGCTAGCGGGGCAAAGCTTCAAAATAACCAATGGGTACATGTGGCCATTGCCCACACGGGCAACACCACAAAGCTTTTTATTGACGGGGTGTTAAGACAGGAAGATACAAGTACTAATTTTAATTTAACCAGTTCTAACTCAGCACTCAATATGGCAGAACGCTATAGCAGTGGATATTCAGGAATGATTAAGGCCGATTTGGACCAAGTAAGGATTTCCAATATAGCAAGATATACATCAAACTTTACGCCAATAAGGGAACAGATTTATGAGGTTGATGCCAATACCATTCTATATCTACCCTTTCAAAATGTACATAATGTTAGGTTAACAGACTATGCCGCTAATATTAGTTTTATTGTGAAAAACGAGGAGGGATATGTAGAGTGGAATTTTGAGGAAACCAGCAAATCTTTATCGAATGAAGATTTTGAACTTATAAAATCATCACTTACCATGTATCCTAACCCAGTTACGGGTAACCAATTTGAGCTTGCATTAAGTCCCAGCTTAAACTTACCCGAGGTAGCGGTTCGGGTGTTCGATTTACAAGGGCGAAGCATAGAAGTGCAGGCTTTTGAAAAGGCGCTTAACAGTTGGAGCATTACACTGCCCAATATAACTTCGGGAATGTATGTTTTGCAGGTAAGCGGCAAAGGCTTTTCGGCTAGTAAAAAAATAATTGTTAAATGATAAATATTGATTATTAGTTGGAATATATGGAATGATAATACACAAACACATCGATTATGAGTAAAATTTTAATTTTAGCAAGCTTGGTTTTATCAAGTTTACTTTCTGTCCATTCACAGGTCAACAAAAATGCTTTTTTAGATTATGCCAAAGCATTTATGGTGAAGCAGCAACTTGATAACAAAAGGTTGTTGGAACCAAGTGATGTTAACGAGTTAAAATTTGATGACGGTACTATTTGTGCCTACGTTGTTAATTTAAAACCTAAGGGATTTATAGTGTTTTCTTCATCAAAAAAAATGTACCCGGTACTTTCCTTTTCTACAGAATCTAATTTCGACTATTCGGCTTCACAGGAAAATTACCTTTTAAATATGGTAAAAGCAGATATGGGAAGGGAAATGAAAAGGATAAAGGATGCCGCAGTAACCAAAGACCATAGGGCCTGGGAACAGTTGGTTACAATAGGTGTCAACAAGTCGTCAAGTTTAAGCATCAAAACAGAAACCACAGCAGCTTCAGCCTCTTTGATACAGTACGGTGCACATTTAAGCAGTGTTTGGGGCGGAGTTAATTGCTACGACGACCAAGGCAACGGTATAAATGTGGGGAATTACTATACTCCCAATAATTACTCTCCAGGTTGTGTGGCTACTTCTTTAAGTATGGTTATGCATTATTATAAATGGCCCGAAACGGGTGTGGGGGCTCATACTAATTACGACACGAGTGGGAGTTCGCAAACCAGTTGGACCGCCAACTTTGGCAATGCCAATTACGATTGGGACAATATGTTGGATGAGTATTATGGGGTTCCATCAACTTTAACCCAGCAAAAAGCTATGGGGTATATATCCTTTCATGCAGCCACAGCTTTGGATATGGATTATGAGCCTGATGGTTCTACAAGTAATATCAATAGAATACCTTCGGCAGCAGGTTCGTATTTTAGGTTTTCTGGCCACCACCAGTATTCCAGTTGGTCCAGCTTTTGGTCCAGAATGCACGAAAATTTAGAAAATGGCCATCCAGTACCTGTTGCCATTGAAACCAGTAGTGGTGCCGGCCATGCTCCCGTAGTTGATGGGTATCGTTATTATGAAGGCGATCCAGAGAGTGAGTATTACTACCATTTAAACATGGGGTGGTACGGAACCAGTAATGCTTGGTATAGGTTACAGGGGTCGTTCAGTGCGGGTGGATATACCAGTGTTACTGCAGCTGTTTTTGATCTTTTGCCTGAACCAGCCTTTACAGAAACCTCTATAGATGCCACAGATAAAACTTTTACCTTAAATTGGAAAACAAGCCACAAAATAAACTGGGATGCTTTTGAATTACAGGAAAGTACAGATGGAGGGACTACATATTCCACAGTAAGTAGCACCATAACAGATACAACTTACACGGTAAGTGTCTTAGAAGGAGGAACTTACAAATACAGGGTGCGTTCTAAAGTTGATGGTTTCTTTTATGCCAATAGTTATTCAGAGCCTATTGAGGTTACCGTTCCTTACGATTATGTGTATTTGGATTTCGACGGAAACGATTCCTTTTTTGTTTACGACAATTCAAATAACGATTTTGATATTTCAGATACATATACCATTGAAACATGGATTAATATAGATTCTAGAACTACTGGTACCTATCCAGTAATTTTAGACCGCCAAACCGTCTTTTCGTTGTTTTTGATTGCCGATGCCAATGCCGATTATGCTGTTAAGTTTGCGGCAAGGGATAGCTCTGGAAACATTATTGCATCTGTGCAATCCGACAGTTCTTCAGAAAACTTGAGTTTTGGCGATTGGGTACACGTTGCTGTTTCTAGAAATAACGGAGTAACTAAGCTGTTTGTTAACGGAACTCAAGTAGACAGCTCTACTGATAGCGATTTTGAGTTGACTGCTTCAACGAAAGCACTTAATGTAGGCGCTAGGTATTGGGGTGGGTACGAACGTTATTTAGATGGTAAAATAGATAAGATAAGAATAAGTAACAGTGCTGTATATACTTCTGGGTTTGTACCTGACTTAAAAGAGAAATATACCGCAGATAACAATACCATAATCTTACTGGCTTTAGATGAGGGGGCTGGAACCGATTTAACAGATGGTGCAGGCAACTTTAGTGTGGTTCAGTTGAGGTCCTCCCCAAACCAACCTAATTGGATGTTTGGCGATGAAGATTTAAGTGAGAAAAGTAATAATGCAAAAGTGTTAAACACAAATGAAAATATAGTCGACGAAAATAGAATTCACTTTTACCCGAATCCCGCATTTATTGACATAACAGGTAAAGTTAAAATTGATATATCTCAAAAATATAATATTTTGATTTATAATAGTTTGGGTCAATTGGTTATGAGTAAGGAAGTTAACCTTGAAAAAGGTGAAAATGAATTAAATGTAAACGTAATCAACTTAGAATCTGGTCTTTATTTTTTAGAGTTGAACTCTCTAGGAAAAAAGTACAAAACAAAATTTATTAAAAATTAATCCTTAAACCCTTAAAATATGAAACAACAATTACTAACATTTTTAACAGTTATGTGTTTAATTTTGGTTTCTCATTCTCAAGATTATTGTCTTGAACTTGATGAAGCAAATGCACAAAGAGTAAGGTACTTGACAACTTCAGGAGATATTTTAGACACAAAATTAAATGGTGCAACAGATTACACTATAGAAGTATGGGTAAAACCAACAAGTACAGATATTCATAATAATGTAATCTTAAAAAGGTGGAATCAATTTGCTTTAACCTTATACCAAGATGATAACAAAAGATTTTACTTTACTCATTACGCACCATCTACAACTGGTACTAATACATACGTTAACACAAAATACAACGTAATTAATATAAATGAATGGAATCATTTAGTAGTTATTAATGATGGAACTGCAAATACTTTAAAACTATATGCTAATGGAGTAGAAGTAACAGGAGATTTTTCTGGGAACCCAACCACTCAAACAGCACTACCATTAGATACTGCCCCTAGTGCTTCAAATTTATATGTGGGGTATGGAGGAACAGGAACATATTTAACAGCACAGGTAGATAAAATAAGAATAAAAAATACAGCCGAATCTATTGCAAGTTTACAAACGTCTGTAACAGATGCTGCATATACAACAGACGCCAACACAGCGGTATTGTATAATTTTGATGAAGGCACTGGGTTGGCCTCTGTAAATGAAGCAGATTCTGAAAATGGAATTTTTCAGTGTAATGCAGGAGATTGTATTGCTGGTGAAACTTGGTGGGTTGATTTAAGTTCTACGTTAACCTCTAAAACATTTAATACTACTAGTTTTAAATTATTTCCAAACCCTGCTAAAAACAAACAATTTATAGTTCAAGCAAAAAACAGCGAAAGTTTATTAGGAATGACAATTTATGATGTTTTAGGTAAGACAGTAAAAAAAGAAGATTTTAAAAGCACTACTTTTTATGCTAATGTTAGTGTTAATAATTTAAAATCAGGTATTTATTTTGTTAAGGTAAATACAAGTAAAGGCGTTGGAACTCAAAAATTAATTTTAAAATAGCTTTTAGCAAAATACTAAATAAAAAGCCTTATGTAAGTTTAATTTACATAAGGCTTTTTGTTAGTAAATCATACTTCTGTAGACTTTTTGGTAATGTAACTTGTTTTATTGTTAAAATCGTTAATAGTTTATATCAATTGAATATTGATTTATATAACAAATTTTAAATAGTTTCTAAGTTTATAAATCTTTAATTATCCAGAAGAAAATAAACTATGAATCTATTAAAATCATTATGGTTTTTTATGACACTGATGTGTTTAATCAGTTGTAACAGCAAAGAGGAACACAAAACATTAAACATAAACAAATTTTTAGCAGCAGCAAGTTCAGATAACTTAAGCCCAAGTGATGCCCAAGTTGAAATGTTAAAAGCTATTATTCCAGAAGAAACTTTTAAGCCTGCACCACCAATTACAGATAGAAATTATTGGAATGAAATAGCCACAACCAACTATGGAAAAGAATATTTAAAAGATGCTATTTCAGATATTAAGATAGAACCAGAAGTACCCATTACAGATTCTATTTACAGATTAGCTAATAAACAAGGTAATAGAGGAATTTATAAACCAAGATATTACCGAACAATGACGCGTTTAGAGCATTTCATGTTGGCTGAATGTATAGAAAACAAAGGCAGGTTTTTACCTCAAATAGAAGTATATCTTAACGCAATTATAAGTATGAAATCGTGGTTACATCCAAATCATGATAATAAATCAAATGATGTTTTAGAAGGTAAAAGTATGGCCATAGATTTAGGTTCGCGTAGGTTTGGTTCAGATTTAGCGTTGGCAGAAGTACTTTTAGGTGAAAAACTATCATCAGAAACAAGGCAAAAAATTCAAAAAAACTTACGAAGTAGAATAATAGACGCTTATCTTAACGCTACTAGCGGAAAAACAAAAACACACCTCACTTGGTTTAACGGAACAAGTAATTGGAATTCTGTTTGTACTAGTGGCTCAGTGTTTGTTACCATTAGTGCTTCTCAAAATTTTAACGAACGCCTTCAAGCTATTGGAACTGCCATAAACAGCATGAAAAACTACCTTAGCGGATTTGGTGATGATGGTTATTGTTCAGAAGGAGCGGGTTATTGGAACTACGGTTTTGGTCACTACCTTTATCTAGCAGAAATTCTTTATAACTACACCAATGGAGCCATCAATTTATTTGAGTTTAATAATAAAGAGAAATTAAAAAATGTTGCAAATTTTCCATTTCGCTACCAAATATCAGAGAGTGTCTGTGCTCCATTTGCAGATGGAGTTTCTTCCGTTTGGAATGATGATGGTTTTGCAAGTAAAATGTCTGTAAGAAAGTATAATGCCAAAACACCACCTTTCCGAAGAAAAAAAGGAGGAGTAGACTCGTTTTCAGCCGCCTTTCAATTAATAGAATGGGAGTATATGAAAACAGAACTTGTAAACAATCAATCAGAAAAAAAAGTAGAAACTTTACCTAATCACACATATTTTAATGAATTTGGTATGGTAATTTCTAGAGGAAATCAAAAAGTACCATTATCTATTGCTATTAAAGCTGGTCATAACAGAGAAAATCATAACCATATGGATGTTGGTACTTATACTATTGTGTTAGGTAAAGATATTATAACAGGAGATATTGGAGCACCATCTTACACTGCTGGGGCATTTTCAGATAATAATCCAGCTCGTAGCTCATGGGGGCATCCGGTACCTAGAATAAATAATAAACTACAGTCTAAAGGAAGAAAATTTAAGGGAGAGATAACCGAAACCGAGTTTACCGATAGTTTAGATAAAGTAGTGATGAACATAAAAGAAGCTTATGAAATCCCATCTTTAACCACTTTAGTTAGAACTATAGAAAATAATAAAGCTGGATTGGGAAGCATAAGTATAACCGATGAGTTCTCTCTTACAGAACCTAGTATTTTTGGCGTTGCAATCATGACCTTATCAGATTATGACATTATAGATGCAAATACAGTAATTCTAAAAACTAAAAATCAAACATTAAAAGCAGAAGTATTTAGTGAAGATGGTGATTTAGTAATTAAAGATGAACGTGTACCTGTTAAGCATTTAAGAGAAGGAGGGCCAGCATTTAGAATAGGAGTAGATTTTACTAAACCGCTAAAAAAAGGAAAATTAACAATTAGGTTCACACCAGTTTTTTAAAAAAGTACCTCTAATTTCTTTTAAAATTTTAATCACTATAATAATCCAATTAAATCTAAAAAAACAATAAAAATTACATGAAATTAATAAAATTATTCCTTGCTACATTTTCAATTATTTCAATGGCTACGGCTTGTCAAGAAGCAACTAAAAAAGAAGCAGATATAAACATTCAGGAGAACTTTATTACGGTAACTTCTTTAGCAGATTTTAAAAACTACATCAATAAAGATAATGTTAAAATCAAACTCAAAGAAGGAAACTACCAAATTGATGATGCAGAAAAAATCAGGTTTATTGAAATTACAGGTAATAACTCATATTACAATTTAACAGGAGTACGGTTTATGGTAGATACCAAACTTTTTAGTCGTAAAGATTTAGAAAAAACTGATGATGGAAATAGCATGTATTGCGCCATTGAAATATCGGGAAATAATACAACGCTTGAAGGATTGTATATTGAAACTTATGGTGATACACCAGGAAGACAAAGCAAAAATAAAATCTTTAATCTTGTAGGAGAAAATGTTACTCTTAAAAATGTAGAGGTGCGTACAACAGGTTCTAATCCATGGGGGTATGGAAGCTTGTATGGTTTAGGTGGGGGAGACGTTAGAAAAATGAATGGTATTCGTATTGGGTATCCAGCTAAAAACGTAAAGTTAATTGGTTGTAAAGTACACATGAGAGCCATGGGGCATGCCATTTTTTTACAAGGAGCAGAAAACACCTTAATAGAAGATTGTCATGTAGATGGTCTACTACGTACTACCGATGCTATTTTAGCAGAAACCTCTGGCTATGGGTTTGATAGAAATTTTTACGCTAAAAAACCGAGACATTCCCATAAAAAAGGATATGTAGAAGGGACTATTATTGGTGAAGATGGGAAAATTTTACCAGGAGAAATAG
The DNA here is from genome assembly GCF_049132085.1 of Seonamhaeicola sp. NFXS20. Taxonomy (NCBI): domain Bacteria; kingdom Pseudomonadati; phylum Bacteroidota; class Flavobacteriia; order Flavobacteriales; family Flavobacteriaceae; genus Seonamhaeicola; species Seonamhaeicola sp. NFXS20. Next base: position 393,986 of record NZ_JAFMPU010000002.1, on the reverse strand, counting down.
TATCATTAAGTGAAGATGGTATTAGAATGTATCCTGAGTATAACGGTCATAAAACTAAAAATACAACCATTAAAAGTTGTACGGTAACCCAAATGCGAAGAGGTATTTGTACAGGATTAAGTTCTTCTGGAGATAAGGTGATTGATTGTGTTGTAAGAAATTGTGTAGCAACAGGATTTAATGTGGGTAATGAAGATGTGTTAATCAATTGCAGTGCAGATGCTAAATTTGCAGAGGCTGTTTGTATACCTTATACCAACGCAAAAAACGCATCGGTAGAAATAAATATTTTAGATAGCAGAAATGGGTTAGCAAACAACTTATTGGCAAAAATTAATGGCACAGGGCATCATGTTGTGCTAAAAACAGCAGATAATAATTTTATACCAGACACAATGGCAATAAAACTCTCTGTTTGGGAGGGCTACGGAAATTTTAATCCAAAAGCTAAAATGCACGCAACCAATATTAAACTTGAAAATAAAACAACAGCTAAGGTGATGTTATTTGAAGGTGCTAAGAATAATGATATTAAAAGTGAAGGAGAGGTTAAAAATATAGTTACTCACATGTAACAGCATTAACTTTCTAAAAATAAAACCTTATAAAAGCTACCAAAATTTGGTAGCTTTTATCTTTTACCACGTTTATTCACTATTGTAGGTTTTTAACATAAAATTTTTTGGACATATCTAAAATATTTTTATTTTTGGTTAACCAATTTAGTTAACCAGTTTGGTTAACCAACTTTTAAACTAAACTAAAGATGAAAAAAATTACCATGCCCTCACAGGTAATATGTGGGTTATTCCTTTTTTTTATTACCTCAAATGTCTTTTCTCAAAACATTACTTATAACATTGATGATCCTGAAAAATTAAGGGATGTTATTTACCAACCAGGAGATGTTATTATACTAAAAAACGGTACTTACACTACCGATGAACGTATGCGGTTTTTAGGCTCTGGTACAGCAGAAAATCCAGTTGTTTTTAGAGCAGAAACACCTGGTGGTGTCATTTTTACAGGTGGACCAAGATTAACTATTGGTGGTGAAACAGATGATGATACAGGAGAAGTAATTGCAACTGGAGAATATTTAATTGTAGATGGTTTTCATTGGAAAGGAGGCTACGGCGCAAGCAATTTTATTGAATTTAGAAATGGTACAAACTATGCACATCATAGTACTATTAGAAATTGTGCTATTGATGGATTAGGAATAGAACCAGATGAATTAGCAGAAGACTTATTAGATGAGCAAATTCCTAAACACAGATGGATTGTGCTTTACGGTACTTACAACAGCGTAATTAACTGTACGTTTATTAATAAGGAAAGTTCTGGGGCTATTATTCTAGGTGAATATGCATACAATGCATTCCCTGTTGTGCCAGATGGTGAACCCGAAATAAATAACAGTTGTGCAGAAGTTGGTCATACCATAATGAATAACTACTTCTATAATTATAAAAAAATTACAGAACTATATCCCTATACAAAAGCAAACGGAGATCCTTATTCCAATAGTGGAGACTGTGAAACTATTCGTATAGGTACTAGTTCTTATCAAATGGTAAATAGTAATGTAACAGTTAGTAACAACTATTTTGTTCAGGCAGATGGAGAAAATGAAATCATAACCAACAAAAGTAAAGGTAACACCTATACAAATAACACCTTTAGAAGATGTAGAGGCTCCTTAGTACTACGTCATGGCTCTTATGCTACCGTAGACGGTAATTATTTTTTAGGTGAAAATGTAGATGGTACAGGAGGTATAAGAATTGTTGATAGTAACCATACCATTACAAATAATTATATTCAAGATTGTATTACAGTACAAGACAATGCAAAATGGAATAACGGAATTACTTTTTTAGGAGGCAGTGCGAATGCAGATGTAGATTGTAATACCGATGATACGTCTAGTGATTACCAAAAAGTAGAAAACCTCATTTTATCTAACAATACAATTGTTAATACCAATGCACCTTTATTTTATAATGAAGACAAAGGCTCTACAGACCCAACAGGAACAGTATCTAATAACTTAATTTATTTTACTAATTCTAATCCTAATTTATCCGATGTAATATCTGGTGATAGTGCAACCGCCTTTGATAATCTTGGTACATCACTAACTTACACAGGTAATGTTTACACAGGTACTACTTTAGGAGCAACTACTACTGGCTTTTCTGAAGAAACAGGAATTACAGCTACCGCAGATGGAGAAATATTTACTTTTTCAGGAACAGGTTCGGCAGGTAAAGGAGCCAATATGGGATCTTACACACCTGTAACCGATGCTATGGTTGGTTATGGTATTGGGGCTTGTTTTCTAGATTATACAGGAGCTGGTATTACAGATGGCGATTGTACTATAGAAGCCATAGAAACTTTAACTGTTAGTAGTTTATCACCTCTTTCGCCAGATGCAGGTAGCTATGATGTTTCTGTTAATGCTAACGTGAGTTGGACAGCGCAATCTAACGATACTTGGATATCTATTGATGTTACTTCTGGTTCTGGTGCAGCCACCGTTTCAGTAACTGTAACTGAAAATACAGAAACAACAGAAAGAGTTGGCACTGTAACGTTTACACAAGACCCTGGAGGAGATGATATTGTTAGAACCTTAACGGTTACTCAAGAGGGGGCAGACTTAACAGATCTTTACAGTCTTATTAATGACGAAGTTGGTGGAGGCCCTGTTTCCATTCATTCTTTCTCAAAAGAACAGGTGGATGGATCATCAAAATTTAACTATGCATCAAACACACTTGATAAAGATACGGGTACGCAATGGGCAGCAGATGATGGAGACATATTAGCAGGCGATTATAAAGGAGATGGTGAGTATATAATTTTTGATTTAGGAGATGAATACAACTTAGATTTAATTAGAATTGCTACAGATGATAAATCAGATCCTTATGGGTTACAAATTTGGATATCTAATACCGGAACAGATCCTTCAGATTTTACAATGTTGTTGCCAACATCTGGAGATTTGGTAATTACTACAACAACTGGCACACGTACAGATTACGATCAGTTTGAAATTACTGCTAATGCACGTTATGTTAAATTAGTTGGATTTGGAAGATTTAATGCAGAAGGGGATACAAGAAAAAGTGCTTGGAATAATATTACTGAAATAGAATTTTATGGAGAAAAAAGTAGTTTGTCTATAGATGAACTTAATTCAAGAAAAATAACAATGTATCCAGTGCCATCAAATAATATTTTAAATGTAATAACATCGGGAGTTGATGTTAAAGAAATTAATATTTATAGTTTAGATGGAAGGAGAGTTGTTAATAAAATTTACAATACACCTAAATCACAAATTACTATAGATACTTCATCATTATCAAATGGAACTTATCTAGTAAATTTTAAAAATAATAATCATTTAAATGAGTCTAAAATGATAATTATTTCTCATTAAATAACTGATAATCATATGTTTCTATGTGAATAATTTTAAAGCCGCTTTTTTTATAAGCGGTTTTTTTATTTGTCTATTATTTACTGTTAAAAATTTTGGTCATATCAAAAAATTGTTTAATTTTGGATAACCAAATTGGTTAACCAATTTGGTTATCCAACAAAACCAACAAAACTATTTAACCTAAGAGTGTTATTTTTTATTCACCAATTTAAACTAATTATTATGAAAAAAACTTTACTTTTTACAAACAAAAAATCTAGCACATTATATTGTTTATTGGTATTGTGTTTGAGCTTTAATTTTGCTTTGGGGCAAAATCTCATGTTAAATCCAACTTGCGATGATTGGACGAATACAACAAGTGATAATGCAGATGCCTATGATATGACACCAAATAGCACAATAAAGGATAATTCTGGTATAGAAATACCTAGTCCTTATCAGGCTATTTGGAAAAATGACGCATTAGAGGATTGGTTAGAAGTATATTACTTGGGAGCAGCAGGTTCTTTAGATGAACAACCAGGTTCTACAAGTAACGGAAAAGATGGTACGAGAGGAGTTAAGTTATATGATGATGGAGATCCTGTGATAACAGGCAGTTCTCGTAGAATTTATCAAAAAGTTGAAGGGCTTACAATTGGTAATGATTATGTTTTTTCTGTTGATTCGTATTCTGAAGCAACAGGAACTCCTTCTGAAGTATATATATTAAATACAGAAATCACAAATGAGGTAGGTATTAATACAAATGGTGGTTCAGATACAAGTGTAGATGGTTTTTTAAATATTACAACAGATTATGATGATTGGACAACCAGTACTATCACCTTTACAGCAACTAATACTTTTGTTGTAGTTTACATTCGGTCTCTTAACTCTGTAAACACAGATACTGAAGTTTTTTATGATAATTTTTCTCTTATGTTAGATGAAACTGCATCTGTTGAAGATAAATTAGCCTCAAAATTCAAAATATTCCCTAACCCAGTAGATGATGTTTTAACAATAGATTCTAATAATATTGAAGTATCTTCAGTAAAAATATATGACCTTTTAGGAAAGCAAGTTTACGCTCAAAAAGGTTTAGTAAGTAAAAATATAAATGTTTCGCAACTTAATTCAGGGTTGTACTTATTAAAATTAGATACCAATAGCGGTAGCCTAAATAAAAAAATTATTATTGAATAGTTTAGTTAGTTTTTAGTTATAGAAAGTCTTTGTTTTTCATATAAAAATAGAGACTTTCTTTTTTCAAATTTCAAAATTTAATCATGTTTATGAGACCTTTTTTTCTGTTTTTTTTATTGTCATTTAGTATTCTGTCATGCAATAATACCCAACAATCAAAAATAATTGTTGGTAACATTAATGAGTTAAATGAAGCTATTAAAAATGCCAACCCAGGAGATAATATTGTTATGTCTAATGGCGTTTGGAAAGATGTTCAAATTAAGTTTACGGGCCAAGGAACAGAAAAAGCTCCAATAAAAATAGAAGCAGAAACCCCTGGAGAGGTTTTTATAGAAGGCGTATCAGATATTAAATTTGGCGGGAAGTACTTAGTGGTAGATGGTTTACATTTTAGAAATGGCTATTCACCTAGTGATGCTGTTGTAGAATTTAAAATTGATAATGAAACCATAGGAAATCATTGTACAATAACAAATAGTGTTATAGAAGATTTTAATAAAATGAATCGAGATGACTCAGATCGCTGGGTACAATTTTGGGGCAGACATAACACCGTAAGTAACTGTTACATTGCAGGTAAAACTAACAGAGGTCCAACAATTAGAGTTGATTTAAAAGGAAATGAGCATATTAATAATTACCATCAAATTATAAATAACCACTTTGGTCCGCGCCCACCAAAAGGTGGTGCTAGTGGTGAAACAATTCAAATAGGCGATAGTTTTTCATCAATGTCTCCTAGCCATACATTAGTTGCTAATAATTTGTTTGAAGAATGTAATGGAGAAGTAGAAATTATTTCAAGCAAAACTAATTTTAATGAGTTTAGAAATAATGTGTTTTATAAAAGCGAAGGTTCTTTAGTAACAAGACACGGAAACTACTGTACCATTGATGGAAACTATTTTATTGGAGACGGTAAAAATGAAAATATAGGTGGTATAAGAATTATAAATACAGGACATTGGGTAACCAACAATTATTTCTACAATTTAAAAGGAAAGAATTTTAGAAGTCCGTTAGCTGTTATGAATGGTATTCCAAAATCGCCATTAAACAGGTATAACCAAGTAACCGATGTTGTGGTAGCTTATAACACCTATGTTAATTGTAATTCGCCATGGCAATTTGGAGTAGGACAAAATTTAGCTCAAAAAGATGTGTTACCAGCTTCAGAAATTCGCTCAGCAAGACCATTAAGAACACTTGTAGCAAACAATGTATTATATAATAAAGAAGGTGATATAGCACCAATTATAGAGCATGATAAGGCCGATGATGTAACGTTTAAAAGTAATGTAATTAATAATCAAGGGGTTTCATTTAAAGAATATGAAGGGCTTAAAAGTTTAGATTTTGAGATGAAGGAAATCGCAGAATATATTTTTATGCCATCATCTAAAATTGAGGTCGAGCCATACATTGGGTTTGAATTTGAAACTATTTCAAAAGATTTATTTGGTAACTCAAGAACCTCTAATAATAGCATTGGTGCCGTGGTAAACACCAATGCTATTACCCCTTCAATTTTAGATAAATCAAAATATGGCCCAAGTTGGTATTCAGATGAAGCTGAACCAAGAGAACCAAAAACAATAGTGGTTAATACAACAGATAACCTTCAATCAAAAATAAATGAAGCAGAGAATGGAGATATTATTGCTTTGGGTGAAGGTGAGTTTACTGTTAAAACATCTTTAATTATCAAAAAGAAGATTAAAATAAAATCAAACAAGGAGTCAAAAGCAATTTTAAATTTTGTTGGAGATGCCAATACATCCTTATTTCAGTTGCAACCAAAAGGGTTTCTAAATTTAGATGGTGTTATTCTTAAAGGCACAGGAACTCAACAAGCTTTTGCAACCTTAAAAGAAAATATGTACACACATTTTGGTTTAACAGTTTCAAATTGTGAGATTAGTGAATTTAATTTTGCTTTAAAAGTTTACAAACAATCATTTGCAGAACGTATAACTTTTAAAAATACAACTATTACAAATTGTGAAAACGGACTGGAATTATCTGAAGAAACTAACGATAAAGGCGATTATAATACAGAGTATTTAACCGTTGATAGCTGTACATTTAATAATGTAAAACAAAACGTAATAGACTACTACCGTGGTGGGTATGATGAGTCTACAATTGGTGGAAATCTTATCGTGAAAAATTCAACATTCTCAAACAGTGGTAGTAAAGAAAAAAATGGCATTTTATTAAATACAAGAGGTATTGTAAATGTTGATATTTCAAACAATACGTTTAAAAATAACCCAGTAAAATTGGTTGCACTTCTTTGGGGAGCTAAAAATAATTCACATTCAAATAACGAAATATCAAATTCAGGAATAATTAAAGTTGAAGAGAATTTGAAATTAACACTCATGTATTAAAACTTATAAGTTGAATAAAATAAAAAAGTATCTAACTATTGTTATAGTATTTTCAGCTTTATTTTCATGTAAAAATAAGGCTGAAAATAATGAGGTAATAAAATCTTTTATGCAAACAAAACTTGCAAAAAAGTATCCTAGTGAAGTTATTCCTTTTATGGAAAAATGGAAAATTCTTTTAGGAGATGGTACGCGTACAGATTCATTATTAAACTTTGAAAAAGAAGGTTTTTTTTATGTTGAACATGAAGATAACACAAATTGGGTAGTTTATAAAACTCCTAATTCAGGAATTACATCACCTAATTCAAGTAATACAAGAACAGAGCTTGGGCAAAAAAAACGTTGGATACCAAAAACAGGAGGGAAGCTAACAGGAACTTTAAAAGTGCAACACGTTTCTACTTCGGGAGATGCTACAGTTTCATCTTCGTACTCTGTAGTAGTGGGACAAATACATAGTGATGAAGGTCATGAAAATGAACCTTTAAAGATATTTTACAAAAAATTTCCTGGTCACAAAAAAGGCTCTGTTTTTTGGAATTATGAGATTAACACAAAAGGCAGTAATGATGGTAGATGGGATTATTCTACCGCTGTATGGGGGTATGATTTTTCTGTTGTAGGTAGTAGTCCAAATTCTTATCCAGATGAACCAGAAGATGGTATAGCTTTAGGTGAAGAATTTAGTTATGAAGTTAATGTTTTTGAAGGTGTTATGTATCTTACATTTATTAGTGATGGCCATGAAACAAAAACTTTCACTAAAAATTTATTAAAATCTGATTTTACAAGTAAAAGAAATATTCCTCAACAAGTTATTGATAGATACTCATTAAAAAGACGTGTTGGTATAGAACTAGATAGTGCTTATACAGGCGAAAAACAATTTTTTAAACAAGGTGCTTATAATCAAGCCAACGGAAAAAGTACCAAATCAGAAACCTATGGGGGTGATATTTCAAAACAATATGCAAATGGTAGTTATGCAGAAGTTTGGTTTAAAAAAGCTACTGTTGGAGAAGGTTCTAAACCTTAATATTTAAAGAATTTCAACAAAAATATTATTACTGTAAACCTCAATGTGAACTTTTGTTTGAGTAAAATTATAATGAAAGATAATATTTTTTAATTTCTTTTATTTTTCTGAAAGTTAAAATGTTAAATCTATTAAATATAGTCACGTAATATTTTGTAGAACTTAATAAATATGCATATATTTGGTAAACCAAATTGGTTAACCAATTAAAATGAACAATAAGACACCACTATTTTTAACTTTTTATTTTCTGTTTTCAGCTGTTCTTTTTTGTAAAGAACTAGGTGAAACGTTAAGATTTGGTGCTAGCCATTATGCGTTGGAAAACACAATTATATTAGAGTTTGATAGGTGTGATGATGAATATGAAATTATTCTAAACAAACCAATTCAAAATGCATTTAAATATAATATAGTAGAAAAAAATATAGAAACAGGAATTATAAAAGATTTTATAAAATCAGAATTAGAGTTAGTCAACAATCCACAAAACTTTTTAATTCCTGTTTCTAAAAATAGTAAGCAAGAGAAACCAAATAATTCTTGTATTACAGCAAAGGAAAACACAAGGTTTGTTCAGTATTCAAAAAAAGAGTCGTTAGTGGCATTAAACAGCAGAAAATCTATTCATGTAAAAGCGGGATTGAATAGTTTGTTTGATGCTGCTAATAATTCTCAACTAGGAGAACAAAAGTGTAATGTAAAAAACCTCTATAATTTAAGCTCTATTTTAAAAAAACAATCATTTCAACTTCAAAATGGTTTATTTTTAAAAGAGAACATGCCAACAATTTTAGCTTAAGATTAAATTTTAAATAAGACTAATGAAAATCTCAAAACTCATAAAAACCAGTTTTTGTTTAGTATTAATAGGTACTTTTTTTGTGTCTTGTAAAGAGCAACCAAAATTAGAAACTAGTAGAACTTCAAATTCTGGACACCCAAGCTTAATTTTAACACAACAAGGTGTAAAAGATATAAAAGCTAATTTAGGGAATATTCCAGTTTTTGATAAATCTTTAATTACAACTCAAAAAGAGGTTGATGCTGAAATTAAGAAAGGTATAGATGTTCCAATTCCTAAAGATTATTCAGGGGGTTATACTCATGAAAGGCATAAAAGAAATTTTGTAGTACTTCAAAAAGCGGGCGCACTTTACCAAATTTTAGGAGATGAAAAATATGCTAACTATGTAAAAGATATGTTAATGCAATATGCCAAAATGTATCCTACACTACCTGTTCATCCAAAACCAAGATCATATGCAAGAGGTAAACTATTTTGGCAATGTTTAAATGATTCTAATTGGTTGGTTTACACAAGTCAAGCTTACGATTGTATTTATGATTTTCTTACAGAAGAAGAGCGTAACATTTTAGAAACAGATTTATTTAAACCTTTTGCAGATTTCATTTCTAAAGAAAACCCGCAATTTTTTAATCGTGTGCATAATCATAGTACTTGGGGTAATGTAGCTGTAGGAATGATTGCCCTTGCAATGGATGATGATAGCCTTTTACAAAGAGCACTTTATGGTTTAAAAGATGTACAAATTAATCCTAATGCAAAAGATAATGATGGCGGATTTATAAACAAAGATGGAAAAATAGGTTTTTTTGCAAATTTAGATGAACCATTTTCCCCAGATGGTTATTTTACAGAAGGTCCTTACTATCAGCGTTATGCATCTTATCCTTTTTTAATTTTTGCACAAGCACTTCAAAATAAAAAACCAGAATTAAAGGTATTTCAGTATAAAGACAGCGTACTTTTAAAAAGTGTTACGGCTTTAATTAACCTATCTGATGCCGATGGAGAATTCTTTCTGTTAAATGATGCTCAAAAAGGAATGTCTTATTATACAAGTGCATTAGTATCTGCAGTTGATATTGCATATCACTTTGGGGGTAATAACCCAGAATTATTAAGTATAGCAGAAAAACAAGAAAAGGTAGCTTTAGATGATGCAGGTTTAGCTGTTGCTTTGGGTATAAAAGAAGGTAAAACAAAACCATTTGTTAAAAAATCTATAGAACTGTCAGATGGCCCAAATGGAGATCAAGGAGCAGTAGGTATTGTTAGAAGTAGTGGTTTAGAGCTAGTATTCAAATACACAGCTCACGGGTTAAGTCATGGGCATTTTGATAAATTATCTTATTCTTTATTTGAAGAAGGAGATGAGGTGGTTCAAGATTACGGTTTAGCACGTTTTGTTAATATTGAACAAAAAGGAGGAGGTAACTATTTAAAAGAAAATAAAACATGGGCTAAACAAACTATAGCACATAATACATTAGTGCAAAATGAAGTTTCCCATTTTGAAGGTAAATATGATATTGGAAGTCAATATCACTCCAATAAATATATTTTTAGTGTAGAAAATGAAAACTTACAAGTAGCTAGCGCTAAGGAAGAAAACGCATATCCAGGAACTAAGTTACACAGAACAATGGTATTTATAAAAGATGCTGATTATAATAAACCTTACTTATTAGATATTATGAGGGTAACCTCTAAAAATTATAACCAGTACGATTTACCATTTTATTATTTAGGACATATAATGCAAACAAGTTTTGAATATTCAAAATTGAATAGACCAGAAGTACTAGGAACAAAATCAGGATATCAACACTTGTATAAAGAAGCTAGTGCCACAACTAATGGCGAGAATATTAAACTTAATTGGTTACACAATAACAAGTTTTATTCATATTCTGCAATCACTTCAAAAGATGATGAAGTTATTCTTGGAAGAATTGGAGCCAATGACCCAGAATACAACTTAAGAAATGAACCTACATTAATTCTAAGAAAAAAGAATGCTAAAGATGCGTTATTTGTTTCAACTGTAGAGTCTCACGGAACATATAATCCAGTAACAGAATTAGCAGTTAATGCATATAGCAATATCAAAAATATTGATGTTTTATATAACTCAAACGCTTATACAGCTGTTAAGATTGAAATGAAAAACGGCAAAATAAAAGTCTTTATCATTTCAAATGAAAATAATGATGAAGATGCAGAACATAAATTAACAATTAACAATAAAGATTATACCTGGAAAGGTTCTTATATATTTACTGAAAACAAATAAATTATAAATTATGAAACGATTTAGTGAAAAGTACATTATTACAAAAGACATGGAATGGGAAGAGCTTGGTGGCGGAGTATCAAGAAAATTCTTAGGTTATGATAACCAAATAATGATGGTTAAAGTAAAATTTGAGAAAGGAGCATTAGGAACGCCACATCAACACTTTCACACACAAGCCACATATTGTGCTGCTGGTAAATTTGAATTTGAAATAGATGGTGTAAAAAAAATTGTAGAGGCAGGAGATGGCGTGTATATAGAACCTAATTTAATGCATAGCGCCGTTTGTTTAGAAGAAGGTATATTAATTGATACTTTTAGCCCTGTAAGAGAAGATTTCTTAAGTGGAGGAGAAGTATCTTATTTTGGAGACAAAAAATAGTAATTAAATTCTTTTAACTGTATCTGTTAATATTCTGTACAGTAAAAAGTTAATTTTGATATTTTTTTGTTTTTTAACAAAAAAATAACATATATTTGGAGAACCAATCTGGAAAACCAATTTGGGAAACCAGTTTGGTTCTCCAAAAAAAACTAAACTAAATGTATAACTTTTCAAAAAACCACCATCCTATTATGAACAAAAAATAAAAAAGGACAGGTGCGCGCCTATCCTTTTTTGAACTATCTACTTCTTGTCTAAATGGAAGTAAAATTAATACACGTATTGTTATACAATAACATGAAGCCTCAAAACTACAAAAAAAAGTTTAAGGTTCAGTTTTGTTTAGCAATTAGTGTGAATTGATTAATAAGTGAATTGGTAAAAACTAATTCAAACTGAAACAATTTTAACTAAAAAGACAAATTATGAATTTTAAAATTAAACTAACTCTAATCGCAGTATTGTTATTCAATGCTGTAATGATTGCGCAGGGTGGAATTACTGTAAAAGGTACGGTTGTATCTGGTACTGATAATGTTCCTATTCCTGGTGTAAATGTAATTGTGGTAAATACTACAAATGGTACTACCACAGATTTTGACGGAAAATATTCTATTCAGGTTTCTAAAGGAGATGCTTTGAAGTTTTCTTATATTGGTTTTGTAAGTAAAACAGTTACCGTAGGTGATCAAACAACAATTAATGTTACTTTAGTTGAAGACTTAGCAGAACTTGATGAAGTAGTAGTAGTAGGTTATGGTGCTCGTAAAAAAAGTGATGTAACAGGTTCTGTTTCTTCTGTGAAAACGGAAGAATTAACAGCATTTCCAGTGTTAGATGCATCGCAAGCACTTCAGGGGCGTGCAGCTGGTGTAGATGTACAATCAAATAATGGTGGAGAGCCAGGTGCGCCTATTAGCATTAAAATTAGAGGTAATACTTCTATTAATGCAAGTAGTAGTCCGCTTATTGTTGTTGATGGATTTGTTGGAGCCAATATGCCACAAGCAGGTGATATTGAATCTATGCAGATTTTAAAAGATGCTTCTGCAACAGCTATTTATGGTTCTCAAGGTGCAAATGGTGTTGTGTTAGTAACCACAAAAAAAGGTAAAAGTGGTAGGTTAAATATAGATGTTAATTCTACGTTTTCTGTTCAAAGCACCGCAAATAAGTTAGACTTATTAAATGCAAATGATTTTGCAGATTATCAAAACCAAATAAGAGCTAATCAAGGAAATAGTACACCTTATGTACAGGGTGATGCTGATACAGATTGGCAGGAAATGATTTATAGAACTGGTAGTACACAAAATCATCAATTATCCGTTTCAGGAGGTTCAGAAAAAGTTAACTACTATGCTTCTGGTACATATTTTAAACAAGATGGTATTTTAGTAAACTCTGATTATGAAAGAGTAACATTTCTATCAAACCTAGATGCACAAGTAACAGATAAATTAAAAGTAGGTCTTAACTTAACAGGTGGTTTAAGTAAGAAAAGTGGTGTTACTACACAATCAAATGGTTCTGTTACAGTAGGTGGTGATGATGTTGTGTCTTTAGCAATGCGTTTTGCTCCAGACAAAGGAGTTTATAATGATGATGGTTCATTTACAACAAATGACCAAATTGGTGATGAAGTGGATAACCCTTGGGCTGTTGCAACACAAAGAGATGACGATACTGAAATAGAAAATTTTAGAGCTAATTTTTATGGAACTTATGAAATTATTGAAGGATTAACTTTTAAAACAACCTTCGGTCTTAGTTCTAGAAATCAATTTAGAGGAATCTATATGCCTCGTACGTTGCAAGTAACCGCAGGAGGAATTAATGGTAGAGCTATAATAGATGAAGGCAAAACAAAAAATGTATTAGCAGAAAACTATTTAACTTATAACAAAGAAATAGGTAAAGGTAACTTAACTTTATTAGCGGGTGTTTCTTATCAAAAAACAACCAATAAAGGCTCTTATAATGAAGGTACAGGTACTATTTCAGATTCTTTTTCATACTATGGTTTATGGACAGCTACAAACTTAATACAACCACAATCTGGTGATATTTATGTTACAGAAAAAGAAATTCAATCGCAATTTGGAAGAGTGAATTTTGATTATGATGATAAATATTTACTAACAGCTACAGTTAGACGAGATGGGGCATCAAACTTTGCAGAAAATGAAAAGTATGCCATTTTCCCTTCAGGAGCTTTAGGTTGGAAAGTTTCTAACGAAGATTTTTTAAAAGATAGTGAAACCATTTCTAACTTAAAATTAAGAGCAAGTTACGGTGTTACTGGTAACCCTGCTATAGACCCTTATCAATCTTTAGCAAGTTTAGAGAATATTTATGCCTCTAGTAACGGTTCAACTGTACAGGCGGTTACTCCTAATCAACCTGCTAACCCAGATTTAAAATGGGAGTCTTCTTATCAAACTAACTTAGGTGTAGACTTAGGGTTATTAAATAATAAAATTACACTTTCATTAGATTATTATAATATTGATACCAAAGACTTAATTATGGTTGACAGAGGTTTGCCTAAGTATTTAGGTTTTTATAATGATGAAATATTAAAAAATGTTGGGGAAATTAAAAATGAAGGTATTGAAATATTTTTAAGTACAAGAAACATAACAAATGACAATTTTAGCTGGACTACTGATTTTGTATTTTCTAAAAATAAAAATACAGTAACGTCTTTAGTTAATGGAGACGACTGGTTTGGTAACGGAGCTCCAAGTTATTTTAGTGTAAATAATACCTATATACTAAGAGAAGGTGAAGAAGTGGGGCTTTTCTATGGTTTTGATTATGCAGGTGTGTATCAAGGCGGAACTTTACCAGAGGGTACTGCTACCATTTCTGGAGGTGTAGCTGGTGATCCTTTATTTTTAGATTTAGATGGCAGTGGAGACATAACTAATGATGATAGAACAATTATTGGTAACCCTAACCCAGATTTTACATGGGGGCTTACTAATAATTTTAGATATAAAGATTTTGACATGAACATCTTTTTTCAAGGATCTCAAGGTGGAGAAATTTTTAATATGACTAACGTTCAGTTAAATAATGGTGACTCTAATACTACATACGACTATTATAATAATGCTTGGACCCCTACAAATACAGATACTAATCAGCCACGTGTAGGTAATAATAGTTTTAGAGAAATCTCTTCTCGCTTTGTAGAAGATGGAAGTTACATTAGATTAAAAAATATAGCTTTAGGTTATAATTTCCCTTCAGAAATTATAGATGATTTAGGTATTGAGAAATTAAGATTATCAGTAAGTGCACAAAATTTATTTACAATAACTGATTACTCAGGCTTAGATCCAGAAGTTAATTATTATGGTAGCCAGGGTGGGCAAAATGGTAATAACCAAGCAAGTAACACAACAAGAGGGTTTGATTTTGGAAATTACCCAACTGTAAGATCTGTAAGTTTCAGCCTTAATTTAACATTTTAAAAACCATTTTAAAAAACGTATAAAATGAAAAAAACTAAATATATATTATTATCGTTGATAATGGGATTATCAATGATAGGGTGCTCTGATTTAGAAGAAGAGCCAGTGGGCTTATTGTCTCCAGAAGGATTCTTTTCAACTACAGATGATATTCAATTAGCTGTAAATGCATCTTTAACCCACGCTATAAATGAAGAAATTTGGGGAAGAAAACTTTCTATAGCATTAATGTTACGCTCAGACATGGTAAACCTTAATTCTTCTCAAACTCATAGGGTTGAGATGAATATGCATTCCATTACAGGTGACAATGAAATGGTATATGACCCTTGGAATAGAATTTACATGGGAATCGCGGCAGCTAATTATGCTATTGCTGGAGCCGAAGATGTTTCAGCTGATGATGAATTTAAAAATCCAGTTACAGCACAAGCTTATTTTGCAAGAGCATTTTATTATTTTCATTTAGTAAGATTATTTGGAGATGTACCATATATAGATCAACCAACGGATGATTTAGCTTCTTTAAGTTCTATATCATGTACTCCAGAAGCAGAAGTTTATGAAAAAATTATTGCAGATTTAGAGTA
This sequence comes from Seonamhaeicola sp. NFXS20, assembly GCF_049132085.1. NCBI lineage: Bacteria > Pseudomonadati > Bacteroidota > Flavobacteriia > Flavobacteriales > Flavobacteriaceae > Seonamhaeicola > Seonamhaeicola sp. NFXS20. Next base: position 378,339 of record NZ_JAFMPU010000002.1, on the reverse strand, counting down.
TGCTGAAGAATGGTTACCATATATTGTTACATCTAGGGCTACACCATCTAAAGCAGCAGCTAAGGCTTATTTAGCTTTAGTGTATTTAACAATGGCTGGTAATACTTCAGGAAGCCCATATTTCCAAATGGCTTACGATAAAGCTAAAGAGTTAATCGTTAATAAGGGAGATTACAATATAGATTTAGATCCAGATTTTCAAACTTTATTTAATGCAAACAAAATAGATGCTTCTATAGAACCTATATTTGCATTAGATTATAATAACGTGGAAGCTCCTGATAATGCTTATGACCAAACAGCACCTATGACAGGTATTAGAGGTGATGATGATGATCAAGGATGGTCTGTTGCAAGTCCTACAATGGCTGTTTATGACTCATTTGACCCAGATGATTATAGAACCCGTGTTAGTTTTCAAACAGAAGCTACAATTGGTGGTGTTACTGTAGATTATACTGACTTTCAACGAAGTGGACACGAACACGCTGTTAATCAACCTTACATAGCTAAATATACACGTTATCCTGGACCATATGCTAGAAGTAATAAAAGAGCAACTAGTCATAATTATTCTATGATTCGTTATGCAGAGGTATTATTAATTGCTGCCGAAGCTGGTGTAGAAATAGGTGCTGCTGATGCAATAGATTTTCTTAATATGGTGAGAGAAAGAGCAAGAAACGGTGGGCAATCTACAAATGGAGGTTATGTAGAAGAAACCATTCCTGCAAGTACAGTTCCAGAAAATCTTACTTCAATAACTGTTGATGATGTGTTAGAAGAACGCAGAATAGAGCTTGCCTTTGAAGGAAAAAGATGGTATGATATAAAAAGAAGACAGTTAGGAGATGTAGTATTTAGTGCTTCTGGTTATGAAGGAGAAAAGCCAGATTGGAATGCTTCTGTAGATTATGACACTCCAATACCTCAAGATGAGATTGATAGAAATCCTAATCTTACAAATTAAGTTTTTTAGAAGTTAATTAATTAAAAAACCCTGTGTTTAATAAACATAGGGTTTGTTTTTTAATGGTTTTAAATGAATTAATTCATGTCATTTTTTCTTTTAAAAATATTCGCTTACAAATTATGTTAAAATTCAATTTTAATTGTTTTTAACAAAAAATTAATATATATTTGGTGAACCAAATTGGTTTACCAATTTGGTTCACCAAATAAAGTGTTTAATCTCTTAAAACCATTAATATTATGAAGTAAAACTATAGTCCTAATAATTATTTTAAGCTAGTTTGTGCATTATAGTAAGAGATTGCTAGAGATAACAAGTTAGCATTTTAAAAGAGAAATATCAAAAAGACATAAACTAATAAAGATATTCTATTAATTCAAATAAAACTAAACATTTTAAACATAAACAAGTTTAATTATGAACTTAAAAACTAAGCTAATATTAGTGGTTCTATTGTTGTTGAGTGTTACTATAAATGCTCAAAATCAAACCACAATAAAGGGTACTGTTGTTTCGGTTACAGATAATTTTCCAATTCCAGGTGTTAATGTAATTGTAGTTGGAACAACTAATGGTACTACCACAGATTTTGATGGGAATTATGAAATTAAAGTAAAAGTTGGTGATGTGCTACAATTTTCATACGTGGGATATGCATCTCAAAATGTAATTGTAGCAGATCAAAAAACTATTAATGTTTCGCTATCAGAAGATGTATCAGAATTAGACGAAATAGTTGTTGTTGCCTATGGAGACCAAAAGCAAAAAAATGTAACAAGTGCTTTAACAAAGGTAACAGCTAAAGATATTCAAGATGTAGCAGTATCTCGTGTTGAAGATGCTCTTAGAGGTAAAGTGGCTGGACTTAGAATTCAGACAGTTGCTTCTGAAGCAGGAGGAGATCCTAAAATTACTTTAAGAGGGCCTGGGTCTATCACAGGTGAATCTGCACCATTAATTGTTGTTGATGGTGTTGTATTGGGTAATGATGCTGATATATTGGCTTCAATTGATAATAATAATATAGAATCAATAAGTGTTTTAAAAGATGCTTCATCAGTTGCTATTTACGGTTCTCGTGGTGCAAATGGTGTAATTTTAGTAACACTTAAAAAAGGTGTTTCAGGAAAAACAAGATTTTCTTATAATACTTTTACTGGTTTTAAATATGCCACAATTAATGAAAATTTTAATACTTCAATATCCCAAGAAAGATCTCGTTTAGATGGGTTACAGAGTATTGTAAGTGGTATCTCGGTTGATAGTCAAAATTACGATAGAATTATTAATGATTATAATACAGCTTATGCAGAATTAGAAGCTATGGATTTTATAGCTTCATTAGGTGGTGGTTGGAAAAACTGGCAAGATGAAATTTTTAATGGAGGTACAATAATAAGTCACTCATTTGCCGTTAGAGGTGGTTCAGATTTAACTAGCTATTCGGCTTCTCTAGGTTATTTAGAAGATGAAGGTATAGCTTTAGTTGATAACTTTAAGAAATACAATGCCAGAATAAAAGTTGATAGTAAATCAAAAAACAAAAAAATTAAGTTTGGAGGAACTTTACGTGTTAACTATAATGATCAAGATAAATTACCTTCAAGGTTTACAGACCCAATAAGACAATATGGACATATACCATTGTATTTAAATGAAGATCATTTAGATTATGTTACACCATTTTCTACAGCAGTAGGTGTTAGTACAGATGCTGGTAAACTTTTTGAAAACTTAGGTGTTGGAAGTTATGGGTTCTCTAGAGCTTTTGATCATACCTTTACAGTAGATCCAAATAACCCAAGAGACATATTAAGAGACGCTAATGGAGTGCCAATTGCAAGTGGGTTAACTTCTGGAGGATTAACATTATCAACTACAAAAAATGTACATCCTTTAGTGCATTTTCTTGAGAGATCTAGAGTAAAAAGAAAATTAAGTTTAAACGCTTCTTCATACATTGATTTTGAATTAGCAGAAGGGCTTAATTTTAGACAAACTATCTCAGGCGTGTTTAGACACAATAAAACGAATGAAGCTGATTATTATTACGGACAAGAAAATAGAGATCAAGAGGCTTACAGACTAGAAAGAAGAGATGAATTAAACCAATATGCTTTTGAGTCTATTCTTAAATACAACAAGAGCTTTGGAAAGCATAGCTTCAACTCTGTTTTAGGATTTGAATATACGCGCAGAGATTTTTATATACAAGAATCTGAGGCTGTTGGTTTTACAGACGATTTTAATAATAATATAGCCTTAGCAGATGGAGGAACCACCTTTACTAATAACGGTACAGATAAATTAGTATCTTATTTTGGTAGATTAGATTATAATTATGACGAAAAGTATTTATTACAAATTTCTGCACGTTCAGATGGAAGTACTAGGTTTGGTTCTAATACAAGGTTTGGGTTTTTCCCTGCAGCATCAGTTGGCTGGATTTTATCTAGCGAAGACTTCTTATCTTCAAGTGACGTTATAACATTCTTGAAACTAAGAGCCAGTTATGGTGTTTCAGGATCTAACGAAATATCAAATAATATATATGAATCACTTTACAGGTTTGAAGAAACTTATAGTACCATTGGTTATAACGGTAGTACAGGAGTTAAAGGAACCACTTTAGCAAATTCAAATTTAGGATGGGAAAAATTAATAGAGTTTAACCCAGGTATAGATATTACTTTTGGTAAAAGCTTATTTAACTTTTCTGCAGATTACTACACAAGAACCAGTGAAGATTTAATTCTATTTGCACCTGTAGCCGGCGTATATGGTACAGATAATTGGTTGCAAAATATAGGTGAGGTTAAAAATTATGGTGTTGAATTAGAATTAGATTCTAGAGTATTAACATCAGAAAATTTTAGCTGGAGACTTTCAGGTCAATTTGCTTTAAATAGAAATGAAGTTGTAAGTCTTGGTAATAATGAACAAATTATTTCAAGAATAGATCAAGATACTAGACCAACAGAATTTATTGCAAAAGTAGGGCAGCCTATTACATCTTTTTATGGATGGGTTTATGATAAAGAAGTTCCGTTAGAATGGATTGATAATCCTTTTAACAGATTCAATAATGACTTTGCCCATGTTTATGTAAAAGATTTAAATAATGATGGTGTTATAGATGATGAAGATAGAACAGAATTAGGAAGCCCTTATCCCGATTTTACTTGGGGTTTAAGTTCAGATATCACTTACAATAATTTTGATTTTTCATTTCTATGGCAAGGGTCTCATGGGGCAGAGGTTAGAGTTGCAGATCTAGACCAACTGTATTACGCTAGTGAGTCTGCTGTAAACCCATTATCAAATTTCCCAGATTTAGATTTAACAGTACATAGAAGGTATACAGACGATCATATTCAAGATGCTTCATTTATTGCATTAAGAAACGTAACATTAGGTTACACAATACCAGAATCATTTACGTCTAAATATGATATTGACAGACTAAGATTTTATATAACAGGTGAGAATTTATTGTTCTTTACTGCTAGTGGTTATGAAGGTTTCAATCCAGAAGCTCAAGGTCAAACATCAAATAATGCTAACACACCATTAACAGCTGGTTATCAAAGAGGTGATGGACCTGTAGTAAGAACTGTTTCAGCAGGAATTAACTTTCAATTTTAATTAATTATGAAAAAGATACACAAAAATATACTACTTTGCTTTTCTTTTTTAGCACTACTTTCAAGCTGCAAAGAAGAATTAGATCTTAGTAATCCAACAGCACTTTCTTTAGAAGAGCTACTACAAACAAATAATGGGTTTGAGTTATTAGCCAACGGTGTTTTAGATGCTTATCAAAAAGTACCCGCTAATGAGTTTTTATTAACAGAGTTACGGTCAGATAACGTAAGAGCAAATACAGAAAATGGTAATTACCCTAACATTAACGCTTATCTTGTAGATCCAAATAACGGAGATGTTGCAACATACTATTCAAATAATATGGCAACTATTAAGCATGCCAATAATATTATAGATAATAGGTTTTTGGCTCCAGAAGATCAACAATATACTGTTGGAGAAGCTTATTTTATGAGAGCATTATGCCACTTTAATTTGGTTAGAGCTTATAAAAATGTACCATATATTGATAAAGTTTTAGATGTTACAACAGAGGAAGCTTTAGACTATCCGCAATTACCAGAATCTGAAGTTTATGAAAAAATTATTGAGGATTTTAAAACTTCAATAGCTTATTTAAACGGTGTAGATCAAAACAGATACCGTCCTTCAGAAGCCGCAGCAATATGTTTAACAGCAAAGGCTTATTTAAGTCAACCAAACCCTAATTATACAGAAGCAGAATTGTTGTTAGCTTCAGTTATAGAAAACAATAGCTCTTATAATTTAGATTTATTATACACTGAAAACGATCCTTCACTTTCTGAAGGAGAAAATAATTATAACCTAGTTTTAGATTATGGTAATGTATTTGGCAATGAATTTATAGGAACATATTCTGATGCCGATGGAACTCCAGATGGAACATGGACTAATAACCCAGGTTATGAAATTAATGATGAAGTTATATTCTCCATTGCCTACGATTTAGAAAGTAGCGATAACTACGTAACCAGTGATAGTGGTTTAGATGATCAAGTTGAAACAGACTCAGAATCATTTAGTTTTGCAATGACATTACAAGGCCCATCAAATGGAGTAAACATAGCGTCATTAGATTTCTTAGAGGTAATGACACCAGAATTGCAACCAGTTAGGTTTTACGCAAGTATACAAGCACTATCATATGACCCAACAGATATAACAAACGATACATTTAATGCTAAATTCCCTACAGATGGTGAAATAGGAGACAATGACTGGATTGTGTTAAGATATGCCGATGTACTTTTATTATATGCAGAAGCTATTTTAGCCGGAGGAGACAGTACTACAGATACAAGAGCTATTAATGCCTTTAACCAAGTAAGAGTTAGAGCTGGTTTAGAAGAAGTTGTTAATTTAACTAAGCAAGATTTATTAGATGAAAGACGCGTAGAGTTTGTTTATGAAAACCAAAGATTATATGATTTAATAAGATTTGGAGAAGCAGATGATGTATTACAAACATTCTCAGATGAAAATAGTTTAAACTATAATCCAGACATGAAATATCTTCCTTTCCCACAAAGAGAGATAGATAATTTACCTAATTTTTATTCACAAAACAGTGGTTATTAAAAAAAGAAAAATTATGAAAAGATACTTATTAAATATAAAATCTATAGCATTGGTGGCTTTTATATCTATAGCTTCATGTGTGAGTGATGATTTAGCCGATGTTGGGGATTTAGAAGATATAACTGGCCCTACACCATTTTATAACGTAACAGATGTTTCCTCTTCAGAATTTAATTGCGAAGATGTAGAATTATGGGCTAAATATGAATATAACTTTCAAGCAGGATCAAACTTAGCTGTTAATGGAACCCAATATCAATGGGCAATAACAGATATTAATGGTAATACAGTTGATGATATCAATTTAGTTAATCCAGATTTAAAAGTTTTAGAACAATTAATAGATGCAGAATTAGCCTCTGTTGTAGCTATTGAAGAAGATATAGCCGATTTAGAATTTAAAATTCCTTGTGAAGATGATCCTAATAAAGTAGCGGTTATGGAAGCAGAAATAGAAGCCTTAGAAGCTCAATTAATCGCAGCAGAAGATGGTCTTTCAGATGAAACTATACTAAATGTGGCAGCTTACGAAGCTCAAATAGCCGCATTAGAACCAGCAACACTTCAAGATCAAGAATTAATTATAGAATTTCCAGAACCAGGAGATTATATAGTTTATTTAACAGTAACAGATAACTTAGGTAAATTTGATACAACAGAAAAAATAGTAACTGTTACTCAAGCAGTACCAACAATTCCTGTGCCTGAAATTGCAGAACCAAGTTTTGAAGACAATAGTTTATTTGATGGTACTGGAGATGGTAGAGATTCTTGGAGAGTACCAAGCAATGATGCATGGAGCCCAGTAGGAGGTGGAACCACTGTAATACAAATTAACTCCAAATCAGAAGAAGGAATTTTACCAGACGGTGTTCAAGCTGCCAAATTCCCTTCTACAGGAGAAAGAGTTGCTTACCAAGAAATAGAGGTAACTCCAGGTGCAGAATATGTAATAACTTACTTTAGTGCTTTTAACCTTGATGCAGAAGGACAAATGACGGTTTCTATTCTAACTCCTAATACATCCTCATACGCTGAAGCACAACTAGAAGCAAACATTCTTGCAACTAGAACAGATACTAACGAAGGTAGAACGGTTGATGTTTTCAAACAACATGCTCTAACATTTGAGGCTGGTGAAAACGAATCAGTAATAATATTTGCCACTAACTCTGGAGACGAAGCTAGATTAGATGCATTTTCTATAACAGTAAAACAATAAATAAGTTTTAAAATTTAATATTATGACTTACACAATAAAAAGAAAATACTTATCTGGTATTTTTATATTGGCACTAACGCTTGCATTTATATCATGCTATGACAGCGGGTTTGAAGCGTTTGAAGCGCCTACAGGAAATGTAAATAATATACAGCCTAACACGTTATTTACAACAAGTACAAGTGCAGACAACAATCTAACAATAGTATTTAGAAGTTATTCAACAGACGCCGTATCATATCTTTGGGACTTTGGAGATGGAAACACTTCAACAGAAGCTAATCCAGATTATACCTATGCAGCAGGAGGTTTATATACAGTAAGTTTAACTACTGTAAGTTCCGATGGTTTAGAAGCAACAGCTTCGGTTGATGTATCACCGGTTTCTGTTGATTTTGATTTTACATCTATTGATTCAGAAGTAACATTTACAAATTCAACTACAGGAGCTAGTAGCTTAGTTTGGGATTTTGGAGATGGTGAATCTGTAGAGTGGTATGTTGAAGATACAGAAGAAGATCCAAATTTTAGTCCAGTTCATTCATATAAAACCGCTGAAACCTTTGTTGTTACTTTAACAGCTACAAACTATTTAGGAGACCAAGTATCAGTAAGTAAAAATGTAGAAGGTTTAGTGTTATCAACTGTGCCAGATTTTACATTTGATGTATCTGGACTTAACGTAGATTTTACCGATACTTCAATTTTAGCAGTATCATATAGTTGGGATTTTGGAGATGGAAACACTTCAACAGAGGCTAGCCCTTCACACACATATGCTGTTGCAGGTACTTATGATGTTACCTTAACAACAACTAATGAAGCTGGTGTATCAAGAAGCGTTACAAAACCAGTTCCAGTTGGTGGTGTAGAACCTACCTTTAAAGTTATAGTACAAAATAGTACCTGTAATGATCATACAGGAACTACAAGTGATAATGCAGATGCTTGGGATATGACTCCTGGAAGTACTGTAGTTGATGATGTTTTAGGAACTATAGATAGTCCTTATAGAGCACTTTGGAATAACACAGAATTAAACGCCTATATAGATGCTAATTTCTGTACAAATGAACAACCAGGATCTACAAGTGATGGTAATAAATTTGGGCCACTAGCAGGTGGTGGTAGAGGTGTTAAAATTTATGCTAGTTGCCGTCGTTTATATCAATTAGTTGAAGTTGAACCAGGTGTAGAATATACCTTTACTATTGATTCTCGTTCAGAAGCTGAAGGAGTTAATACAGAAGTATTCATTTTAAACAATGAAATTACTACAGAAGAAGCTATTAATACAGAAGAAGCACGTGCTATTAACACAGATGCTTATTATGTAATAGATAATGACTTTAATAGCTCTAAATCTTCAAGTAGTAATGATACCTTTACAACAACAACATTTACATTTAAAGCATCGTCAAACATTGCTGTAATTTATGTTAGAGCGTTAAATGCGGTTGATAGTAGTACTGAAGTATTTTATGATAATATAGACATAATTACACCAGGATTCTAATAAACAATTAATTGGCAACCTGGTATAGTTGTTGAATATTGATTATTGGGTCTACAATTTATAGACCCAATAATCAATAAATTAAAACAAAAATGAAATATTTAAAAATAACTTTACTTAATTTTCTTCTTGTGTTGTTGAGCTTTAACATCAACGTTGCTAATGCACAGTCAGATCAAAATAAATCTTCTAAAACAGAAAAAGTTAAAAAGAAGAAAAAGAAGAAAAAAAAGAAAGTAAAGTTACCAGAAATAGATTTAAGCCACTGGAAAGTAACATTACCAGTAACTAATGAAAAGGGGAAACCTTACGAAATTGAACCACCAGAGATATTAGATTTTGCCAATAATCCAATAGCAAAACCTTATATGTACATAGATTCAACAAAAGGAGCCATTGTATTTCATGCAATGCCAACCGAATCTAAAACACGAAATACAAAATATACAAGGTCTGAGCTTAGAGAACAAATGGAACCAGGCAACAACAATAAAAACTGGACCTTTGCAGATGGAGCTTATATGAAGGGAGAAATTCAGATGGAGGCATCCTCTAAAGACTCAAACGGAAATTATCATAGAACTATCATTATGCAAATTCATGGTAGACTCACCAATGAGCAACGAGATTTAATAGGAGAAGATGATAATAATGCACCACCAATATTAAAAATATATTGGGATAAAGGTAAAATTCGTGTAAAAACAAAAGTACTTAAGAATTTAAGTGCCACAGATAATGAAATTTTACATGAAGATGCTTGGGATGATGATGAAGGGTTTAACTTTGAACAAGAGGTTGGGTTTAGAAAATTTACTTTAGAGGTAAAAGTGTCTGATGGTAAAATGGTAATAATATTAAATGGCAATGAATATAAGGTGTATGATAGTATACATATAAAAAGATGGGGTATTTTTGAAAACTATTTTAAAGCAGGAAACTATTTTCAGTCTAGAGACCAAGGAGCTTTTTCTAAAGTTAGGTTTTATGAATTAGAGGTTAGCCATTAAAGAACTAATTAGAATAAAAGAACGTTTTTAATATTTGTTAATAGTAATAGTAAAACTCTGCCATATATGTGGTATTACCATTTAACCAATTTTGGTACATTTACCGATGTTTTTCAACCAATTAAATTGAGGTTAAATATTAGTTTTAGTTAATAACAAAGGGGGGAGTTGTTAAGTAATAGCATCTATTTAAACAGTCTCTTATATAAATTTTTAAAATATGAAGATAGAAGCAATATCAATAAATGATAATCAGGAAGTGCAAAATGTAATCATTGCTAAGATTAGAGATTTGATAAACTATAAAAATCTCGAACCAGGGGATAAATTGCCTTCAGAGAGGATGTTAGCTGAAAAGTTTGGAGTAACAAGAAGTAATGTGCGTGATGCTATTCATAAATTAGAGTTTTACGGACTTTTAAAATCTATTCCACAAAGTGGAACTTTCCTTGAAAATATTGGAGTTATAGCATTAAATGGTATGATTGAAGATATTTTAAATTTAGATAAACCAGATTTTAAATCGTTAGTAGAAACAAGAATATTATTAGAGCTTAAAACTGTTCGTTTAGCTTCATTGAGAAGAACTGAAAAAGATTTAAAACGTATTAAAGATGCTCTAGATGCTTACGAGAGAAAGGTGCTCTCTGGTGAAGATGCCGTTCAAGAAGATTTATTATTCCATTTGGCCATAGCTAAAGCAAGTGGCAATAGAACAATGAATGCGTTAATGTTAAGTATAACACCAGAAATTATAACAAACTTTAATAAATATCACGTATGTGATGAAAATCAGGCTTTTATTGGCATTAAGGAGCATAAAGATGTTTATGATTCTATTAAAAATCAACAACCAACTTTAGCAAAAGAAAAAATGAAAGTTCATTTTAAAGCATTATATCAATATTGCTATAACGTAGAAAAATAAGTAATAAAGGGGAGATAATTAAAGAATTAACAACCAAAACTAAAAAGGAATCATATGAAAATTAAAGGATTAAGATGGGTAATAATTGGGCTAATATTTTTAGCTACAGTTATCAATTACATAGATAGAAGTGCACTGGGTATAATGTGGGGAGGAATTGATAAGGAAGGCACAATTGCACACGCACTGCAATTAACAAAAGATGATTATGCTTTAATATTAAACATCTTTATGGTGTTTTATGCTTTAGGACAATTATTTTCTGGAAAACTTTTTGATAAAGTAGGTACAAGAATAGGTTATGTAATAAGTATAGGTGTATGGGGTTTATCTTCTTTTTTACACTCTACAGTAAGTGGTTTATTCTCTATCGCATTTTTTAGAAGTACTTTAGGTATATCAGAAGCTGGTAACTGGCCAGGAGCTGTAAAGAGTAATGCAGAGTGGTTTCCTATTAAAGAAAGAGCAATAGCTCAAGGATTATTTAACGCAGGAGCCTCTATTGGTTCTGTTGTAGCACCACCTCTTATTGCAGCTTTGTTTGTAGCTTTTGGTTGGAGAATTACATTTATGGTAATTGGTTCTTTTGGTATTTTATGGGTTATTCCGTGGTTATTAATTAATAAGGCAGGACCAAAAAAACATCCTTGGATTACAGAAGAAGAGCAAAAATTTATACTAAAAGGGCAAAGTGAAGCAGACCAAAATGCCACAGAAGAAACAAAAGGTAAAAGCTTAACAGAAATTCTTTCCTTTAAAGAATCTTGGGCAGTTGTTATAGGACGTTTCTTTTTAGAGCCAATATGGTGGTTGTTTGTGGGGTGGATGCCAATTTACCTATTTGATGTTTACGGATTTAATGTTAAAGAAGTTGGTATGTTTTTATGGGTACCATATGTAGGAGCAGCAATTGGTAGTATTGCAGGAGGCTATGTTTCAGGAAAAATAATAGCTAAAACAAATTCAATAGATAAAGGAAGAAAAACAACTATTTTAATAGGAGGCGTTATCATGTTATTAGGCTTAATAGCAACAGTACTTATAGGTAATACGGCCGAAAAATTTGTAGCCATTGTTTTTGTAGTGTTATTCGGATTTCAATTTGCAATTAGTAACGTACAAACTTTGCCTAGTGATTTTTTCAGTGGAAAATCTGTAGGTTCATTAGCAGGGCTTGGTGGTATGATAGGTGTGTTTTCAGTAATTGTAATGAACTTTTTAGTTCCAATAGTAGTAGATAAGTTATCATATACACCAATTTTTATTGCAATTGCAATATTTGTTCCACTTGGTGTGGGAGCAATATATTTCTTTGCAAGAAATATTAAATCAGTAGAATAAAAACAATTAAAATAATAAACAAAAAAAATTAAATTTAAATAGTATGAGTAATTCAAATGAAAAAGTAGCAGTAATAACTGGTGCAACAGGCGGAATTGGTTTTCAAGTAGCTAAAAGGCTAGGTAAAGATGGATATACAGTTGTATTAAACGGTATTGAAGATGAAGCTGGAGCAGAAAGAGTTAAAGAATTAAAAGCCGAAGGAATAAAATCTGAGTATTATGGATTTGATGTTACAGATGAAGAAGCTGTAACTTCAAATATTAATAAAATTGGTGAAAAATATGGTAAAATAGATGTTCTTGTAAATAATGCAGGAGGATTAGGTGGTAGATCTAGGTTTGAAGATATGACTACTGAATTTTATAGATTTGTAATGGCTCTAAACTTAGATTCAACATTTTTTGCCTCAAGAGCAGCTATTCCGTTTCTTAAAAAAGGAGAAAATCCGTCTATTATCAATTATACATCTATAGCAGGATGGAATGCAGGAGGACCTGGAGCAGGTATTTACGGTACTTCTAAAGCAGCAGTCCACGCTATAACTAGAGCATTAGCCAAAGATCTTGCAGAATATGGAATTAGAGTTAATGCAGTATCTCCTGGTACTATTGATACGCCTTTCCATGCACAAATAAAATCAACTAAACCAGAAGTATTTGCTTCTTGGAAAAACAATATTTTATTAGGAAGATTAGGGCAACCAGAAGAAGTGGCATCTGTTATTTCATTTTTAGTAAGTGATGATGCATCATTTTTAACTGCTGAGACAATTCAAGTAGGAGGAGGTCAAGGTTTAGGAATTTAATAAGTTTATTGTCTATTATATCCTAATTTAAGTATATAATAGATAACAACAGAGGGAATAAAGCTCCAAATTTTTGTTCAAATTAATCTTCTCTCACACTACAATTTTGAATTTTTTAGGAGATCCAAATAAAAAGCAAGTTTATTTTAAACTTGCTTTTTTGTTTAAAACTTAATTAGTTTTTATAATTTTATATACAAATTAGTTTAGTGATAGAAACATACTCTTCTGGTAGCAAGATAATTTTAGCAATAATTTTTGCTGTTTTATTTTATATTGTTTTACGTTATATTTTTAAATTATTAGAGTTGTTATATGTTATCAAGCATAAAAAACCACTATACACGCATTCTTATTTGTTAAAAAGAAAGCTTAATGCTTCTCAAAAAGCAATATTAAAAAAAGATTTTTCGTTCTATAATAAACTTTCTAAACCTTATAAATCTTATTTTGAACACAGGTTGGCGTCTTTTATAGAAGATAAAGATTTTATAGGAAGACAAGGCGTAAAAGTTTCAGAAGAAATGAAAGTCTTAATTTCAGCTACAGCAGTAATGTTAACCTTTGGCTTTAGAGATTTTTATATAGGGTTAATATCTAAAATAGTTATTTACCCTAGTGAGTTTTATTCTAAAACTAATGACGCTTACCATAAAGGAGAGTTTAACCCTAAATTAAAAGCGCTTGTATTGTCTTGGGAAGATTTTAAAAAAGGCTTTGAAGATGGTCATGACAACATTAATTTAGGAATTCATGAGTTCACCCATGCCATTCACTTAAATAGTATAAAAGAACGAGATATTAGCTCTACAATTTTTAGTGATTCTTTTAATGAATTATCAAAAACCTTAGCACATAATGAATCATTAAAAAATGAGCTCATAACATCAAATTATTTTAGAAAATACGCTTTTACTAATAGATTTGAATTTTTAGCTGTAGCAATAGAGAATTTTATAGAAACACCAAAGGAGTTTAAAAGTCAGTTTCCTCAAATATATAAAGTTATTAAGCAAATGCTGAATTTTAATTTTACTGGTTACTAGAGGTGTACATGATTTTTATCATGATTTAATAAGCTAATCTTTAATAAATTTAGAGATAACTAAGCTAAAAATTAAATGTCATGATACGAAAAGCACCGATTTCAACGATAATGACCGAGCATGTCATAACATTAAAAAAAACAGACGATTTAGAAAAAGCCGAAAGGCTATTTAAACAGCACCATATAAGACATATTCCTGTTGTTGAGGGCAAAACCGTAATTGGAATGTTAAGTTATACAGATTTACTTCGTTTAAGTTTTTCTGATATAACTAATGAAGACAATAATGATGCAGATGCTATGGTTTACAATATGTTTACTATTAACCAAGTCATGAAAAAAAAGGTGCAGAGTGTTGCTCCTTCAAATTCAATAAAAGAAGTTGCAGAAATTTTTGCCCAAAAAGAATTTCATGCATTACCAGTTGCAGATAATAATCAGTTAGTAGGCATTGTAACAACTACCGATTTAATTAGATACCTTTTAAAGCAATTTTAATATTAGAATATTATTAGTATGGCAAAAGATATAGTTACAAAATCAGTTACGATACCTATAAAAAATTTTGTGTATTGCCATTGTAGATAATAATACCCTTATAGGTATTGTAGCCACATCAGACTTATTAAATTACTTTAAAAAAAGGTTTAAGAATTTGCTAAAGCTTTTAAGTCTTTAATAGTTTTGGTTTGATTGTTACTTTTAAAAACATAGCTACCAGCAACCAAAACATCGGCTCCGGCATCAACTAATTGTTTCGCATTTTTGTTAGTAACACCACCATCAATTTCAATAAGAGTAGATGCACCTTTACGTATAATCATTTCTTTTAATTGAACAATTTTATTGTAGGTGTTTTTAATAAAACTTTGCCCACCAAAACCAGGGTTTACACTCATTAAACAAACCAAATCAATATCATTAATGGTGTCTTCTAATAAACTAACATTGGTGTGCGGATTTAGAGCAACACCAGCTTTCATTCCTTCAGCTTTTATAGCTTGAAGTGTACGGTGTAAATGCGTGCAAGCTTCAAAGTGTACGGTTAAAATATGGCTTCCTAAATTGGCAAATGTTTTAATATATCTATCAGGATCTACTATCATTAAGTGTACATCTATCGTTTTTTTAGCATGTTTATTAATGGCTTCTAAAACAGGCATACCAAAAGAAATATTAGGAACAAATACTCCGTCCATAATATCAATATGAAACCAATCAGCAGCACTTGCATTAACCATTTCTATATCACGTTGAAGATTTGCAAAATCTGCCGCTAAAACTGAAGGAGCAATTAGTTTAGAACTCATGTTGTTGCATTTTATTTACGGCAAAAATAGAGGTTTTGTCATTGAGTTTCTTATAACTTGTTAAGAAAATTTTCAACCATTGTAATAACTTCATTAGCTAATTGATTTTCAGCAACTTTTAGCCAATCTAAATATTCATATAGATTTTTAATACCTTCTTGATTATCTACAATTGTAAAGCCAAAATTATAATCCTGAAAAATTCGTACGTCAGTTGTAGTGTTTATTACTTCAAAAATATTTCTATGCCTTTTGTCAAATTTTATTTTTTCAAAGGTTGTATTTACAGAACTAACATCTCCTTCTAAAACTTGTAGGAAGTTTTTGTTTTTATAGATTAATACGCCAGTAATATTCAGTTCATGGTTGTTTTTTTTAGCTTTTAGATAAAGTTTTTTTAATTTTTCTATGGATTTATGTTCAACAGAATCACTTATATAACATATGGTTTTAATCATGGGTATGGTTTAGTTAGTCACTTCTAAAGTAATAAAAATTCACAAATATTTTTGTACTGTTTTTGAAAAAAATAAACCCCCGGTAATCAGCCGGAGGTTCTTTCATCAATCAAAAAACGAACAGTTATGTGTGTAACTGCTGTTGCTGTAATTTAGGAGTAATTTAAATATTATCCTAAATAAGTTTTTAATATTTTACTTCTAGATGTATGCTTTAATCTACGAATAGCTTTTTCTTTAATTTGTCTTACTCGCTCACGAGTTAAATCAAAAGTTTCACCAATTTCTTCAAGTGTCATAGGGTGTTGGTTTCCTAATCCAAAGTACAAACGAATAACATCTGCCTCACGAGGTGTTAAGGTTTCTAAAGCACGTTCAATTTCTGTACGTAAAGATTCATGCAATAACTCTTTATCTGGGTTTGGAGATTCACCACTATTCAATACATCGTACAAATTAGAGTCTTCTCCTTCAACTAATGGAGCATCCATACTTACATGACGACCAGAGTTTTTCATAGACTCTTTAACGTCATTAATAGTCATATCTAATTCTTTAGCGATTTCTTCGGCAGAAGGTGGACGCTCATGACTTTGCTCTAAAAAGGCAAATGTTTTATTAATTTTATTAATAGAACCAATTTTGTTTAATGGTAAACGTACAATTCTAGATTGTTCTGCTAATGCTTGAAGAATAGATTGACGAATCCACCATACAGCATAAGAAATGAATTTAAAACCACGGGTTTCATCAAAACGTTGAGCTGCTTTTATTAAACCCAAATTACCTTCATTAATTAAATCTGGTAATGTTAAACCTTGGTTTTGGTATTGCTTTGCTACCGACACCACAAAACGTAAATTAGCTTTGGTTAACTTCTCTAAAGCTACTTGATCTCCAGCTTTAATACGTTGTGCTAATTCTACTTCTTCATCGGCAGTAATTAAGTCTACCTTGCCAATTTCTTGCAAATATTTATCTAAGGAAGCGGTTTCTCTATTGGTTACCTGCTTCGTAATTTTAAGTTGTCTCATTTAATGTTCTCCTGTAATTTAATTGTGAATTAATAGGGCTTTCAATAGTTATACGTATAATTGATACTTTTTGTTACAAAAAAGTAGCATAATATTTTTTTCTATAACTTTTAGATACAAAATGGGTGTTTAAGTCACATTACAAATAGAACAATAAATTATATTATGTGTTAAATGGTTTTCTGTTAAAATTAATTTAAAACTTATTTTTTTTCGGCTAACCCCCTAGTTAGCCATCCTCTACGGCTTGCTGTAACAATAGCGTATGGAGTAACCCAGAACAAACCAAAGGTATATAAAATGCTATAGGTATAGGCCCAAACAGCTTCTTTTATTTCATATCTATAAGCATAAAATACCACAGAAAATGTAGAATATATTAAAATAGTTACCAAAGTTGAGCCTAAAAATAATAATGGATGAACTGCTACGAAAAATAGCATAAATATTAAAAACGGAAAACTCATAATTAACTCTGTTACATGACTTATAAATAGTAACCTACTACCTATTTTGCTGCCTTTTCTAAAGTTTGTAAAGATAAATTTAGACATTTCTATAGATTCTCTTACATTACTACGACCCCATCTAATAAACATTTTGTAAAGTCCAGTATATTTATCAGGTACATTAGTAAAAGCTACAGCATTTCTTTGAAATAATACATGTTTACCTTGTTTTAAAATCATATTGGTTAATGCACGATCTTCACCAATGTCTGATGGTTTTCCCATAAAGGTTTGGTTAATCCATTCATTTAAGCAATTTAGTACATTTTCTTTTTTATATGCGGCTAAGGCTCCTGGGGTACAAAACACAGATTTTAAGGTGCTTTCTGCTGAACGTACAAATTCGAAACTTAAAACAAAACTTACATCTAACATTTTTGGTAATAATTCTTTAGCTTTATTTAGTACGCGAATATTACCAGCAACAGCACCACAGTTTTCATCTTTTATAAAAGGACTTACTAAGTTTTTTAATGTGTTTTTAGTTACTATAGAATCGCTATCAACAGTAACAAAAACATCACCTGTTCCATTATTAAAACCATAATATAAAGCATGGCGCTTACCCATATTTTTAGGTTGCTTGTGTAGTTCTAAATTCTCGCCTAAAATAGTTTTAGCTTTTTGCATCCATAGCCAAGTATCATCTTTACTGCCATCATCAACCGAAATTAATTGAATTTTATCTTTTGGGTAGTCACTTTTATTTAAGCTCATTAAAGTATCAAAAACCTGTTGGCTCTCGTTATAAGCAGGTACAATTACAGTAATTTTAGGTAGTTCTTTATTACTTACTGCTTCAATAGGTTTATATTTAAAATATTTATAAAACATAAAAAGGAAAAAGAATACTTTGTATATAAATAAACCTAGTGCAATTAGCATAAATAAATATCCAAATGTTGAGCTCTGTCTTTGTTCATTAAATTCTTTGAAGTCTGTATGAAATACATAAAAAAATAGAATACCTAAACCTATTAGTAAAAATGTACTTATAAGTATATTTAAATTTGAAGAGTTTTTGATTTTGTTGTTTGTTAAGCGATAATTTGATAGCATAGTGTTGATTGAGATTTTTTCTTTTAATTGATGTACGCTATACTATTGGTTTTAGATTTTATTTAATGATTATTTAACATTGAATGTGAAAAAAAAATCCTCAATTAAAACGTTTTAATTGAGGATTTTACATTGTATTCTTAAAAAGAATTAGTCTTCTTTTTTATCGTTTCTGCGGTTGTCTCTATTACGATTATCACGACCACGATTGTCTCTACCTCTGTTGTCTCTACCACGATTATTGTTGTCTCGTTTTGGTCTATCTACCCAACCTTCTGGTTTTGGTAAAATAGCTTTTCTAGAAACTTTTTCTTTACGGGTTCTAGGGTCAATGCCAAAGTATTTTACATCAAATACATCACCTAATTTAACTACATCAGAAACATTTTCTGTACGTTCCCAAGCTAATTCACTTACGTGTAGTAATACTTCATTTCCTGGAGCTTCAGTATATTCAACTACAGCACCAAAATCTAGCATTTTAATAACTTTAACTTCATAAACACTACCAACTTCAGGTTTAAACATTAAAGAATCTATAGATGCTAATACTTTATCTATACCTTCTTGGTCTGTACCTAAAATTTCAACAATACCTTCTTCTGTAACAGGGTCTTCATTGATAACTATTGTTGTTCCGGTTTCTTTTTGTAATTCTTGAATTACTTTTCCGCCAGGACCAATAAAGGCACCAATTAAATCGTTTGGTAAAGTAGCAGTTACCATTTTAGGAGCATGTGCTTTAACAGTTGGATTTGGTTCTGAAATGGTTTCGGTTATTTTGTTTAAAATATGTAAACGGCCTTCTTTGGCTTGCATTAAAGCATTAACTAAGATCTCATAACTTAAACCTTTTACTTTAATATCCATTTGGCAAGCGGTAATACCATCAGCAGTACCGGTTACCTTAAAGTCCATATCACCTAAATGATCTTCATCACCTAAAATATCAGATAAAACGGCGTATTTACCACTTTCTGTATCAGTAATTAATCCCATTGCAATACCAGAAACGGGTTTTTTTAATTGTACACCAGCGTCCATCATAGCCATTGTACCAGCACAAACGGTTGCCATAGATGAAGAACCATTAGATTCTAAAATCTCTGAAACTACACGTACTGTGTAAGGACAATCTTCTGGAACCATACCTTTTAAAGCACGTTGTGCTAAGTTACCATGCCCCACCTCACGACGTGAAGTACCACGAATTGGTCTAGCTTCACCTGTTGAAAAAGGAGGGAAGTTATAGTGTAAATAGAAACGTTCTTCACCTTCATAAGAAGGCATATCAATTTGGTTAGCTTCACGTGAAGTTCCTAAAGTAACGGTTGCTAATGCTTGAGTTTCACCACGTGTAAATATAGAAGAACCGTGAGTTGACGGTAAATAATCTACTTCACACCAAATTGGTCTAATTTCAGTTGTTTTACGTCCGTCTAAGCGTAAACCTTCGTTTAAAGTTAAATCTCTTACAGCTACTTTTTCAGCTTTTGAGTAGTATTTAGAAATTAAATCTCCAAAATCTTCAATTTCTTCTTCAGAAAAAGAAGCTATAATTTCTTCTTTAATTTCAGCAAATGCAGCACCACGTTCGTGTTTAGATGAACCTGCTTTTGCTACAGCATACACTTTATCGTATGCCATATCGTGAATTTTTTTAGCTAATTCTTCGTCTTCTCTTTCTGGTTCGTACTCACGAGTTTCTTTTTTACCAAATGCTTCAGCTAATCTTACTTGAGCAGCACATTGCACTTTAATAGCTTCGTGCGCAAACTTAATAGCTTCAGTCATTTCTTCTTCAGAAATCTCATCCATTTCACCTTCTACCATCATTACAGAATCGGCAGAAGCACCAATAACCATATCAATATCACTTTCTTCTAATTGAGCAAATGAAGGATTGATTATAAATTCACCATTAACTCTACCAACTCTTACTTCAGAAATTGGGCATTCAAAAGGGAAGTCTGATAATTGAATTGCAGCAGATGCAGCTAAACCTGCCATAGCATCTGGCATTACATTTTCATCATGAGACATTAATTGAATCATCACCTGAGTTTCAGAATGGTAATCTTTTGGGAATAATGGACGTAAAACGCGGTCTACTAAACGCATTGTAAGTACCTCACCATCACTTGGTCTTGCTTCTCTTTTAAAGAAACCTCCTGGGTATCTTCCTGCAGCAGCAAATTTTTCACGGTAATCTACTGTAAGTGGTAAAAAATCTACGTCGGCAGATTTGTAATTGGAAACAACAGTACACAAAAGCATACATTTTCCTGATTGCACAACAACGCTACCATGCGCTTGTTTTGCTAATTTTCCGGTTTCGATAGAAATTTCTCTACCGTCGCCAAGGTCTATGACCTCTTTAAATGTTTTTGGAATCATAAATTTTTTCTTCTCGTTCAAGCAAACCTATGCTTGAATCTTGTTAAACAATGGTCGTTGTGTTGTTGTAGTGTTGTAAAATGACATTTGATGTCTTGACCAATGAAAAACTATAATTAGCTTCTTATTTAACGAGATTTATACTCTTTCGTTTAGAGTTATATTTAATCAAAAAAGAGGCTATAAAAGCCTCTTTTTGTTATTTTCTTAATCCTAATTCTTTAACTATGGCACGATATCTTAAAATATCTTTTTTAGTTAAATAATCTAGTAGTGCTCTACGTTTTCCTACTAATTTCACTAAAGAACGTTCTGTGTTATAATCTTTACGATTTTTCTTTAAGTGTTCTGTTAAGTGGTTAATTCTATACGTAAACAACGCAATTTGAGCTTCTGCAGTACCGCTATCGTTTTTTCCTTTACCGTGTTTTGCAAAAATCTCTTCTTTCTTTTCTTTTGTTAAATACATGCTAATATTATTGTAAATGATTTTTATGTACTATGAAAGTCTTTCTTTCAAGCTGCAAATATACTAACTTTTTTGGGTTTAAAAGTTTTTTTGCGTAACTTTTGTTGTGATTTATTCTTGTTATTCTCCCTGATGGCAAATTTAGAGCAATAAAATTAATTAATTTATTGTTGAAATTTTATGAAATCACTTTTCCGTAAAGAAAGCTTCCCGGACTCTTATGATTCCCTCGAAAAAATTTTTAATAACACTTATAATGGTATTGCTATTTTGTCTTTAGATGGAGATTGGATAAAGGTTAATAATAGTATTTGTGATATGTTGGGTTATTCTAAAAATGAATTATACAACATGAGTATTGAGAATATTATTTTTAGAGATGATTTGGGTGCACATGTCACAAAATACAATCGTTTAATGCAGGGGAAAATTGATAGATATCGGGTAATGCAGCGTTATTTTTGTAAAGATGGTTCTATTATTTGGTTTTTAATATCTGTGTCTTTAATTACAGCTTTAGATGGTAAACCAAACCAAATGATATGGCAATTTTCTGATATTACTAGCCGCAAATTAAATCAAGATAAGCTTAAACTCATGCTTAGGGTTGTTAGGGATCAAAACGAAAGATTATCTTCTTTTGCCGATATAATAATGCATAATTTGCGTTCGCATTCTGGAAACTTAGAAACTATTAAGGATTTTTTAACGGAAGAATTTGGTTGGTTAAAAGACAATGAAAATTTTAATTTGCTATCTATAGCTATAGAAAATTTACAGGAAACAGTAGAGCACCTTACAGAGGTTGCGAAAATTAAACCTATAGAAAGCAACCAGCTAAAATCTTTAAATTTATATGATTATGTTGAAAAAGCAATATATAATGTGTTGGGAGTTGCAAAAAATACTAATACTAACATAATTAATAGAGTAAATGAAGACGTTAATATTAAAGGTATTCCTGCTTATTTAGATAGTATAATACTTAACTTTTTAACCAATGGAATAAAATACAGAGCAGAAGATAGGTTATCAAAAATAGAATTGACAACTGAAGAAGAAGGTGATTATTTAAAATTAAAAATAGCAGACAATGGTTTGGGAATTGATTTAAAAAAGTATGGAGATAAACTTTTTCAGTTGTATAAAACTTTTCACACTAATAGTGATTCTATTGGGTTGGGATTATTTATTACAAAGAATCAAATAGAATCTATAGGAGGTAGGGTAGAAGTTAGTAGTGAGGTAGATGTTGGTTCTGAATTTATAATTTATTTTAAAAAAGCATAAAAAAAGCGACCATTTTAGGTCGCTTTTTTTATGCTCTTAAAGGCTGATTTAATATTAAATCTAAATATTGATTTACTTTATCTTTTAGATCTTTACGTAAAGTTATAAAGTCTAAAAAACCATGCTCTAGTAAAAATTCTGAGGTTTGAAAGCCTTCAGGTAAATCTTGTCCGGTAGTGTCTTTTACAACACGTGGTCCTGCAAATCCAATTAACGCTCCTGGTTCACTAATATTAATATCTCCTAACATGGCAAAAGAAGCTGTGGTACCTCCAGTTGTTGGATCTGTACACAATGAAATGTAAGGTATTTTAGCATCAGCTAATTGCGCTAATTTAACCGATGTTTTTGCTAATTGCATTAAAGATAAGGCTGCTTCCATCATTCTAGCTCCTCCAGATTTTGAGATTATCATTAAAGGAATGTTCTTTTTTAAAGAGTAGTCTGCAGCTCTAGCAATTTTTTCGCCAACAACACTACCCATAGAGCCACCAATAAAGCTAAAATCCATACAGGCAACTACTAAATCTTTTCCTTTAGATTTTCCAACAGCTGTTCTAACGGCATCTTTTAATTTTGTTTTTTCTTGAGCGGCTTTTAAACGGTCTGGGTATTTTTTAGTGTCTTGAAATTTTAAAGGATCTTTAGATTCTAAATTGGCATCTAATTCTTTAAACTTATTATCATCAAAAAGTATTTCAAAATATTGTTTACTGCCAATACGAACGTGATATCCGTCTTCTGGACTTACGTAAAAGTTTTGTTCTAATTCTTCTGTATCTACAATTTTACCGGTTGGGGTTTTATACCAAAGACCTTTAGGTGTGTCTTTTTTCTCCTCTGTAGATGTGGTGATTCCTTTTGCTTTTCTTTTAAACCAAGATGACATACTTGTATAATTTTAGTTTTACAATGATAAAAAGAAATAATGATTTTATCACTGTTTGTGTTAAGGTTACTTATACATTTTAACAGTATAAGCAACCAAATGTTTAATACACAGTATTTAAGCTTTTATATAGGCTTTTTAAATTTTCTTAATAAAAGCAACTGCTAAAAACTAGACCACAAAATTAACCCTTTTTTTAATTTTGGGGTAACACCATGCATGTTTAATTATAATTTACTAAAATATTTGGGTAATAAAAAAGGCTCTGAATAAACAGAACCTTTTAGTATTTATATGTATTTTTATTATAGAGTGTTTACGTTGTTAAGATCTTCAAAAGCTTTCTTTAAACGTTCTACAAAAGTTTTTTCACCTTCACGAACCCAAACACGTGGATCGTAGAATTTTTTGTTAGGAACATCACTGCCTTCTGGATTTCCTATTTGAGCTTGTAAGTAATCTGATTTGTTGCTCATATAATCTCTAATACCCGTCATGAATGCATACTGTAAATCTGTATCAATGTTCATTTTAATTACACCATAGCTAATTCCTTCTCTAATTTCTTCAACCGAAGAACCAGAACCACCGTGGAATACAAAGTCTATATGGTTATGGCCTACACCGTATTTTTTTGAGATATATTCTTGTGAATTCTTTAAGATTTTTGGCGTTAATTTTACATTACCTGGTTTGTAAACTCCGTGTACATTACCAAATGCAGCGGCAATTGTAAATTGGTCACTTACTTTACTTAATTCTTCATAAGCATAAGCTACTTCTTCTGGTTGGGTGTATAGTTTAGAGTCGTCTACATCAGTATTGTCTACACCGTCTTCTTCACCACCAGTAATACCAAGTTCTATTTCTAAAGTCATACCCATTTTGCTCATACGCTCTAAGTATGTTTTACAAATTTCTATGTTTTCTTCTATAGGTTCTTCAGAAAGGTCAATCATGTGTGAACTAAAAAGTGATTTTCCTGTTTCTGCAAAATGTTTTTCACTTGCGTCTAATAAACCATCTATCCAAGGTAATAATTTTTTAGCACAGTGGTCTGTATGTAAAATTACAGGAACGCCGTAAGCCTCTGCCAAAGTATGTACGTGTTTAGCGCCTGCTATAGCTCCGTGAATTGCGGCTTTTTGTCCTTCATTACTTAGTCCTTTCCCTGCATTAAATTGTGCGCCTCCATTTGAAAATTGAATAATTACCGGAGCATTTAATTCTGCAGCTGTTTCTAATACACCATTAATGGTGTTTGAGCCTATAACATTTACTGCGGGTAAGGCAAATCCTTTTTCTTTTGCTAGTTTAAAGATTTCCTGTACCTCATATCCTGTAGCAACTCCTGGTTTTATATTGTGTGCCATATTGTTTTAAATTAAATTAGTATTTGTAGCTTCAAAAGTAATTAAATTTTATGTAATAATGCTTTGTTTTTTATAATGTTAAAGTGAAAATATCACTAAAACGTTTTAGTGATGCGGTTAAGCAAAAAGACTAAAAAGGGTAGTTTATACCTATGTTGTAAACCGCATTAGAAAAGTTGTAATCTTTAAACCAACGGTTGCTTTCTTCATAAACAGGGTTATAGGTTTTAAAACCTATATCAAAACGAAAAACAAAAAAGCTAAAGTCATATCTAAGTCCAAAACCAGAACCTACAGCAATGTCTTTTAAAGAGCTTAGTTTAGTGAAAGTTGCTTTTTCATCTTCTACATCATCAAGAACATTCCAAATGTTTCCGGCATCAACAAATATGGCTCCATTTAAGTTTTCAAAAATATTAAAGCGTTGTTCTACATTAAAAGCAAGTTTTAAGTTAGCTTCGTTAAATTCATTAGAAGATTCTAAACTACCTGGGCCTAAGCGGTAGGCAGTCCACGCTCTGTTATCATTAGGGCCACCAGCAAAGAAACTTTTAGAAAATGGTATGTTGGTAGAATTTCCGTAAGGAATGGCTATACCAAAAAAGCTTCTAATTGCAAGTACGTTTTTGTCTCCTAAATCCCAGTGTTTAGTATATTCTAACTCGGTTTTTGCATATTGAGAGAAGGCTACATTGAATATTTCATAGCGGTCATTATCATCTTTTTTAAGTCCTAAAAGTTTAGAGGTGTTTGCTAGAAGGTTGCCTGCAAATTCTATTTTAAACCTAAAAATTGAAAAGTTTTCATCAAACAAATTTGTTCTTCCATCGTTGGTAAAACTAAAGCTAGAAGATAAAATAAGGTTATCTTCTGTTAGTCGTTCTTTTCTTTCATCAATACTGTTTATAGTGCTTAATTGGTCTTCTGAAATTTCATCTGGGGTAGGATCTGAGAGTGCATAATCTATAAAAGCATTAGCTCCATCTGGTTTAGATAAGTCTTCTGTGGTATAATTAACATCTTGGGCTATTTCATTTAAAGAACTGTATGAAGTAGAATAAACATCAAAATAATTATCAATGTTAAGATTTCTAACATACTGAGCGTTGAATAAGTCTAAGCTATTGGTTTTTTTGCTATTAGGGAGCCAATTGTAATTGATGGTGCCACTAAATGTTTGTTTGTCTAACCCTATATTTGTTTGTCCTGTGGTTGCTAAACTAATTTTAGTGTTAGGAGACATATGTTTAGGTATAATGCGCTCTGTGTAAAAAGGAGATAGCAATCTAGGAATGGTGAGTTTAACATCAACTCCTATTTCATTGATGTCGAAAAATGGGTCGTCTGGATTATTTTTTTCTTTAGAAGCACCAATAGAAGCTATTGCCGAAACTTGTAAGGTTTCGGCACCTCTAAAAATGTTTCTAATTTGTAAACTTGGGTTAACTGAAAACCCAACGGTTTGAATGTTGCTAGTAGAAACATCGGTACCTAAGCTTAAGCTGAACTTTTTTAAAGGTGAAAGTTTAATAGTGCTAGAAAGTGAATTATCTAAATTCTCAGAATATTCAATATTTGGATATTTAAAGGTGCGCAATAGGTTTAAATGTCTGTATGTTAATGTGCGGTCTTTATCTCTAAAAATATCTCCTGGTGTTATAAAAATAGCATCTGTTAAAGCTCTGGGTTTATAACGCATTTTTCCGTAGCTATATAAATTGTACCCACCAAACCTTATAGAGTCTTTAAAAGGTTGATTACGCTTTTCAAAGGAGTAATCTGTAATAATATTAACCTCTCTAATATCGTAAATATTGAAAGGCACTCTTTTTATAGAATCTTGTGTTGTAATGGCTCTATTTTGAATTTTTATTCCAACATTAACCTTTTTATTAGTACCTACTGTATCAATTTCAAAAGTTACATAATCTTGATTAAAATGATAGAACCCAGTATTTCTTAACTCATTAGAAATTCGTTCTCGTTCTTGTTCAAAGTTTGCCGTTCTGTATTGTTCATTTGGTTTTATTAAACTATTTTTTTTGAATGTTTGATATATGGAGTCAACCAGTTTAGATTTAACGTCATATTTAATAGAATCTATTATAAATGGTTTTCCTGTATCAATGTTATACTTTACTTGAGCTCTTTTGTTATTATTCTTTTCTACATTGTAAGTAGTATTTACATTAAACCAACCATTGTTTATGTGGTAATCTTGAAAATGCCTAACAGATTTTTCTATTTTTTCATCATTTAAAATAACAGGTGCTTCTCCTGTTTTTTTTAACCAATTATTAAACCCAATAGAAGATTCTTTTAAATTATCAATCTGTTTTTTAGAAAGTTTTCTTGTTAAACGCTCTCTGCGATTTGGCTTTTTATCTAACCAAACTTCAAACAAAGAATCTCTGTTTTTTCTAGCTAAATTGTAAATATGAAGTCTTAACGGTATGCCTAAAATTTTCCTGTTTGGGTGTTGAGCAATTAAGTTATTTATAGTTTCGGTATTTTCTTTTTTACCATTAATTATTACTGTATTATCTGTTAGTAGATGTTCGTTTTCTGCTACTCTTTTGGTAGTTTCACACCCCATAAAACAATCTATAATTAATAAAAAAACTAATATTTTAGAAAGAAATTTTTTCAAATCAAATTACAATTATTTATGTTGCGATTTTAATAATTAATAAAAATACTGTATGCAATACTGGCTCAAAAATACACTATTTCGTTTGTTTAAATTTTTTTGATTTCTGAATTTTCAAAAAAAATGAATATATCCTGTATTTACATGAATTTTAATTAATTTAAAATAAAGAAAATTCACAGTCTTTTTTTGTTTTATTTAAATATTTTGATTCTTAGATAATCATAACATATATTTTCTTTTCTTTATAAAAAAATGAAACTATTGTAGGCATATGCTATCTAAAAACCAGATAAAATTAATAACGAGCTTAAAGCAAAAAAAATATAGACAGCAACATGGTTTATTTGTTGTTGAAGGGGTTAAAACAATAAATGAACTGCTGCAATCTAATTTAAAACTTCATGTTTTATATACGACAGAGACGTTCAATATTGATGCCAAAAATGAAATTTTAATAACAGAAATAGAATTAAAAAAAATTAGTTTTTTAAAAACCCCTAATAAAGCATTAGCAATTTTTAAAATTCCTAAACCAAAACCCATTGATGAAAGCCAGTTAATTATAGCTTTAGATGATGTTAGAGACCCAGGTAATTTGGGTACAATTATTAGATTGTGTGATTGGTTTGGTGTTAAAGATTTAGTTTGTAGTAAAGAAACGGTAGATTGTTTTAACCCAAAGGTAATACAAGCAACTATGGGGTCTATTACTAGAGTGAACATAAATTATGTTAATTTAATTGATTTTTTAAATGAATCTAAACTAACTTCTTTTGGAGCTTTTATGGATGGAAATAATGTATATGAAACCCAACTGCCAGATAGTGGTGTTTTAATAATGGGAAATGAGGCAAATGGAATATCTAAAGCTATTAAAAGTATTATTAAAAAGAAAATTTCTATACCAAAATTTGGAGATATTCAAGAAACAGAAAGCTTAAATGTGGCTACTGCTACAGCTGTTTTGTTGAGTGAGTTTAAAAGAAGAA
The DNA here is from genome assembly GCF_049132085.1 of Seonamhaeicola sp. NFXS20. NCBI lineage: Bacteria > Pseudomonadati > Bacteroidota > Flavobacteriia > Flavobacteriales > Flavobacteriaceae > Seonamhaeicola > Seonamhaeicola sp. NFXS20. The sequence goes on along the minus strand of NZ_JAFMPU010000002.1, from coordinate 349,858 downwards.
CTTAATTGTTTTGTGTTTATAATGTAATAATAAACGTTATTGAAATGTGAAATTAACAAATACACCTCTTGTTTTCATACTGTTAATATTACTTGTCCAAGGGCTATTTGGGTCTTCATCTTTAACAAGCTCGTCGTTAATTCCAAATACGCCGCGTATTGAAGGTGTAAATTTAAAATTATACAAGTATAAATCTATACCAAACCCCAACTCATAGAAAAACGAATTTTTTGTGGTTCTAAATTGCCCGTTACTATTATCTTCAGGGTTATCTTCGTTACTAGACAGGTTTAAAGCCGTTGAAAATCCGCCTACAATAAAAGGTTTAAAGTTATTAATACGCTTAGTTGAAACCTTTAAAAGCAACGGTATGTGAATGTATGTAGATTTAACTTCTCTAGTTAAATCATTTGCAGAGGGAGTTGTGGTAGTAAAATGACTTTGAGCATAATACAATTCTCTGCTAGTGATAAATAAACCAGGTTCTAAGCGTAAATCTAAAAAGCTATTAATACGTAAATTTCCAATTAGCCCTACGTTAAATCCGGGGTTTCTTTTTACATAAATATCACGTAAATCTTCATTATAATCAAAGTTGAAATCATATTGGCTAAAGCCTAAAAAATAGCCCCAGCGCAATAAATTATTGTCTGTAGAACCTCTACCTTGATTGGCATCATAGGTTACTTTTTCTTTTTTAAATAACTGAGCATTAGTGGTTTGTAATGCAAATACAAGTAGTGTTAATGCAAAAAACTGCTTCATATTTATTGCTTAGACGATTTATAAATTGTTGCAACACCAAAGGTTTGCGGAAAATCTTCAACATTTATAAACCCAATATTACGTAAAATATTGTTTAAAGCTTCACCATAAGGAAAAACAGATGCAGATTCACTTAAATATTTATAAGCATTTCGGTCTTTAGAAAATATTTTTCCAATTAGCGGCAAAATATTTTTAGAATAAAAGTTATAACCTTGTTTATAAGGTGTTTTTGTAGGAACAGAAGTTTCTAAAATAACAAAAGTGCCTTTTGGTTTTAACACCCGTAGAATTTCTCTTAAACCGTTTTCTAGATTTTCAAAATTTCTAACACCAAAAGCTACGGTTATTGCATCAAACGTATTGTCTTCAAAAGGCATATTTTCACTATCACCCAAAACCATTTCTATTTTGTTTGCTAGCCCTTTTTTAGTAACTTTTTCTTTACCAATTTCTAGCATACCACTGCTAATATCTAATCCAACAATTTTAGAAGCATCAGTTTCGGCTAAATTAATAGCTAAATCACCAGTGCCAGTGGCAATATCAAGTATAGACTCTGGGTTTGTTGCTTTAACAAGTTTAACAACTTTTTTGCGCCATTTAATATCTATTCCAAAAGAAATTACACGGTTTAAACCATCGTAATCACCAGAAATGTTATCAAACATTTTAGTTACTTGTTCTTTCTTTCCTAAATTGCTGTTTTTGTAGGGTTTTATTTTTGACAAACCAATTATTTTTGGTCAAAGATAATCTTTTATAAGATTTATTCTAATGTGATTTTATTAAGCATAATAAAAAATATATAATTATTGTTTAAAACTCATATAAGTATTACATAAACTAGAACATATGTTGATTTTATCGAATTAATTTTAAACGAACATATGAATTATACTATCTTTGTTCTACTTTTTATGATTAATCAGAAATGAAAATAATAATTGCTGGAGCTGGTGAAGTTGGATTTCATTTGGCAAAGTTGTTGTCATACGAATCTCAAGAAATTACTTTAATTGATACCAATAAAAAAAGCTTAGCTTACGCCGATGCTCATTTAGATATTAGAGTAGTAAAAGGAGACGCTACTTCTATAGCTATTTTAAAAGAAGCACGTATTGGTAATGCCGATTTATTTATTGCAGTTACATCTAGTGAAACAACAAATATTACAGCTTGTGTTTTAGCTAAACAACTAGGAGCTGGAAAAACTATAGCTAGAATTGCTAATACAGAATTTATTCACCTTAAAGATGAGGTAGGATTTACCAAATTTGGAATAGATGAACTTATTTCTCCAGAGGCTTTAGCCGCTGCAGAAATTGAACTGTCATTAAAGCAATCGTCTTTTAATGAAAATTACGAGTTTGAAAAAGGCGCTTTAACTATGGCAGGTTTAACACTTTCTAGAACGGCATCTTTTGTTGGGAAAACAGTAAAAGAAGCTGCCGAAATTTTTCCAGAAATTCACTTTGTTCCTATTGCTATTCAACGTTTTGGTACACAATATACCATAATACCTAGAGGAGATACAGAGTTTAGACGTGGAGATAATGTAGTTTTTATTACTTCTGAAGGTGGTGCCGATGAACTTTGCAGGCTAACAGGCAAACACAATAGGGAAATTAAGAATGTTATGATTCTTGGTGGAACCAAAATAGCATTTAAAACAGCAAGAGATTTAAGTGAAAAGGGTATTAATGTTAAACTTTTTGAAGGTAACAGAGATAGAGCTTTTGATGTTGCTGAAGAACTTACAAAAGTTTTGGTAATAAATAGCGACGGACGTAACGTAGATATGCTTGATGAGGAAAATATTAGTGATATGGATGCTTTTATAGCGGTAGGTCCAAACTCAGAAACCAACATCATGTCTTGCTTGGTAGCCAAATCTAAAGAGGTTAAAAAAACCATAGCTTTGGTTGAAAATATGGATTATTTTGATCTCTCACACTCTATTGGTATAGACACACTTATTAATAAAAAATTATTAGCAGCAAATAATATTTTTAGGTATATACGTAGAGGAGAAGTGGTTGCCATGACCAAACTAAGTAACCTTAATGCAGAATTATTAGAGTTTGAGGTTAAAAAAACATCAGCAGTTTGTAATAAAGCTATTAAATCTATAGATTTTCCTAGAACAGCCATTATTGGAGGTGTAATAAGAAACGGAGTAGGTATGATAGCCTTAGGTAGCTTTGTAATTCAAGAAGGAGATAGAGTGGTAGTATGCTGTTTACTAAAATCTATTAAACGGGTTGAAAAATTATTCCTTTAGACACATCTAATGAAACTTAACTACAAAATCATTTTTCATTTTTTAGGCCTGCTAATGTTATTTAATGGCGGTTTTATGCTATTGTCTTCATTAATAAGCCTAATTTATAAAGATGGTGTAACGCTACAAATATCTTTGGCAGGTATTTTAACACTGCTGATAGGAGTTGTTAGTATGTTGTTTACCAAAAACCACAAAAAAGAGATAAATAAAAGAGAAGGCTATATAGTAGTAACTTTTGGGTGGATTGTTATGTCTTTAACTGGTGCTTTACCCTATATTTTCACACAAAGTATTCCTGAGTTTTCTAGTGCTTTTTTTGAAACCATGTCTGGTTATACCACTACAGGAGCTTCTATTTTAAATGATATTGAAGCAGTTCCTAAAGGCGTATTATTTTGGAGAAGTATGACTCATTGGATTGGTGGTATGGGAATTATTGTTTTAGCAATAGCCATTTTACCATTACTAGGTATTGGTGGCATGCAACTTTTTGCTGCCGAAGCCCCAGGACCAAGTGGCGATAAACTGCATCCCAGAATTACAGATACAGCTAAACGTTTATGGCTCATTTATTTTGGGTATACTGCTGCCGAAACTATTCTGTTAAAAGTAGCTGGTATGTCATTTTTCGATGCTATTAATCACGCCCTATGTACACTTTCAACTGGTGGTTTCTCAACTAAAAACGCTAGTGTAGCCTATTGGAATGACCAACCAGTTATTCAGTACATTATTATAGTGTTTATGTTTTTAGCAGGAACCAATTTTGTATTGAGCTATTTTGCGTTTAAAGGTAAAGTGCAAAAAATAATTCAGGACGAAGAGTTTAAACTCTACTTTAAGTTTATTGCAGTTTTTACCATTATAGCAGCAGTTATTATTTATTTTAGAGCAGATTTAAGCGCCTCTTCAATAGAGCATCCTATGGTTTTAGGAGCTGGCGAAAGTGCTTTTAGACATGCCCTTTTTCAGGTCTTAGCCATTATTACTACAACTGGTTTTGTAACCGCAGATTATACCCTTTGGACTCCCTTTTTAGTGGTGTTCTTTTTTGGACTTATGTTTTTAGGCGGGTCTGCAGGTAGTACCTCTGGTGGAGTAAAAGTAGTACGCCATTTAATTCTTATAAAAAATGGTTTTTTAGAATTTAAACGCACCTTACATCCCAATGCCATAGTACCAGTTAGGTATAATAAAAAGGCTATAAACAGGTTTATTGTATTTAACATTTTAGCATTTTTCATTCTATACATGTTGTTTTTTATTACGGGTAGTTTGGTGTTTTCAATGTTTGGTATTGACTTTGAATCTTCCGTAGGTTTATCTGCTTCAACTTTGGGTAATGTAGGACCTGCATTAGGAGATTTTGGTCCAGTAAATAATTATGCGGCACTACCAGATTTAGCAAAATGGTGGGCTTCCTTTTTAATGCTTATTGGGCGTTTAGAACTCTTTACGGTACTCATTTTATTTACACCTTTCTTCTGGCGAAACCGTTAAACAACTTTTAAGATTTTATTTTTTTGGGCGTTCCCTGTTTTTAATTAAAAACAGGTCGGGCTTTCCGTTATATCTTTTTTTCGTGCCTCAAAAAAGGATGCCACTACAATCCCTAACGCAGCTACTTGCTGTGGGTGTTTACAAAATGTAACATTTTGGTTTGGTTTGCTACTAATATTTATACTTACTTAAATTTTAAAATTATGGGAGGTGAAGGTTCTGCTATGGCAGCAACTACTTCGTTAAAAAACAACCGAAGTATGTTAAATAAAAGAGCAGGTAAATCTGTTCTAAAAGGAAGCTACGCTTATACCCAAATAAAAAAATTTCCTAAAGCAACAGAAAGTCAAATTTTAGCTATTCAAAGAAAAATACAGTTAGAAAATAAACTTTTAATAAGAAAGCAAATTTTTGTTTTTGTAGTATTAATTATAGTAATATTAATAGGATACAATTATCTATAATTAAAAAAGCCACTTAAAAAAAGTGGCTTTTAATAAATATGGTTTGTTTGTACTATTCTTCTAGCTAACAGCTTCCTTAATACGTTTAATAGCTTCAGTAATTTGTTCGGTAGAAGCAGCATAAGAAATTCTAATACAATCAGGATTACCAAAGGCTTCACCAGTTACGGTTGCAACAAGAGCTTCTTCTAATAAGTATAAAGAAAAATCTGTTGCGTTATTTATTTTTTTACCACGTAAGGTTTTTCCAAAGAAATAAGTTACATCTGGAAATACGTAAAATGCACCATCAGGTACATTAGACTTAAATCCTTCAATATCATTTAATAAATCTAAAATTAAATCTCTACGTTCTTTAAATTCATTCACCATATATTGCACGCGTTCAGGAGATTCATTACAAGCTGTAATTACTGCACGTTGAGCAATACAGTTAGCGCCACTAGTAGCTTGTCCTTGTAACTTATTACACGCACGTGCTATTTTTTCTGGAGCACCAATATAACCAATACGCCATCCAGTCATAGCAAATGCTTTAGATACACCATTTACGGTAATGGTTCTATCATACATTTCTTCAAATTCAGCAATACTTGTATGTCCTTTTCCGTAGTTAATGTGTTCATAAATCTCATCAGAAACTACGTAAATATCTGGGTGTTTTGCAAAAACATCAACCAAAGCTTGTAGCTCTTCTTTGCTATAAACAGAACCGCTTGGGTTACATGGAGAACTAAACCACATCATTTTGGTTTTTGGTGTAATAGCTGCTTCTAATTGTTCAGCAGTCATTTTAAAGTCTGTTTCAATAGACGTTTTAACTTCTACAGGAACGCCCCCAAATAATTTAACAATATCAGAATAGCTTACCCAATACGGACACGGTAAAATAACTTCATCCCCATCATTAAGCATAACTCCAGCTACGTTAAATAAAGCTTGTTTAGCACCAGTAGATACAACAATTTGAGATGGGTTGTATGTTAAATTATTATCGCGTTTAAATTTAGTAATGATAGCTTCTTTTAAATCTGCATAACCATCAACAGGTGTATATGAGTTGTAATTATCATTAATAGCCTTTATAGCAGCGTCTTTAATGAAATCTGGTGTGTTAAAGTCTGGTTCTCCAAGACTTAAACCAATAATATCTTTTCCTTCTCCTCTAAGTTCTCTAGCTTTAGCAGCCATGGCTAAAGTTGCAGATGTTGACATGTTTAAAATTCTGTCAGATAGTAAGCTCATTTTAGTTAATTATTTATAAGGTAAATTATATGTTTTTAGGCTAAACTAGGTTTTTTTCCTAGCTCTTTTAATTGATTGTAATGTTCTGCAACTGCTTTCCAAAACGTTTTGTATTCGTTATAAGGTAAGCTAAATTCTTGGGCAGTTTCTTTAACAATTTTTGCAATTTTTTTGTAATGAATATGGCTAATATTAGCAAATAAATGATGTTCTACTTGCCTGTTTAACCCACCAGTGTAAAATCCTACTAACCAACTTTTAGGTGAAAAATTAGATGTGGTAAATAATTGGTGAATTGCCCATGTATTTTTCATGTTTCCATTTTCATCAGGAAGAGGCATATCTGTGTTAGGCATAACGTGTGCTAATTGAAAAATAACACTTAAAATGATACCTGCGGTATAGTGCATAATAAGAAAACCAATTAGCACTTTCCACCAAGGGAAGCCTAATGCAAGAGGTAAAACAATCCACACTGCATAATAAACAATTTTTCCTATAATTAATTTGGTCCATTGTGTAGCTGGGTTAGGAAATTTACCATAGGCTAATTTTCTTTTTAGGTAATTGTAAGTTTGGGTAAAGTCTGTTGTAATAGCCCAATTAACTGTTAATAAACCATATAAAAAGAAAGCGTAATATCTTTGGTATTCATGTATTTTAAACCATTTAGCATGTTTTGAAAATCTAATAATTCTACCAGCGTCAATATCTTCATCATGGCCTTGAATATTAGTATATGTATGGTGTAAAACATTATGCTGAACTTTCCAGTTGTAATCATTTCCAGCTAAAATGTAAATACTACTACCCATTAATTTGTTAACCCATTTTTTACTAGAAAATGAGCCGTGGTTTGCATCGTGCATAACGTTCATACCAACACCGGCCATTCCAATACCAACTACAACCATTAATAATGCTTGAGACCAACCGGGTAAGTCTCTAATTGTTAAAATTAAAACCACTGGAGTAATAAATAAAGCGAACATAAAAAAGGCTTTAGTATATAATTTCCAGTTACCTGTTCTTTTAATATTGTTTTCTTTAAAGTAATTGTTAACTCTTTTATTTAAGGTTCTAAAAAATTTTGCAGAATCTGTTCTAGAAAAAGAAAGTGCTTGTTTTGTCATACTATTAATTTAGTTTTTGTAAAATTTCTCTATTTATGGTTTAAACTTTACAACGCGCAAAGATAGGTATAAACCAATATAAACTATAACGTTTTTTTGTAAAAATATGCATATAAAAAACATATTTTTGTTGAAAATTTAACAGAATGGAACTCATATTAAAATATTTTTCAAATCTTACTGATGACCAAATTTCAAAATTTGAAAAGTTGGAAGACCTTTATCAAGATTGGAATTTGAAAATAAATGTGGTGTCTAGAAAAGATATTGATGAACTTTATTTGCGTCATGTATTACATTCTTTAGCCATCTCAAAACTGATAACTTTTAAACCAGGTACTAAAATAATGGATGTAGGTACTGGCGGAGGCTTTCCTGGAATCCCTTTGGCTATTATGTTTCCTGAGTGTTCATTTCATTTAGTTGATAGTATTGCTAAAAAGTTAAAAGTTGTTAATGAGGTTGTAGATGGTTTGGGCTTAACTAATGTAAAGACAACTCATAGTAGAGTAGAAGCTATTAATGATACTTATGATTTTATTGTAAGTAGGGCTGTGGCTGCAATGCCAACTTTTGTACATTGGATAAAAGGTAAAATTGCTAAAAAACAAAGAAACGATTTAAAAAATGGCATTCTGTATTTAAAAGGAGGTGATTTAACAGAAGAGCTAAAAAATTATACAACGGCAACTATTTATAATTTATCAGATTTTTACTCTGAAGATTTCTTTGAAACCAAAAAGTTAGTGCATCTTCCTCAAAAATTTAAAATCTAATTTTGTAACAATTTTTCTAGTTCTTTAATATTGTTTACAAAGTAATAATAATGGCTTTGATACCAGTAGGTGTTTTCATATAAATCTGGAAAAGCTATTTTGTTTTCTGGGTTTATAATTTCTTTAGCTTTTATAAAATGAACTTTAGAATTGGCTAAATCTCCCATTTTATAATAGGTTAAAGCTAATCCTAAATGTGCATCAAAATCTAATGGGTCTAATTTTAAAGCATTAGAAAAATCATTAATAGCTTTCTGAAATTTTCCTAAAAGTAAAAAGGAAGCGCCTCTGTAAAAATGAGCAAAGGTGTTATAGCTATTATACCGTAAAGATTTTGTTAAGTCTTCATTTGCTCTATCGTAATAATTTATATCCATAAAAAATACTCCGCGATTATAATAGGTGTTGGCATCTGGACTAATCATGATGGCTAAAGTATAATCTGCAAGTGCTTTTTTGTGGTTTTCAAGTGCTTTGTATGATGAAGCTCTAAGTAAATACGCTTTTAAAAAATTAGGGTTGGCTTTTAATATTTTATCAAAATCTTGAATAGCTCCTTTAAAATCTTCTAAGTCGTATTTTACGCAAGCTAAACTATAAAGAGCATCAATAAAGTTTGGATCTAGTTCATAAGCTTTTGCGTAATCATTTTTAGCTCCAACTAAATCTTTTAAACTATATCTAGAATTACCTCTATTAAAGTAACTGTCGGCATCGGGTTTTTTTAAAATTATTTTAGAATAATCTACAATTGCACCACTATAATCACCTAAATCATTTTTTGTTAGTGCTCTTAAAAAATAAGAATCTAAATGGTTAGGGTCTTCATCTATGGCCTGATTAAGCAATTTTATCTTTTCATTTAAGTCTATGGTTCTAAGTGCTTTTCTGTAAAACTTGTTAGCTTGACCAAATGAAAGGATTGGTAGTAGAGTTACTAATAAGATAAGTAATTGTTTTTTCATAAGCACTATTGCATCAAATAATATGCCATTTATTATGTAATAAAGTTAGCATTATTTTTTATTTAAAATGAAAGTTGAATGAAAACTAATTTATTTTTTTAAGATGCTTTTCTCTAGTACATTTATTGTTATTTTAAACGCATATCAATATATTAAGTAACCTTAGAGGTATTGTTAGTTTTAATGAATTTTTTCATTATTGAAGTTAGCTTACAAATTTCTAAAATTCAAAATACAAAAAAGCCTCCACTTGTGTGAAGGCTTAAAATTTTATGATTAAATGGATTAAAGTTTAGCAAATAACTTTTCCATTTTTGCTTTTTCTTCTTCAGCTAAAACAGGGTCTACTAAAATTCTACCACTGTGTTCATCTGTAATCACTTTTTTTCTAGAAGCAATTTCAACTTGTACTTGTGGCGGAATGGTAAAGAAAGAACCACCAGAAGCACCTCTTTCAATTGGTACAACTGCTAATCCGTTTTTTACACTATTTCTAATTCTGTCATAAGCAGCAACAAGGCGTTCTTCAATTTGTCCTTTATAGCTTTCAGACTTTTCAATTAAAGCTTGTTCTTCTTTTTCGGTTTCTGCTAAAATTGCGTCTAATTCACCTTTTTTGTGTTTCAAATGCGTTTCGCGTTCTTTTAAACGCTCTTTAGTTTCAGCAATAACTTCTTTTTTCTGTTCAATTTGAACTTTAAATTCTTTAATATGCTTTTCAGCTAGTTCAATTTCTAATTCTTGAAATTCAATTTCTTTGGTAAGTGAGTTGTATTCTCTGTTATTTCTAACATTTTTTTGTTGTTCACCGTACTTTTTAATTAAAGCTTTAGATTCTTCAATTAGATTTTTCTTAGAGTTGATATCGTTATCAATTACTTCTAAGCTAGCAACAAGTTTTTCTAATCTAATGTTTAATCCGGCAACTTCATCTTCTAAATCGCGAACTTCTAAAGGAAGTTCTCCACGTACATTTCTAATTTCGTCTATACGAGAATCTATGAGTTGTAAATCGTATAAAGCTCTTAAGCGCTCTTCTACAGTTACTTCTTTCTTTTTAGCCATACTTTAAAAATACTTAACAGGATTGGTATTGGTGTTTGATAAAACGACTGCAAAATTAGTAATTTTTTTTGTAAGATACGTTACTAAAAGGTTTTTTGTGTATTGTTCACTTTCATAATGTCCAATATCTGTTAAAAGAATGTTGTTTTCTGCCATAAAAAAGTCGTGATACTTAAAATCTGCCGACACAAAAGCATCTGCCCCAGAGGCTTTTGCTGCATTAATAGCAAAACTTCCTGAGCCACCTAAAACCGCCACTTTTTTAATGGGTTTGTTTAAAAATGAGGAGTGCCTAATACAACCTGTTTTCATTTTAGATTTTAATAAGGTTAAAAAATTGGTTTCAGAGATAGGTTTTTCTAACTCACCCATCATGCCCATACCAATAGTTTGGTTTTTATTTTCTATAGTAACCACCTCATAAGCTACTTCTTCATAACTATGTGTGTTTAATAAGGTTTTAATGATTTTTGACTCTAAATGTTTAGCAAATATTACAGAGACTTGTGTTTCTTCTTCTTGATGCGTTTTTCCTTTTTCACCAAGCGTAGGGTTAGAGTATTCATTGCCTTGATAGGTACCAATACCATTAGTGTTAAAACTGCAATTACTATAGTTGCCAATATGACCTGCGCCAGCTTTAAATAGAGCGTTTCTTAATTGTTCTGCTTCATTTTTAGGAACATAAGTTGTTAGCTTTTTAATAGTTGCAGCTTGTGGAATTAGTATTTTTTTATTTACTAAACCTAGTTGGTTGCAAATCATATCATTTACTCCTTGTAAAGCATTGTCTAAGGCTGTATGAATGGCATAAATAGCAATATTGTGTTTTATGGCTTTTAAAACAACACGTTCTACATATGTTTTTCCTGTTATTTTTGTTAAACCTTTAAAAATAATAGGGTGGAAGCTCACAATTAAGTTGCAGTTTTTTTCAATGGCCTCATCAACAACGGTTTCCAATGTGTCTAAAGTAACTAATATGCCTGTTAATTTTTTGTTTTTATCACCAACTAAAAGGCCAACATTGTCAAAATCTTCAGCGTAAGCTAAAGGTGCTAATTCTTCTAAATGATTAATAACATCTTGAATAATCATAATATTTTCATGATTTGATTATTAAACAAATATAAAATATTTACTTTGCTGTAATGAAAATTATTAGATACATCTTTTTTCCTATTGTACCTATTTATTACATGGTAACTAGTTTAAGGAATAAACTATATGATAGGGGTATTAAAAAATCTGTTTCGTACACGTTTCCCGTAATTTGTGTTGGAAACTTAAGTGTTGGTGGTACAGGCAAAACACCAATGATTGAGTATTTAATTAACTTATTAAAAAATGATTATAAGATTGCTACACTAAGTAGAGGGTATAAGAGAAAGACTGATGGATTTCAATTGGCAAATACAACTGCTAATGCCGATACTATTGGTGATGAGCCTTTTCAGTTTTATTATAAATTTAAAGATGACATTCTTGTAGCTGTTGATGCTGATAGAAATAATGGTATTAAAAATTTAATTTCTTCTGAAGTTGCTCCTGAAATAATTTTGTTAGATGATGCGTTTCAACATAGAAAAGTAAAAGCTGGTTTTAATATTTTACTTACTACTTATAAAAACCCTTATTTTAATGATTTTGTATTACCAACAGGTAATTTACGCGAACCTAGAATTGGAGCAGAACGAGCCAATATAATTGTTGTAACCAAATGTCCTGATAATTTAAGTGAAACCGAAAAGCATAATGTTTTAAAAAAGATTAAGCCAAAGAAACATCAACAGGTATTTTTTAGTTCTATTAGTTATTCTGATAAGGTTTTTTCTGAAAGTAACACTATTGAGTTGAGCAGTTTAAAACAATTTACTTTGCTTACTGGTATTGCTAATGCTAACCCTTTAGTAAATTATTTAAAAAATATAGGTTTAAATTTTAAGCATTTAAATTTTAGTGATCATCATAATTTCACGCAAAATGAAGTTGAAGATTTAACTAAAGAAGCGCTTATAATTACTACCGAAAAAGATTTTATGCGATTAAAAGAATATCCATCTTTACAAAACAAAGTGTATTATTTGCCAATAAAAACAACCATTGAAAATGAAGAGGTGTTTAATAATTTGGTAAAAGATTTTGTAAAAATTAAGCTGTAGCAGATTGATCTTCTTTAGATACTAAGGCATTATAAAGTTTTTTCTCAAACTCTTCTTGTTTAAATGGTTTTGGAATTATATCTGTAAATCCAGCTTCTTCAAACTCATGCATTTTGTCTTCAATAGTAACAGCTGTTAAGGCAAAAATGGTTAGTTCTTTATCAAAAGTTCTTACAATTTTAGTAGCTTCAATACCGCTAATTCCTGGCATGTGTATATCCATTAAAATAACATTGTAGTTGTTGTTTTTAATCATATCTACCGCATCTGTACCATTATCAATGATATCACATTTGAGATTCATTTTTGTAAGAATCTTTTTAGTTATCATTTGGTTTATTTTGTTGTCTTCAACCACTAAAATTTTAACATTAGTTAAATCTAATGCATCATTATCTTTATCAAAATAAGAAGGTTTAGTTTCGTTAGCTTCTTCTTCTTTAATAGCGGTAAATTCTAAGGGAATGTCAAAGAAAAATGTGGTTCCTTTTCCTAATTCACTTTTAACATGAATTTCTCCTTTTAAAATATCAATTAACCCTTTTACAATAGAAAGACCTAAACCTGTACCACCATATTTTCGGTTAATTTGAATTGAGCCTTGAGAGAAACTCTCAAACATTTTATCTTGTTTTTCTTGGCTAATACCAATACCATTATCTTCAACCTCAAACCTAAGAGTGTACATTTTGTCTTTTATTTCCATTTGATACACTCTAATCCAAATATCACCATCTTTGGTGAATTTTATGGAGTTACCTATAAGGTTTATAAGAATTTGAGATATCTTTATTTGGTCTGCAATAAAGTTTTCTGGTAGTTTTTTATCATATTCAAAATGAATATTAACATTGTTATCTTCTGCAGAATTATTTAGTGCTAGAATAATATTGTCTATCTTTTTCTTAAGGTTGAAAGGTTCTGGCTCTAAATCAACTTTATTGGCTTCAATTTTATTTATTTGAAGAATGTCATTTATAAAAGTTAATAAATAATCTCCTGAGAATTTTAGTGATTTTAAATGTTGAATTTGAGATGGTTTGGGATCTTCTTCTAATAGCATATTACTTAAACCTGTAACAGCATAAAGCGGTGTACGTAGTTCATGTGTTACTGTAGAAAGGAAATTTGCTTTAGTTTTAGAGGCTAATTCTGCTTTTTCTTTTGCAATAATAAGTTCTCCATTTTTCTTATGAAGCATATTATTGGTTTTTAACCTAATGTTATTGTTTTTGTATAATGATAAGGTTAAAAGCGATAAAATAGTAATAAGAGCCACACTTAAAATTGATATTAGAGTTCTTACACCATCATCTTCTTTTTCTTCTTTGGCCTGGGCTTCTAATTCTTTAATTCTATCGTTGCTTTCGTTTAATAAGTATTGGGTTTCTTGTTCTTTACTAGAGCTTACTCTTGTTAAATTTCGTATAGAATCTGATAATTTTATGTAATTACTTAGGTAGTCTCTAGAAAGCTTATAGTTACCTATGTTGTTATATAAATCACTAGTAATAATATAGGCGTCATTTAAAATAGCTGTAAAATTGTTGTCTTTGGCAATTTGTAACCCTTCGTTAGCAAGATCAATAGCTTTTTGGTTATCTCCTAGTTTGTCATAAACTAAAGCGTGGTTTAAAAGCCCTTCACTTAGGGTTTTTAATAAGCCCGTTTTTTTAGCTTGAGCTGTTGCTTGCTCTAAAATGGCTCTTGCTTTTTTGTAGTTTTTTAATAGCATAAAGGTTTTACCTTCTAAAAGTAGTGTTTTGGCAATACCTTCATCTAAGCCTTCTTGTTCAAAAAGGTTTTTAGCAGATTTAAAATAATCTGAAGCTTGGTAATAATCTCCTTTACTAATATAAACTTCACCTAAAATTTTATATGAGTTGGCTAAATTTGCATCGTCTTTATTTTCGCGCTGAATTTTGATAGCTTTATTTAATGATTGAAGCGCATTATCATTTTCTTTAATAATAAGTTGAAGTTTTCCTTTTATAGCATAAATAATTCCAATGCTCTTTTTGTTATCTGCATCTTCAGCTAGTTTAAGAGCTTCATCAAGATTTCTTTGAGCATCAAAATAGTCGAAATTTTCCAACTTAATTTGAGCTTGTTCAATACGATGATTAATGTTGTTTTGTTGAATTTCAGGGTCGTCATTAATGGTCTTTTGAGACCAAACAACAACGCTAAATAACATTGTTAAACCGAATATATATTGCTTAATTTGGGACATATTATTTCAATATTACCGACAAATATAATTATTTTATCGACAAAACACACTTTTTTTCCGATATATTGCATAATAAGTCAATTATTCGTGTAGAATAACCAGTTTCATTATCATACCAACCTATAATTTTAACCATATTACCAATAACCGATGTCATTTGAGAATCGAATATGCAAGAATGTTTATTCCCTATAATATCTATTGAAACTATAGGGTCTTCGGTATATTCTAAAATACCTTTATAACTATTTTCGGAAGCGCTTTTAAAAGCATTATTAATATCTGCAATAGTAACAGAATCTTTTACATTAAAAGTAATATCTGTTAAAGAGCCATTTATAACAGGAACTCTAATACCACAACCACCAATTACACTTGATAGTTCTGGGAAAATTTTAGTTAATGCTTTTGCAGCACCTGTTGTTGTTGGAACTATAGATTGTCCTGCAGCTCTAGAACGACGTAAATCTCTATGAGGTTGATCATGTAAACTTTGATCTGTAGTATATGAATGCACCGTTGTTATGTATGCTTCATTTATACCACAAAATTTATTAATAACATCAAACATAGGTGCTGCATTGTTGGTGGTACATGATGCGTTAGAAACAATACGTTCTGTACCGTCTAAAATGTGGTCATTTACTCCTAAAACAATGGTTTTTATATCATCATCAAGAGGTGGCACACTTAAAATTACTTGTTTAGCACCATTTTTTAAATGGTATTCTAAGTCTGTTGTAGTTTTAAATTTTCCGGTAGATTCAATTACAAAATCAACATTATAGGGTGTCCAGTCAATGTCTTTTGGATGTTTTTTGTTTAATAACGGAATTGTATTTTCATTTACAATGAAATTATTTTCATTTGAAGAAATAGTACCGTTAAAAAGGCCATGAACACTATCGTATTTAAGAAGATGGCTTAAAGTTTTGGCATCTGCTAAATCATTAATAGCAACTACTTTGATGTTTTTATAATCTTGAAGTAATTTAAAAACGCGTCTGCCTATTCTTCCAAAACCGTTTATAGCAACAGTAATCATTTTTAATTGATATGTTTTTGAGCTCTGTATGATGAACGTACTAAGGCACTACTTTCTACATGACGGAAACCTAGTTCTAAACCAATTTCTTCGTATTCTTTAAATTGATCTGGATTAATAAATTTTTGTACTGGTAAATGTTTTTTACTTGGTTGAAGGTATTGACCAATAGTTACAACATCTACATCATGTGCTTTTAAATCATGAAGTGTTTCAATAACTTCTTCTCTGGTTTCTCCTAAACCAAGCATAATACCAGATTTTGTACGTCTTTGTCCTTGTTTTTTTAAGTATTTAAGTACGCCTAAACTTCTATCATATTGAGCTTGTATTCTAACAGATCTAGTTAAACGTCTTACAGTTTCAATATTATGAGATACCACTTCTGGGGCTACATCAACAATTCTGTCAATGTGTTGTTCAACACCTTGAAAATCTGGAATTAAAGTTTCTAAAGTTGTTTCAGGGTTCATTCTGCGTACAGCTTTAACAGTTTCTGCCCACATAATACTTCCCATATCTTTTAAATCATCTCTATCAACACTGGTTAAAACGGCGTGTTTAATATTCATTAATTTTATAGAGCGTGCTACTTTTTCGGGTTCGTCCCAGTCAACAGACTCTGGTCTGCCAGTTTTAACACCGCAAAAACCACAAGAGCGCGTGCATATATTACCTAAAATCATAAAGGTTGCAGTACCTTCGCCCCAGCATTCACCCATATTAGGGCAACTTCCTGAAGTACAAATGGTATTTAATTTATATTTATCTACCAAACCTCTTAACTCTGTGTATTTTTTTCCGGTAGGAAGTTTTACACGGAGCCATTTTGGTTTAGGTTTTTTTTCTGGTAATATATTAGATGTTGTTTCTTTTTGCATTGCTAAAAAAATGAGATGCAAAGATACAAAGTATTCTTTTAAAATTTGGTAAATAGCCGTAGGGTAAATGCCGTTAAAAGCCTAAATTAAATGAGTTTAAAAGAAGAGGTTATTTTAGTACTAAGATTTTTGAATAATTTCTGCTAATAACTTTTTAGCTCTTAGTAATTTAACCTTAACATTGTTAATAGGTTCATTTAATTCATTTGATATCTCTTTATAACTTAACTCTTGAAAATAACGCAGGTGAATCACTTTTTGGTAGTGTGGTTTTAATTTCTTTATATCTCTAAGTAATTTGGCTAAATGTTGTTCTGTAATTAATTTGTCTTCAATAGAAGGCGATTCATCTAAAATTTCAAGTACAGATTTTTCTTCATTAGAAATTACTTGAGAAATTGATTTCTTTTCTTTTCGTAATAAATCAATATGAATGTTTTTAGAAATGGTTATTAACCAAGTTTTAAATTTATATTTATTATCAAAAGTTTCAATTCTGTCAAAAGCTCTAGAAAAAGTTTGAATTGTAATATCTTCGGCATCACTTTCGTTTTCCACGCGTTTTAATTGAAAGCCGTAAACATCATCCCAAAAGGTATCTAGTAGGTAATTAAACGCTTTTTGGTCATTTTCTTTTGCGCGTTTAATAGCATTATTTATTTCCAATGGTTAGGTTTTGAAATAAGATTGTTTATAAATATAGTTAATTGTGTAATAATTAAAAAAACTTCTAGAAAAGGGAGTAACCAAAGTACATCTTTTTCGTTTAGTTTTTTAGCTGATAATCCGTAAACTACATATTGCATTATTATTTTCAAAATAAATAGTGTTAATACTATTTGCCAATTATAAAGTGTTGAAATTAGTATAAACGCTAAAAGCCAAAATAAAAATTGTGTACAGTAAATAAGTGTTAATAAAACTTTATGTTTTAGTTTGTAATGATTTGCTGTAGAAATGTGTCTTCTTTTTTGTTTATACCAATCTTTTAAGGTGGTTTTAGGGTTAGAGATAGTAATACTTGGTTCTGAATAACAAGTGGCAGTATTATTTTTTGTAGCAATTTGATTTACAAACAAATCATCATCACCAGATTTTATTTGAATGTGATTTATAAAGCCATTAGCCTTAAAAAATTCTTTTTTAGTGTAGGCTAAATTTCTGCCCACTCCCATATATGGCATTCCTAATTTTGCAAATGAAAAATATTGAATTGCAGTAACCAATGTTTCAAACCTAACTAGTTTATTTAGTAAAGATTTTTTAATTTTTGAATAAGCACCATACCCTAAAATAATACTTTTATTATTGTTGAAATGAGAAGCCATTTCACTAATCCAGTATTTTGAAAGAGGTTTGCAATCGGCATCAGTAAATAAAAGAAACTCGTTAGTAGAGGCTTTTATACCAAGTGTTAAAGCGTACTTTTTATTACCCCAAAAAGCTTCTACATTTTTTACGTCAACTATTTTAATGTTGTTGCTCTGTTTTTTGAAAGTCTTCATTACTTCTAGAGTATTATCTGTTGAAGCATCATTAATGAGAACTATTTCAAAATTTGAATAATCTTGATTGATTATAAAGGGTAAAAACTTCTTTAAATTTTCAGCTTCATTTTTGGCACAAATTATAACTGAAACAGGAATCTTTTTTACAGATTGTGTTTTTTGCTTAGAGAATGAAAATTTACCGAATAAAAAAAAGTAAATAATAACTTGAATACAAACTACACTAATAAATGCATAGTAAATAATATCAAGTAGACTCATGCAGATTTATGAGTGTTGAGGTTCATTACAATCGGCAAATTGATCTGGTGTTTTACCACAAAAGCCACAGGCTTCTCCATTTTTGTTTAACATGGGGTTTTGGCTAGCACATGTTCCTGAAAATTTACCGTCTTTTTTTGCCCAAATTTTAATGGCAATTCCAGCTATGGCTAATCCTAATATTGCTACGGTGATTAAAAAAAGTTTCATTGGAAAATATTTTACGCAAAGGTAACATTTTTATCAATTATTTCTGCTTAATGAAATAAACATTAACTATGTGACTAATTGCCTGTTTTAGTGTCATATATATAATTTATTAACAAATACTAACTAATTAAATTTGAATTATGAAAAAATTATTTGCAGAGTTTTTTGGAACATTTTGGCTTGTTTTTGGTGGTTGTGGTAGTGCTATATTTGCAGCAGCTTTCCCAGAACTGGGTATTGGTTTTGCAGGTGTTGCATTGGCATTTGGTTTAACTGTTTTAACTATGGCTTTTGCTGTTGGGCATATTTCTGGAGGTCATTTTAATCCTGCTGTATCTTTTGGTTTATGGGCAGGAGGTAAGTTTGAAGCTAAAAACTTAGTAGGCTATATTATTGCTCAATTAATTGGTGGTTTGGCCGCTGCCGGATGTTTATATTTAATAATAACTAATAAAGCAGGTTTTAATTCTATTGGAGGGTTTGCAGCCAATGGTTATGGCGCGCTTTCTCCAGATGGTTATTCTATGACAGCCGCTTTAATAGCAGAATTTTTGCTAACAGCTTTTTTCTTATTAATTATTTTAGGAAGCACAAATAAAAGAGCACCTAAAGGGTTTGCTCCTATAGCTATTGGTTTAGCACTTACTTTAATTCATTTAATTAGTATTCCAATTACTAATACATCTGTTAATCCTGCTCGTTCTACTAGTCAAGCGTTATTTGCAGGTGGTGAATATACAGCACAACTTTGGTTATTTTGGGTTGCACCTATTGCAGGTGCTATTGTTGCTGGATTTATACATAAAACTTTATTTGATAAAGAGTAGTTTATAATCTATTTGAAAATAATAGCCTCGTCTTAAATAATTAAAACGAGGCTATTTTATTTGAAGTATTTAATATTTGCTTAGTGCAAACTAATTTCTGCTACTTTTTTATCTAATGAAGCTATTTTATTACCTCCTTTAGGTTCAATAGTGATATTTAAAGCTAATGCGTCTTCTGCATATGGAATATTCATGAGCTTTCTATCGGTTTCATTTAAAATACCCAAGCTTACCATTTTACCTTGAATGTCTGCCCAAATTTGATAGCATTGTTCTTCTGGTAATTCTGGTAAAGAAACTACATCAATCATAGATGTTTTTTCTTTAGGGTTTATGTACGCCACCGTTTTTAATTCTTTGGCTCTTTCATTACCGTTTATAATATATTTCTCTGTTTCTGGGTTGTTAAGCTTTAATAACTGACGCATGACATTGTCTAACATTTTATTGTTTTGCTCAATATCGCTACGTAAATCAAAGATTTCATCAACAACAACTTGATTTTCTTCTGCTAGTTTTTGATTTTGATTGTATAAGAAATACGATGTACTAGCAAAAATAATAGCAGCAACACTAGCGGCTATAGAGTATTTATACCAAGTTTTTCTAGATCTAGTTGTGTTCATTTTAACCACAGGGGCTTCATCAAGTTCTTCTAAAATATTATTTAAAATATGTTTAGGAGCTTCAACAGCGTTACTTTTAGCTACAATCTCTAAGTTTTGCTGTAAGGTATCGTACATATTCTGTACTTCTGGGAATTTCGAAATATAAGATTCAACCATTTCCGTTTCGGCAGAAGTAGTTTCACCTATTAGATATTTTTCTAAAAGGCCAGAATTTAAAAAAGAAGTTATTTTCTCATTCATGACTTTATTAATTACGGATTGTAAATTTTTTTCAATTCTCGCAATCCAATTTTTAATCTCGATTTTATAGTACCTAGCGGAATATTTAATTCATCGCTAGCTTCTTGCTGTGTCATACCCTCAAAAAAGAGCGCATTAATTACTATTTGATATTTTTCGTCAAGGGTGTTTAGATGCTTTTTTATATCTAAAACGTCTTGATTAATACTATCTGCTGTAAATTTATATACGACAGAAGTATCAATTTGGACTTCTTTACCGCTTTTGTTTTTTAAAGATCTTACTTTATCAATAGCTGTGTTATAAGCAATTCTGTAGAGCCAAGTAAATAGTTTGGCTTTACTAGAATCATATTTTTTAGCGTACCTCCAAATTTTTACAAAACTTTCTTGAAGTACATCTTGAGCTGTTTCCTCGTCTGTAATTACCTTTCTAATAACTCCATATAGAGCATCTGCATAATTTTCGTATAACAGAGAAATAGCTTTTTTATCGCCAGATTCTAGGAGATTTACTATTTCTTTTTCAATAGGAGTTATCAAAGTAAGTTTAATTTATATATTGTATTAATATGCCAAAAATAGAAATTTCTTTGAGATTATAAGATATTTACTTCTGCTTCAATAGAAATGTTAAATATTCTCTTAACAGTTTTCTGAATTAGTTTTGAGAGTTTTAATATGTCTTTTCCTTTTGCATTACCATAATTAACTAGTACTAAAGCTTGATTTTTATGAACCCCGTAATTACCAAAATGTTTGCCTTTAAATCCAGCTTTTTCAATAAGCCAACCTGCAGGAACTTTTACTTGAGTTTTAGAAACTGGATAATTAGGAATGTCATCAAAATTTTTGCGTAACTCATTATATAACTCTTTAGGAATTATTGGGTTTTTAAAGAAACTACCACTATTGCCTATTTTTTTTGGGTCTGGTAATTTGCTTTTTCTAATAGTAATAATAGCTTCTGAAACGTCTTGTATGGTTGGGTTTTTAATGCCCATATTTTCTAATTCTGAAGTTATTGCTCCGTAATTAATGTTTAATTTATGATTTTGTGTACTTAGCTTAAAAGTTACACTGGTAATAATATATTTATCTTTAGCGTTATTTTTAAAAATAGAGTTTCTATATCCAAAATTACAATCTTCTTTATTGAATGTTTTTAGGGTTTTAGTTTCTAAAGATATAGCTTCGCAAGACACAAACGTATCTTTTAACTCTACCCCATAAGCACCAATATTTTGTATAGGGGCAGTACCTACATTACCAGGAATAAGTGATAGGTTTTCTATACCACCAAAATTATGTTTTAAACACCATAAGACAAAGTTATGCCAATTTTCGCCAGCATTAGCTTTTACTATAACAGATTGCTGGTCTTTAGAAATGATGTTAATTCCTTTTATGTTTATATGAATTACAAGTCCGTCAAAATTACTGGTAAGTAACATATTACTGCCGCCACCAAGTATTAGTTTTTTTTGGTAGTTTTCTAGTTTTAAAACCTGGTTTAGTTCGTCAAAACTTGAAACTGAAACAAAGTATTTAGCGTTTACATCAATACCAAAAGTATTATAAGCTTTTAATGATATGTTTTGTTTAATATGCACTAGTTTTTATAAACTTTTAAGGCTTCCTTTATAATGTTTACTGCTTTAACTAAACTTCTTCTGTTAAGTACGTATGCAATCCTTATTTGGTTTTTTCCTATGTTTGGTGTAGAATAAAATCCACTAGCAGGAGCAACCATTACAGTTTCATTATCAACATCAAAAGACTCTAATAGCCATTGAGCAAAGTGGTCTGCATCTTTTACAGGGAGTTCAACTATACAATAAAAAGCACCCATTGGAGTAACCACTTTAACATCATCAATTTTATTTAGCTCTGTAATTAAAGTATTTCTTCTGTTAAGGTATTTGTTTTTTACTTCTTCAAAATAACTTGAAGGAGTTTGTAATGCAGCTTCGCTTGCAATTTGAGCGTAGGTAGGAGGGCTCAACCTAGCTTGTGCAAATTTTAACACAGTGTGCCTAATGGTTTCATTTTTAGTTACTAAACAGCCAACCCTTGCGCCACACATACTGTAGCGTTTAGAAACAGAATCTATCATAATGGTGTGTTCATCTAAGTCTTCTAATTCTAAAATAGAATAATGAGATGAACCATCATAAGTAAACTCTCTGTATACTTCATCTGAAATTAAAAACAAATCGTTACGTTTTACAATATCTGCTAATTGTTTTATTTCTTTTTCAGAATAAAGACATCCGGTTGGGTTTCCTGGATTACAAATCATAATTGCCTTTGTTTTAGGCGTAATTAGTTTTTCAAATTCTTCAATAGCAGGTAAAGCAAAATTGTCTTCAATTTTAGAAACAATAGGAACTACTTTTACGCTTGCTGCAGTAGCAAAAGCAATATAATTAGCGTAAAAAGGCTCGCAAATAATAACTTCGTCATCAACATCCATAATGCTTCCAAAAATAAAAGCAATGGCTTCACTAGCTCCAGTGGTTACAACAATGTCTTTATGAGACACGTTTATATTATGACCGCTATAGTAATTAGCAAGTTTTTTTCTGTATGTTTCTGAGCCTTCAGAACGCGAATAAGATAAAATTTCAACAGAATTATCTCTTACGGCTTGTAGTGCCACTTCTGGGGTTTTAATATCAGGTTGACCAATATTAAGATGGTATATATGTTTCCCTTTTTTAATTGCATCTTCTGCATATGGTACTAATTTACGTATGGGAGACTCGGGCATTAATTGTCCCTTTTTAGATATTGTTGGCATCTAATTTTTAATTTAGTGTGCAAATTTGAGAAAATTATCTTAAAGTTTTTTTAAAAAATAGTCTTAAATACTTAAGTCTAACTAAAAGATTTGTAAATTCATTAAGTAAATGATACCTGATAGTTAATGAAAAGGCTTGTATTTTTTTTATGTTTTTTTTGTGGTTGTATAGTTATTTTGGTTGCTCAGAACAACAGGTTCATTATTCAAAATAAGAATGAAACAGACAAAATAAAATTTAAATTAATTAATAATTTAATGATTGTTCCTGTTGAAGTTAATGGGGTAGAGTTGTCTTTTATTTTAGATACAGGAGTTAGTAAACCTATAATTTTCAATTTTTTACATGGAACCGATACATTAAAAGTTAAAAATACAGAAAAAATTTTTTTACGCGGTTTAGGAGAAGGAGAACCTATAGAAGCATTAAAATCTAGAGATAATATTTTTAAAATTGGAGATGCGGTTAGTTTAAGACAAGATTTGTACGCTATTTTTGGTTTAAATATAAATTTTGCTTCAAGATTAGGAGTACCAATTCATGGTATTATTGGTTTAGATGTTTTTAGAGATTTTGTTGTTGAAATAAATTACATTCATAAAAATATTAAGCTTTTTAATCCTGATATATATAAATATAAAAAGTGTACTAAATGCGAGCAGTTTAATCTTGAATTTTATAATAACAAACCTTATTTGAATGCCGAGGTAAGTCTTAATAATAAAAGAATTCCCTTAAAACTATTAATTGATTCGGGTGGTAGTGATAGCTTGTGGTTGTTTGAAGATGATTCATTAGGTATAACGTCTGGGGATAATTATTTTAGAGATTTTTTGGGGCATGGTTTAAGTGGAAGTGTTTATGGTAAACGCGGAAAATCAGATGCGTTCTTTTTAAAAAGTTTTACATTAAAAGAATCTAATGTAGCATTTCCAGATTCAACGTCAATATTTTTTGCAAAAAAAGTAGAAGATAGAAACGGTAGTATAGCAGGAAATATTTTAAAGCGCTTTAATATTATTATGGATTACAGAAATAAGTTAATAACGCTAAAGAAAAATAGTAATTTTCGTGAAAGTTTTAGCTATAATAAAAGTGGTATAGAATTAGCTCATGATGGTGTTAGGTTTGTTAGAGAATATGAAAATGAAAATTATAAGTTTGATAAAAATGCGCAAAACTCAAATAATAAAGGAGTGCGTGTTTTATTTGACAGAAAGTCAAAAATGGTGTTAAAACCCACTTATTCTATTGTAGAACTAAGAGAAGGTTCGCCAGCAGCACAAGCAGGTTTGTTAAAAGGAGATATAATATTATCAATTAATGGAAAGGTTTCTGATAATTTAACATTACAACAAATTATGCTCATGTTTTATGGCAAATCAGGAAAATTAATAAGGCTAAAAGTACAGCGAGGAGCTATTATTTCAACCTATAGTTTTAGGTTAAAAAGTTTATTAAAATAAAAAAAGCCTAAATCTAAGATTTAAGCCTTTCTTCTTTAATTTATATTTTTATATATCATCAAAATCTACATCTGTAAAACTCTCGGTGGTTTTAATGGTATCTTCAGATTGAGATTCAGAATTATTATTGTTGTATTCTTTTTTAAAATCTTTTTGGTGGCGTTCACTAATAACTTCATCTCCTCTTTGCTCAATAATGAAATCTGTCATTTCAGCTAAAATATCTTTAAACTCGGCAAAGTCTTCTTTGTATATATAAATTTTATGTTTTTTGTAGTGGAATGAGCCATCATCATTAGTGAATTTTTTACTTTCAGTAATTGTTAAGTAATAGTCATCTGCTTTAGTAGCTCTAACGTCAAAAAAATATGTGCGTCTTCCTGCTCTTAAAACTTTAGAAAATATCTCTTCTCTCTCCATCATATCATTATTATTCATAGTTAAATAAATATTTATTTGAATTTATCGTTTGCGTATCAAAAATCTAAAAAAAACCGATACTAACCAACAAATTCTAAAGTTTCTTTTTTAAATATTCACTTTTATTGAATTTATTTTAACAAAATTGAGAGTTAAAATATTGATTTTATGTTTATTTAGTGTTTGTTTCACTTTTTTGTTTAAGGTATAAATGTTTGTAATAGCCATCCTCTTTTATTAGAGATTTATGAGTGCCTTTTTGTACAATTTTCCCATCTTCTAAAACAATAATTTTATCTGCATTTTTTGCAGATGATACCCTATGACTTACAATAATTGATGTTTTACCTTTAGTTATTTTTTTAAGGTTTTTTAATATTTTTTCTTCAGTTTCAGTATCTACAGCCGATAAACAATCATCAAATAGTAATATTTTAGGAGATTTTATAATAGCCCTAGCAATGGAAATTCGCTGTTTTTGTCCGCCAGATAATGTAATACCTCTTTCACCTAAAACTGTTTCGTACCCGTTGTTAAATTTTATAATGTTTTTATGTACTTGTGCATTTTTTGCAGCTTGTATAACTTCATCATCTGTAGCATCTTCTTTACCAAATTTTATGTTGTTTTTTATGGTGTCTGAAAATAAAAATGCGTCTTGTGGTACGTGGCCAATACTGTCTCTTAAATTGTATAGATTAAGATTTTTAATATTTGTGTTGTTAACTAAAATAGAACCTTTGTCTATATCGTACAACCTGCCTATTAAGTCTAAAATTGTTGATTTTCCAGAACCCGTTTTACCTAAAATAGCAAGTGTTTCTCCTTCTTTTACATTAAAATTAATGCCTTTTAATGCTTCAATATTAGTGTCATCATAGGTAAAAAAAACGTTTTTAAACTCAATATCACCTGTAATTTTAGTTGTTTTAGTAACGGTGTTTTTAATTTCTGGTTCAATTTTTAAAAATTCATTTATTCGTTTTTGAGATGCTTCTGCTTGTTGCACAATAGAGGTTACCCAACCAACAGTAGCAACAGGCCATGTGAGCATATTAACGTAAATAATAAATTCTGCAATGGTACCTAAACTTTCAATCTCTCCGTTAATATATTGCATACCACCTATGTAAATAACTAAGAGGTTACTAGTACCAATAAGTAATATCATCATGGGGAAAAACCAAGCTTGTATTTTAGCCAGATTTACTTGTTTTTCTTTACTTTCATCAGCCAATGATGTAAAATTTGATGACGTTTGAGGTTCAATACCATAGGCTTTTATAACGGTAATACCACTGAATGATTCTTGAGTAAAGGTTGATAATTTTGACAAATATTCTTGTACAATAGTACTTCTGTTATGAATTTCTCTACTAAGTTTATAAATAATTATAGAAAGTATAGGTAGTGGTAATATAGTGTATAATGTTAATTTGGGCGCTTCGTTAAACATGTAAATAAGCGCCACAACAAACAGAGCAACGGTGTTGATGCTGTACATAATGGCGGGTCCTGCATACATACGAACTCTGCTTACATCTTCTGTAATACGATTCATTAAATCGCCAGTTCTATTCTTTTTATAAAAGTTTAAAGATAATTTTTGGTAGTGCTCATAAACTTCATTTTTTAAATCAAATTCTACATACCTAGACACGTTAATAATGGTCTGCCTCATAAAAAAGGTAAGTATTCCGGCAATTAATGCGGCTCCAATTATCCAAAGTATAGCTTCTACTAACTCAGATCTAAATACTTCTTTAGTAATAGAGCCATCTAAAAATCTTTCAACAGTAGCAAAAATCTTTTTTACATACCTAGGCGTATAGAGTAAAAAAATTCTAGCAGCTACAGTGATAACGCTACCTAGTAGAATATGCGTTTTATATTTTAAAAAATACTTATTTAAATGCTGTAATTCTTTCATTAAAAATAAATCAACAAGAAAAGCAAAGATAGGGCATATAAACTATAATTAGCTTTGTTAGGTATTTAGTAACTGTTAAAAATAGCATAAAGTTATAATCACAATAATATAAGATTGAAAATAGAGTTACTTTTTTAAAATAATATTACTTTTGCAGCGTAAAAAAAGCAA
Organism: Seonamhaeicola sp. NFXS20; assembly: GCF_049132085.1. Classification (NCBI taxonomy): domain Bacteria; kingdom Pseudomonadati; phylum Bacteroidota; class Flavobacteriia; order Flavobacteriales; family Flavobacteriaceae; genus Seonamhaeicola; species Seonamhaeicola sp. NFXS20. Next base: position 322,872 of record NZ_JAFMPU010000002.1, on the reverse strand, counting down.
ATGTTTTACGTTATTTAAATTTAAGTTCTTTGTAATTATGCTAAACAGAAGACATATTCGTATAAAAGTAATGCAAACTTTATATGCCTATAAAGGAGGCGAAAGTGATGATTTTAGTAGAGATCAGAAATTCTTACTGTTTAGTATAGATAACATGTATAACTTATACTTATTATTAATCTCTTTACTACCAGAAGTTAGAAAAAGAGCAGAGAAAGATTTACTTAAAAAACAACAAAAGTATCTTGCAACTCCAGAAGACAAAGATCCTAATAGAAAATTTATTAATAATCAATTACTTCAACTTTTAGGTAATAATATAAAGCTTAAAGATCAATTAGAAACCCATAAAATAAATAACTGGGAGCTAGATGACGAGTATGTTGATATTATTTTTAAAGCAATAAGATCTAGTGATTTATATAAAGACTATATGCAGACTAGGGTGTCTGATTTTAAAGAAGATAAACAATTTGTAATAGATTTGTTTAAAGAAATATTGGCACCCAATGATAAGCTTTATGAATATATAGAAGATAAAAATTTAACTTGGTTAGATGATTTGCCTACTGTTAATACTGCTATTTTAAAACTTTTAAGAAAAGCCAAACCAAACTCTAACGATTCTCATTTTGTGCCTAAATTGTATAAAGAAGAAGATGACAAACAGTTTGCAATTGATTTGTTTAAGAAAACACTATTAAATAGATCTGCTTTAAATACAGAAATAGAAAAGAAAACCAAAAATTGGGATTCTGATAGAATTGCAAATGTTGATTATATTTTGCTGCAAATGGCAATATGCGAGTTACAAAATTTTCCATCAATACCAGTAAAAGTAACCATAAATGAATATTTAGAAATTGCTAAAGAATATTCTACCCCAAAAAGTAGCATATTTATTAATGGAATATTAGATAAATTAGTAAAAGAATATACAGATTCTAAAACTTTAAAAAAAGTAGGAAGAGGTTTATTATAAATTCTTGTTAAGTTGTTTTTTTAAAAGTTTTTAATCGCTTAAATAATTATTACTTTTACAGCGATTAATAGAAAAAAATAAATAAAATGAAGAAAATATTTTTAGGTATTAGTGTTTTATGCATGGTAGCCTTTACATCATGTAAAGAAAATGCAGCAAAAAAAATTGATGAAAAAAATATTGCAGTAGCAGCAAAAAGAGATGCTGAGGCTTCAAAATTTCCAGTTATTGAGTTTGAAGAAACCGAGCATGATTTTGGTGAGATTGAAAAAGGAAAAAAAGTATCAACTGTTTTTAATTACAAAAACACAGGAGATGCCCCTTTAGTTATTACAGATATAAAAACTTCTTGCGGTTGTACTGTTCCTCAAGATTGGAGTAGAAAACCATTAGCACCAGGAGAATCTGGTAAATTTACAGTTACTTTTAATGGTAGTGGAGCTAATAAAATTACTAAAACTATTACTGTAACAGCCAATACAGAAAAGGGAAAAGAAATAGTAAAAATAACAGCATTTGTAAAAGATCCAAATGCTAAAACAGCTGATAAACCAGTAAAATAATTTATAAAATGGGAGAAGGAATTGGGGCATTTATGCCATTTATTTTAATGTTTGTAGTAGTGTATTTCTTTATGATTGCACCACAAATGAAGAAAGCAAAAAAAGAAAAGAAGTTTGCAGCAGAACTTAAAAAAGGTGATAGAGTAATTACCAAAAGTGGTTTACACGGTAAAATTTTAGAACTAAATGACAAAGATGGCACATGTGTTATAGAGACTTTGTCTGGAAAGTTAAAATTTGAGCGTTCTGCAATTTCTATGGAAATGAGCACTAAGTTAAATGCACCAGCAAAATAAAAATAAACTATATGTTTATAAAAAAAGGCTTCCTACTTTTAAATAGGAAGCCTTTTTTATTTTTTCTTTTTGGTTATTGCAAAAGATTTTCAACAGAGAGGTAGCGTTCACCCGTATCATAATTCATTGTTAAAACAGTTTTTTCGCTGTTTATATTTTTTAATTGTTTTCTAACAGCAGCCAAAGATGCTCCTGTAGAAATACCAACTAAAATACCTTCAGATTTTGCTATATTTTTTACTTCTGTAAAAGCTTCATCTTTAGTAATTCTAATAGCACCATCAATTAAATCTTTTTCAAATACCTCTGGAATAAAACCAGCTCCTATACCTTGTAATGCATGCGGACCTGGTTCATCGCCAGAAATTACAGCAGAATCATCTGGTTCTACTGCAAATACTTTTAAATTGGGTAGTTTTTCTTTTAAAGCTTTTGACATGCCTGTAATATGACCTCCAGTTCCAACTCCTGTAATCAAATAGTCTATACCTTCAGGAAAATCATTAATAATTTCTATAGCTGTTGTTTTTTCATGAATTTGTGGATTTGAAGGATTTGTAAACTGTGAAGGTATCCATGCATTTTCACTATTGGCTACTATTTCATCTGCTTTTACTATAGCACCTCCCATACCTTGTTCTTTTGGTGTTAATACCAAATTAGCACCATAGGCAGCCATTAAAGATCTGCGTTCTATAGACATTGATTCTGGCATTACCAAAGTGAGTTTATAACCTTTTACCGCTGCTACCATAGCTAACCCAATACCTGTGTTTCCAGAAGTAGGTTCAATTATTTCTGTGTCTTTTGTAATTAAGCCTTTATTTTTGGCATCTTCTATCATAGCTATGGCTATTCTATCTTTTATACTTCCTCCTGGGTTTGCTTTTTCAAGTTTGATCCAAACATTAGCATTAGGGAATAGTTTATTTAGTTTTACAACAGGTGTGTTTCCTATACTTTCTATTATATTATTGAATTTCATAAATTATTATTATTACTGGAAATTGAGATTATTTTTTTGTGTAAATAGTTTTTTATTTGTGTTATTTTTTTAAAGCTGTTAGTTCAGCAATCTTACAAATTACCTCTGTAGCTTTTACCATACTTTCTACAGGTACGTATTCATATCTGCCATGAAAGTTATGTCCACCAGCAAAAATATTTGGGCAGGGTAATCCCATATAGCTTAGTTGAGAACCATCAGTTCCTCCACGAATAGCTTTTATTAGTGGTTCTATATCTAGTTGTTTCATAGCTTCTTCAGCAATATCAACAATATGCATTACAGGTTCAATTTTTTCACGCATATTGAAATACTGATCTTTAATTTCGGTTTTAATTGTATCATTTCCATATTGAGTGTTTAACTCATTGGTTAGTTTTAATAAGACTTCTTTTCTAGCATCAAAGTGCTGACGATCATGATCTCTTATTATATATTCTAAAACGGTTTCATCTACGCTACCTTTCATGTTATGTAAATGGAAAAAGCCTTGGTAACCATCGGTATGTTCTGGGGTTTCCATTCTAGGTAAAGAGTTTATAAATTCTGTAGCAATATACATTGAGTTTATCATTTTACCTTTAGCATATCCTGGGTGCACTATTTTACCTTTAATTTTAACAACTGCAGAAGCTGCATTAAAGTTTTCGTATTCTAATTCACCAATTTGACTGCCATCCATTGTATAAGCCCAATCTGCTCCAAATTTTTCAACATCAAATTTATGAGCGCCTCTACCTATTTCTTCATCAGGTGTAAATCCAACTCTAATTTTCCCGTGTTTAATTTCTGGATGATTAATTAAGTATTCCATAGCACTTACAATCTCGCAAATCCCTGCTTTATCATCGGCACCTAAAAGGGTAGTGCCATCAGTTGTAATAAGCGTTTGCCCTATATAAAGTTTAAGATCTTCAAAATAGTTTGGTGATAGTACAATACCCTCTTCTTTATTAAGTAAAATATCGCCACCTAAATAATTTTCATGAATCTGTGGTTTAACATTAGCACCTGTAAAATCTGGCGATGTGTCAAAATGCGCAATGAAACCAATGGTTGGTACTTCATAAGCAACATTACTAGGTAGGGTTGCCATAATGTAGGCGTTATCATCAATAGAAACATCTTCCATACCAATGGCTTTTAATTCTTCTGCAAGTTTATTTGCTAAATCCCATTGTTTCTCTGTACTAGGTGTTGTTTGAGAGTTTGGGTCAGATTCTGTGTCAATAGTTATATAGCTTACAAAACGCTTTATTATGTGTTCTTTTGATATCATTTTTAGGATAAATTTTGTGTGAATAAAAAGATAATTATTACCTGAAATAAGGTATTTCAAAAGTACAATTATTAATTTTTTATTTAGATTATTTAGGAGTATTTTTGCACAAATAAAACAGATGTACAAATTACTGCTTCGCCCAATTTTCTTTTTATTTGATCCTGAAAAAATACATCATTTTACATTTTCTTTAATAAAGCAAACTTCTAAAATACCTGGTTTTTCAGCATTATTTAAAAATTTATATGCCATTGAAGATAAACGATTAGAACGCCATTTATTTGGTTTAACCTTTAAAAACCCGGTAGGATTGGCTGCAGGGTTTGATAAAAATGCGGTTTTATATAATGAATTGGCAAATTTTGGATTTGGATTTATTGAAATAGGAACAGTAACACCCAAGGGGCAACCCGGAAATCCTAAAAAACGCTTGTTTAGACTTAAAGATGACCAAGGAATTATTAACCGAATGGGTTTTAATAACGAAGGACTTGAAGCTGCTATTGAACAACTTAAGAAAAATAAAGGAAAACTTATTATTGGGGGCAATATTGGTAAAAATACAGCTACCAAACCAGAAGACTACACAGCCGATTATTTAACTTGTTTCAATGCTTTACATCCTTATGTAGATTATTTTGTATTAAATGTAAGTTGCCCCAATGTAGGAAGTCATGCAAAACTGAGTGATAAGGATTATTTAGAAGAATTGATAAACGAAGTTAAAAAGGCTAATACTTCTTTTAAAGAACAAAAGCCAATTTTATTAAAAATTGCTCCAGATTTAAATAATGGCCAGTTAGATGAAATTATAGAACTGGTGAAAAACACAGGTTTAGATGGGGTAATTGCCAGTAACACATCGGTTGATAGAACAGGTTTAAAAGCATCAAAAGAGAAATTGGAAGCCATTGGTAATGGTGGTTTAAGTGGGCAACCTATAAAAGAAAAAAGCACCAAAGTCATTAAATATTTAGCAGAGAATAGTAATAAAGCGTTCCCTATAATAGGTGTTGGGGGTATTCATTCAGCAACAGATGCTATTGAAAAAATTGAGGCAGGAGCCGATTTAATTCAAGTTTACACAGGGTTTATTTATGAAGGTCCTAGCTTAATAAAAGCCATCAATAAAGCCTTACTTAAAACTACTTAATAAAACGTTTTACTACCTTAGAATTTTCACCTAAAACGGTTAATAGGTAAGTTCCGCTTGATAGGTTACTAACATTAATAGGTTGATTTGTAACTACACCCGAAGCAAATTTTTGCCCCACAAGATTTGATATTTCAAAAACTAAGTTTTCTTGCTTATTGTTATTAGTTTTTACAAATAACACATCGTTTTGTACAGGGTTAGGGTATAGTTTAACAGAATCGTCAGAAATGGGTGTAATTATTGTTTTTAAGAAAATATCATCAATAGCAATATCTCCTTTCCAGCCGTTGCCTCTAATGGCTCTAAATCTAATATTTATGGTTTCTCCTAAATATGATGATAAGTTGATGTTTTTAGTAAGAAAAGCATCTGTTTGGTTTGTTTGTTGCTGCCCAATTAGGGGTTCAATAACATCATTAATATAACCGTTACTTGTTTTAATATCTACGTGTAGTTCACCAATATTTTTACCAAACATATGGTAAGCAAATTCAATTTCAGAGTTTTCGTAAATAACATCTATACAGGGTGAAATAAATTCTGTAATATCACCTGTGTTTCCGTTAGATGCTTCGGTATAAATATAGTTTCCTAAAATGCTATTACTAGTATTGTCATGAGCAGGACCTGTTTCTTCTGATGAGGTTTCACCATGATTAATTAACCAATTAAAACCAGTATTAGACACATCGTTATTTGTCCAACCATTATTGTTGGCAATATCAAATTCATCAAAGTTTTCATCAAATAAAGGTTCTGTAGTCACTCCAACTTTAATAAGGTTAGTGTATGTTTTACTTATTGAATTAGACTTGTTAGAAACGGTTAATGTAACATCATAAATGCCAGCAATAAAGTTATGTGTAGGGTTTGGGGTAGTATAATCTATAATACCATCAGAATTTATATCCCACTCCCATTTGGTGATGTTATTACATGTACTATTAAATTTTACTAATAAGTTTTCACCGCAAGTTTGACTAACATCTACACTAAAATTGGCATTAAACGAAGGGCATGCTAAATAGTTTTTTTGTGTGTTATAAAAAGCATACATACGAGCCAGCTGTTGTTCAGAAAAATGTGTTCTACAAGCTTTATAGGCGTAAGACATAATATTACCTGTGTCTGGGGTAAAGGCATGTCCATTAGCATCGGTTTCAGTACCAATATATTGGCAAAAGTTATTTACATTTTCACAAGTAAGTTTAGAGTCTGCTGGTGTATCACATATACCATCACCGTCGGTATCACAATTACTACCATCAACTAACTCTGTAGTAAGAGTGTTGTTATCTGGACCATGTGTGTGTATTAATGAGAAAAAATGCCCCATTTCATGAGCAAGCGAAGAAGGATTTGTAGCGCAACTATTTTTAATTACAATAAAATCTTTATTTCTCTTATTATTACTATAGCCACAAATTTCTTCGTCGTCAGTGTTTTCTAAATATTCTGTAAAGTAAATGTTTATTACATTAGAAACATTGATATCATCTATTAAATCACTTTCGTCTCCTTTTTTATAATGGCATAGTGTATCGCTGTTAATATAGTTAATGTCATCACAAAGAAAAAAGTTTAAATAGGCATCTGCAAATTGTTCATTAAGGTTATTAATAGCCTTGTTTAAGTCTGATTCACAAATTCCACCCGAGCCATTAGAATACCTAATTACATGTGCTTTTATTGGAATGGAATTAACCATTTTAATACTAGATTTATTAGTTTTATTTGATAAAAATTTTTGTTCAAAAGGAACTAATTGTGGCTTAATAGTATTTAATAAAGCTATTTCTTCTAATGAAAACTTATTGCCACATTGGGTAGTGTTATTTTGAGAAGACAAAATATCTGTTGATAATAAAAATATCAACAAAGGAAAATAAACACATTTGTAGGTAAATAATTTCATTGGGGCGAAATATTTACTCAAATGTATATCTTATAAAAAAAGATAACTAATAAAACCGTTTAAGCGTAGGATTTTATGGATATATTAAATTTAGGTTAATTAATAATTAGTTTTTTGGTTAAACTTTTATTGTTTTTTGTGTTTAGTTTTACTAAGTAAATGCCTGTATTTAAATTTGATACATCAATTTTTAAAGGAAGTTTATTCTCTCTAATTATGATATTTTTATTAAGAGTTCCAATTACATTGTAAATTTCAACAGTTTTTAATTCAATATGTTTTGGAGTAGCTATTGCAATATTATCCTTTGCTGGGTTAGGGTAAATTTCAATATCGTTTAAATTAAATTCTACATTATTTAAAACCGAATTTAGGGTTATTGTAATGGTGCCTATTTTTTTATCATTAAAAGGCGTTGTGTTTATTAAGCTAGAGATAATATTTTTTGGGGTAGTATCAGGATTGGTAGTTGAATACTCAGAACCTTCTTCGGTACCCGCATTATACGGAAACAAATCTATTGAAGCAGAAGTAACCCAAGTATCACCATTTCTTAAGTTAAAGCTATTAAGTGTAATAAACCAATCTGGAGTTGGGGCTATCATAGAAATAAGTGTAAGTAACGGATAATTTTCATTTACCTGTAAATTACTAATTGTTATAGTGCCTTTAGCAGTATTTAAACCTCCAGCATTAATAAATTGGTTTGCATCTAAATTTGATGAAACTTCAGTTTGAAAAATATTATAAGCGCCAGTTTCTGCAACACTTTCTATTCCGGCAGTAGCCATTTGGCCAATTTCTAAAAAGGTATTATTGGTAGCATGTGTAGCGCCAACCAAAGAAGACCAATGCGCATTACTAGGTAAATTAATGGTGCTGCATCCATTTACAGGATCGTTTGTTGCAGAATCCCAAATACTTTCAAAAACAATATCATATGTAGCAATACTTTGACTGAACAAAAAATTGAAACTTAAAATTGAAAATATTAAAAAGAAAGTATTTTTTTTCATACCATTTTTTGCTCGTTAACCTTTATTAAAGTCTCAATAATTATAATTGCCTTACAAAAAATTAGTAGTATTTTTAACCTTGAAATTTAATTAATCAATGCCAGAACAGATTAAAATAATAGAATGCCCCCGTGATGCTATGCAAGGAATAAAACAGTTTATTCCAACAGACAAAAAGGTACAATTCATTCAGGCATTATTACGTGTTGGTTTTGATACCATAGATTTTGGGAGTTTTGTTTCTCCTAAGGCTATTCCGCAAATGAGAGATACGGCAGAGGTTTTATCGCAATTAGATTTAAGCAAAACCACCAGTAAATTACTAGCTATAGTAGCCAATGTTAGAGGCGCAGAAAATGCTTGTAAACATTCTGAAATAGATTATTTAGGATATCCTTTTTCAATTTCAGAAAATTTTCAAATGCGTAATACACATAAAACCATTGCACAATCTGTTGAGATTTTAAATAATATTTTAGAATTAGCCTATAAGTTTAATAAAGAAGTGGTAGTTTATATTTCTATGGGTTTTGGAAATCCATACGGAGACCCTTGGAATGTTGACATAGTAGGAGAGTGGACTGAAAAATTAAACAAAATGGGAGTTAAAATTCTATCATTAAGTGATACCATTGGTAGTTCAACTCCAGAAAGTATAACTTATTTGTTTTCAAATTTAATTCCAAAATACACTAATATAGAATTTGGAGCTCATTTACATACTACCCCAAGTACATGGCACGAAAAGGTTAATGCTGCTTTTAATGCAGGATGTAAACGCTTTGATGGAGCCATACAAGGCTTTGGCGGATGCCCTATGGCTAAAGATGAACTTACCGGCAATATGCCAACAGAAAAATTACTTTCTTATTTTACAGCAAAACACCTTAACTCTTTAAATGCACTTAGCTTTGAAAGTGCTTATAATGAGGCTTCTAAGATTTTTAAAAATTATTTTTAATTAGGTTTGTTTTAAATGTATTAAGTAGAAGCATATTGTTATGTTTAGAGATGGTAAAAGCACATATTTTTTTGTTACAATAGCAACTATTTTAAGTCAATTGTTAAAAAAAACTTAAAATTTAAAATCCATTAAACTATCAATATTTGTTTTAGTCTAAACTGTAACTAACTTAAACTATATTCAGATTGAAAACATTACTATTTCTACTGTTTCTATTATTTTCTGTATCAATATTTGCTCAAAGATTTACCTTAGAAGGTATTGTAAAAGATAAGAACGACATTACTCTAGAAGCCGCAACTGTTTATTTACAAGATATTAAAGATAGTGTTGTTGTAGCCTACGGAATTACTAATAAAGACGGTAAGTTTTCCATAAAAGTTAACGCCGAAACATCTTCTTCAGTTTTATTTAATATTGGGTATTTAGGCTATAAACCATACTCTAAAGAAATACAAGTCCCTAAAACAGACATGTTAGATGTTGGATTTATTATTCTAGAAGAAGAAATAGAACAACTAAATTCAATTTCAATTATAGCAAGAACTCCTCCTGTAGTTATAAAAAAAGATACCATAGAATATAATGCCGATAGTTTTAAAACCCTACCTAATGATAGGGCAGAAGATTTATTAAAAAAATTACCAGGTGTAGAAATTGATACAGATGGTAATATAACCGTTAATGGTATTGAAGTAGAGGCTGTTAATGTAGATGGTATGCGCTTTTTTGGAGAAAAAAGCGGAGACATAGCTTTAAAAAATCTACCTAGTAATGTGATTAGTAAAGTACAAGTAACCGATTATAAAACAGATAGACAAAAATTTACTGGAGAAGAATCCGATTCTGGAACCAAAGAAATTAATTTAAAAATTAAAAAAGGTAAAAATACTGCTTTTTTTGGTGATGTTAATCTTGGTTATGGAACCGATGAAAAATACCAAGCCAATGCAAATTTATTTCAGTTAATTTCAGGTAAACAAATAGGTTTAATTTCTGGTACCAATAATATTAATATGAAAAGAGGTTTTAATGCCTTACCCGATGCCCGGTCTAGTAAAGGGTATATAGAATCAGATTTTTTAGGAGCCAATTATTCTAAAGGTAAATGGAATGAAACTAGAGTAAATGGTAATTATAACTTTAATGCTAATAATGAAGACCATGAAAGCAGAAGCTATAGAGAAAACTTTTTGCCCGATTTAAATTATATAACAGAAACTGAAAGTAACAGTAGTAGTGATACCGATAGCCATAACGGAAGTATGGATGTAAAACTAATAATTCCATCAAAAAATAAGCTATCAAAGGCTAGAGTACAATTGTCAAATGATTTTGAGTTTAATAGTAGTACATCTGATAATTTTTCGCAATCTAGTACAACTTCAAAATCTATTGATGATGATTTAATAAGCGATTATTTTTCAAATAGTACATCAACTTCCACAAGCAATCAGTTTAAAAATAGTTTTAGAGTTACATCAAGTACAGGTAGAGGTATTGATTTTTTTAGTGTTACCTTAAACACAACGTTTAATAACTCAAATTCTGAAGCTAATAATTTTTCAGAAAATGTTCTATATGAAAAAGATGAGACCATAACACAAGATCAAATTCAAGATACAGACAATCTTAGCTCTAATATAAATTTAAATGCTATTTGGGTAAAAGAACTGTTTCCTAATTTTAGAATAATGCCAAAGTATAACGCTACTGTAAACCATAATAAAAACGAAAAATACGTTTATGATTTTGATGAAGATGATAGTGATTATACTAGTTTTAATGATGCGCAAAGTTTTGAAAGTAAATATATTACAACAACTCTAAAACCAGCTTTAAGGCTAAGGTATGAATACAAAGATATACGCTTTGAGGTAGAAGGGGCTTACACCAATACATACAGAAAATTTACCGATGAGTTAATTAATGAACGTAATTTCAATGCAGATTTTGATTTTTTTACTTACTCAGGAAGAGTGCGTTATAGAGATAAAAATGGGTATAAAAGAATAGATTTAAGGTATACCCAAAGTGTAGATTTACCATCTTCATCCCAATTACAACCCGTTGAAGATGTTAGTAATATCACCCACATTAAAGTAGGGAATCCTTTGTTAAATCCAGAAGTTAATCATTCTTTAAGATTTGAGTACCAAAATAATTTAGCGTATAATAATATTAATATAACAGGTAGTGCTAGAGCAAACTTTGTTGAAGATAAAATAATTAATTCTACATTAACTAATGAAGATTTAATAAAGTACACTACTTATACCAATATTAATGGCGATTATTCTTTGTCTGGAAATACAGCCATTTCAAAATCTTATTACAGTAAAAAAACAAATCTCAATTTAAATTTTAGATTTTCGGCAGGTTACAAAAATAACATCTCTTTACAGAATGGAGTGAAATTTACAGCTAAAAACACCACATTAACACCATCGTTTTCTTTTAGATATGCCTATGATAGTAAATTAGATTTAACCGCTACCTACAGCTATTCAACAAATCACACAATTTTTGATACAGATGCCTTTAGCGATACAGATTATTTTGTTCAAAATTTAAGATTTGAAGCCTCTGTGTTTTTCTTAAAAAATGCATTTTTCTCAAATAAAGTAGCCTATAATTATAACAGTAGGGTTGGAGATGAATTTGATGGAGATGCCGTATTTTGGAATGCAGGTTTAGGAGTTCAACTATGGAATAATAAAGCTACTTTAACCCTTGTAGGATATGATATTTTAGATATGAATAATGGCTTTAGTAGATCTGTTACAGAAACCTATATTCAAGACATTGAAAATAAAATTTTAAAGCAATATTTTATGGCAACTTTTGTTTACAAGTTCGGACGAATTGCGGGTCAAAACATGAACGTAAGAGGCGATAGAGGCAACCGTAGAGGAGGTTATGGAGGTCGCTCTGGACGCGGTAGATAATTAAGTTTACTTCTTTTAATTTTTATAATTAAATGTTAAATAAGAGTTAAGTTTAAAAGGGGTGTAATATCTTAGATAATAGTTGTATATTTGCACGCAATTATTAATGTAATTGCATCATGACTGCACATCAAAACAAGATAGTAGGAGAAGGCTTAACCTACGATGACGTCCTTTTAGTTCCAGCATTTTCTGAAGTACTTCCACGCGAAGTTAATATTCAAACCAAATTCACTCGTAATATTACCATTAATGTGCCTATTATTTCGGCAGCTATGGATACTGTTACTGAAAGTAAAATGGCTATTGCCATGGCTCAAGAAGGTGGTATAGGGGTACTTCATAAAAACATGACCATAGAGGCTCAAGCCACTAAGGTAAGACGTGTAAAACGTGCCGAAAGCGGTATGATAATAGACCCTGTTACATTACCTCTTAACGCTGTGGTAGCAGACGCTAAACGTGCTATGGCAGAACATAGCATAGGAGGTATTCCTATTGTTGCAAAAGACGGTACTTTAAAAGGTATAGTTACCAATCGTGATTTACGTTTTGAACACAAAAATGAAAAACCAATTGTAGAGGTAATGACAGGCGAAAACCTAATTACTGCCCCTATTGGCACATCATTATCCGATGCAGAAATTATTCTTCAAGAGCATAAAATTGAAAAACTACTTATAGTAGATGATAATTATAAACTATCTGGATTAATTACCTTTAGAGATATTACCAAAGTGACTCAGAAACCCATAGCTAACAAAGATAGTTATGGACGTTTACGTGTAGCTGCAGCTTTAGGTGTTACTGCAGATGCTGTACAGCGTGCCGATGCTTTAGTTGAAGCAGGTGTAGATGCGGTTGTAATAGATACCGCGCACGGACATACCAAAGGGGTAGTAGCTGTTTTAAAAGAAATAAAACAAAAATTCCCAGAACTTGATGTTATTGTTGGAAATATAGCTACAGGCTCAGCAGCAAAATATTTGGTTGAAGCCGGAGCAGATGCGGTAAAAGTTGGTATTGGTCCAGGCTCTATTTGTACTACACGTGTGGTAGCAGGGGTTGGTTTTCCTCAGTTTTCAGCAGTTTTAGAAGTGGCCGCAGCCATTAAAGGAAGTGGTGTTCCGGTAATTGCAGACGGCGGAATTCGTTATACGGGCGATATTCCTAAAGCTATTGCTGCAGGAGCAGATTCTGTAATGCTAGGTTCGCTTTTAGCAGGAACTAAAGAATCTCCAGGAGAAACTATTATATACGAAGGAAGAAAGTTTAAATCATATAGAGGAATGGGATCGGTTGAAGCTATGAAACAAGGTAGTAAAGACCGCTATTTTCAAGATGTTGAAGATGATATTAAAAAATTAGTACCAGAAGGTATTGTAGGGCGTGTGCCTTATAAAGGTGATTTATATGAAAGCATTCACCAATTTATTGGCGGATTAAGAGCTGGTATGGGGTATTGCGGAGCAAAAGATATTGAAACTTTAAAAGAAAATGGCCGATTTGTTAAAATTACCGCTAGTGGTATTAATGAAAGCCATCCGCATGATGTTACTATCACTAAAGAGTCTCCAAATTATTCTAGATAAAAAGTAGCATATTAATAAACAAAAGCCCTGAATAAATCAGGGTTTTTTGTTTTAAAATAATTCGGTTTTAACCGTATCGTAATAACTATCGCTTACAGGAATTTTAACTTCAGAAATTAATAAGTCTCTTCCCTTTAAAGCAGATACTTTTTGCTTATTCACAATGTAAGAACGATGTACCCTTAAAAATAAAGAAGCAGGTAATTTCTTTTCGAGCGATTTTAAGGTTTGGTGACTCATTATTTTCTTTTCGCTAGTAAAGAAAACAACATATTCATTATCGCTTTCAACATAAAGAATATCATCATACTTTAATTTGTGCAAATCATATCCAGACTTTACAGTAATGGAATCTTCAATGAAGGTATCTTCTTTTTTAAATTTATTTACTGCTTGTAAAAAACGCTCAAAAGTTATTGGCTTCAATAAATAGTCTAATGCATTTAAATTGTAGCCTTCTAAGGCATATTCAGAATAGGCAGTGGTAAAAATAATCTTTGTTTTTGGGTTAATTAATTTAGCAAAATCAGTGCCTTTTAATTCGGGCATTTGAATGTCTAGAAAAATAATATCAACATGAGATTCTTTTAAGATTGGTATTGCATTTAAGGGGTTTTCAAAAGAATCAACTACTTCTAAAAAATCAATTTTATCAATGTAAGATTGTATGAGGGTTCTTGCTAATTCTTCATCATCAATAATGATACATTTTACTTTATTCATGTTAATTTTAATTGAAGCTTAACTTTAAAAAAGGTTTCGTTATCACTTACTATTAATTGGTGTTTTTTAGGATACAATATAGCTAATCTTTTCTTTACATTTTCTAAACCAATACCGCCAACTTTGTCCTTTATTATTATTTTTTGAGGTTTACTGTTTTCTACTTCAAAATTAAGTGATTTTTCATCTGCTTCTATTTTTATTTTTATAAAAGCGTTGTTAATATCATCAATATTACTATGTTTTAAAGCATTTTCTATAAAAGGAATTAGCAACATGGGAGCTATGGTAGCAGCATGATTAGATATGGTGAACTCTGTTGATATAGGATACGTTTTGCTGCTTTTTAATGTAAATAATTTTAGGTAGTTTTCTATATACTCAATCTCTTTTTTTAGTGGAACGGTTTCTTGGTCACATTCATACAATACGTATCGTAACATATCAGATAAATGAATAATACTTTTTTGTGTTTTGTTAGAATCTATTCCTGCTAAAGTGTAAATATTGTTTAATGAATTGAATAAAAAATGAGGATTTATTTGAGACTTTAAAAGCTTAAGTTCATTTTGTAAATTAACATTTAAAGCCTTTATTGTTTCTTTTTCTTTCTGTTTTAAATAGCTATAAACCTCTATAGATAAAGCTAGAACATAAGTAATAGATAGTATTAAAGAATAAAGTAAATAGTGAGTTGGTGGTTTTTTCATTTCTAGAGGACGAGGTCTCATTTCTGGAGTAGGATGAGGCCTCATTTCTGGTCTAATAGCTGGTTGTACTTCTTCTAAAGGCGCATGAAAAATATGGGATAAAACCCAAACAAAAAGGCCAATTAATAAAATTGAAAAAACAGCAAAAAGTAAATGTTTCTTTTCAAATAACAATTTAGGAGCAGCAAAGTAAATAAGCGCACTAATAAGTAGTATTTGAAACATTAAAACAACCAAGTTTTCCTTGAGTATTTCAATGTTTGCGTCTTGATTTAACCAAATAATATTGCCTATTATCAACCACAATCCAGATTGAATAATGAGTCTTATAGTTCTATTCATATTGCAAAGTAAAGCAAAAAAAAATCTATGAATATTTTAAAAAGCTCTAAAAAAGGGTGGTATTTATGTAAGTAACAGAGTTAAAGTGATTATTTACAGAAAAGTTAAGGCTATTTACAGAAAATCTAACATTGGTATTAAAGTAACCACCACCTTTGTATAAAAATTAATTTAAAATTTTAATAATGAAAACAAAATCAATTTTATTTGGAATAGTAGCAAGTGGTTTAATCACTTTTACATCATATGCACAAGAGTCTGGTAACCGAGAAAGAAACCAAGAACCTCCTTCTGTAGATGAAATTTTTAAGGAAATGGATGCCAATGAAGATGGAAAACTTTCAAAAAAAGAAGTTAAAGGGCCTCTTAAAGAGATGTTTTCAAAAATAGATAGTGATGAAGATGGATATCTTTCTAAAGAAGAGATAGAGAATGCTCCAAAACCAGAAGATAAAAGACCTAAATATTAATTTATATGTGTTTTATTGTAATTTAACCTTTGTGGAAAGCAGTAATTTGGGTTAAAAGTAAAAGATAAAACAAAATTTAAAATAACTTTATGATACCATTAGTATTAGATAATGAACAGTCTAATCTACTGAATTCTCAAGATGATTTATCTGGTTTTTCAACTATTATTTATACTGTTTTAATTGTCATCATTATAGCAATAGCTGTTGGGGTAGTTTTAAAATTTAAATCAACTGAGGATAAGAAATAAAGTTAAATTATAAAAGAACATTTGTTTTTTGGAGTGTTTGGTTAATAGCAGTAAGCTTCGTGAGAAATCGCGAAGCTTTAATTTTTTAATAAAAACCAAATTCATATTAAAAATAGCCATACACTTAAAAGTTATTGTCATTCACAGAAAGGACTCATTTGGCTTTAAAAATTCTACGAAATTTATTCTCTAAAGCTAAAATACGTATCAGCATGCCAATAAAAAGTATAAACGGTTGTATCGGTTGTGAAGAATGTATAAAAAGTTGCCCAACCGATGTTATTAGGTTAAGTCCTAATACTAAAAAGGCAGAAATAGTGTATGCAGAAGACTGCCAAATTTGTCATTTATGCAGGATGTATTGTCCTGTAGATGCTATCACAATCACACCAGATAAATCTATACCTGTCATTGTTTCTTGGGGCTAAATTTAAAGTTATGAAAATACGTAGTTACATAATCAAGTTTTCAGTACTAATTATCACATTTATAATGGTGCCCTTATTCTTGTATTTCTCTGGGAATTTTCAAAGAAGAACCAATTTAATGGAAACCTTATCAATAGTTACAATTTTAGCCTTTTCACTGTTGCTATCTCAGTTTTTCACATCTAGATTAAACTATAAATTGATGAAGCAAATTAGAATGGTTAATATTTTAGCTATTCATAGATTTGTAGGGTACTTTTTTATCTCTGTAATATTACTTCACCCATTTTTTATCATAATTCCAAAGTTCTTTGATAATGGTGTTACACCAACCGATGCTTTTATAAGATTAATTACAACCTTTAGTAGTACTGGCGTTATCTTAGGAATAATTGCTTATGCTATCATGCTTATTTTAATGATTACAGCTTTCTTCAGATTTAAAATACATCTTAAATATAAAACTTGGAGAAGATTTCATGGGTATTTAACCTTGTTGTTTGTGGCTATAGCTACTTGGCATGTTATTAATATGGGTAGACATAGCAATAACTCATTTTCATTGTTCTATTTATTGGTTGTGGTTATTGGCATTTATTATGTAATAAGAAAATATCTTTTTAAAACTAAGAAAAATGAAAAAAGACACTAAAAATATTTCGAGAAGAAAATTTATAACCTTAACAGGAGGAGCAGCTGGTTTTGTTGCCATGGGAGGATTTGGAATGAATATGGATTGGGCTATAAATAATCAAGAAATTGATGCTGAAACTTTGGAAAATAACACAATAAGTACAGATGTATTAGTAGTAGGAAGCGGTATGGCAGGTTTGTTTGCTGCTGTAAAGGCTCATGATGCAGGTGCTAATGTTTTAATGGTTTCAAAAGGCAGATTAGGGGCTTCTGGTCAAACACCTTTTGCCAAAGGTATTTTTGCTTATAATAAAGACAAAGAAAAGTTAAGTATAGATGAATTTGTTGCTAAAGTATCTCGTTCGGCACTAGGTACCAATAATAAAGCTTATACCAGACAACTAGCCGAAAATTCATTAGCAAGAGTAAACGAATTAAAAGACTGGGGCTTTTTTGAATCTTCATTGTATAACAAAAGTTTTAGCAAACCTATAGAAGAACGAAACATACCGGTTCAAGAGCGGGTTACCATAACACATTTAATTAAAGAAGACGATAGAGTAGTAGGGGCTGCAGGTTTTAGTATAGATGAACAAAAAGTACTTTTTTATGAAGCTAAAAGCGTGATTTTATGCACAGGTGCTGGAGGTTTTAAACCAAACGGATTTCCCATAGGCGATTTAACCCATGATGGCACTGTAATGGCCTACAATATTGGTGCAAAAGTAACAGGTAAAGAATGGAATGATGGCCACCCAGCAAGATCAGAAAATCCTGCAGCATGTTATGATGGGTGGGGTGATATGTTTGAACAAAAACCCAGTACAACAAGCATTGAAATTAGGCACGATTTGGGTGTGGATATGAATTACATGGCATATGTAAATGGTGGAGCAGCACAAATGGGACCTCCAGGAAGAGGAAATCAAAATAACACAGTATCAGGAGGACCATATAGACCCGAAGAGTTTTCAAGTCAAGGCGCTCCGGGTGGTGGCCCTCCACAAGATGGAGAAGAAAGACAAGGGCCTCCTCCTGGTGACAGAGAAAGAAAACGTCCTCCAAGAAAAGATGGAAAAGGTGCACCTCCAGGAATGGGAGGTAATGTAGTGGGAGGATCTACCGCAGGTATGTCTATACATAAAGCAGAGGGGTTGGTGCCCATAAATGATAAATGTGAATCTACAATTCCAGGCTTATATGCAGCAGGAGATGCCTTAGGCTCTTATATGGCTGGCGGAATTTATACGCAAATTGGTTCGTCGTTATCAGGATCGGCGGTACAAGGTGCTATTGCAGGAGAAACAGCTGCCAATTATAGCAAAACTGTAAAAAACAAGAATGTATCTGCGTCAAAACTAAAAAGTATTCAAGAAGACATTTTAGCTCCCTTAAAACGAGAAGCAGGCTATAGTCCTGCATGGGTAACCCAAACGTTACAGAGTATTATGATACCCAACTTTGTTTTGTATATAAAAAAGGAAAATTTAATGAAAGCTGCCTTGGCATATATAGAAGAACTTAGAGATCATCATGTGCCACATTTAAGAGCTTCAAACTTACACGAATTGCGTTTAGCTCATGAAACAAAAAATATGGTAATAAGTGCCGAAATGAAGTTGAGAGCTTCCTTAATGAGAACCGAAAGTAGATGCAGTCATTATAGGTTAGATTACCCAGAAATGGATAATGAAAACTGGCAAGCATGGATTAATATTTTTAAAGGTGAAGATGGTAAAATGAAGCTAGAAAAACAACCATTTAACACTTGGGCAACAACCTCAGAAAACAAGGAAATAGAACAGATTAGCTAGTCTACTGAAAACTTAAGTGTGTTCACAGAAAACACAAAGATGAAGCCTGATTTTTATAGATATTTGAATTAGAAATTATCATAAAAATAATAATAATTATGAAAAGAAAGACAATAAAACTAGTAATTACAGTAGTAACCATAGCGTTATTCACATCATGTAAATCTTCAGAAACAGATAAAAAACAAGGTAATGAACAAAGAGGACAAGGTGGGCAACCAAGTATAACACAATTACTTGAAGAAATGGATAGCAATAAGGATGGGAAATTATCAGAATCTGAAGTTAAAGGGCCTTTAAAAAATGATTTTTCTAAAATAGATACAGATGAGGATGGTTTTCTTTCAAAAGAAGAATTAGAAAATGCTCCAAAACCAGAAAGACAAGGCCAGGGAAGACCTCAGGGAGGACCAGGAAATAATTAATCATTTTAATAAAAAATCATGAAAAAATTAACAGTAAAAATCAAAAAAAATAAAATAGGTATGTTACTACAACTATTTTTATTAATAGCATTAGTAGTAGCATGTAGTGATGATGATACAAGTACAACAAGTAATGATGAGGATGATAGTACACTAGATACAAATTCATACATCTTAGTTGTTGATACTGGTTTTGATGGTGCATTTTTAATAAACCATGACGGCGATGAACTTTTTGAATGGGATTTTGATGGAGAAGAGCTAGGAGATGATGCTCAACTTTTAGATGATGGTAGTTTAATAGCACAATTAAGATCATCTAACTCTAATATTACATTTGGTGGTTATGGTGGAAAGTTTAGAAAAATAAACGCAGACCAATCAATAGATTGGGAAGTTACCTATTCCGACACAGATTATAGGGCACATCATGATTTTGATTATTTATCCAATGGTAATATCATTTTCCTAGTATGGGAAAGAGTAACTACTACAGAAGCACAAGAAATGGGCTTTTCTGGAAATAATGCTATATATCCAGAGTCTATTGTAGAGTTAAATCCACTTACCAACGAAGTTGTTTGGGAATGGCATGCCAAAGATCATTTTGTACAAGATTATGACAGTTCAAAAGCTAATTATGGAGTTATAGCAGATAATCCTAATAAGATTGATATTAATTACAATAGTAGTCAATCAGATGGAGACATTATGCATGCCAATGGTATCACAATAGATGAGACAAATGATTTACTATATGTAACAGTAAATTATTATAGCGAAGTATGGGTAATAGATCATAGCACCTCTACAACAGAAGCAGCATCTAGTACTGGAGGAAACTATAATTTAGGTGGAGATTTAGTATATCGTTTTGGAAACCCATTAACGTACGATAATACAGGAGAAGTAACCTTAAACCGTGTTCATTATCCAAACCTTTTAGATACAGGTAATATGTTAGTATTCTCTAACAACATATATAATGGACAATCAGCTGCTATAGAATATGAATTAAGTCCACCTTATACATTGGTTGCTGGTCAAGATAATGAACCTTCAGTAACTTGGGAATTTACAGACTCTAGTCTATATAGTTTAACAACAAGTAGTGCTAGTAGAATGAGCAACGGCAATACTTTAATAGGAGAAGGAACTGCAGGAACCATTTGGGAAGTTAGTGAAAGTGGTGAGGTTTTATGGCAAAATACAAATTACAATAGTATTTGGAGAACTTATCCGTTTGAAATAGATTCTCCTGCTATAACTGCATTAGGATTATAAAATATACACAAAATTAAAGTGAAACTTAGTTTTTTGAATTGTTTGGTTAGTTAGTTGAAAAGCTCCATAACAAAAATAATTATGGAGCTTTTTTTTAAATAGAAAAGTATTTTTAAATGAATAAGCAAATAGTAAATATAGTTAAAGGGTTAGAACCCATTTCTTTAGCAGAAATGGATTCAGTAGCGTTAATGAAGCGTACCGATACTAAATTCATTATTCATGAAAAAGATTTAATTTCTGTTTTAAAAAGCATTCAAAACAAATACAGAGTTCTAGAAATAAATAATAATAGAATTTTAACATACTCATCATTGTATTTTGATACACCATCTAAAAAGTTCTACTTAGATCATCATAACAGAAAAGTAAATAGAACTAAGGTTAGAATGCGTAAATATGTAGAATCAGATTTATGTTTTCTAGAAATAAAACAAAAAGATGGTAAAGGAAAAACCACAAAATCTAGAATACCAATTGACGATTTTGAGACAGATTTATCAGATAATTCAATAGAATTTATAGAAAATACTACCCAAGAATCGTTTGATTTAGAACCCATTATTTGGAATAAATTCAATAGAATAACCTTAGTAAATATTGAAAATAAAGAACGGTTAACAATAGATTTAAACCTTTCTTTTAAAATAAAAAAGGCTTATAAAATCTACAAAAATTTGGTGATTATTGAAGTAAAACAAGAACGATTCTCCAGAACTTCTCCAATAGTAAAACAGTTAAAATTAAAACAAATTAACCCTTACAAAATCAGCAAGTATTGTATTGGCATGATAAGTGTTTATCGTGATTTGAAATACAACAGGTTTAAAAGCAAACTAATGAAAGTTAACAAATTAATAGCATAATACCCATGGAATTTTTAGAGATACCAATTTTTGATGACGATTTTTTTAAAATGATGTTTAGATTCATCATTAACTTTACATTTTTAACCATCATCATTAGGTTTATTTATTACCCAATAGCAAAGCGTAAAGACTATGTTTTTACTTATTACCTAATTAGTGCTATTGTATTTTTTCTATGTTTTACCTTAAAAAAATATGAACTAGACATTGGTATGGCACTTGGGTTATTTGCCATTTTCGGCATCATCCGTTACAGAACAGATGCCATTCCTATTAAAGAAATGACTTATTTATTTGTAGTAATTGGTGTGTCTGTAATCAATTCCTTAGCAAACAAAAAAATGAGTTACGCCGAAATTATAGCCGCTAACGCACTTGTAATTTTTGTGTTAGTTGCTATTGAAAAATATTGGGCTTTAAAACAAGAGGAGTCTAAAGCTATTCTTTACGAAAATATAGAAAACATTAAACCCGAAAATTACCAACTTTTAAAAGAAGATTTAGAAAACAGAACAGGGTTAACTATAAATAAAGTAACTATTGGTAATGTAGACTTTTTAAAAGACACTGCCGAAGTAACCATCTTTTATTTCAAATCAAATTAATTAAAAATCACTTAAATGGATATTAATAGAATGAAACATATGAAAATTTTAGTGGTTTTTGTAGGCCTATTTTTTACTTCATTTGGTTTTTCACAAGATGACACTAATGATTTAGCTAGCTGGACAGCTATAAATTTAAAGTATAAGCTAGATGAAAAATGGGCATTTAACCTTGAGGGGCAATTAAGATTAAAAGAAGATATATCAGAAGTTGATGAATATTTCTCAGAACTTGGTGCTACCTACACAGTGTTTAAAGGCTTTAAACTAGGAGCAGGACTTCGGTACATAAGAGAAAATGATAACGTAGGAAATGTTCAAGGTTACGAAAATCATTTTCGGTATAATATAGATGCGTCTTACAAACACAAAATAAACGACCTGTCACTTAAATACAGATTACGTTATCAAAACAAAAATGAATTAGGAGTAAGTACTTCCGAAGGCGATTACGCAAAACAAACCCTACGTTTTAAAACATCTTTAGAATACAATTTTAGCAACTGGAAATTAGATCCAGAAATTTCAGCAGAAATATTTAATCGATTTGGGAAAGAAGCAGAGAATGAATTTAGTAAATACCGTTTAACCTTTGGTACAGAATACAAACTAAAAAAAGTAGGAACCATTGGGGTGTTCTATAGGTTTCAAAAAGAACTAAACGAAGAGTTTCCAGAAACCACTAATATTATTGGATTAAAATACACGTATACCTTTAAAAACAAAAAAAATGAAGAGAAATAAATTAAATATATATTTTCTTTCAGTACTATTATTTTTTGGTGTTTCAACATTAACTTTTAGTGCTTGCAGTTCAGATTCAGACTTAACAGAAACAACCTCTGAAGATGATGATGACAATGAAGATGATGGAAATGACACAAGTGTATCAGAAATAGGAGAAAACCACGAGGAAAGTAGCGATTATGTTTGGGACAGTTCCAGCGTGGTGTATATTACACTAAACGGAACATCTATTACAGTAACAGGAGAAGGTGCCACGGTTAGCGGAACTACTGTAACAATAAATTCTGCCGGAAATTATGAGGTGTCGGGCACTCTTAATGATGGGCAAATAGTAGTAGATACAGATGATGATGAAACCGTAAGACTTATTTTAAACGAAGTAAATATTACAAGTACTACAAGCGCACCTATTAATATTGCTAGCTCAGAAAAAACAATTGTAATTCTTACAGAAAACACAACCAATTATTTAACAGATGCCAGTAGTTATGTTTTTGAAGATGATGACGATGAACCTAATGCAGCACTTTTTAGTGATGATGACCTAACAATTTATGGCGAAGGAACACTAATTGTAAATGCTAATTATAATGATGGAATTGCTAGTAAAGATGGTTTAATAATAGCTAGTGGCACTATTAATGTTACAAGTGTAGATGAAGGTATAAGAGGAAAAGATTACCTAATTATTAAAGACGGAAATATTACTATTAATGCCGAAGGAGATGGTATAACATCAGATAATGATGAAGATTTAAACAACGGATGGATTATTATTGATTCTGGAGAGTTTAAAATCACTGCCGAAGGCGATGGTATTGTTGCAGAAACTTATATAGAAATAAATTCTGGAGACTTTATTATTGAAACAGGCGGAGGTAGCAGCAGCTATTTAAGTTCAGATGATTCAGCAAAAGGCATTAAATCTAATATGGCTATTTTAATTGAAGACGGTGTTTTTAATATAAATTCATCCGATGATAATATTCACGCATCATATGATATTACAATAAATGAAGGAACCTTTACTTTAGAAACAGGAGATGATTCCATTCATTCAGATGACACTATCGAAATAAATGGTGGAGAAATTACCATTACAGAAGGTGTTGAAGGTATTGAAGCTCCAGATATTACCATTAATAATGGCACACTAAATATAAACACAAGTGATGATGCTATTAATGCAGCTGGTGCTACTAGTAATAATTTATACATCACAGGAGGTTATATAGTTATTGATTGTTCTGGAGATGGGTTAGACTCTAATGGCAATTTAACAATGACCGGAGGAACCGTAATCTTAAACGGGCCAACAGCTCAAAGCAACAGTCCCTTAGATTGTGATGGCACATTAAGTTTAGATGGAGGTTTTTTAGTAGCAACAGGTTATGCGTCTAATATGGATGAAGCAGGTAGTAGCTCGTCAGATCAGTATTCTGTACTTGTTAAATTATCATCTACCCAATCAGCAGGCAGTTTATTTCATATTCAAAACAGTTCCGGCGAAAGTATTTTAACATTTAAGCCAGCAAAAAAATACAAATCTGTAGTATTTTCATCTTCTAGTTTAGGTACAGATACATATAATATCTATTTAGGAGGAAGCTCTACCGGAACCGAAACCAATGGTTTATATGAAAACGAAACATATACTCCTGGAACACTCTATAAAAGTTTTACAATTTCAAGTAAAACCACAACCGTTAACTAGATATAACATTTAATTATTAACCAGTACTATGAAAAAAAATATAAAACAAATCAAATTACTTTTTGTAGCATTAATATTTGGTGCTACAATAGTAACCTATTCCTCTTGTGGTTCTGATGAAAATACTTCAGAAATTATTTCAGATAACGATGACGACGACGATGACGATGATGATGTAGTTGTAATAGACGATACCGATTTTGAAGCTACAGACTGGACTACAGAAACACACAGTAAAGATGCAGACCCAAATTATGATGAAGTCTTTGAAGACGAAGCCATAAAACGAATAGATATTGTTATAACAGAAGAGCGTTGGGAAACTATGTTAGATGATATGACAGATACCTATGGTACCTTTGGAAGGTTTTCAGGCGGATCAGGATTGTCAGATACAGATGAAGACCCTGTTTTTGTGCCAGCCGAAGTGTTTTATAACGGTATAGAATGGTATAGAGTAGGAGTTAGATTTAAAGGAAATTCTAGCTTACAATCTACATGGCAAAGTGGTAATTTAAAATTATCATTCAAGTTAGATTTTGATGAATTTGAAGATGATTATCCACAAATAGATAATCAACGTTTTTACGGATTTAAAAAACTTCATCTTAAAAATAATTACAATGATGAGTCTATGATGAGAGAGAAAGTAGCTGGTGATGTATTTAGAAACGCAGGTTTAGCTGCCTCACGTACAGCATTTTATACATTGTATGTAGACTATGGTGATGGTCCAACATATTTTGGCGTTTATACTTTAGTTGAAGATGTAGAAGATACCCTTTTAGATGATTATTTTGGTGATAATAATGGAAACTTATACAAACCCGATGGTGATGCAGCAAGTTTTGCCTACGGAACTTATGATGAAGATGAATATGTAAAAAAGAACAATGAAGATGATGATGATTTTTCAGATGTGCAAAATCTATTATCAGTTTTACATGATGATACTAGAACCACAGATCCTGAAACTTGGAGAGCAAATTTAGAAGCCGTTTTTGATACCGATGTGTTTTTAAAATATTTAGCAGCAAACACCGTCATTCAAAACTGGGATACTTATGGAAGAATGACACATAATTATTATCTGTACAACAATCCAAACACAAATAAACTAACATGGATTCCTTGGGATAATAATGAAGCCTTACAAACAGGAAATATGGGAGGCTCATTACCATTAAATTTTTCGGGATTAAGCAGCAGTAGTTGGCCTTTAATTGGTTATTTGTACGCAGATGACGTTTATAAAGCTAAATATGATGCCTATGTTCAAGAAATAGTAAATGATGCCTTTAGCGTAAGCAATATTCAAGCACAATACACAACCTATTCTGCATTAATTGAATCTTATGCAACCTCAGAAATAAGCGGTTATACTTTTTTAGAGAGCAGTTCAGATTTTTACTCAGCAGTAAGTACTTTAAACTCTCATGTTGTATCTCGTAATACGGCAGTAAGTAACTATTTAAATTAACAGTAACAAAATAAAAAATAATACAATGAATTACATTAAAACCTTAACAACAATTTTTTCAATGCTTATTTGTGTAACACTTTTTGCTCAAGGACCTCCTGGTGGCGGAAGAGGCGGAATGCAAGGTGGTGATCAGCAAAGAGGAGGAAGACCAGATGCTTCTGAAATTTTATCAATGTTAGATACTAACAGTGATGATTTAATTGATAAAGATGAAGCAGCAGAAGACAAAAGAGGTAAAATAGCTGAAGATTTTGATGAAATTGATACCGATGATGATGGCTTTATAAATTTAGAAGAATTAGAAGCATTTTTAAATAATAGAAAAGGACCAAAAATGATGTCACCAGAAAAACTTATAGAACAGGTTGATGATAATGGTGATGGTACTTTAAATGAGTTAGAAGTTGCAGCAAAACAACAACAGGAATTAGTAGAAAATTTTGAAGCAATAGATACTAATGATGATAAAGAACTTGATATAGATGAATTAAAAGCTTTTTATGAATCTAAAGAAAACAATAAGAAACGTAAAAGGAGAAATTAATTAAGTCTTACAAGATTTAACTTAAAAAAGCATCTAAAATAAAAAATACAAAAATTAAGCTATGAAATATTTATTTAAAATATCTCTGTTATTTGTTTTTTTGTTAGCACTAACTTTTATTGCATGCTCAAGTGATAACGAAACTACAAATGAAGTAGAAGAAGAGATAGTTACAGAGTTACATGCCGCTTTTTCTGCATTCAATACAGAGGCTACAACCATTTATTTAGATGGTAGTAAGGTGGTTATAGAAACAACAGGCTTACCAAATCACGAAACCGTGTATTGGGGTGAGGGTAATGCACTTTATATAGATGAACCCGATGTTGCTACAACACCAAGTATTATGAGTAGTAATAATAATGCCACAACAATTAGAGTAGATGCTACTCCTAATTTAACAGGAAGTACTGTAGAAACTCAACTAAATACAATTGGTATTGCGGTAAGTGGCGCCTCAATTTTTAACGACCAAGAAGGTGGTGGCGCTTTAGATCAAGCAGCTGCTAGTTTAGATTGGACAGGAGCACACATTGGTCCTGGTGTTTACCATTATCATTTAGAACCAAAAGCATTTACTGATGATGATGATAATTTAGTAGGAATATTACTTGATGGTGTTTTCTTGTATGGTAGAAAATGTAACTCAACAGGTACCTACCCAACAGATTTAGATGCTTCAGGAGGGCATACTTCTACTACACAATACACCAATGGAGAAGAAGAATATCATTATCATATAATAAATGAATTATATTCAAACACAGGTTCTTATATAGCATTTGCAGGACCTTACCAAGGGTATTAAAATGAATGTTTTAAAATTAACATTTATTATCATATTAATAAGTTGTATTGTTAGTTGTAAGCAAGAATCAAATAAAAAAGTTGATATAGCTAATAATGAAGAACAGTCTATTCTTATAGATTCTTTAACGGTATTAAAAACAGATTTGGTTTTAAACCCAATAGAAGGAAAATGGTATTATAAAGGCAATCCTTTCAACGGTTATTCTGTTAAATATTACGCTAATGGGGCTTTAGCTGAAAAGCTTGGGTTTATAAAAGGTAAAAGAGAGGGCGTTGGTAGAAGATGGTCTAAAACTGGTGTATTAAGAGAAGAATTTTATTATAAGTATAACAGGTTAGATGGTACTTATAAAATGTGGTGGGATAACGGTGTTTTAGAAGCAGAAATAAATTACGTTAATGGCCTAAAGCAAGGTGAAGAAAAAAAGTGGTATCCTAATGGTAAACTAGCAAAACTAAGGCAATTGGTTGATGATAAAGAGCATGGTTTGCAAAAAGCATGGTTACAAAACGGTAAACTTTACGTGAATTACGAAGCTAAAAATGGACGCATATTTGGTATGAAACGAGCCAACTCATGTTATAAACTTGAAGATGAAGTGGTAATAAAAAACAAGAATACAAAATGAAATACCTTACACTGTTTTTAATAATATTTGTTTTTGCATGTAAAGAACAGGCTAAAAAAGAAAATATTAAGGATGTAGATTCTAGTAGGGTAGCATATTTGCCATATTATAACAATGAATCTTTTACACCAAATTGGTTAGTGCCAGGTACTAAAGAAGAGCAGCAGTTTCATAAAATACCAAATTTTAAATTTGTTAATCAATTAGGAGATACAGTAACCCAAAACACTTTTAAAGATAAAATTTATATAACCGATTTTTTCTTTACAACCTGTCCGGGTATTTGTCCTAAAATGACAAACAACATGTTTAAGGTACAGGAAGCGTTTAAAAATAATTCTCAGGTACTATTACTGTCTCACTCTGTTATGCCAACCACAGATTCTGTATCTGTTTTAAAAACTTATGCCGAAAACAATAAAGTTATTGATAATAAATGGCACTTGGTTACAGGTAATAGAGATGAAATTTACAACCTTGGAAGAAATCATTATTTTGTTGAAAATAACTTAGGAGAAGAAACAGATATAAATGATTTTTTACACACAGAAAACTTTTTGTTAATAGATAAGAATAAGCATATAAGGGGCATATATAATGGGTTAAACAGGGCTTCAATTGCACAATTAATTATTGATGTAAAAGCGCTTCTTAAAGAATAATATTTTTTTTGATTAATAGCTGTTGAGGGGTTATAATTAGAAAAGCTGCAATTTAATTGCAGCTTTTCGTTTTCTAGTAAATAAATTGTAATTAAGCTCCTTTTTGCTTATTAATTTCGTCCTGCAATTGGCGTCTTACTTTTTGTTCTCTTTCTAAAGCAACTCTTCTATGCTCATCAAACTCTTCTTCAATTTCAGCTAAATTTTGTTTTGCTTTTTTTGTAATGGCATTACTGTTTTTAAACTTATATATAAATAAAATAAGCAATGCAAGTAAAGCTGCTATAATAGTCCACATAAGCATATTATATCCTGTTTTACTCATTTGCATTCCAAATAAAGCCATACTATCTTTTTCTTTATTTGTATTATCTAAAGTAGCTTGTGTTTTAGATAAATTGCTTTTTAAATCATTAATTTCTTTGTTCTGATTTATTATAGTGGTATTTGACTTTAATAATTTACTCTTTAAAGTATTTATAGAATCGTTGGTCTGTTTTTGTAAACTTAGTAGCATACTACGTTTAACAGCTTCATAAGGTAGTCCGTTGGTGCCTTTAAAGTTTCCAGATTTTCTTAAAACATATTCAAACTTATCATTTATAGATCCTTCATTAATAGATTGAGGTTCTAGTTTTCCTTGAGCATTTAACGATGTTAAAGAAACTAATAAAAAAAGAAAAATAAAAGTAGATTGCTTAATCGGATTCATTTATTTTGGGTTTAAATGGTTGTATTTGGATTACGAAGTTAAAAAAATAAATTATATAGCCACTTATAATGAAGCTTCAGTATATACGTTTAAAATTAAACCTCAGATGTTACATTTTAATAGTAAGTATAACGTCTTACTTTAGAAATATATTTTGCAAGCCTTATAACTTGATGACTATACCCATATTCATTATCATACCAAATATATAATATGGCATTTTTACCATCTGGTCTAACAATAATTGCTTTACTATCATAAATAGATGGAGCAGAACTACCAACAATATCGGTTGATACTAATTCATCACTTAATTCGTACTTAATTTGCTCAACTAAATCACCTTCTAAAGCATATTTTTTTAAAACAGTATTTATACCATTTAAAGAGGTTTCTTTCTCAAGTTCTAAATTTAAAATAGCTAATGAACCGTTAGGAACGGGAACCCGAATAGCATTTGATGTTAATTTGCCTTTTAAACTAGGTAATGCTTTAGCAACGGCATTACCAGCACCGGTTTCTGTAATTACCATATTTAGAGCAGCTGCACGTCCTCTTCGGTATTTTTTATGAAAATTATCAACCAAATTCTGGTCGTTTGTGTATGCGTGAATGGTTTCTAAATGCCCCGATTTTATACCAAAAGAATCTTCAATAGCTTTTAAAACAGGTGTAATGGCATTAGTAGTACAAGAAGCAGCCGAAAATATTTTGGTTTTGTCTGGGTTATACTCATTATGGTTTACACCATGAACAATGTTTGGTATCTCCTTTCCTGGTGCTGTTAATAATACTTTATCAATACCTTTTGATTTTAAATGTCTACTCAACGATTGTTTATCTCTAAAAGCGCCTGTATTATCAATAACTAAAGCTTTTTTAATATCAAATTTAGTATAATCTATATCCTCTGGAGCATTAGATGAAATTACTTTAACCGTAGTGCCATTAATAATTAAGGCGCTATTTTTAGTATCAACTAAAACGGTTCCTGGAAAATCTCCGTGTACAGAGTCATTGCGGAGTAAAGCTGCTCTTTTTTCAAGAATGGTTTCATTAATTTCACCTCGAGTAACAATAGCTCTTAGGCGTAATTGACTGCCTTTTCCGGTTCTAGCCATTAATTCTCTGGCTACCAATCTGCCAATTCTACCAAAACCATATAGTACTACGTCTTTGGGCTCAATACCGTTACTTTTATTAGCATCTTTAAGTTTTCTTGCAACAAAAGCAGTGGCGTTTGCATGTTTGTTTTCGTCTAAATGAAATTCATAAGTTAGTTTACCAATATCAAGTTTTGCTGGTGGAATATCTAGAGTTTTTATAGCTCTGGCAATTTCTACAGAATCAAAAATAGAAATAGGTTTTTGCACAAATTTACCTGCGTATTCATGTAAATTTAATATTTGACTTACGGTTCTATCTATTAGCTGATTTCTAAAAAGCACTAGTTCTATAGATTTGTCATACCATAAGTCGTTTACAGTTTTAATAAACTCTACAGTGGCTCTTCTACGGTCTGCTTGAAAGGCTAATTCTTTTTCATAAGTTTTGTTAAAATTCATGCTTAAATAGTTTTAGTTGTATGTTTAGTTTTAGCAAAATTATCATATTTCAAACGTTTTCGTAGTGTGTTTACATAAAAAAAATAACCTCTTTAATTTTAAAGAGGTTATTGGCGTGTTTTAAATGTTTTATATTAATTATCTAAAATTGAATCGTTCTTTTTCTCCACGAGAATTAATTAGTTCTATTCTCAACGATTCGTATTCTGATTTGTTTTTTAGTGCATTTTGTACATCATCAACAGAATTTACTTTTACTCCGTTAATTGATGTTATAATGCTTCCTTCTTCTACACCGTTATTTTTCCAATAATCGGCATATTTATCATCTAGTTTAATAATTTTTACACCATGTTCTGCCTTAAGTTTTTTCAAATCTTTTTCTTTTGCATTTTTAACTTCTCCAACCAAAGGCATGGTATAAGTTTCATTTTTTAGCAAAGTAACAGGTGTGGTGTATAATTTTCCGTCTCTAGAGTAGGTTACATTAACAACATCATTTGGCCTTTTAGAGCTTATTTGACCTGTTAAATCTGAAAATTTAGAAATTTTAATATTATTTATTTTCTTAATAATATCACCTTCTTTTAAACCAGCTCTATCAGCTCCAGAATCTTCAACAACTTCTGCTATATAAACACCTTCAGTATCATTAACGCCTAATTCTTCAGAAGCTTTACTATTAAGTGTACCGCCTCTAATTCCTAAAATACCGTTTTGAACATTACCATACTCCATAATGTCTTCAATTACTTTTCTAGCAATATTGCTAGGAACAGCAAAGGAGTATCCAATGTATGATCCTGTTTGAGATGTTATAGCTGTATTAATACCAATAAGTTCACCATTAGTATTAACAAGAGCACCACCAGAATTACCGGGGTTTACAGCGGCATCGGTTTGAATGAAAGATTGTGAACTGTTGCCAGATAGATCTCTAGCCTTTGCGCTAATAATTCCAGCGGTAACTGTTGAGGTTAAATTAAACGGATTACCAACAGCTAAAACCCATTCGCCTACTTTGGCATTATCAGAATCTCCAAAAGTAACAAAAGGCAAATCTTCATCGGCATCAATTTTTAAAAGCGCAATATCTGTTTTAGCATCTGCACCAACCAATTCAGCTTCATAAGTTTTATTATTGTTTAAGGTTACAGATAGTTCTTGTGCATTTTTAATAACATGATTATTGGTAATTATATATCCATCTGCATTAATAATTACACCAGAACCTGTGCCTACTTGCGGACGCTGAGAACTTCTTCCAAAAAAGAAATCTTCAAAAGTCATTTGTCCAGAACTCATAGATAAGTTTTTTACATGTACTACTGCATGAACTGTGTTTTCTGCAGCTTCAACAAAATCTGGTGCTTCGGTAGTGTTATATAAGGTGTTTATATTACTTGTTGGTAAAAACGTAGGGGTTGTTTGTGTATTATTATCTACAACTACCGTGTTTTCCTCTTCTAAAAATAATTTATATCCTCCTAGTGTTAAAACACC
This sequence comes from Seonamhaeicola sp. NFXS20, assembly GCF_049132085.1. Taxonomy (NCBI): domain Bacteria; kingdom Pseudomonadati; phylum Bacteroidota; class Flavobacteriia; order Flavobacteriales; family Flavobacteriaceae; genus Seonamhaeicola; species Seonamhaeicola sp. NFXS20. The sequence continues at coordinate 290,229 of NZ_JAFMPU010000002.1, read as the reverse complement.
ACCTAAGGCCGAAATCAGTACTAACGATAAAATCTTCTTCATAATTTTTCAGTATTAAGTTTTATTTAATGAACGATTAAAATTAAATATTTATTAGTTTAATATTTTCATTTAACTGTTTTTTAACGCCAACTTTAACGCCAACTTAACAATCAATAAAACGGTTTTATATTCATATATTTGTGCCATATTATGCAACAAGAATTTTATAAATATCAAGGAACAGGAAACGATTTTGTGATGATTGATAATCGTCAACAAAAATTCGACAAAAATAATACCAAACGTGTTGCTTTCTTATGTGACAGACGTTTTGGCATAGGTGCAGATGGTCTTATTTTACTAGAAAACCATGATGAGTACGATTTTAAAATGGTTTATTACAATTCTGACGGAAACGAAAGTACCATGTGTGGTAATGGAGGGCGTTGTTTAGTGGCGTTTGCTAGAGATTTAGGAATTATAAAAAACAAAGCTACTTTTGAAGCTATTGATGGTTTACATCACGCCTGCATTGATGATGATATTGTAAAGTTACAAATGCAAGATGTTGATGAGGTTAATAAATATGACAGTCATGTGTTTTTAGATACCGGTTCGCCACATCATGTGCAGTTTGAAGACCATATAGATACTTTTAATATTAAAGAAAAAGGAGCCAAAATTCGCTATGGAGCGCCCTATAATGATGTTGGTACTAATGTAAATTTTGTTAAGAAGATATCAGATGATACGTTTTTGGTTAGAACCTATGAACGAGGTGTTGAAGATGAAACATTATCGTGCGGTACTGGAGTAACTGCTGTAGCAATAGCTATGAATGCAACAAAACAAACAAAAGATAACACCATAACGTTAAAAGTGCAAGGAGGTGAACTAAAAGTTACTTTTGATGTTGTAAATGAAGCTTATAAAAACGTATGGCTTATTGGTCCTGCAAAATTAGTGTTTAAAGGAACTGTATGATTACGTTAAAAGGAAAAAATATTTACCTACGTGCTTTAGAGCCAGAAGATTTAGAGTTTGTTCATGCGGTTGAAAATGACGAATCTATATGGGAGGTTAGCAATACTCAAACACCATTTTCAAAATTTATAATAAAACAATATTTAGAAAACGCACATAAAGATATTTATGAGGTGAAACAACTTAGGTTGGTAATTTCAAATTATAATGATGCGCCTTTAGGAATGATTGATATTTTTGATTTCGATTTTAAAAACAGTAGAGCCGGAATAGGTATTTTAATAAAAGATACCGAAGCTAGAGGAAAAGGGTATGGTTCTGAAGCTTTAAAACTACTAGTTTCTTATTGTTTTACACATTTAGGGTTGCACCAATTGTATTGCAACATTTCAGAAGAGAATGAAGTTAGCATAAAGCTTTTTAAAAATGAAGGCTTTAAACAAGTAGGGCTTAAAAAAGACTGGAACTACGTTAATAATTCATATAAAAACGAATATTTATTTCAGCTTATAAATAATTAATATGTACATTAAAAAAATTCTTTGGGCTATTGCTTTAATTGGGCTAGCGGTTGCAGCTTATTTGGCATACTATATTTATTCTGCAATGATGGTGCCCAATACAGCTTTTAATAATGATGAAGCTTATATTTATGTAAAATCTACCGATACCTATCAAGATGTTAGAGAACAATTAGAACCCTTACTAAAAAACATCAATAAGTTTGATGCCTTAGCTAAACAAAAAAAATATATAAGTAATGTAAAAGCAGGTAAGTTTGTTATAAAAAAAGACATGAGTAATAATGATATTATTAACTCTATAAGAATAAAAAATGGAGTTGAAATTAATGTAACATTTAATAATCAAAGTTCATTAGAAAAACTAGCCGGTAGAATAGCATTGCAAATAGAAGCAGATAGTGTTTCCTTATTAAATGCTATGAAAGACGAAACATTTTACGCTAAAAATAATTTTAAAAAAGAAACAGCTTTAGGTATGTATTTACCTAATAGTTATAAGTTTTTTTGGAATACTTCAGCAGAAGCCTTTAGAGACCGTATGCTAAAAGAATATAATCGTTTTTGGAATGAATCGCGTTTAAATAAGGCAAAAGCACTTGGTTTATCTAAAGATGAAGTCATGACATTAGCATCTATTGTTTATGAAGAATCTAAGCAACCTTCAGAACAACCAAGAATTGCAGGTGTATATATAAATAGGTTGAAAATTGGTATGCCACTACAAGCAGACCCAACTCTAAAGTTTGCAGCGTATCAATTACCTAAGTATAAAAATACCGTTATTAAACGTGTGCTAAATGTTCATAAAGAAATTAATTCACCTTATAATACATACAAAAATGCTGGTTTGCCCCCAGGGCTTATAGCAATGCCAGATATATCTGCTATTGATGCTGTTTTAAATTATGAAAAACACAAGTACTTATATTTTGCTGCAGATGCTAAACGTATTGGTTATCACAAATTTGCTAAAACCTTGGCGCAACATAATGTAAACGCTAGAGCATATCAACGATATTTATCTTCACAAGGAATTAATAAATAGTGAAATGGCTTAGTTTTATATATCTTTTTTTTACTGTTTTTACATCAACAGCATCATTTTCTCAATCTAAATTAAATGCTTTTTTAACACCAAGTGACACTTTAAACAAGTCTAGGCGCAATGTTGTTGTAATTTCTGAAACTACTTTGGCTTCAATGTCATTAATAGGACTAAACCAATTGTGGTATTCAGACTATGACCGTTCTAAGTTTCATACGCTAAATGATAATAATGAGTGGTTGCAGATGGATAAAATGGGGCATGTATTTACTTCTTATCAATTAGGAAGAGTAGGAGCCAATGTATTAAATTGGAGTGGTGTGCGTAAAAAAGACCAATTATTATATGGCGCCACATTAGGTTTTGGGTTTTTAACAGCTGTTGAAGTGCTAGATGGTTTCTCTAAAGAATGGGGTTTTTCTTGGGGTGATGTTTTAGCTAATGCAACGGGAACAGGACTCTATATTAGTCAAGAATTACTGTGGAAAGAACAACGAATAGACGTTAAGTACTCATTTCACCAAACAAAATACGCTTCTCAAAACCCCGAAAAGTTAGGAGAAGGCCTTTTAGAAGAAATTTTAAAAGATTATAACGGACAGACGTATTGGCTAAGCGTTAACCTTCATTCTTTTTTAAAAGAAACAAAAATTCCTAAGTGGTTAAATGTAGCTGTAGGTTATGGTGCCGAAGGTATGCTTAAAGGAACAGAAGATATTGACAATCAGTTGTTAACAAGTTATAATAGGAAACGTCAATTCTATTTAAGTTTTGATGTAAATTTGAAAAAGATTAAAACAAATTTTCCCCTGTTAAGATCTGTTTTTAGCATTTTTAATATGATAAAAATGCCTTTTCCTACGTTAGAATTAAGTAACAAAAAGTGTGTTTTTCATCTATTCTACTATTAAATATAGTATTTAAACGAGTAGTTTTGAAGTTATTAGATTTTTTTATAATTTTGCACGCTCAAATTTCAAGGCATAGTTTTTGTAATTTATGCTGAAAAAATTTAGAACTATGGTAAAGAATATTGCAAGTTATTTTACCCTCGGGCTTACAATATGTATGTTATTGTGTGTTTCGTTTACATCTAACGAAACAGTAGACTTGAGTAAGTATTCTACAAAAGGACTGGATTTAAACTATACGGTTAGTCCAGACGTTGCTAAAGACAGGGATCTTATAGCATCAAACGAAGTTTTCTCACCTTATTTAGGTAAATCTTTTGTTGGTTTTAAAGAAGCAGTAGCTTTTAAAGAATCAAGAGGTGATTATGCTTGTGTAAATACCTTTGGTTACTTAGGTAAATACCAATTTGGAAAGGAAACTTTAAAACTTATAGGGATTAATAATCCTAATGAGTTTTTAAATGACCCAAAACTACAGGAAAAAGCTTTTATAGCTAATGCTGAAAGAAACAAATGGATTTTAAGACGAGACATTAGAAATTTTGTTGGAAAACGAATTAATGGTGTTGTTGTTACAGAATCTGGAATTTTAGCAGCAGCTCATTTAGCTGGCCCTGGGAGTGTGAAAAAGTACTTAAGAAGTTACGGCTTAAATAATTTTGCCGATGGTTTTGGAACAACGGTTTATACTTACATGAAACGTTTTTCTGGTTACGATACTTCTTTTATTAAACCAAACAAGAAAGCAAAAGCTATGTAATTAGCTTTTATGTATAATAAATATGGTAGGTCTTTTATGAAGGTCTACCATATTTTTTTTCCAATCACTTACAGTTTTTGTTTTTATAAATTCTGAAGACAATGTAATATCACAAGCCACACATATATTGGTATTACCAGCTAAAGTATTGGTAATGTCTTCTAGCATTTTATTATTTCGGTAAGGCGTTTCTATAAAAATTTGAGATTGTTTTTTTTCAAACGATAAACGCTCTAAGCGTTTTAACTCATTTTTTCTTTCATTTTTATCAATAGGAAGGTAGCCGTTAAAAGCAAAGCTTTGTCCGTTCATACCAGAACTCATTAGTGCTAATAAGATAGAAGAAGGCCCTACTAAAGGTATAACTTTTATGTTTTTTTGGTGTGCTATTTTTACAACATCGGCACCAGGATCTGCTATTCCAGGGCAACCAGCTTCTGAAAGTAAACCAACATGTTCTCCTTTTAAACAAGGATTTAAAAAACTTGGTAAATCTGTAATTTCAGTATGTTTGTTTAAAATAAAGAATTGTAAAGATGGTTGTGATTTTTCTGGATAAATTCTTTTTATAAAACGTCTTGCTGTTTTTTCGTTTTCAACAATAAAAATATTTAAACGTTCTATAGTTTGTTTAACCGTAATAGGTAAAACTTCTAAGGGGTCATTGTCACCTAATGTGCAAGGAATTAAATAAAGACTACCCTTATTCATTTAGACTTAAATTTTCAGCAATTAAAGAGCATGCTTCATCTAACATTTTATAAACGTTTTCAAAACCTTGGTCACCACCGTAATAAGGGTCTGGTACATCGTAGTTTTGATTTGGGTAAACCAAATTTAAAATCATTTCTACCTTGTTTTTATCATTGTCATTTCTTGCTAGTTTAATAACATTTTGGTAGTTAGACTCGTCCATAACATAGATGTAATCAAAATTATCAAAATCATCAACGGTGAATTGTCTCCCTCTTAAGTGTGATATATCTAAACCATATTTTCTTGCAACTGCAATAGAGCGTTTATCTGGTTTGCTGCCAACATGGTAACTAGCTGTTCCTGCAGAATCTACAATAAAAAAATCAGATGAAAGTTTTGATTTTAATATACCTTCGGCTAATGGTGAGCGACAAATATTGCCTAAGCAAACCATTAATATTTTAGTCATTTGAATTAAATTTTATACTGAAAGTTTTTTGGTAATATCTTCAACGTATTTTCTAAACTGTTTATCTGTTGAAGATAGGTTGTCTACTGTCTTACAAGCATGTAAAACAGTGGCATGATCACGTTTACCAATTTGGGAACCAATACTTGCTAATGAGGCTTTGGTGAATTTTTTAGCAAAGAACATGGCTAATTGGCGTGCTTGTACAATATGACGTTTTCTTGTTTTAGATTGTAGAGTGTCTATATCCATTTGAAAATAGTCTGATACTACTTTTTGAATGTAATCTATAGAAACTTCACGTTTTGTGTTTTTAACAAATTTTTCAACAATAATTCTTGCTAAATCAAGAGTAATTTCCTTTTTATTGAAAGATGATTGAGCAATTAAAGAAATTATAGCACCTTCTAACTCTCTTACATTAGTTTTTATGTTTTTAGCTACGTAATCAACAATTTCTTCAGGCATTTCAACACCATCTCTGTATAACTTGTTGTTTAATATAGAAACTCTAGTTTCAAAATCTGGTGTTTGCAATTCTGCCGAAAGTCCCCATTTAAAACGAGATAGTAAGCGTTGTTCTATATCTTGCATATCAACAGGAGCTTTGTCACTTGTTAAAACAACCTGTTTACCATTTTGGTGTAAATGGTTGAATATGTGAAAGAAAACATCTTGTGTTCCTGTTTTTCCAGAAAGAAATTGTACATCATCAATAATAAGAACATCTATAATTTGATAAAAATGAATAAAATCATTTCTATTATTCTTTTTTACAGCGTCTATATATTGTTGTGTAAATTTTTCAGCAGAAATATAAAGAACCGTTTTTTCTGGGTATTTGTCTTTTATATCAACTCCAATAGCATGTGCTAAATGGGTTTTACCTAAGCCAACACCACCAAAAATTAATAGAGGATTAAATGATGTCCCTCCTGGTTTACTAGCAACAGCTAAACCTGCGCTTCTTGCTAAGCGGTTAGAGTCTCCTTCTAAAAAGTTATCAAAGCTATAATTTGGATTTAGTTGAGATTCTACCTTTACATTTCTAATACCAGGAATAACAAATGGATTGCGTAACTCTGGGCTTTTATTATTTAAAGGTATATCAACATCTTGAGATTTTACAGCTGTTCTGTTAGAACTAGGAATTTTTTCTGTAAAAGGTTGTTTGTTGCCATAGGTGTTTTCCATTTTAATAATGTAAACCAATTTGGCATGTTCACCTAATTCTTTAGTAAGTGCTACTTTTAAAATTTTAACGTAGTGTTCTTCTAGCCATTCGTAGAAGAATTTGCTAGGAACTTGTATGCTTAAAGCTTTATCAGTAAGCTTGACTGCAACAATTGGTTCAAACCAAGTTTTATATGCTTGCGGCTGAATATTATCTTTTATAAACTTAAGACAGTTATCCCATACCGATTGCGCAGTTTTGCTCATTGTTAAATTTTAAGGTTTATAGTTAGCTAAAATTAGAAAGAGATCCCCAATACATTTGTCCCGTTCTCTGTGGCAAATATGTGAACAAAATTCTTAAAAAAAAAATCAAATTCTATTGAATTTTTGGAAATTTTTCCTCATGTTTATCTGCTTTCCGAAACTACAAAAAAATATTTAAATATAACAATGAAATTCGACGAAATACAAATAAGAGTGAGATACGGTGAAACAGACCAAATGGGTGTGGTGTATCATGGAAATTATGCATTATACTTAGAAATGGGGCGGATTGAGTGGCTAAGAAAGTTAGGAATCTCTTATAAATCTATGGAAGAAAATGGTATTATGTTACCAGTAGTTTCATTAAATGTAAATTATAAAAAATCAGCTTGTTATGATGATGTAATTAATGTAAAAACTCAACTAAAAAGTAGGCCTACCGCAAAGATTGAATTTGATTATGAAATTACTAATGAAAAAGGAGAAATTTTAACTACAGCAAGTACTACGTTAGTTTTTATTGATACTAAAACCAATAGACCTACTAAAGCGCCACAATATATTTTAGATGCTATTGATAGCTTAGATTAAAGTTTTTTTATTTCAATTTCGTAAAGATTGTTGAATATATTGAATGCTGATTTGGCTTCTTTTTTTCTAACTGAAATTGTGATTTTGCAATCTAATTCTAAAACTTGATTAATAACGTTTAGTTTCTTTTCTTTAATAACTCGCATTACAGTATTCATGTTTTTGTAATCAAAAGTTATTAGGTAATCAATATTAATGGTTTTTTCAATAATATTGGAAGCTTCTAAGGTTAATTGTGCAGTAGTTTTATAGGCGTTAATTAATCCGCTAACACCTAATTTAACACCTCCAAAGTATCTCACTACAACAATTAAAATATTAGTAACATCAAAAGAAAGTATCTGGTTATAAATTGGCATGCCTGCAGAATTACTAGGTTCGCCATCATCATTAGCTCTAAATAAAATGTTTTCTGTTCCTATTTTATAGGCGTAACACCAGTGTCTTGCGGCATGGTGTTCTTTTTTTAATTGTTCTATGTGGTTTTTAGCTTGGTCTTCATTTAAAACAGGGTAAGCATAACCAAAAAACTTACTGTTTTTATCTTTAAATAAAATATTTTTGGTACTAGAAGTAATGGTTTTATATGTATCTTTTTCTTCCAAAACTTAGAATAAACTACTTTTTATGTTAAACAAGTTGCTAACATCTTCTTTTTTAGGCTTTAAATGCCATGTGTTAATGTTTAAATATTTTGCGGTTTTAATATTGTCTTTATTATCATCTATAAACAAGCATTCTTCTGGTTTTAACTGATTTGTGTTTAAAACAAAATTAAAAATATTTTTATCTGGTTTTCTTCGGTGTATTTTATGTGATAAATAGAATGCGTTAAAACAATTTTTAAATTCGTTATAAAACGAAATATTTTTTTTAACCCAATTTATATGAAGCTCATTGGTGTTGCTTAAAAGAATAAGGTTATAATTGGTGTTTTCTTTTAAATCTATTAAAAAATCTAATCTATGTTTAGGAAAGTCATCTAAAATTGAATTCCATTTGTTTTTAATGTCCTCTTTAGACTTATTAGGGAAATAACGTACATAGTTGTCTAAAAATTCATTTGTTGATATTAGTCCTTTTTCATAAGAAAGGTTGGTTTTTATGATATCTTCAAAATGTTCTGATGATTCAAAATGTTTAATATAATCTAGTGTGTAAGCATCATTAAGATTGATGAAAACATTGCCAAAGTCGAAAATAATAGTACTAATCATTCTTATAAATTTTAAGAATATCTCCTTTTACGTTTTCGGTTGAAATTAAACTTCCAATAAGTTTTGGGGCTTTAACACCTTCTTTAAAAGAGGTTTTTCCGTAAAAAATTCGTGCTTCATCCCACAGGTTTTCATTTATAAATGTTTGAAGTGTTTTTGTGCCACCTTCAATTATAACAGAGTTTATATCATTTTTAAAAAGTACATTACAAATTTGTTTAGCTAAAGGTTTAGAGAAATCTGCATTCTTACTGTTTATTAGAATAGTTTTTGCTTCATTATTAAAAACATTAAAATTTTTAGAAAGTGTGTTGTCTTTATCAATTACAATTCTAATAGGGTTTTGTCCAGTCCAGTCTCGTACTGTTAAATTAGGGTTGTCTTGTAAAACGGTGTTGGTGCCCACTAAAATAGCTTGTTCTTCGGTGCGCCATTTATGTACTAATTGTCTGGAATGTTTGTTGGTTATCCAAACTGGTTTTTGTTCGTTTTTGGTTTTAGGAGCTATAAAGCCATCGGAGGTTTCTGCCCACTTTAGTATTATGTAAGGTCTTTTTTTGTTATGAAATGTAAAAAAGCGTTTGTGGTGTGTTTTACAGGTGGTTTCTAAAACACCAACAGTTACATTTACACCCGCGTTAATAAGTTTTTTTACACCTCTTCCTGCCACTTGCTTATTGTCGTCAATACATCCAATAACAACATTAGGAATTTCGTTCTCAATAATTAAATCACTACAAGGAGGTGTTTTACCAAAATGAGAGCAAGGTTCCAAAGTTACGTATAGAGTAGCTGTTTTTAAAAACTCTTTATTTTTAACAGAATTAATAGCATTTACCTCGGCGTGAGGACCACCATAAGCACTGGTGTAACCTTCGCCAATAATTTTTTCATTGTTAACAATAACAGCTCCTACCATAGGGTTTGGTCTGGTGCTACCTAAACCGTTTTTGGCAATTTCAATGCAACGCTTTATGTAAATTTCGTTTTGATTCAATGTTTATAATTTAATTTTTACATTTTGGGTTTCATTAACATTATAGGTGTATGAAAAACCAAAGACTTTATAAATAATATCGCCTTTATACTGCACTTTAATTTTTTTGCTAAATAAACTTCCTATTAAGCCGCTAATACTTTTATTACTAAAAATACTATCGGTAGGAATAACAGCTTTTAATGGTATAGAAAACTCATTTTTTGCAGGTACATCAAAACTTTTGGTAGATACCGTAGCCATTTCATTATCATTTACAAATACTTTTATGGCATCTGTTTTTAGTTTGCCACCAATATCATTAGGGTTTAAAAACAAGGCATCTGCAGTAAACGTAATATTTTTAGAGGTAGATTCTAAAACTTTAATGTTTTCAATCCTTAAAAACTCGGGTTTTTCTTTTACTGAACAGCTAAAAACAGCTAATAATATTGTTGATAAAATAATGAATAGCTTTAATTTCATTGTTTCATATTTAAGTATCTTCACTTGCGTAAAAGTACCAATTTAAAGTGAGTAAAGATACTATTGTTATTCGAGAAATAAAGCCAGAAGATAACACTCAAGTAGAACAAATAATTAGGACATGTTTTCATGAGTTTAAAATTCCATTAACAGGAACGGCTTATGAAGATGAAGAAACCCCAAGAATGTTTCAATCTTATCAAAATGATAACACGGTTTACTATGTAATAGACAATAAAGGTGAGGTTTTAGGGGGTGCTGGTATTCAACCATTAAAAGGTTTTGAAACTGAAATTTGCGAGCTTAACAAAATGTACTTTTCACCTAAAGTAAGAGGTAAAGGTTACGGCAAAAAAATGTTTGAAACCTGTTTGCAAGCAGCTAAAAACATGGGCTATAAGCAATGTTATTTAGAGTCTGCATCACAACTTAAGGCTGCAATACATATTTATGAAAGTTTTGGTTTTAGGCATTTAGAAGGAGGAATTGGAGGTACCGGACATTTTAATTGTGGTGTTTGGATGATAAAGGATTTATGAAGCTAAAGAATATTAAAAAAACATTTCAAAACCAGTTAAATTCAATTTATAATAAAGAAGAAATTGATAACTTTTTTTTTATATTAATAGAGTTTTATTTTGGAATTAATAGATTAAAATTAGCATTAGAGCCAGATGTTAATATTGAAAATTCTGAATCTATTCTGTATGCTTTGAAATTACTAAAAGAAGAAAAACCCATTCAATATATTTTAGGTGAAACAGAATTTTATGGCCTACCATTTAAAGTGAATGAAAATGTGTTAATTCCACGACCAGAAACCGAAGAATTAGTAGATTGGATTTTAAATGAATCAAAAACTAACAACCAACAGCCAATAACTCTTTTAGATATTGGTACAGGTAGTGGTTGTATTGCTATTTCTTTAGCCAAAAACTTGCCAAATGCTAAAGTTTATGCGCTAGATGTTTCCGCTGAAGCGTTAAGAATAGCGAAACAAAATGCGGAGTTAAACCATGTAGATATTGAGCTTATTGAGGATTCCATTTTAGATGTTAAGAACTCAAAATTACTTTCAGAGGATTTAAAATTTGATGTAATTGTTTCCAATCCGCCATACGTTCGTGAGCTTGAAAAAGAATTAATGAAACCCAATGTATTAGATAATGAACCTCATTTAGCGTTGTTTGTTGATGATGATAATCCATTGTTGTTTTATAAAGCTATATGTGAGTTTTCAAACAAAAACTTAAAAGAAGGCGGAAAGTTGTTTTTTGAAATAAACGAATATTTAGGAAAAGAAATGACGCAACTACTTAAAGATTATAACTTTAAAAATATTAAATTGAAACAAGATATTTTTAATAAAGATAGAATGGCTTTAGGTATAAGGTAATTTTAAATTGCTATTTTTAATTAATTAAAAAGCTATTTTTGTTTGAAACGCCTATTTTTTATATTATTATTTTTATTGTCTTTTTATGGGTTTTCCCAGATAGATAGTGTTTTAGTTAAAGTTTCAAAATTACCTTCTAATCAAGAAAAACTATCGTTTTTATATCAACAAATAACTGCTAAATGGTTTTCAGATGTACAGGCTATTTTAGTATATTCTAAGGTTTATGATTCTATTGCTTCATTAGAGAGTAAACCTATTTATAAAGCAAGAGCTTATAATTATAAAGGTATAAGTCATTATCTACTAAAAGAACATGATTTAGCAATTGAGTTGTATTTAAAAGCCCTACGAATTCTTGAATTAGGTAGTGATTATGAAGACTTAACCACAGTTTACAACAACTTAGCAGCTTGTTATAAAATCAGGAAAGATTTTATTAATACAGAAAAGTACTATCTAAAATCATTACAAGTTTCACAAAAAGCTAATTTAGATAAATTTCAAGCTGTCTCTTGGAATAACCTTTCTATGTTATACACAGAAAATAAAATGTATGATAAGGCAGATACCATGTTAATTAAAGCTATAAACTATTATAAGGAAGTAAATAACAATATAAATTTGGGAATTGCTTATTTAAATTATGGCAATTTAAAAATAGAAAAAAACGAGTATGCAGAAGCAATAACCAGTTATAATGAAGCAAAAAAATATGTAGAAAAAAATCAAATTCCTTTATTGCATGCGGTTTCTCAAACAGGAATTGGAATTGCATTTACAAAACAAGATAAAATGCAATTGGCTTTAAATCCACTTTTAGAAGGTGTAGAGATTTCAAAAGAAATAAACCATCAAGAACAATTATTAGAGTCTTACAATGCTCTAGCAGAATATTACGCAAAAACTAAAAAATTTAAAGAAGCTTATAATTTATCAATAGAATCTCAAAAGTTAAAAGACTCTGTGTTATCTGCGCAACAAGATAAAAATATGGCAGAAGCACTTACTAAATTTGAAACCGAAAAAAAGGATTCTGAATTAAAATTCCTTAAACTTGAAACAGAGAAAAAAGAACAGCAAAAACAGCTATATTTAGTTATTGCTTTTTTAGGTGTTTTAATAACAGCTATTGTAAGTTTTTTTCTGTTTAAAAGCAAAAGAAGAAGGGTGTTGTTAAATAAACAAAAAGTTTTATTAGAAACTGCTATTGATGATAAAAATGTGTTGTTAAAAGAAACACATCACAGAGTAAAAAACAGTTTTCAAATGGTAGCTTCTTTATTGTTTTTACAATCTAGAACATTAACAGATGTTGAAGCTAAAAAAGCTTTAGATGAAGCTAGAAACAGAGTGCATTCTATGGCTATTATTCATCAAAAACTATACACTAAAAATCAATTAGCAGGAGTAGATACTAAAGAGTATTTTGAAGATTTAGTAGATAGTATTTGTAAAAGTTATAGTGAAAAATCTAATAGCCTAGAAAAAGTATTAGATATTCAATCTATTATCTTAAGTATAGAAACTATAACATTAATAGGTCTTATTTTAAATGAATTGATTACAAATGTATTAAAGCATGCGTTTGAAGATGGTGTAGAAAAAAATAATATGTTACAGGTTGTTTTTAAAGAAAATTCAAATGAACTTTTACTAAAAGTAATAGATAATGGAATAGGTATTAATAAAAAAAGAGATCACAATTCATTTGGATTAAAGCTTATAGATTCCTTGATAAAAAATTTAAAAGCCAATATTTCTTTTACATCTAAAATAAATAGAGGAACAGAAGTGGTTTTAAATATTTCTAAATATGAAAAACTATAACAGAGAACCCATAAAAGTTTATATAGTAGAAGATGAACCTCTTATTTTAGAGACCATAAAAGTAATTGTAGAAGAAGGTGGTTATAAAGTATGCGGATCTAATAATAATGTAAAAGATGCAATTATAGAAATAGAAAAATTCCAACCAAACCTTATTCTAGTAGATGTTATGTTAAGTGGCGATTTAGATGGTATAGATTTAATAAATAGGCTTAAAGCAAAAAACAATATTCCATTTATATTCTTAACGTCATTATCTGATGAAGAAACACTAAAACGTGTAAAAAACACAAATCCTTCAGGATACATTGTAAAACCATTTAATGAAAATACACTGTTGGCCAATATAGAGTTAGCATTACATAAACAAAGTGTAAAAATAACTTCAAAGTTAGAATCTGTTACAAAAGAAAAAGATGCTTTTTTTATAAAAACCAAAGGTGAATTTATAAAAATTGATAAAAATGACATTTTGTTTTTTGAAGCTTATGATAATTACTGTTATGTGTATACAAATACTAATAAACACTTAATAAGCCACTCATTAAAAAGTGTAGAACAAAAATTATCAAAAGAAAAATTTTTAAGAGTACACCGTTCTTATGTAATAAACATATCTAAAATAGATTCTATAAACGAAGGGTATGTTTATATAGGTAAGCATAAAATATCTGTTAGTAAACTACATAAAGAAAAATTAATGGCGTCTCTTAATATGCTTTAAAACCGTTCGCACCAAAAAACGGTGTGTTCACTAAATATATACGTTGCTTCGCCATAAACTCTAGTAATGTAACACTTCAAGTGCCTAATTTTGATTAGTGGGGTTATTTTTTAATGCAATATTAATAATAGGTTCAATTTTCAAGCATTTAGTTAATTACAACATTATAATACTGAAAGTTGAATATTTCTCTCTAAAAAAGCAAAACTATTAAGACATAAAATAACTCCTAAATTTTAAAAACTAACAAAATTAAATTTAGGTCTATGAAAAGAATTACGCTATTATTTGTTTTTTTTACTCATTCATTACTATTTGCTCAAACCACTAATATTCCAGACGCCAATTTTGAACAAGCCTTAATAGATTTAGGTTATGATACTGCTTTAGATGGTGAAGTGCTTACATCTAATATTTCAGGAATAACATCTTTAGACGTTCAAAATGAAAGTATATCAAATTTTGAAGGCATTGAAGATTTTTTAGCCTTACAAGAACTGTATGTAGATAATAACAATTTAACTAGCTTAAATTTATCTCAAAATACAGCATTAACATTATTATCATGTACTAATAATAATCTGGTTGATTTAGATGTGTCTTCTAGCACATCATTATGGTATTTAGATGCACGTTTTAATCAATTATCAGATTTAAACCTATCACAGAATACATCACTACAAATATTAACTTTAGAAGATAATTTAATTACGCTGCTAAACCTTAATCATAATACTGCATTATCAGTAGTAAATGTTAAAAGTAATAAATTAGGAGCCTTATCAATTAAGAATGGAAATAACGCAAGTATACTTACTTTTGATGCTACAAATAACCCAGGATTACTTTGTGTTCAAGTAGAAGATGTAGCTTATTCTAATACAAATTGGACTAATATTGATGCACAAACAAGTTTTTCATTAAGCTGTTCTTCACAACTTAATACGTATGTTCCAGATGATAATTTTGAACAAGCGTTGATAGATTTAGGTTACGATACCACTTTAGATGATTACGTGTTAACATCAAACATTAGTTCAATTACTCTACTAAATGTAGAATTTAGCAATATTGATGATTTAACAGGAATAGAAGATTTTGTATCTTTAGAAGTATTACAATGTGGTTTAAATAACTTAACTCATTTAAATGTAAGTCAAAATACGGCATTAACAGAATTAAGTTGTCATACTAATAATTTAACAAGTTTAAACGTAAGCCAAAACACTCAGCTTGAAATTTTTTATTGCTCAGCAAATCAATTAACAAGTTTAGATGTAAGCCAAAATGCACAATTAAAGAATTTGCAAGTTCATAAAAATCAATTAACAAGTTTAGATGTAAGTCAAAATACCCAACTTACATTTTTAAATGTTAATTATAATGACCAGTTAACAAGTTTAAATGTTAAAAATGGCAACAATACATCAATTACAACCTTTTCAGCTGCTAATAATCCAAACTTAATTTGTATTCAAGTAGATGATGTAGCGTATAGTACAGCTAATTGGACGATAATAGATACCCAAACCATTTTTAACGAAGATTGTAGTGCACAAACTTATGTTCCAGATGATAATTTTGAACAAGCATTGATAGATTTGGGCTATGATATTGTTTTAGATGATTATGTGTTTACAACTAACATTAGTTCACTTACTACCCTAAATTTACATAATAAAGGAATTAATGATTTAACAGGAATAGAAGATTTTTTAGCATTAGAAACCCTTACTATAACTGCAAATAATTTAACTACAATAAACTTAAGCAATAATTTGGCGTTAGAAACTTTAGAGTGTAGTGCTAACCAATTAACTAGTTTAGATATTTCACAAAATTTAGATTTAACAGTTTTAAAGTGTAATGATAACCCAATAGGTAATTTAGATGTAAGTCAAAATATAAACCTCACACACATTGAGTGTATTGATATAGATATTTCAAGTTTAGATATTAGTCAAAATACAATGCTTCAGTCTTTAGAGTGTAGGGGCAATCAATTAACTAGTATAGATTTAAGTCAAAATACGGCACTTACTTATTTAAATCTTCTATCAAATCAATTAACAAGTATAGATGTAAGTAACAACCATGCACTGGTAACCTTTGTTTGTGAAAATAACTTACTTACCAGTTTAGATGTAAGCCAAAATACTAATTTAGAAGTATTAGATTGTAATTCCAACCCATTATTAGCAAGTTTAAATATGAAGAATGGCAACAATACGTTAATTACTACTTTAAACGCTCTTAACAACCCAAATTTAACTTGTATTGAAGTAGATAATGTAACGTATAGCACAACCAATTGGACTTTTATTGATGCACAAACTAGCTTTAGTGAAAACTGTCATTACAATGAAACTTATGTGCCAGATGATAATTTTGAACAAGCTTTGATTGATTTAGGTTTAGATTCAGGAACTTTAGATGATTACGTGCTCACAAGTAATATTGAAGGAGAAACTACTTTATATATATCTTCAAAAAACATTTCAGATTTAACAGGTATTGAGGCTTTTACGGCTTTAGAAACATTTTTGGCTTCAACAAATTCAATAACCACCGCAAATTTTAGTCAAAACAAAAACCTTACCTACATCAATTTAACAGATAATAGTTTAACAGATATTGATGTATCACAAAATACGGTGCTTACTCATCTTTATTTAAATGATAATTTATTAACAAGCATTGATATAAGCAATAATACAGCTTTAGAAATTCTAGGAGTTTCAGAAAATCAATTAGGAAGCATAGATGTGTCTGCTAATACACTTATAGAAGAACTAAGTGTTTACAACAATAAATTATCTAGTTTAAATGTAAACGCATTAAGCGCTTTAGAGATTGTAAACTGTTCGTATAACCAAATGGAACAATTAAATTTTTCAAACAATTCTAATTTAACTGCAGTTAGTTTTAATGATAATAGTAAACTTGTTGGAATAGATATTAGCAATGGAAATAATAACGCTATAACATATTTTAATGCGCTAAATTGCCCTAATTTATATTGTGTTAAGGTTGATAATGCTACTTATAGTACAACAAATTGGACAAACATAGACTCAGGAGCAACATTTGCTGAAAGTTGTGGCACATTAGATATTGCAAGCTTAACATTGGATAAAAAGATAGATATGTATCCAAATCCGGTAAAAAACTATGTAATGTTTAAAGTTCATGAATCTATTACAATTTCAGATATAAATATTTATAATACTTTAGGTAAAAAAGTGTTAACACCAAGAAATTTTTCTAACGTAAATGTTAGAAACTTAAAATCTGGCTTATATCTTGTTAAAATTGAAGTTGCTAACAATAGTATAGTTAAAAAGCTTATTGTTGAATAATTTTTTTATGATTTAAAATTAGAAACTTTAAAAAAAGATTCTTTGCCATTTTAGTATATTTAGACATTCAAAAAGAATTAATATTTAATGTCTATAAAAAGCCAAATAGAATCACTAAGGAATGAACTTAGAGAACATAATTATAATTATTATGTTTTAGATAATCCAACCATTTCAGATTACGAGTTCGATTTAAAACTAAAAGAACTTCAAGCTTTAGAAGAAAAACACCCAGAGTTTTTTGATGCTAATTCCCCAACACAACGCGTTGGCGGAGAAGTAACCAAAAATTTTGAAACAGTAGTTCATGAAAACCGTATGTATTCTTTAGATAATTCTTATTCTAAAGAAGACTTACAAGACTGGGAAACGCGTATTAAAAAGCTGGTAGATGGAGACATTCAATATACTTGCGAATTAAAGTATGATGGTGCCTCTATGAGTTTAACCTATGAAAATGGTAAACTAGTTAAAGCAGTTACCAGAGGAGATGGCTTTCAAGGAGACAATGTTACGGCAAATGTAAAAACTATTAAATCTGTACCACTTCAATTAAAAGGAGATTATCCGCCTAAATTTGAAATAAGAGGAGAAATAGTTTTACCATTTGATGGTTTTAATAAAATGAATGAAGAACGTATTGCTAATGGTGAAGAACCTTATAGAAACCCAAGAAACACAGCTTCTGGTAGTCTAAAACTACAAGATAGTTCAGAAGTTGCTAAAAGACCTTTAGAGTGTTTGTTATACAGTATTAAAGGAGAAGATGTAGCAGTATCAACTCAATTTGAAAGTTTGCAAAAAGCAAGAGATTGGGGGTTTAAAGTACCAGATGCAGCTAAATTAGTTAATTCTATTGATGAGGTTTTAGAATTTATTGAGTATTGGGATGTTCATAGGCATAATTTACCATATGAAACAGATGGAGTAGTTGTTAAAGTAAACAGTTTTCAACAACAAGAAGAATTGGGGTATACAGCTAAGGCACCACGTTGGGCTATGGCTTATAAATTTAAAGCAGAACAAGTTTCAACTAGGTTAAATAGTATTACTTATCAAGTTGGGCGTACCGGAGCCATTACACCTGTAGCTAATTTAGAACCTGTAGAACTAGCAGGCACAACCGTTAAAAGAGCTTCATTACACAATGCAGATCAAATTGAAAAATTAGATGTTAGAGTAGGAGATGAGGTGTATGTTGAAAAAGGAGGTGAAATAATCCCTAAAATTTTAGGAGTAGATTTAAGTAAGCGCCCAAAAAACTCAGAACCTACCCAATACATAACTCATTGCCCTGAATGTAATACAGAATTGGTAAGACAAGAAGGAGAAGCTCAACATTATTGTCCTAATTACAATGGTTGTAAGCCTCAAGTTATAGGTCGTATTCAGCATTACATTTCACGAAAAGCTATGGATATTGAAGGTTTAGGGGGAGAAACTGTAGCCTTATTAGTTAATGCTGGACTCATTAAAAACTATTCAGATTTATATGAATTAACTAAGGAGCAGGTGGTTCCTTTAGAGAGAATGGCAGAAAAAAGTGCCGATAATTTAATAGAAGGCATTGCGCAATCTGTTAATATTCCTTTTGAGCGTGTTTTATACGCATTGGGTATTAGATATGTAGGAGAAACAGTTGCTAAAAAGTTGGCTAAACATTATAAAAGTATAGATGCTATTGCTAATGCTTCTCAAGAAGATTTAGTAAACGTAGATGAAATTGGTATTAAAATAGCAGAAAGTGTTATAGACTTTTTTAAATCAGAGCAAAATATTAATATAATAGAAAGGTTAAAAGGTTTTGGAGTTCAATTAGAGATATCTGCTAAAGAACTTGAAGGGAAAACTAATATTTTAGAAGGACAATCTATAGTGGTTTCTGGGGTGTTTGAATCCATTTCAAGAAATGAACTTAAAAAACTTATAGAAGATAATGGAGGAAAAGTAAGTAGTTCTATTTCTTCTAAAACCAATTTTATTGTAGCAGGAGATAATATGGGGCCAAGTAAAAAACTAAAAGCTGAAAAATTAAAGATAGATATTATTTCTGAATATGATTTCTTACAAAAAATAAATTAAAATAAATCAAATATCGATAAAGTGTAATTTTTTATCGTTTATTTGTAAAATTTCTTTATATTTGTCTTCTAATCAAATTTAAAGAAATGAATAAGTCTAAAGTTTTAGCAAGCTTAGTCATTATAATTTACGCACTATTTACCATTTTTGGGTTTATGGGAGATCAGGTTGTAGCCTTTACTTTAGATGCTTTAATCTTACCAGTAATAGCTATTGCATACTTTGTGTTTTATAAAAATAAAACAAGATATTTTTCATTGTTTTTAATATTCTACGCTTTATCAGATTTAATGGGATTAATTACAAACCTTATACCCTACAGTGAATCGTCATCTTTATTTTTTAAAATAGATTATTATGTGGGTAATATTATGTATGTATTATCTTATGTGTTTTTAATAATAGAGATATGTAAATCGCTTAACTTTTTACATGTTTTAAAGAATTATACTATACATATAATTGTGCTTACAATGCTTAATATTTATTTAGTATATGTATTACAGGTAATTGTAGACCCAGAAAAAGAACTACTTAAAGTAGACTTTTATTTAGAGTTGATTTATAACATAATAATGTTGCTTTTGCTATCAGTCTCTTTATTAAATTATTTTTACAGAGATAATAAAAAAGCTTTATATATGTTTTTGGGTACCTTGTGTTTGGTTTTTTCTGAGGTAATTGATGTAGCTTATATATACATAACACAACGCAGTTTATTAAACTTTATAGCAACAACACTTGTACTTATTGCTTTTTATTTTTTATGCAAGCAAATAAGTTTATCTAACGATAAAGAGGAAGAGCTTGATGATATTTATATAGAATCATCAAAATCATCTAAACTTTAAAAAATTATAGGTGTTTTAAAACAGGTAATAAACTTAAAACACTCTATAACGAGTTTTAAACTATTATAGATGTTCCGTTAGCTGTTTTGTTCTTATCATTGTCAAAATAAAAATCTATTTTACCCAGATTAATTCCGTAGCATCCAACCTGATTTACAAGCATATTTTTGCCTTCAACATTTTTTACAACCGTAGGTTTTTTTAAGAAGGTATGCGTGTGTCCTCCAATAATAAGATCAATATCTTTTGTAGCTGCAGCAAGATTTAAGTCACTAATGTTGTCTGGTGCAGTTTTATAATGATACCCTAAATGCGAAAGACAAATAATTAAATCGCATTTTTCTTCAGTTTTTAAAATTCTGCTCATATCTTGGCTTATCTCAATGGGATCTAGGTATTTAGTCTCTTTGTATAAAGACTTTTCAACTAGTCCGCTTAATTTAATGCCTAAGCCAAAAACTCCAATTTTAATGCCGTCTTTTTTAAATACTTTATATGGTTTTACATGAGTATCCATAATAGTATTGCTAAAATCATAGTTAGCAGAAACAAATTCAAATTTTGCATGTGGTAATTGGGTGAATAAACCATCAATACCATTATCAAAGTCATGATTACCAACGGTTGCTAAATCATATTTAAGCATACTCATTAGTTTAAATTCTAATTCGCCACCATAATAATTAAAGTAAGGGGTTCCTTGAAAAATATCGCCAGCATCAAGTAATAACGTGTTGGGGTTTTCATTTCTTATAGATTCAATTAAATTAGCACGTCTTGCTACACCGCCTGTGTTAGCATTTCTTCCATCATTAGGTCCAAAAGGGTCTATATGACTATGCACATCATTGGTGTGTAGAATAGTTATTTTAGTTGTTTTTGGAGTTGTTACAAAAGATTGCAACCCTAAACCGCTAATAGCTAAAGCACTTCCAGCAGATATTTGTTGTATAAAATTTCTTCTTTTCATGTTATTTTCTAATAAATCTATCGTCTCTTACGGGGCTAATAGTGTCTACTTTTTTTAAATAATCAATAATGGTATTTCTAATTTTGTAGTCTAAATTCATCATGCTTTCATTAGGTTTAAAAAAAGACATACCATCACCATTATTATATAAATAATCACTAGTAGCTACGTAATATATTTTGTTTTCGTCAATGGGTTTATTGTTTATTGTAGCTTCAATAAGGTTGTATTCTTGGTCTAAAAGAATTTTTAATCCTAAAAATGGGTGAGCTTTTTTTCTAGAAACTAAGTAGTTAACTACGTCTTTTATTTTATTTCCTTTAAGGCCAACTACAACTATTTTATTTTCAAACGGCATTATTTGATAAGCAGTTCTTGCAGTTAGAGGGCCTTTAAAAATAGGAGCGCGAATACCTCCATGATTTAAAACAACTATATCAATGTTATTTCCGGTTCTTTTGTTAAAAATGGGGTTTCCTTCGGTATAAACCATATCTACCAACAAATTGCCAATAGCGGTGTTTAATTCGGCATCATTTTTAGTGTAAGTCTTGGGAGAGTAAGCTAAAACACTGTCTAAATCTTTTTCAATATGTTCTCTAAAGGGCTTAATAAAAGCTTCAATATCAGTGTTAGAAGGTATAGAATCTGATATTAAAATTTGTTTGCCTTCAATTTTTGATAAGTGTAAATTTTGGTCTTTACAACTAAAAAGAATTAAAAAATTTAACAAAATAAATAAATGTGTAAACCTCATGTGTAAAATCAATTTTTTGAATGTACTTTTGCTACCTTTGCGCAAAGTATAAAGATAAATGATTTTAAAGGGTTTTAAAGAAAAATCTAATAAAAAGTACTTAAACAAATTGTTAACTGAAAGAGAGGTAAATACTACCAAAAGTGAAGTGAAAAGTTTAGGTATTATCTTAAATATTGATGAGTTTGATGATTTGGAAAGCTTTAGAAAGCTAGCTGATTTAATTAAAGTTAGAACAAATAAACTTAAAATTGTAGCTTTTTCTGAAACTAATAAAGAAAATTTAAACTCTTGGGATGATTGCTTTACTTCTAAAGATTTTGGTTGGAGAGGTGTTGTAAAGAATGTAGAATTGCAATCTTTTTTAGATAAAGATTTTGATGTTTTAATAAGTTATTATCTACATGATAATATAGAATTAAAGTTAATGACAGCCGCATCTAAAGCAAAATTTAAAGTAGGTATTTTGGTTAGTGATGAGCGGCTAAATGATTTAATTATTAAAACCGATATAAAAGAATTTGACGTATTTAAAAATGAAATTTTTAAGTACTTGACTATATTAAATAAAATTGAAAATGAGTAGTAAGTTTTTAGGAACTGGAGTTGCATTGGTTACACCATTTAATTCAGATTTAACTGTAGACCACTTAGCATTGGCTAATATTGTAAATTACAATATTGAAAATGGAGTAGAATACCTTGTAATATGCGGAACCACTGGCGAAAGTGTTACACTAACAAAACAAGAAAAGAAAGAGGTGATAAAAACTATTTCTCAAACTAATAATGGGCGTTTGCCATTAGTTTTAGGAATTGGAGGAAATAACACAGCACAAGTGGTAGAAGAAATAAAATCTACAGACTTTAGTGGTATAGATGCTATTTTGTCTGTGTCTCCATACTATAATAAACCAACCCAAGAAGGTTTATATCAACACTTTAAAGCGGTTGCAGAAGCATCTCCAATTGATGTTATTCTATATAATGTACCAGGTAGAACTGCAAAAAACATGGAGCCATCAACCACTTTAAGATTAGCTAATGATTTTAAAAATATTATTGCAGTTAAAGAAGCAGGAAATAATATGTCTCAATATTTAGAACTGTTAAAAAATAAACCAGATGATTTTTTAGTAATTTCTGGCGATGACGATTTAGCTTTAGGTGTTGTTCTAGCCGGTGGCGCCGGTGTTATTTCTGTAATAGGTCAAGCTCTACCTAAAGATTTTACTGAAATGATTCGTTTAGGTTTAAAAGGAAATGCCAAAGAAGCTTATAAGCTGCATTTTAAATTAATGGATATTATTGGGTACATTTTTGAAGAAAATAATCCGGCAGGTATTAAAGCTGTTTTTGAAGCGCTTAACCTATGTCAAGATACTGTGCGTTTACCTGTTGTACCAGCATCAAGTGCGTTAAAAAAGAAAATTAAAGCCTATTTAGCTTAATTTTATATCAAACTATTTTGCAATATTTATAGAGTAAAGTTGTAGCTTTTTAAGTAAAAAAGTTAAATATTACTTAATCCTTATCGTTACTAAGATTAAGCAGTTATTTTAGCAGTTAAATAATATTTTTAAAATCCATATTAATAACTTAATTTTGCATTCTGTTTAAAATCTATGAAGAAGTTTTTTTACATATTAGTAGCGTTAGTCGTTTTTAGTTCGTGTAGTGAGTACCAAAAGGTACTTAAAGCCTCTGGAGAAGGAGCCACAGCAGAAAAATTTAAAATGGGTGAAGCGCTGTACAATGAGGGGAAATTTGCTAAAGCCAATAGGCTTTTTGGTCAAATAGTGCCAGAGTACAGAGGGAAACCTCAAGCAGAAAAGCTAATGTACTTATACGCTATGACCTTTTATAAAATGAAAGACTATTACATTTCATCTTACAGGTTTGAGCAGTTTGCAACAGCATACCCAAAGAGTGAAAAAAGAGAAGAGGCTTCGTTTTTAAGTGCTCAGAGTTATTATATGCTTTCTCCTGTTTACACTAAAGATCAAACAGAAACAACAGAAGCTATAGAAAAAATACAAGAGTTTATTAATAGATACCCAGAATCAGAATACTTACCAGAAGCAAATAAATTAGTTAAAGAATTAGAATTTAAACTAGAGCAAAAAGCCTTTGCTATTGCTAAACAATATAGTTTAATTGCTCCTGGTTTTACACACGATTTTAATGCAGCCATAAAATCTTTTGATAATTTTTTATATGATTTCCCAGGTTCTAGCCTAAGAGAAGATGCTAATTTTTATAGGTTAGATGCTATATATCAACAAGCTGTTAATAGTGTTGAGTATAACCGTTCTATAGAAGGAGAGGTTGTTCATATAAGAAAACAGCGTTTAGAGAACGCTAAAGAAGCAAGTACGTCATTTATTAAATCTTTTGCTAATTCTAAGTATGTAGAGCAAGTAAAAGAAATGGCAAAAGTTGTTGACCAAGAATTAAAAAAGTATAGCACAAAAAGTTAAACATAATCACAATGGATTTAAAAAAAATCAATGCTCCTGTTAACACAGTAACTTATGATAGAAATCAAATAGATGAGCCAACAGAAAATATCTATGAGTCTATTTCAATTATAGCAAGAAGAGCTGAACAAATTAACACTGAGATTAAAAAAGAGCTTATTGATAAGTTAGAGGAGTTTGCTACTTACAATGATAGTCTTGAAGAAATCTTTGAAAATAAAGAGCAAATTGAGGTTTCTAAATTTTATGAAAAATTACCAAAACCTCATGCGTTAGCCGTTCAAGAATGGTTAACAGATAAAATTTACTTCAGAAATACTGAGGAAGATTCTCAGGATTAATTTTTTAAAAAGTAAATACTTTAACAAGTAGCTTTTCAGGAGAATTTAGTACTTTTAATTTTCTTTTTCAGAGCGCAAATTTTGGAACATAACAAAAGTTACGGTTATAAAATTGCAGATGAAAATCAGGAAAAAAGACGTTTAAACTAAAATTCTGAAAAGCTATTTTTTTATGAGTATACTAAGCGGTAAAAATATACTATTAGGCGTAAGTGCAGGTATAGCTGCTTACAAAACAGCTTCATTAGTTAGGTTATTTGTTAAAGCAGGCGCTAATGTAAAAGTTGTGATGACACCCGCTTCAAAAGAGTTTGTAACACCGTTAACCTTATCCACCTTATCAAAAAATCCAGTATATTCATCTTTCACAAATGAAGAAGATGATAATGCCGTATGGAATAGCCATGTAGATTTAGGTCTGTGGGCAGACTTGTTTTTAGTGGCACCAGCAACAGCAAATACGCTATCTAAAATGGCAAATGGAGTTTGTAATAATTTATTGTTAGCTACCTATTTGTCTGCTAAATGCCCAGTGTATTTTGCTCCCGCTATGGATTTAGATATGTATAAACACCAAACTACTAAAAATTCGTTTGAAAGATTAAAATCTTTTGGGAATATTATGATTCCTGCAACTAGTGGAGAATTAGCTAGTGGATTAGTAGGAGAGGGTAGAATGGCAGAACCAGAGGATATTATAACCTTTATAGAGAATGATATTTTAAACAAATTACCATTAAAAGGTAAGAAAGTTTTAATTACAGCGGGTCCAACCTATGAGCCTATAGACCCTGTTAGGTTTATAGGAAATCATTCTAGCGGTAAAATGGGTTTTGAAATAGCAAAGGCTGCAGCCAATTTTGGGGCTCAAGTTATTTTAATTACAGGACCAACTAATGAAAGCGTTTCACATAGTTTAATAAATGTAGTGCCAATTACAACAGCAGAAGATATGTATACCAAAGTACATGAATATTTTGGTATTTCAGATGTTGCTATACTTTCAGCTGCAGTGGCCGATTTTAAGCCTAAAGAAGTAGCTTCTAAGAAAATAAAAAAGAAAGACGCAACGTTAACTTTAGAGTTAGAAAAGACTAAAGATATTTTGGCTTCTTTAGGAAAAATAAAAAAGCATCAGTATTTAGTAGGTTTTGCATTAGAAACCAACAATGAGTTAGAAAATGCAAAAGCCAAATTAAAAGGAAAGAATTTAAATTTAATTGTTTTAAATTCGTTAAACGATAAAGGAGCTGGTTTTAAAGGAGATACTAATAAGGTTACATTTATTGATGACAACGAAAATATCACTAAATTTAATTTAAAATCTAAGGCAGAGGTAGCTAAAGATTTATTAAACAAAATAACAGAACAAATTCATGCGTAATATTTTTATTGTTTTAACTTTTTTTATAGCTATTACAGGGGTTTCGCAAGAACTAAATTGTAAAGTAATAGTTAATGCAGAATTAACGGGTAACGAAAATTTTTCAATTTTTAAAACCTTAGAAAAACAATTAAATGAGTTTGTTAATAACACAAAGTGGACAGACAAAACGTTTTTACCTCAAGAGCGTATAGATTGCAGTATGGTAATTACTATAAACAATTATAGTAGTGAATCTTTTCAGGCAACTTTACAAGTGCAATCGTCTCGTCCGGTATATGGGTCGTCATATAATACACCAGTGTATAATTTTAATGATAAAGATTTTAATTTTACATATTTAGAATATCAAAATTTAGTTTTTAATCCAACACAATTCCAATCTAATCTGGTGTCTGTTATAGCCTTTCACGTATACATGATTTTGGCTTTAGATGCCGATTCTTTTGCCGAAAATGGAGGAGATCCTTATTTTAAACAAGCTCAAACTATTGCTAATTATTCGCAACAAGGAAATTTTAAGGGGTGGAAACTAGAAGATGGTTTACAAAGTAGGTTTACATTAATAGATAACGTAATGTCTGCTACTTTTAAAGAGTACAGGCAAGTAATGAATAATTACCACAGGCAAGGGTTAGATATAATGTCTGAAAACGCAAAAGAAGGTAAAGAAAAAATTGCAGCAGCTATTAAGCTATTTCAAACCATGAATAGCAGAAGGCCAAATTCTTTTTTACAACGTACATTTTTTGATGCTAAAGCCGATGAAATTGCACAAATATTTAGCGGTGGTCCTAATGTAAACATTGCTAGTTTAAAAGAAGTACTTCAAAAGGTTGCTCCAATGCATAGTAGTAAATGGCAAACAATTAAGTATTAATAATCCATACTTAAAAAGACATGCTAACATCACTTTCAATAAAAAATTACGCTTTAATTGATAATCTACAAGTAGATTTCAATAACGGATTTTCAATAATTACAGGTGAAACAGGGGCGGGAAAATCTATTTTATTAGGAGGTTTATCTTTAATACTAGGTAAACGTGCCGATTTAAGTAGTTTAAAAGATGCATCAAAAAAATGTATTATAGAGGCAGTTTTTAATGTTGAAAACTATAAATTACAAGCGCTTTTTGAAGCAGAAGATTTTGATTATGAACCACTAACTATAATTAGACGAGAAATACTTCCATCGGGTAAATCTAGAGCTTTTGTTAATGATTCACCTGTAAATTTAAGTAGTCTTCAGCTTTTAGGAGAACAGTTAATAGATGTTCATTCACAACATCAAACACTACAACTTATCAACGATACGTTTCAGTTTAAAATTATTGATGCCCTAGCTAAAAATGATATTTTACTAGGTAAATATCAAGTAGAATTAAAAGCTTATAAAAAACTTCAAAAAGAGTTAAATGAGCTATTAGTGTTTCAAGCCGAAGCAATAAAAGAGCATGATTATAATGCTTTTTTATTAAAAGAACTTGTAGATGCTAATTTGGTAGAAGGAGAGCTAGAAGCCTTAGAAGAAGAGTATGAAACACTTAATAATGTAGAAGAAATTAAAGAAAAATTATCAGAAGCATATCAATTATTTAGTGATGAAGAAATAGGCGTTTTATCAACATTAACAGCCATAAAAAATGCTTTTCAGAAGCTGGTAGGAATGTCTTCTAAATACGAAGATATTTTTAACCGTGTAAATAGCAGTTTAATTGAAATGGATGATGTTTTTACAGAAGTAAATGCATTGCAAGAAAATTTAGATGCAGACCCCAACAGACTTCAAGTAGTAGATGCTAAATTAAAAACATTAAATGATTTACTACAAAAGCACGTAGCAAGTAATATTTCAGAATTAATAGATATAAAAAACCAGCTAAAAGAAAAGGTAGCTGTTACAGAAAACCTTGATGATACTATTGCTAAAAAGCAACAAGACATTAACATTAAAACAGAAAAATTAAATACTATAGCTAAATCTATTCATAAGAACAGGATGGAAGCTATACCAAGTTTAAAAACACAATTAGAAACTATTTTGGGAGATTTAGGTATGCCAAACGCACAGTTTAATATTGATGTTTCATTGTCTGATAATTTCCTTTCTAACGGAAAAGATGAGTTATCATTTTTATTTTCAGCCAATAAAGGAGGAAATTTTAATGAACTTAAAAAAGCTGCATCTGGAGGAGAACTATCAAGAATAATGTTAGCTATAAAGTCTATTTTGTCTAAATATATTCAGTTACCAACTATTATGTTTGATGAAATTGATACAGGGGTTTCTGGAGAAATCTCAAATAAAATGGGAGACATTATGCTACAAATGAGTAAAACAATGCAGGTTTTCTCTATTACCCATTTACCCCAAATAGCAGCTAAAGGGCATTCGCACTTTAAAGTATATAAAGAAGATGTAAATAATGTTACTCAAACCAACCTCGTAAAGCTTAATCATGATGAGCGTGTTGTAGAAATTGCACAAATGTTGGGAGGGTCAGATATGTCATCGTCTGCAATTGCTCATGCAAAAGAATTGCTCAATTAAAAAAAATAAGAGTTTCAAGCTAAAGTTTAGTATTTTTGAGCTCTATTTAAACAAAAAAGGAATTAACATTTAAAATTAACTAGCCAAGATATGTCGCATAATTTATTAAAAGGAAAAAAGGGAATCATATTTGGAGCATTAGATTCTAACTCTATTGCTTGGAAAACAGCAGAACGTGTTCATGAAGAAGGCGGTGAATTTGTATTAACTAATGCACCAGTAGCCATGAGAATGGGACAAATAAATGAGCTTGCAGAAAAAACAGGTTCTCAAATTATTCCTGCCGATGCTACTTCTGAAGAAGATTTGCAAAATTTAGTTGAAAAATCTATGGAGATTTTGGGTGGAAAAATAGATTTTGTTTTACACTCTATTGGAATGTCTATAAACGTTAGAAAAGGAAGAAGTTACACAGACCAAAATTATAGTTGGACACAAAAAGGAACCGATGTTTCTGCTATGTCTTTCCATAAAGTAATGCAAACACTTTACAAAGCAGATGCTATGAATGAATGGGGAAGTATTGTAGCTTTAACATATATGGCAGCACAACGTGTGTTCCCAGACTATAACGATATGGCAGATAATAAAGCATATTTAGAAAGTGTTGCCCGTAGCTTTGGTTACTTTTTTGGACGCGATAAAAAAGTGCGTGTAAACACCATTTCACAATCTCCAACACCAACAACAGCTGGTAGTGGTGTAAAAGGTTTTGATGGATTTATTGCTTATGCCGAAAAAATGTCGCCACTTGGTAATGCAACGGCTTTAGACTGTGCAAATTATACCGTAACTTTATTTAGCGATTTAACTAAGCGTGTTACATTGCAAAACCTTTATAACGATGGCGGTTTTAGTAACATGGGCGTAAGCGATGCTGTTATGGAAACCTTTATGAACGGAGAATAATAATAAAAGTATAGCATTATAAGCCACTTTTTATGAAGTGCCCCCAAAAAGTTAGACACTATTTGGGGGTATTTTTATGAGTAGAAAAATCAAATGAAGCCTTATAATTACATTAAGACTCCATTTGATTTTAACAAGTTCACCTTATAAACATAAAAAAACCAGAGAAAGAAACTTCTCTGGCTAAATTAAATTTTATTATAAACTGTTAATTTATTTTAAAACGATTCATTTTTATTCCCCTAAAAACGGATAACGATAATCTGTAGGAGTTACAAAAGTTTCCTTAATTAATCTAGGAGATACCCAACGTAGTAAGTTTTGAGCACTTCCTGCTTTATCATTTGTACCAGAAGCTCTAGCACCACCAAAAGGTTGTTGGCCAACAACAGCGCCAGTAGGTTTATCATTTATGTAAAAATTACCAGCACTATTTTGTAAAGCTTCTGTAGCTTCTGTAATAGCGTATCTATCTTTTGCTAAAATAGCACCAGTTAAAGCATACTCACTAGTTTCATCTACTAGTTTTAAAGTTTCTGCGTAAGCATCATCTTCATAAATATAAATAGTAATTACTGGTCCAAATAACTCAGTACACATGGTTTCGTACTTTGGGTTTGTGGTAACAATTACTGTAGGTTCAATAAAATAGCCTTTACTTTTATCATAATTTCCTCCAGCAATAATTTCAGCATCTTTATCTGCTTTAGCTTGGTCTATATATTTAGCTAGTTTATCAAAAGAGCCTTCATGAATTACAGCAGTAATAAAGTTGCTCATATCTTCTGGAGAACCCATTTTAAAAGAGTTAACATCTTCTATAACATACTTTTTTACATCTGCCCATAAACTTTGTGGAATGTAAGCTCTAGATGCGGCGCTACATTTTTGTCCTTGAAACTCAAAGGCTCCACGAGCAATAGCTGTAGCTACTTGTTTTGCATTGGCCGATTTGTGAGCTACAATAAAATCTTTACCACCAGTTTCTCCAACAATTCTAGGATACGTTTTATAATTATGAATATTTGTTCCTATTTGTTTCCATAGTTCTTTAAAAATGAATGTAGAACCAGTAAAGTGTAATCCTGAAAAATCAGGACTCGCTAAAACTGTATTTGTAATCATTACAGGGTCTCCAAAAACTACATTAATAACCCCAGGAGGTACTCCAGCTTCTTCAAAAACATCCATGATTACTTTAGCAGAATATACTTGGCTATCGCTTGGTTTCCAAACAACTACATTACCCATTAAAGCCATACAAGATGGTAAGTTTCCGGCAATAGCAGTAAAATTAAATGGTGTTACAGCATAAGTAAAACCTTCTAAAGGGCGATATTCAACACGGTTCCATGCATCATTTGTGCTTTCTGGTTGTTCTGCATAAATGTCGGTCATGAACTGTACATTAAAACGCAAGAAATCTACAAACTCACAAGCAGCATCAATTTCGGCTTGGTGTATTGTTTTAGATTGAGCTATCATGGTTGCAGCGTTTATTTTTGCTCGGTATGGTCCCGCAATTAATTCGGCAGCTTTTAAAAATATAGCTGCACGCTGTTCCCAAGGTGTTTGAGACCAAGTTTTTCTGGCTTCTAAAGCAGTAGCTATTGCATCTTTAACATGAGATTGTTCTGCTAAATGATAAGTTCCAACTACATGTTTATGATCGTGTGGCGGAGACATGGTTCTGGTATTTCCAGTTTTAACGTCTTTGCCGTTTATATATAAAGGTACCTCTATTTTGCTATTAAACATGTTTTTATATGCTTGTAAAACAGCATCTCTTTCTGGAGATCCTGGAGCATAACTTTTTACAGGTTCGTTAACTGCAATTGGTACATTGAAAAAGCCTTTTCCCATAATTAGTGAGTTTTTATTAAAAAATATTCAGTGAATAGGTAGCAAATTTAAGAATATTAAAATTATTAATTAGCTGAAAAACGTATAAATTAGCGTTAATTTTTCTGCTTTATTTGTTATATAGTTTTAATTTATAATTCAAATATTTAGATTGAAAATAATTTATTGTTTTATAATTATGTAAAAAGGATTTCTTACTAATTATGAATTTTTTGTAAGTTGGTACTTTGTATATAGACTACATCATTCATGTGTACTGTAACTTTTATTCCAAAATCTAACAATGATTTTATTCTTACTTCTAACAGAGATGAAGCTCCTAATAGGATATCGTCATCTCCAAATTTTTATAAGATTCAAGGTGTAAAAACCCTTTTTCCTAAAGATAAATTATCGGGTGGAACATGGATAGGTATTAGTGAAAAAAATAGGTTAGTTTGTGTATTGAATGGTGGTTTTAAAACTCATAAACGAAAAGAAAAATACCGAAAGAGTAGAGGTATTGTGGCTCAAGATTTAATGATTGCTACTTGTATTTCTTCTTATATAAGAGCATATAATTTAGATGATATTGAACCGTTTACTATTGTAATTGTAGATTGGAATAACAATTTAAAACTTACAGAACTGGTGTGGGATGGCAATAAAAAACATACTTCTGAATTAGCCTTAGAACCTAAACTTTGGTCTTCTTCTACATTATATAATGAGAATATGAAAGCGGAGCGCCAACAATGGTTCAATGATTTTAAAGCTAACAATAATTTTAATGCATATTCTTTAATAAAATTCCATAAAGAAGGCGGAAACAAAAATTTAGATTATGGGGTTTTAATAGATCGTGGTTTTGTAAAAACAACAAGTATTACCCAAGTTGAAAAGCAAAGAGATACTGTTGTCATGTTTCATGAAAATCTTCAAAACAGTACAAATACAAGTAAAACCTTTAGTTTGCCTCAGAAAGTCAATGAATAATACAGGAATTATTTTAACCTTAGCATACCCTGAAACTATTGTTATGGTTTCAGATGAATGGTTTTCTCCCTTTTTAAGATATTTAGGTGTTGGTAAGAAAAACTATTTACGTGCAGGTCATGCTGCTTTAGTACTTATAGATAAGCAAACGGGAATTTTAGAGTATCATGATTTTGGGCGTTACATTACACCAGAACCAACAGGAAGAGTGCGTGGAAGGTACACCGATAACGAACTACATTTTCCAAAAAAAGCCAAAATTGAAAACAATGAAATTAAAAACCTTAATGAAATATTAGAGTTTTTAGCAACGCACCCAAAATTAACCCATGGTGAAGGTAAGTTAGTAGCATCGGTATGTAATGCTGTTGATTACAAAAAGGCTAGAACCCACATTACTCAAATGCAGGAAAAGCATTTTATAAGGTATGCTGCATTTATTAAAGATGCTTGTAACTGTGCGCGTTTTGTAACCGATAGTTTAATAGCTTCGGTTACTGATGAAGTGATAAAAAAACGACTCATAAAATCTAAATGGTTTACACCAAGTACCGTTGGCAATGTGCTTTTAGCAGATACCGAAAATTATGTTTATGAGGTGTTAAAAACTGGTAAAATAAGCCAGTTTACAGGGTCTCAAAAGAGTGAAAATATGCGTTGTTTTTTAGATAAACTCAAAAACCATAAAGTAAATTTAGTGGGAACTTTAAAGCCAAAGCATCATGATAAAGTTCATGAAAATGGACAATGGCTTTCTGGAATTGCTGCAGGTGCTTGGTTTGAATTACACCAAACAAAGCACAGACATAAATATCGTTTTAGGCGACTTTCACCGTATGGTAATATTGATGTAGATGCTATTTTTAAAGTAATAGACCATGGGTTTACGTATCATAAAACCTTTGAATTTGTACATCATTCTAACTGTAAATTTTTCCATGTAAAACAGCAAGAGCGTATTTTTAGATTTGATAGAATTCAATAATCATGATATTATTTTAATTAAAAATTCAACCAAATGTTGAAGTTATAAAATAAAGTTAAAATGTTTTTTTATATCTAACCGATTGTTTAGTTTTGTACTGTAATTGTAATTAAATGCCAAGAATAAAGAAATATAATGAGCAAGAAGTTATAGAA
Organism: Seonamhaeicola sp. NFXS20; assembly: GCF_049132085.1. Classification (NCBI taxonomy): domain Bacteria; kingdom Pseudomonadati; phylum Bacteroidota; class Flavobacteriia; order Flavobacteriales; family Flavobacteriaceae; genus Seonamhaeicola; species Seonamhaeicola sp. NFXS20. The sequence continues at coordinate 256,534 of NZ_JAFMPU010000002.1, read as the reverse complement.
AAAGCTATGAATTTATTCTGGCGAAATGGTTATGAAACAACTTCTATGCAAATGCTAGAAAAGGAAATGGGAATAAATAAATTCTCAATCTATTCAAGTTTTGGAAGTAAAAATGGTGTATTTCTAGAAAGTTTAAAATGTTATAAACAAAAGCTTAATAAACTTTTAAACAAATTAAAAAAGTCTGAAAATGGAGTTTTAGCTATTAAACAATATTTTTACAATTTTATTGAGTTTACAAAAGAAACAGAATTTGGTAAAGGTTGTTTAGTTACCAATACAGCGAATGAAATTGGAGAAGATTCAGACCAGAAAATAAAAGATTATTTATCACAATTTACAGAAGAAGTAAAACAAGTTTTTAAAGAAATTTTAAAACAAGATAAAACAAAAGACTCAATAACTATTGAGCAACAAGCTGATTATCTAATTATATCTATGTTTGGTTTATCTTCAGCTACACGAGTATTTACTAAAAAACAGCTTAACAATTATATTGAAAACATTTTTATAAACATGTAACATTTTTTTTAACCTATAACTAACTGATTGGTTAGTTATGTAATATTTAATAATAACTAAGATTATGACAACATTAAAAGTTCACAACTTCGAAACAGCTCCAAAAGAAAGTAAAGCTCTATTAGAAAAATCTCAAAAAGCGTACGGTATGATACCTGGCTTACACGGAGTATTGGCTGGAGCACCAAAAATTTTAGAAGCTTACCAAACATTACATGAGCTATTTACACAAACATCATTTAATGAAGAAGAATTAACTGTGGTTTGGCAAACCATTAACGTAGAGCATGAATGCCATTATTGTGTACCTGCGCATACGGGTATTGCAAATATGATGAAAGTTGATAATGATATTACAGAAGCATTACGTAACAAAACTCCTCTAGAAGATGCCAAATTAGAAGCCTTAAGAACTATGGCATTAACCATTGTTAAAAATCGTGGTCATGTAACCCAAGACGATTTAAATGCATTTTATGCAGCTGGATACGGAGAGCAACATGTACTGGAAATCATTTTAGGTTTATCTCAAAAAGTAATAAGCAATTATACAAACCATATTGCCAATACACCTGTAGATGTACCTTTTCAACAATTTGCTTGGAAAGCAGAGACCGTTTAATTCTACCAAAACTGACATTGTAAAACTTGATTTACAAAAAATAGCAGATATTTTGGTTAGGTATTAACTTGAAACAATTAAAAATAATGTGCCGATGATATTCTTAATATAATTCTTTTTTGCGTTAAGGATTGAAACGGCATCCTTTTTTTGAGGAACGAGAAAAAAGATATAGTGAAAAGCCTGACCCGGAGGGTAACGCCCTAATTAATAGCAAATGGTGCACTTAATTTAAAAGTAGGAATGTCTACATTAAACTTTTTGGTAGTGGTAAAGTTTACCATTGTGTAATGCCCCTGCATAGCACCAAATGGCGAGGTTAATAAACAGCCAGATGTATAGGTGTACAATTCACCGGGTTCTAAAACGGGCTTTTTACCTATAACACCCTCGCCATCAACAATTTCTGCGTTGTTTAGAGCGTCTAGAATTTCCCAATGGCGCGATTGTAATTGTACAGAGTCTTTGCTTTGGTTTTCTATGGTAACTTTATAACCAAAAGCATACTGTATTTTATAGTTTCTATAAAATGAGCCTTCATAAGTGGTTTCTACCGAAATTTTTATGCCTTTTGTTACTTGTTGTACCATCTTAATTGTTGATATACAATATGTTTAAACAGCAAAAATAGTGTTTTTTAATAGCTACAATTAAAATAATAGTTAAAATACAGTTTTTAATTGCTAATATTAACAGAACTGGCTTCTCCTAGTCCTATAATTCTGTCGTATCTACCTCCTAAATCTCTATAATATACTAAAACTTTGTAATTGTTTTCGGTTTGGTAAAAGTTACCACTAATGGCTCCTTCATTAATAATATCGTTATCTAAGGTTACATATTTGTAGTTGTAAAAACCTTGTTTTAGTAATAAAGAACCAGTGTAAATGCCTTTTTGGGCATCATAAGTCATTTTATTACTTTCATTTAGAGTATAATTATTAAAGTTACCATAAATAAAGACCGAAGTGTTAGTATTGAAATCTGGATTGGGTTTAAATGAAAAATGTACCCAAGCATAGTCTGATTCTATACTAACATCAACATCATTTACATTAGTAATTGAATAGTTTCCGTTAATGTCTGGGTTGTAAGTGTATGGTTTAGTACTACGTTGTATGTTGGTAAATAGGTAATTATGATATAAGTCTTGTAAATCTATTCTTTGCACACCGTTACTGGCAGCTCTAATATCTTTATTTTCAAAATACAAATACTCATTACCACCCCAAAAACTAGATTCATTATCATATCTATATATAAGTTGAGTGCCAATGGTGTATTGCGGTTTTAAGCCTACAATAGCAGAGTTTAAATTATTATTTTGTACTACTAGTGTTTTTACAGTTTGCATAGGGTTATTTAACTGAATTGAACTTGGTGAAATAATTATTTCAACACGTTGTTTTTCTTGTATGTACTGGATATCTCTGGTACGTTTTATAGTAACACCAACATCTACTTTGTCTTCATAAACCATAAATTTTCTGGTAAAAACAAGTTCATCATCGTTATTAAAAATGCTTATAATATAGTTGCCAGATTTTTTTAATTGTTTAGTAAACTGATTAGGAATGGTGAGTTTATAATGAGAATAAATTTGAAGGGTGTTATATGAGTTTTGGTAATCTCTTATGCGTTGGTTGTCAAACCCACCTAAATATTCAGATTTAGCCAAAGAAGAAGGAGTCCAATCAAAATTATAATGCTGTATTTTGTAATAGAAATCTTCTTCATTGCCGTTTAAGGCATCAAATTCTAATACTAAGTATTCACCAAGTTTTAAAACAGGTAATTGTGTTTGGTCTGTATCTCCTTTAAAGTTAATGGTTTTAATATAGTCTGGTGGATTAATTTCTTTAACCTGACTATTAGCCACTTGAAGTGAGAGTGCGAGTATAAAAATTGGAATAATTTTCATGTAAATTAAATTCTGTGAGGTGTAAATATAATCAAATTTAATGCCTAAAATTTAAGTTATGTTAAAGGTTGAAAATTTCTGCATAATTTTTTGTGAAAACTGCATATTAAATTTGTACTTTTGCTGCGATTTTTAGACAACTAATTTCAATAAAAAAAAATATGTCAAACGACATTCGTATTAAAAAAGGTCTAGACATAAATCTTAAAGGTGCAGCTGAAAAAAAGTTAGACACAGCTATAGTAAGCAATTTTTGTACCATTAGACCAGAGGACTTCCACGGCGTTATTCCAAAATTGATTTTAAAAGTTGGAGCTAAAGTAAAAGCAGGTGAAGCTGTTTTTTATGATAAATCTAACGAAAATGTAAAGTTTGTTTCTCCTGTTTCTGGAGAAATAACAGAAATTGTACGTGGTGAAAAGAGGCGAATTTTAGCTATTAAAATTCAGGCAGATAAAACACAAACTTACCAAGACAATGGTAAGATTGATGTAAATTCAGCCAAAGCAGATGATGTAAAAGCGCATTTATTAGCTTCGGGGTGTTGGCCATTTGTAAAACAGCGTCCGTATGATGTTATTGCAAATCCTGACAAATCTCCTAAAGCTATTTTTGTTTCTGGGTATGCCAGTGCACCATTAGCAGCCGATTTAGATTTTACATTGCAAGGTAAAGAAGCAGAATTGCAAGCAGCAGTTACAGCCTTAGGTAAACTTACCGATGGTGCTGTTCATATTTCTGTGGGTAAAAATTCTAATTCGCCTTTGGCAACACTTAAAGGGGTTACTATTCACAAAGTGTCTGGTCCGCACCCATCAGGTAATGTAGGAACTTTAATAAACAAAGTAGACCCTATAAATAAGGGGGAGATAGTTTGGACAGTTAACGCCCAAGATTTAGTAATAATTGGAGAGTTGCTATTAACAGGAAAGTTTAACGCAGAACGTATAGTTGCTTTAGTAGGATCTGAAATTGAAGAACCTAGATATTTACTTACCAAAATTGGTAGTGAAGTATCTACTTTAATTTATGATAAAGGTATCTCTAAAGATGCTAATGCTAGAATTATTTCTGGAAACGTATTAAGTGGAAAAGAAATTAAACCAGATGGTGAACTAGATTATTACAGTAATGTTATTTCTGTGATTCCTGAAGGTGATGATTATGAATTTTTTGGTTGGACAAAACCAATCTTTAATAAAATATCTACATCCAGAGCTTTAACTTTCTCTTGGTTAAATCCTAAAAAACAATACGATTTAAATACCAATACTAACGGAGAACATAGAGCATTTGTTGTTACAGGTGCATATGAAGAGGTTTTTCCATTAGATATTTATCCATTACAAATCTTAAAAGCATGTATGTATAAAGATTTAGACGAGATGGAAGCTTTAGGGATGTACGAAGTAGCACCCGAAGATTTTGCGTTAACAGAATTTGTATGTGTGTCTAAACAACCACATCAAAAGATTATAAGAGAAGGTTTAGACTTAATGCTTAAAGAAATAGGATAATGGGCTTAAAACAAAACTTGCATAATTTTAAAGAGAAAAATAAAAATAAAAAATGGCTACCAGCATTTTCAGCTATTCATACATTTTTATTCTTACCAAATGAGACCACACACGGAGGTACTCATATAAAAGCTGCCGATGATTTAAAACGTACCATGAATACAGTAATTATGGCCATGGTACCATGTTTAATATTTGGTATGTTTAACGCTGGTTATCAACATTATTTAGCAATTGGAGATATAGAAGCAGTTTCTGCTGGGTTTTTAAGTGCTGAATTCTGGACACTAGATAACTTCTTAGTAGGATTAGTTAAAATCCTACCTTTAGTAGTAGTGTCTTATGGTGTTGGATTAGGAATTGAATTCCTTTTTGCAATTATAAAGAAACATGAAGTAGAAGAAGGTTACTTAGTTACAGGTATGTTAGTACCATTAATTGTGCCTATAGATATTCCACTTTGGATGTTAGCAGTAGCAGTTGCTTTTGGTGTTGTTATTGGTAAAGAAGTATTTGGAGGTACAGGAATGAACATTTTAAACCCTGCCTTAACCATAAGAGCATTTTTATTCTTTGCATATCCTACTTGGATGAGTGGAGATAAAGTTTGGGTACATGAAGCGGTAGAAAGAGCAGGAACTCCAGATGCTATTTCAGGAGAAACTATTTTAGGTACTTTAGCACAAAACAATGACGTTGGTTATAGTGTTATGGATATGTTTCTAGGATTTATACCAGGTTCTGTTGGTGAAACATCAACCTTACTAATACTGTTAGGAGGTTTATTTTTAATCTTCACTAAAATAGGTAGTTGGAGAATCATGCTATCATCTTGTTTAGGTGCTATAGCTATGGGGTTAATCTTCAATTGGGTTGTAGACGCTGGTGTTATAACAGAAAGCAGTAAGTTTTATGGGTTAATGAGTACAACTTGGTGGCATCACTTATTAATTGGTGGTTTTGCTTTTGGTACGGTGTTTATGGCTACAGACCCTGTTACAGCCTCACAAACAAATAAAGGAAAATGGATTTATGGTTTCTTAGTTGGCTTTATTTCAATTATGATTCGTGTATTCAACCCTGCATACCCAGAAGGCGTTATGTTAGCAATACTATTAATGAATGTATTTGCACCAACTATTGATCATTACGTAGTTCAAGGAAATGTTAAGAAAAGAATGAAACGTTTAAAAGCAAAAATGGCATAACCATGGAAAATAGAACAGATAAAAATTCATACACTATACTATTTGCTATTGGTATGGTATTAATAGTTGGGTCTTTATTAGCTTTTACAGCATCTTCATTAAAACCCACAATTAAAGAAAATCAACGTATAGAAAAACAACAAAATATTCTATACGCTATGGGTGTAAATGAAAATGATGAGAGTAGTGCAGTTTTTGTTTCTACTTCTGAAGCATCGGATTTGTTTAAGAAATATATTAAGAAACAATTGGTCATTGAAGGAGATAAAGTAAGTGAAGATGATGAAGCTTATTTAATTGATGTAAAAAAAGAACAAGCAAAAGCAAATGAAGGTAAAGTTAGACGCTTGCCATTATTTGAAGGTGAGAAAGATGGAAAAACATTCTACATAGCTCCAATTAGAGGAAAAGGGCTTTGGGATGCTATTTGGGCATATGTTGCTATGGATGAGAATATGATAGTACAAGGAGCCTTTTTTGATCATGCAGGAGAAACACCTGGATTAGGAGCTAATATTAAAGAACGTTTCTTTATGGATGATTTTATAGGAGAGCACCTATTAGATGCATCAGGTAATTTTAAAGGTATAGATGTGGCTAAAGGAAATGCAGACCCTAAAAATACCGATAAAACAGATAATGAAGTTGACGCTATTGCAGGAGCAACAATTACAGGAAATGGTGTTTCTGCAATGATAAAAAGCGATTTAAAGCTTTACGTACCTTTCTTCAAAAACTTAAAAAATAATTAATTTATGGGACTTTTATCAAAAAAAGACGCCAAGTTAATCACAGATCCTTTAGCAGATAATAACCCAATAACTATTCAGGTATTAGGTATATGTTCGGCTTTAGCAATTACTGCAGAGTTAAAAGCATCAATTGTAATGGCTATTTCTGTAATGGCAGTTTTAGGTATAGGAAACGTAGTAATTTCTCTTATGAGAAATATTATTCCTTCAAAAATTAGAATTATAGTTCAATTGGTTGTAGTTGCAGCTCTTGTAATTATAGTAGATCAGGTTTTAAAAGCCTATGCTTATGAGTTAAGTAAAACACTTTCTGTATTTGTTGGATTAATAATTACCAACTGTATTATTATGGGACGTTTTGAAGCGTTTGCGTTAGGAAATGGACCGTGGAAATCTTTTTTAGACGGTATTGGAAATGCAGCAGGTTATGGTTTAATACTTGTAATTGTTGGATTCTTTAGAGAACTTTTAGGTTCAGGAACCTTATTAGGATTTAAAGTATTGGGCGATCCAATTGAAAAAACAGGATTGTATGCAATTGGTTATGAAAATAACGGATTCATGTTATTATCTCCTATGGCATTAATTGTTGTAGGTATAATAATATGGGTACAACGTACTAGAAACAAAGCATTAATAGAAGATCATTAAAAAGTATGCAGGAACCGGTTTTTATTTAACTGTTAAATAAGTTAAAAACCGTAAACTAAAAAAATATGGAATATATAGAGTTATTTTTCAAATCGATATTTATAGATAACATGGTATTTGCAACATTCTTAGGAATGTGTTCTTACTTAGCTGTATCTAAAAAAGTTGCAACAGCTGTTGGGCTTGGTGCAGCAGTAATCTTTGTATTAGCAATAACAGTACCCTTAAACTGGTTATTAGATCAGTATCTTTTACAACCTGGTGCTTTAGAATGGTTAGGAGCAGAATATGCAGATTATGATTTAAGTTTCCTTTCTTTTATTATGTTTATTGCTACTATTGCTACCATGGTACAATTAGTAGAAATTATAGTTGAGAAATTTTCTCCATCATTATATAATTCATTAGGTATCTTTTTACCACTTATAGCTGTTAACTGTGCTATTTTAGGAGGATCTTTATTTATGCAGTCTCGTGAAATTCCAACCATAAGCTTAGCAACAGTTTATGGTCTAGGGTCTGGTATTGGTTGGTTTTTAGCAATTCTTGCTATTGCAGCCATACGTGAAAAAATTAGATATTCAAATGTTCCGCCAGCGTTAAGAGGATTAGGAATTACATTCATAATAACAGGGTTAATGGCTATTGGTTTTATGAGTTTTGGAGGAATGCTAACCGGAGGTGATGATAGTAAACAAGAAGAAACTACAGCTAAAGCTGAAGTAGATAAAAACATAAAGGAAACAAAAGCATTAGCTGATAACACAATTAAAGAAATTGAGTAGTATGATTTTATTAGCAGCAAGTACGGCAGGAACAATTTTAGTTACAGTAATAGCCTTTTTAATAATAATATTATTATTGGTTGTACTGTTATTGGTTGTAAAACAGAAATTAGCACCTTCAGGTCCTGTTAAAATAACTATAAATAAAGAAAAAGAAATAGAAGTACCTTCTGGGGGAAGTTTATTATCTACACTTGGAGGAAATAAAATTTTCTTACCATCTGCTTGTGGTGGTGGTGGTACATGTCTTCAATGTGAATGTCATGTGTTAAGTGGAGGCGGAGAGGCTCTACCTACAGAAACCCCTCACTTTACAAGAAAAGAATTACAAGAAGGTGCCCGATTAGCATGTCAAGTTAAGGTAAAACAAGATATGGATATAACCATTCCAGAAGAAGTGTTTGGTATTAAAAAATGGGAGGCAACTGTTGTAAGAAACTACAATGTAGCATCATTTATTAAAGAGTTTGTTGTAGAAATTCCTGAGGATATGAACTATAAAGCAGGTGGTTATATTCAAATTGAAATTCCTCCTTGTGAAATAAAGTATTCTGATATAGATATTACAGCACATCCCGAAGAGCACGAAACACCAGATAAATTTCAAGCTGAATGGGATAAATTTGGTCTTTGGCCACTGGTAATGAAAAACGATGAAGTAGTAGAGCGTGCCTATTCTATGGCTTCTTATCCAGCAGAAGGACGTGAAATTATGCTTAATGTACGTATAGCAACTCCACCTTGGGATAGAGCTAAAAATGGTTGGATGGATGTAAACCCTGGTATAGCATCTTCATATATTTTCTCTAGGAAACAGGGTGATAAAGTAACTATTTCTGGGCCTTACGGAGAATTCTTTATTAATGAGAGTGATGCAGAAATGTTATACGTTGGTGGTGGTGCTGGTATGGCGCCAATGCGTTCACACTTATACCATTTGTTTAAAACTTTAAAAACCGGTCGTAAAGTAACGTATTGGTATGGAGGTCGTTCTAAACGTGAGTTGTTCTACATTGAACACTTTAGAGAATTAGAAAGAGATTTTCCAAACTTTAAGTTTTACTTAGCTTTATCAGAGCCTTTACCAGAAGATAATTGGAAAGTTAAAAAAGATATTAATGATGAAGAAGGTGATGGTTTTGTAGGATTTATTCACAATTGTGTGATTGATAATTATTTGAATCATCATGAAACTCCAGAAGATATTGAATTATATTTCTGTGGACCTCCTTTAATGAACAAAGCGGTTCAGAAAATGGGAGAAGATTTTGGTATCCCAGATGAGAATATAAGATTTGATGATTTTGGAGGTTAATCTCTAAGAATTCATAAAAAAACCAACTCAATTAGAGTTGGTTTTTTTATGAATTTTTTTAATTGTTATATTAGTTTACACTTTGTTTTACTATGCAGGTTTTCAAAAAGTTTGGTGTAATTCATTACATTTTTTACACCGTCTAAAGAGCATAGATACTCAATTACAGCACATAACCCTTTAAATAATCTATCTTTATCAGTTGGGTTTTTTGGCTTTTTATTTTTAAAATGAATAGGTAACTCATATCCACAAGCCTTTAAAAATATAGCTTCAATTTGTAATAATTCTAGAGGAGTATATCCATTAAATTTTCTTCCTAGGTTTTGATGGACTTTTCCAACGTAATTTAGTGTAACACTCCCATGAAAATCAGACAAATGTTTCCAGTTATCTGTATTATTTAAAATATTACCAACTGCACATTGCTTACAACATTCAGGATTAAGCGTGTTATTATGAAATGCGATATAAAGCTTTTTAATGGCTTTTTCTAAACGTGGTGTGGTTTCCATAGAACGTTAAGTTACAAAAAAATAATTTTTATTTTCTTTTTGTACGTAAACTAATTACTAAAATCAACAACACAATACATATTATAATAACCCAATATAACAAGTTTGAGCTTGAGTTTAAAGCTATAGGAGTTGTATCTCCAATAAGTACTAAACCGGCCCAATACTCAGGAGAAATTATTCTACCTTTGGCTTTAGCTATATAGCTTAATTTTGCATTTTTAAGTGCCACATCTTTAGACATTCCTTTTTTTATGTTCTCAAAAAAAAGCTCTACAATTTTTGCACTAGATTTTTCATCTATTTTCCATAAACTAGTTAAAATACTTTCGCTACCTGCATAATTAAAAGCATGTGCAAGAGATATCATGCCTTCACCTGCTTGGTAGGTTGGTTTTCCTGTTTCACAAGCTGTTAGAATAGCTAAATTAGAGTTTAAGCTTTGGTTATAAATTTCGTAAGTGTATAGTGAGTTGTCTTGGTTTTTATTGGTTTTGGCAAAAATTAGTCGAGACAATTCTGGTGTAATATTATTAGATTCTGCATGTGTACCTATGTGTATAATTTTATGTTCGTTAGCTTCATTTTTAAATACTTGTTTAGAGGCATTTTCATTTATAAAATAATTACCATTAAAATACTTAGAGTATTCTTTGGCTAAATCTACACTAAAGGGTTGTGGTAGTAAGCTTAAGTAGGTTTTATCAATAGAAATAGAATCTGTAATTGTAATGCTGTAATCTTTTTTCATTTTTGCATTAAACTCTGGGGCAAATGCTATAAAATCTTTATCGTAATTAATTACTTTTTTATTGCCAATTAATAATAAGCTGTAATTGTATGATATATTGTGTTTTGCTAAAAGACTATTTGTTGCTAAATCTTTAAATGTACTTATTTTATTTGGTGTTAAACTTTCAAAACTTAAATTGAATAGATAGCCATCTGGAATTATTATAACTTTATCTGTAGTTATTTTGTTTTTAATGGGTTGCCAGAGTTCTTGGTATAACTTAAATAATTTTGTGCTTGTATTTTCAATATTAAATTGATTCTTAGATAGTTTTAAAATAGAATCTTCGAGGTTGTCTGAATTTAATTTAATAAGACTCTTTTCTTTTGAAGAAAGTACAAAAGCATATAAATTTTCATCTATAAATAGATACCTTATTACAGTAGTGTTTTCTGGAGTTTTATGATATAATTTGTTTATTGGCTTTTCAATAATGGCATAGCGCATTTTATAGTATTTAGGATATTGCGTTTTAAGTGTATCTAAAAAGGTATGCCATTTATAAGTGTTTGTTGTAATAGAGTCTACATTAGTGTCTTTGTTTTTTAAAGCTTGTAACAGTGTTTTTTCTCTAGTAGCTATATGTTTTGGTATTCCTGAAAAAGAAATATTAGGATTAGCGTTTAATCTTGCTCTAATTCTGTTGTATAAGGCTGATTCATGTAGGTTTATAGTGTTTTCTAAATAAGAAATATTATGGGTTAAGTTGTATAATTCTAGGTTTATTTTTTTTGCAAAACTGAACACTTTTTTGTTGTCTTCAATTAAATTACTAACATCATTAAAAGAGGTAATGGTTGTTTTTCTTTCTTTAAGTGCTTCAATAGCAGCATCAACAATAGGCAAAAGGCTTTTTAAGAATAAGCTGTCTTTTATTGTGGTTAAATAATATTTGGCTTGGGCATTTAAGCTATATATTTCGGCTTTGTTTTCTTCAAAATAAATTTTATCTATGTTTTGTTTTGAAGCATTTTCGTTATAAAGTTTTATACTTTTATTACTCCAATTTAGGCTTTCTTGGTACATTTTTAAGTTAAAATATACTCTAGAAAAGGTAAGCATTAAGGCATTGGTAAAATAATCTTGTTCGCCTTTTGTTTTTAAAATATAGTTATAAATATCTTTGGTTGTTTTTATAGCTTTATCTTTTTTTCCTATTTCCGAATAAGAAATTGCCAAATTCATGGTGTTGTATAGTTTGTTGGGGTCTAAAGAGTTAGGGTTTGATTTTGTGTAATTAATGTTGCTAGATTCTCTGTATTCTAAGGCTTTTTCAAATTCCTTATTCATATAGTACACGTTTGCATATTCTCCATTTAAAAATGCTTTTAATTGAAAATTATCTCCAGATATTTTTTCTAAACTGTTTTTAGCTATTTCTAAAAAATGTAAGGCACTTTTAGTATCTCTTTTTTGAATTTTCACTTCAGCTAGTGTTAAAGCAGCCATAAAGAATTCTTGAGAATTTTCAGGAAAATGTTTTTTTGTATAATTATAGGCCTGATCTGATATAAGGTTGGCTTTTTCAAAATCTCCTAAATCAAAATGTAATCCGTTAAGTGTACTAAAACCAATAATTAAATTTCGTTTTACTCTGTTTTCTAAAGGATGATTTTTTGAGTTGCTTAGAAAACCTTTTGATAGTTTTATAGAGGATTGAATTAAGGGTTTTGCTTCAGAAGGTTTTCCTTGATTAAGCTTTATTAATGCCATATTACCCTGTATGGCCGCAGGTAGATAAAATTTATTTTCGGCATTTTCTTCTAAATTTGGAATATATTTTAGGGCTTTGTCAAAATAATGTAGAGCGCTATCTTGTTTAGATGAAAAAAACATAAGCGCTCCAAGTAAATTGTATACTCTAGCGGTTATTTTAAATTCTTTATTTGGGTTGTTTTTTAATATATTTTCTGCTTTAAGAATATGTTTTTTTAGAACATTAATTTGCCCTAATTTCATGCTATAATCGGCTAAATAATACTCACTTTCTAGTAAATAATTTGGGTTTGAAGTTTTTTTAGCAAATGCTTTAGCTTTTTCTGCAAATTTATAGGCTCTGGGTAGGTTACCAACATCTAAACATAGTTTTGAATATTCTAGGTTTGCTAGATAAAGTGTTTTTGAATTAGATGTGTGTTGTGAAATAAAAACCAATAATTCATTGCTATTAAAACTTGCTTTGTTAAAGTCTTTTCTTAAAACATCAATTTTCCCTATTATAAAAATGTAATGAGATAATGCTTCGTAATTTTTTGTTTCTTTTAAATGTTGAATATTTGAATTTATAGCAGATTCAGCTTTTTGTAAAGAATCTAATTCAATTAATGTGTGTATTGTTTTTAAGTTAGTTTCTAAATTTTGAGCACCAATATTAAGTATGCTAAGTAATAGAATGAATAAAACCCATCCCTGTATTTTTTGCAATCTTAACATTTTTATTGAATTTTTATTTTTTTAGCTTAGAAAGAATTTCTGTGCTAACTTCTTTTTTACTTAATTCTAAGTATTTAATGGCTAATTCTATATTACCTTCTTTTAAATAGGCAAGTCCTAAGTAGTAATAAGCATCATTTTTTAAATAGAAATCTGTTTTAGATTGTACTGTTTTTTCTAAAAAGGGAATAGCTTGGGTTTCTTTTTTTATGGCAAGATAAGCGGCGCCTAAAAAGTAATTAAGTGTATCGTTATTAGGTTTTTTTTCAGCTAATGTTTTCCATTTACTAATAGCTACATCATAGTCGCCATGTTTGTAATTTACCATTGCATCATAAAAATCAAAATTAGAAGTGCTGCTCATGGTTGTTGGTAATCCAGGGTCTGGTGTAAAATATTTATTGTATAGTCTGGTATTAGTGTTACTAGTGAAATACCATAAACTACCTAAGGATATTATTAATACAGCAGCTACCGCTATTCTTTTTAAATGTAAAAACCTAAGTTTAGATGTAATATATGTTTTTGGCTTTGCATCAATTTCTTTATGAAACTCATTGAGTTGCTCTTTTAACTCATAGGTTTCTATTCCAAGAATTATTTCTTTAATGTCATTTACTAAAGTTCTAAAATTTGAATCTTCAAGTTTTTTTTCAAAATCTTGTAGATCCGTTTTATCCATTGATTTGTTTAAGTAACGCTCAACGGTTTCAATTAATTCTTCTGATATGTCTTTGCTATTATTCAATTTAATTCTTTTTTGAAGCTAATACCATGTTACGTAATGTATTCATACAGCGATACTTTTTGTTTCTTATGGTATTTTCTTTAACATTTATAACTTCTGCTATGTAGCTTAAAGATTTTTTTTCATAATAAAACATTTTTAATAATGATTTACAGGGTTCTCCTAAATCTTTAAACGCAAGCATTATATTTTCTAATCGTTTTTCTTTTAAAATGTCATCATCATTATCTGTTAAATATTCATCAGTAGTATTAAATTCAATAATTGTTGAATCATTTACAGTTTTTTTATAGCTACTAGAACGTAAATAATCCATCCATTTATTTTTTGAAATGGTGTATAAATAAGCATGCAAACTTGAATTACTTTGAATTGTAAACTTATCCTCTTTTATATTTTTCCAAAAAACAATAAAGGCCTCTTGAAACAGATCTTTAGCTTGAGCTTTATTACCATTATTTTTTAAAACAAAGTTTTCAATTTTAGGATAATTTAATATATACAACTCTTTTAATGTGGCTGAGTTGTTTTTTTTAATTTGTGCTATAAGATGCTCTGTGAATTGAATCTTGTTATTAGAATCCCCCATGTTAATAACTATACATGGGAAATATACAATTATTTCATTTTGAAACAAATAAGTTTACTTTAAATAATTTCAAACTTTGAGTAATTCAATATTTAATGTATTTACTGAATGTTTGGATTGTCTGGAGCGGTATCATAAATATCAGGAACACCATCATTATCTCTATCAGACAAAGATTCTCTATCACTTATTAATAACTGAAAACTAAGAGGTAAAAATATATCGGTAACTAAGGTGTCGTATTCATTCACTGGTCCAGCAGACACAGATGATGCTACGCTTACAGTTCCTAAGCTCTCAACGTATGTGGCGGCAATCCAAACTAGCGCTATGGTGTTATTAAATTGTATAGTTCTGGCTCTAAAAACTCTAGCAATACCGTTTTCACTAAAAACTTTTGGAGTAGCTTCACAAAGTATGTTATAGTTGCTATTAAAGCCAAAAGCTGCGGTAACATTATTAACTTCAATATCTAAAATATTTGAATCTGAAAAATTAGCAGGATAAGTTGAAATAGGAACATATCTCCAAACGGCAGCACCATCATTTCTAATAACATTTACCCCAAACGGGTTTGTATTAGGGTTTGTATAATCAAAAGCAGTATAACCTTGTGGGGGTGTTAGTGTTAATGGGGGGAGTGATGTGTTGCTATGAGCATAAGAAAAGGCTGCCTGAGGGTTTTTAAGTACAGGTACTTTATTTAAAGGAATTGCATTTCCTTTGGCATATTCCCAATATGCAGACGTAGGACCTATGGGTAATTCAGGGCAATTATCAGCAGTTGAAAAACCTATTAAATTATTATTTTCGTTATTTTCACCATCATTACTACATGATATTAGTAGTATTAATAAGGCTAGAATACTGTAAATTTTTAATGCTTTCATTTTTATGTTTTTTTAATGTTTTACAAAGGCTGTGTTTTCTATAATTAATTTTCTACATCATATTGCGTCCATTCTTGATTATTCATAGAATTATCAATATTGGGGTTGTATAATGAATTATTTGTACCTATGTACTCGTTATTTTGATTCATCCAATAATGATTGTCTTGTCCTTGTACGTAATATTGTTGTGAGGTATTAGGGTTAGTAACTGTAGTGCGTTCCCAAATGCCATTGTTTATAGTTTTTGAGTGTCCTGCATCATTCATAGCATTTCTACGTTTCCAGCTTTCAAAACTACTGTCGTTAATAGAACTATAGGTGTTTCCAATGTTTCTATTATATTGACTTTGGGCTCTTATGGCAGCCATTCGTTGTTGGTGTTGCTCGCTACTTTGTTTTGTTTTTTGTGAATAGTAATTGTTACTGGTTTGTACCCATTGCGGATTAATTTGAAAATTAACCAATGCATTAATGAATGCTTTCTTAGCTGTTTCGTATTCTTGTGCAGGTGCACCCATAGCATTTAAAGTGTATCCCCAATCCATTCCTCCAGTAGTTGGATATTGATTTGTGAAATAGCGAATAATACCAATTGATTTCTCCCCGTTTTTATCTACCCATTCTGTAGCAATACACTCATACTGTTTGTTTTCTGGTAAGCCTTTAAATAAGTAACTATCAAAGCGTTTATCAAATTGTGCCAATTTAGGTAAGGGATATTGGTTTATTAATTTTAATCCTTGAGATTCAGCATGAGGTAAAATATCTTCACTTACTACCCTGTTTATGTTTTTTACAGGTGCTATAGGTCTACCACTTTGTTGAGTAAAATAATTAAGTTGTTGATTATTTGAATAAAAGTATGATATAAAACGTTCTGCATAGACTTTTACACCATTATCAGATTCAAATAAAAGCCCTTCTTTATTTTCATGTTTTACTTTCCAGTCTTTTGGTATTGGCATTACTCCAACAGGAATACCAAACTGTTTGCTCATTACTTTGTATCCTTTTAATTTGTTTTGCGTATTAGTTGGTTTATTTACTTTATTAGTAGGTTCGTAATTATTTACCATTTCTTTATTAAAAAAAGAATTAGGTTCAAAATCAGCATCAGTAAAATCATTTTTGTTTTGCTTATTTCCACAAGAAAAAATTAATAATGTTAATGTTAGGAGGCGGCATAAAGTTTTCATAATAACTAGATTTAATATCGTTTTATACCTACACATCGAAACTGTATAAAAATGTCATCATCTTTTTTTAAAAAATGTAAATTTGCAGTATGAGTAAACCACTTACAGAACAAGAGTTACATAATTTGGCAATGAATCATGTTGGTAAAGATTTAGAGCAACGTGGTTTTGAGTTTATAGCTGTTAATAGTAAGCTTAAAAAGCATCCGCAATTTGTGTGTATTGATAAGAATAGCCAGTATTATTTTGTTATAGTAAAAGCTGTGTTACTGCCAGATAACCCAAATAATTATGATGTTGTTTGGATGGAATCTTTTAAAAAACACGCTAGAGAACATGAAGCTAAAGTATTATATGCAGGAGTTGGCTTGGGGAACCCCAAAGGAGAAAGTTTACCCGTATATTTAAATGAAGAATACTTGTTAGAGTACAACGGAATACAAGTTTTAGACACACACTTAAATTAATTATGAAGAAAATTGTATTTATCTGTTTAGGGGTATTATTTACTTCTTGTGCTCAGAATATTAAAAACACCAAAATAACGGGGTCTGTATTTGGTACCACCTATTCTGTAATTTATGATTCTGAAATAAATTTTCAACAAGAGTTTGATAGTTTGTTTTATGTATTAAACAAATCATTATCTACTTATCAAGTAAATTCTGATATTTCAAAATTAAACCGAAATGAGAGTATTGAGATTGATTCTCATTTTATCAGGGTTTATGATGCTTCAAAAGTGATTTTTAATGAAACAAATGGTGCTTTTGACCCAACCATAGGAAACATTGTAAACGCATGGAGTTTTGGAGCAGACCACACCATAAAAAAAGTAGATAGTTTAAAAATTGATAGTTTAATGCAGTTTGTTGGTTTTAACAAAACCCAAAGACATGAAAATTCAATTGAAAAAACTAACCCAAATATTTATTTAGAATTTAACGCCATTGCTAAAGGCTACGGTGTTGATGTTGTAGGAGAGTTTCTAGAAAGTAAAAATGTAAATAATTACTTAGTTGAAATTGGTGGAGAAATTAGAGTAAAAGGCGAAAATGCTGAAAAACAATTACCGTGGACACTTGGTGTAGAAAAACCTCATTTTGACGGACAACAATCTATTTTAAAAGCTATTAAATTAAAAGATGCTGCCATGGCAACTTCAGGCACTTATAGAAAATTTAAAATAGATGAAAATGGCAATAGATACTCTCATATAATTGATACCAACACAGGGTACCCAAGTAAAACCAATTTGTTAAGCGTGTCTGTAATTGCTAATGACTGTATGACGGCTGATGCCTATGCTACTGCTTTTAAAGCCATGGGTATTGATAGGGTGAAATCATTTTTAAAATCACATCCAGAACTTAAAGTGTTTTTAATTTTTGAAAATGAAAATAAAGACTTTGAAACTTTAGCTTTAAATGGTTTTCCAGAGGAATAATTCTATAAAAGATTAATTATAATTTGTCCCCATCCAATAATTAAAAGTAAACCACCTAAAGGTGTAATAGGACCTAAAAAACGTAATTTATTTCCTTTAGCATCGCTTAAAACCAATCCGTAAATACTAAATGAAAAAAAGATGATGCCTAAAGTAAAGCACCAATACATAGCTTGTGTGCAATAATCAAAATTAAACCCTAACATTAGTAACACTAAAGCATGATATATTTGGTATTTTACACCAGTTTCAAAACTTTTTAATTGCTCATTAGATAATGTTTTTTTTAAAGCATGTGCGCCAAAGGCACCAAAAACTACTGATAGCATACCAAATAGGGCTCCAGTAATAATAACAATATTTTGAGTCATGGTTTTAAGTTATTTGTAAACAACTGGAATTATTTCTCCTTTAGCTAAACAATATTTTTCAATTTCTTGTTGAGTAAATTGCAAGGTGTAATCAACTTCTTTTACCTTAAAACCAATGCTTCTTAGTTTATCAAAGTAATCACGTCCATACACCCTAACATGATCATATTGTCCAAATATTTTAGCGCGTTCCTTTTTATCTGTAATGTTGTTGTCTTCAAAAGTAGTTGTTCTTGATAAATCTTGTGGTATTTGAAATATACCCATGCCACCTACTTTTAAAACTCTAAATAATTCTTCCATGGCTTTGGTGTCATCAGGAATGTGCTCTAAAACATGATTGCATAAAATAATATCGAACTCATTATTTTCAAAAGGAAGGTTACAAATATCGGCTTTTACATCGGCTAAAGGCGAATTTAAATCTGTAGTAACATAATCTAAATTTTCCATTTTTTTAAACCTTTTATAAAATGCTTGTTCTGGTGCAAAATGAAGCACTTTTTTAGGCGAAGTAAAAAAATTGGTTTCATTTTTTAAATATAACCAAAGTAATCTGTGTCTTTCTAATGAAAGGGTAGAGGGTGATAGTACATTATTGCGTTGGTTACCATAACCGTATGGTAAAAAGGATTTAAAACTTTTACCATCAATGGGGTCGGTGTATTTTTTTCCTTTTAATATGAACGCTAAAATTGGTCTAACTAGGTAACTTAACCTAATTAAAATAGGTCTCGGAATTAAATTTAGTATAAGTTTAAAAAGTGATTTCAAAAGAGTTTAGACTTCAATAATCTTATTGGCTTCTATTAAATTGGCAATATTATCCCAAAGAGCAATACGTTGTTTTATAGCTTGTGCAGCTATGTTTTTTGTTTCCTCCCATTTGTTTTGGTTGGTTCCACAAAGCTCTTCAATCATTTTTAATGAAAGAGGACCATGTTCGTCACCATCTAATTCAATATGACGTTGTAAGTAATATTTTAATTTACTGTATGATTTATGATTTGTTTCCGACTGATTTATAATCTGAAAAAACATATCAGGAATTACATCTTCTCGACCAAAAGTAAATGCCGAAGCTATTAGGTGTGTTTTTTCTGAAGCAATTACATTAAAAGTAAATTCTGTAAACTTAAAAGTTTCATTATTAAGTTCACTTAATTGAGCTGACTTTTTTAGAGGTATGCCCTTTGTAACAAAATTAACAAAACTTTTAATTTGACTAGTGTTAGCCCCAACTTGCTTCATAGCATCTAAATACATTTCAAAATGACTTTTAGCTTCCCCATTCTCATTTACATCACTTTCTTCACCCAATACAATTTCGTTTATAAAACGTGCAGTAGATGGGTTTTTAACGGGAATCCAAGGGAAAGTTGTACAAGTTAATTTATTTTGAAGTGCTTTTAATAACGACATAAAATCCCAAACAGCAAATACATGGTGTTCCATAAAGATTTTTACATCGTCTATAGTTTTTAAATTATTGTAAAGTCTATGATTATTGAGTTGAGTTAGTAATGGTTGTAATTCGTTTTCTAATAGTTTTATATTGTTCATTTTATAATACTAAAGCTTCTTGTCTAAATTCAGCTTCTTCATCACTTTCAATTCCTAAGGCATCGTATATATAGGCAAAGGTTGA
Organism: Seonamhaeicola sp. NFXS20; assembly: GCF_049132085.1. Classification (NCBI taxonomy): domain Bacteria; kingdom Pseudomonadati; phylum Bacteroidota; class Flavobacteriia; order Flavobacteriales; family Flavobacteriaceae; genus Seonamhaeicola; species Seonamhaeicola sp. NFXS20. Next base: position 236,608 of record NZ_JAFMPU010000002.1, on the reverse strand, counting down.
AAGTAGTTCTGGTTTACCATCAACTAAAGCTACATCATGCTCAAAGTGGGCACTGGGTTTATTATCTAAAGTAGTAATGGTCCAACCATCTCTATGTTGTTTAATTCGGTGTGTTCCCAAATTAATCATAGGTTCAATTGCAACTACCATACCTTCAATAAATTTTTTTCCTTTTCCGCGTCTGCCATAGTTTGGCATTTCAGGATCTTCATGCATTTTTTTACCTAAACCATGACCAACTAATTCTCTAACAACACCATAACCATGAGCTTCACAGTATTGTTGAATAGCGTAACCTACATCACCAACTCGGTTATTAGCTTTAAATTCTCTAATACCAACATAAAGTGATTCTTTGGTAACTTTCAATAGTTTTTCAGTTTCAGAATCTATATTTCCAACAGCAAAAGTATAGGCGTGGTCTCCATAAAATCCATTTTTTAGTGCGCCACAATCTATAGAAATAATATCACCTTCTTCTAGGGGTGTACCATTGGGAATACCATGAACTACTTGCTCATTAGGACTCATACAAAGCGTGTTAGGAAAATCATATAACCCTAAAAAACCGGGTTCTGCACCATGGTCTCTTATATGTTCTTCGGCAATTTTATCTAATTGTAAAGTGGTAACACCGGGTTTTATTTCTTTAGCTAAAACACCTAATGTTTTAGATACTATTAGTGCGCTTTCGCGCATTAACTCAATTTCTTCTTTAGTTTTTATTACTATCATACTTCAAAAATAATGGCAAAGATACTCTAAATATGTAAAAAAAGATTATTTAAACAATCCTAAAAATCCTTTTTTCTTTTGAAATTTAGGAGGCGTAGCATTTGTTAATTGTTGATAAATTTCTCCCCAGCCGGGGAAACCACCAAAGTTTCTGTCATCAATAAAAATGTCTGCATGAATTTTTCGGCTTACATCATTATTAAAGTTTTCTTCGGGAAAGCTACTATTTATAGCATAAAAATGAATGCCATTTTCTTTGCAAAAATTTACAGCCTCATCAAGTTTAGAGCCATGTCTATATGTCCATAAAATAAGTCTATGACCTTTATCTTGCAGTTTTTTTAGAGTTTCAAAAGCAAATAACTTGGGTTTACCAATACTTGGGTAAGCATCTTCTACAATGGTACCATCAAAATCTACTGCAATAATTAAGTGTTTGCTGAAATTCATTTAGACTTGAGTTTACACAAAAATACAATATTTTTTATGAGAGATTTTTTTGATATTAAAGTAAAAATAAAACCCCGCAAATAAGCGAGGTTTTTAATTATATAATGAGGAGTTTGTAACTATATTAAAGCGTGTTGTGTCATAGCTTCTGGCTGTTTAACTCCCATAAGTTTTAAAATGGTTGGTGCCATATCACCTAAAATACCATCTTTAATTTCTGTTAATTCTTTATCAATTAAAATAACAGGTACAGGGTTGGTTGTGTGAGCGGTATTTGGTGTGCCATCAGGGTTAATCATGGTTTCACAATTTCCATGATCTGCTATTAAAAGGGTTGTATAATCATTTTCTAAGGCAGTTGTAACTACATCTTTAACACATTCATCAACAGCTTCACAGGCTTTTATGGCAGCTTCCATAACACCGGTATGTCCAACCATATCACCATTTGCAAAGTTTAAACAAACAAAATCTACATCACCTTTCTCTAATTCTGGCACTAATGCATCACGTAATTCGTAAGCACTCATTTCTGGTTTTAAATCGTAAGTAGCAACTTTTGGAGAGTTTCTTAAAATGCGTTTTTCGCCTTTAAAAGGTTCTTCACGTCCGCCAGAAAAGAAGAATGTTACGTGTGGGTATTTTTCGGTTTCAGCAATTCTTATTTGTTTCTTGTTGTTCTTTTCTAAAACTTCGCCTAAAGTTTCTGTTAAATTCTCTTTATTGAAAATTACGTTAATGTTTTTGTAAGTGTCATTATAATTTGTGAGCGTAACATAATATAATTTAAGTTTTTTCATATTATGCTCAGGAAAATCAGTTTGCGATAAAGCTTCGGTTAATTCTCGCCCACGGTCTGTTCTAAAATTAAAAAAGATAATCACATCATCTTCTTTAATAGTAGCAACAGGTTCATTATTATCATTTACAGCTACTATTGGTTTAATAAATTCATCGGTTACATCATTTGCATAGTTATTTTCAATAGTACCAATAATATCTGTTGAAGTTACGCCACTGCCATTTACAAGCGCATCATAGACCAATTTAATACGTTCCCAACGTTTGTCTCTATCCATGGCATAATAACGCCCTGAAATACTTGCTATTTGGGTGTTTGTGTTTTTAATATGATTTTGTAATGTTTTTACAAAACCAGCTCCAGATTTAGGATCAACATCTCTACCGTCTGTAAATCCATGAACGTATGAGTTTTCAATACCAAAATCATTAGCGGCATCAACTAAACCTAATAAATGGTTAATATGAGAATGAACACCACCGTCACTTAGCAGCCCTAAAAAATGAACATCTTTGTTGTTTTCTTTGGCGTATTTAAAAGCATCAACTAGTACTTTTTCTTTATTTAGTGTTTTGTTTTCTACGGCTAAATTAACTTTTACTAAATCTTGATACACAATTCTACCGGCACCTAGGTTCATGTGTCCAACTTCGCTATTTCCCATTTGTCCTTCAGGAAGCCCAACATGAAGTCCGTCAGTTCTTAAAGTAGCGTAGGGGTATTTGGTGTAAAGAGAATCTATAAAAGGTGTATTGGCATGGTCTATTGCCGAAACTTTAGGATCAGGAGAGTTTCCCCATCCATCAAGTATCATTAAGATAACTTTTTTGTTCATTTTTGATAAATTTTAAAACTATACAAAGATACAGAAGTTAGCTCTAATTAAGTGTATAAAAAACGCTGAAAAACCTTAATTTTTCTAGCTTTTTATTAAAGTTATCAAAGAAAACGTTTTCGTTAATAGTTTGTGAAATGAACGTTAAAAAAGTGTTATAAAAAAGAAAAGGTGTAACAATGTCAAAAAATAATCGTCTCTTTAGTATATCAAGAAACGAATCATATTAATCAAACTTTTAAATCTTTCATCATGAAAAAAACAATCATTACCACCGCACTTGCTTTGTGTGTTACCGTTGTTTCGGTTAATGCAAATTCTGCCACTTCAACTATTGATAACAATAGTTCTGTTGAGTATTTTTTTAAAGTAAATTCTTTTTGTGTATCTATTGCTAAAGGCGATTTTGATACGGTAAAGAAACTAATTGAAAGAGGAGCAGATATTAATCAACGCTCTAACGGAATGACCCCAGCAATGTATGCAGCAAAATTTAACAGAACAGAAATTTTAAAGCTTTTAATTGAAAAAGGGGCAAATTTAAAATTGAGATGTTCTAATAGAAATTATACAGCGCTTAAATATGCCGAATTACATGGGGCTAATGAAGCTGCTGCTATTATTAAAGAAAGTTTAAAGAAGAAAAAGAAAAAGTAATTATAATAATTTTATATAATTATTTTGAGTTAGTTAGTCAAAAAAAAGCCTCGGTTTCCGAGGCTTTTTTTATTGGTTCTTATATTTATTTATAGCTTCTCTTATTTTTTTAATTCTATTATCAGGATCTGGGTGTGTGCTTTGAAACTCAGGTACTCTATTTGGGCCAGCAGCGGCTTTTAGAATTTCCATAACTCCAACCATTTCTTCAGGATTGTAACCAGATTTTAACATAAGGAGCACTCCTAAATCATCACTTTCTAACTCATCATCTCTACCATTTGTAAGTAAAGTTTGTTGCCCAATACCACTAACTAAGCCCCCCATATCTGCACCAACAGAACCTGCTGTAGCTAAACCCTGCCAGTATTCGCTTTCGGCAATACGCTCTGCACTATGTCTGCCCAAAACATGACCTATTTCATGACCTAAAACTCCAGCCAATTGATCTTCATTTTCTAATTTAGAAAATAGCGCATAAGTTATAAAAATTTGTCCTCCAGGAAGCGCAAAAGCGTTAATTGTGTTAGCGTCTGCTAGTAAATGAAATTCATATTTATAAGGTGTTTCTTTAGCAATACTATTATTAACTAATTTGTTGCCAACATTATCAACAAATGCTTGATATTCGTTATTAGGATATAAACCACCATGTTGTTCTGCCATTTGGGGGGCACTTTGTAAACCAATAGCAATTTCTTCATTAGCATTCATAGAAATAGTTTGGGTACGCCCTGTATATGGATTAACTTCTCTTTGACTACATCTTTTTATTACAAAAAATATAGCAATAGCAGCTCCTATTATTAATCTAATTTTAAGATTTCTTCCTCTCATATTATAATGTGTAGGTACTAAACTTACAAAATTTACTCAGTTTTAGTGTTAAATTTAACTTGTAAGTTTAATTTAGACACTTTATTTTATTAAAAGTCACTTATTTTTGTTTAAAAAAAATCTAATGGCATATATCTTCAAAATTCTAGAGAAAGAAAAAATATACTCTGTAATACCATTGGTTTCAAAACTTAATGAAGGTAGAATTTCAGAAACCATTTTAAAACAACGTTTTTCAGAAATGATTTCTAATAACTATGAATGCGCAGTTATTTATGATAATGAAAAATTGGTTGGAGTTTGTGGTTTGTGGTTTTGTACTAGGCATTATTCAGGAAGAAGTGTTGAGCCAGATCATGTTTATATAGATGAGAATTACAGAAATCAAGGATTAGGTAAGCAATTTTTTGATTGGATTTACAATTATGTAAGAGATAAAGGTTACGAAGTTATGGAGCTAAATACCTATGTATCAAATAGTGCGTCTCACAAATTTTATTTTAATGAAGGCTTTAAAATTTTAGGGTATCATTTTTTAAAAAAGTTGTAGGTTTTTTTTGCATATAATAAAACAGTTTATTTATATTTGTACCCACAAAGGCGGGAGTAGCTCAGTTGGTAGAGCGTCAGCCTTCCAAGCTGAATGTCGCCAGTTCGAACCTGGTCTCCCGCTCTAAAAAGTCTCATTTATTAAATGAGACTTTTTTATTTTAAGTTATTTAGTTCTGTGCCAGGTTCAACTTCATAAGGTAGTTCATTTACCTTAAAAATTCTTGCAGTTAGTTTTCCTTTTAAAAGAATAGAATCATTTTTTACATGTAACCAACTACCTTCTCTTAAACCAACAACAGGAGGGGTATTAAAATAATGAAATTCCTTTATCCTAGTTTCTCTAGTTTCACCCATATGTTTACTATTGCTATCAGGGTCTAAATAATGTGGGTTAATGTTAAAAGGAACTAATTTTAAAGCATCAAAACTTGGTGGGTATACAATAGGCATGTCGTTGGTTGTTTTAATGGTTAACCCACAAATATTACTGCCTGCACTAGTACCTAAATAAGGTGTGCCATTATTTACAGCTTTTTGTAATGCATTAATTAAATTATTTTTATAAAGGTTATTAGTTAAAACAAAGGTATTACCGCCACCTACAAAAATACCTTTGGCTTGTTTTATAGCTTCAGCAGGGTTGTTATAGGTGTGAATGCCTTTTACTTTTTTATTTATTTTTTTAAAGGCATTTTTAGCAGTTTTTGTGTAGTCATCATAAGAAATACCACTTGGTCTTGCATATGGGATAAATAAAATTTCTTCAGTATCTTTAAAGAAAATAGCTAGTTCATCTAAAATATATTCTAAGTAACCACTGCCGTGAATGGTTGAGGTACTAGCAATAAGAATGTTTTTCATTTGTTTTGTAAAATAAGGTATTTAGGTAAAACTAGTTAATTCTATGATTTAACAAAAGTTTAGAACCATTTTTAAATTTAATTAAGATAATAAACCGAACTTTATAATTCAAACCAAACCATATGAAGAAAGTAATTTTTTTATCTAGTTTATTGTTAATCACTTTTTTTGTTGAAGCACAAAATATAGATAGAGTAGAAGTTCAAGGAAAAATTTATGCCGAAGCCAACGATGTTGAGGGAGTAACTGTTTTTAATACCTCTTCGACCATAGGGACTATTACAGATAAAAAAGGAGAGTTTACTATGGAAGTAGCTCTTAATGATATCATTCAAATTTCAGCCCTTCAATTTAAAGCAATTTCAATTACTATTACTGAAGATGTAATAAGCTCAAAAAAACTAAAAATTCATTTAGTAGAGCAGATTAATAAATTAGATGCCGTTTTAATTTCTTCAGGGCTTTCTGGAAATATTGCCACAGATATAGCTAATGTTAATTACTTAAAACCTATTCTTTTAGATATGGGTAGTATGAATGTTGATTTTGAATATTATGATGATAAAAAATATGATGCTAAAGCTATTGAGGCAGACTTAAAATCTAGAACTAATAAAGGTGAGTTGTACAATGGGTTTGATTTAAAGAAAATTTCTAAATTAATTTTTGGAGCAAAAGATAAAAAATATAAAAATCCTGAAAGTTTTACGTTTGAGAAACCAATTGAATTAGTTGATATTTATTCGTATGAATATATAAGTAAGGTATTTGAAATTCCTTTAGAAGATGTAGAAAAATTTGTAGCCTATGTAGAGGGGCATAATCTTGATAAAGAACTTCTTAAAAAAGGAAATGAAATTAAGTGTTTGCAGTTCTTATACGAAAAAAGTCAGCAGTTCTTAAAAGATAAGTATGCAAAAGAGTAATTATTTTTTACTTTTATTTTGTTTGTTCTTCTTCAATCTGATATTCTCGCAATCTGTTGAAATTTCCGGAAAAGTTATTAGTAAAGCAGATGTAGAAAATATTCATGTAATTAATAAAACAGCCCAAACATTTACCATAACAAACCAAGCAGGAGCCTTTAAAATAATGGCAAAGGTTAATGATACACTTCAATTTTCATCTATTCAGCAAGGGGTTAAAAATGTAGTTGTTTCAAAAGGTGTTATGGTATCAAAAACTATGTTGGTTCAACTAGATGAGCAGATAAATGAATTAGATGAGGTTGTGGTAGGTAAAGTCCTTACAGGCGATTTGTTATCAGACATTGAAAATGCAGAAACAGACACACCTATCAATTTTTATGATGTAGGAATACCAGGATACACCGGAAAACCTGCTACCCAAAGTGAAAGACGTTTAGATGAAGCAGCAAGTTTTAACCCTTCAGTTGGTTTTGGTGGTTCGGTTTCAATTTTACCTATAATTAATGCTATTACAGGTAGAACAAAAATGCTTAAAAAAAGAGTAGAACTAGAGACACAAGAAGATTTATTAAGAAAAATAAAATCCAACTTACCAGAAGATTTTTTTATTAATTACCCGTTAGATGAAGAATATAGAGCAGATTTTTTCTACTTCTGTAAAGAAGACCCAAATTTTACTAACCGATGTAAAGGGAAATCAGATTTAGAAGTATTTCAATATTTAAAAGAAAAACTACATCAATACAAGAAAAACCTTCAATCTACTGATGATTAATCTTTTTTTGGAACACTTTTTGAAAATCTGTTTACATTAGCAAAAAATTAATAAATGCAGCATTTTAAACCATTTTTTTTCTTTTTAATAATTCCTTTAATTGCATTTACAAGTATTCATAAATATTACATTAGTGTTACCCAAATAGAGTATGTAGAAGAAGAAAAATCAGTCCAAATTATCTCAAGAATATTCATAGATGATTTAGAAAATGTACTACGTAAAAGGTACAATAATTCTATAATTATAGATGATTCTCAATACGTTAAAGAAACCAATATATATATTGAAAAATACTTGAGAAATAAATTAAAAATAAAGATTAACGGGGAGGAAGCTAATTTTAAGTTTGTTGGTAAAGAGTACAATTTAGATATAGTAAAATGTTATCTTGAAATTAAAAATATAGAAAGCATAACATCTTTTGAAATAAGTAACAAAGTTTTGTTTGATATGTTTGAAGACCAACAAAACATTATAAAAACTAATATAAACTCTAAACAAAAGAGTTTCATATTAGTATCTCAGAACGATACAGTGGTGTTAAATTTTAATTAAAAACACGTTAATCTTTACTTAAAATCCTTAATTTCGTTCACTTTTTAAATAAAGAAAAGGTTTATTATTTGCAAATAGTAACCTTTTTCTAGTAAAAAACATAAAATTCAGTAATGAAAAGACTAAAGTATTATTTATTGTCTGTAGTTTTTGTGTCTACAGCTGTTTTTACCCAGGCTCAAGAAAAAGAACAAGTTAAAACTGGGCATACCAACAATAACAAATTTAAGCAGTTGTATGATGAGTTTGCAACACCAAATATGTACAGATCTGCATCAGGAGCTCCAGGTAGCGCCTATTATCAGCAACAAGCAGACTACAAAATGGATATTGTTTTAGACGATAAAAATGCTAGAATTGCTGGTTATGAAACTATTACTTATACTAATAACTCTCCAGACCAATTAAAATACCTTTGGGTGCAATTAGATCAAAATGTACGGGCTAAAGATTCAAAATCACCCTTAATAGAAGAAAGTAATGTGAGGCCTGTAATGAGACCAAATGAATTTGCCTCTAAGTTCATGAAAAAACCTTTAGAAAGAGGTTTTAATATACAAAAAGTAGTAGATGTTAATGATAAACCTTTAACATATATGATTAACAGAACCATGATGCGGGTAGAATTGCCAGAACCACTTGAAACAGGAGATAAATTTACTTTTTCAATTAGGTGGTGGTATAATATAAATGATCATGTAAAAGAAAACGGACGTTCTGGTTATGAGTATTTTCCAAAAGATGGTAATAGAGCCTATGTTATAGCACAGTTTTTTCCAAGAATGGCAGTATATAATGATGTAGAAGGTTGGCAAAACTCTCAATTTTGGGGACGCGATGAGTTTGCGCTACCATTTGGAGATTATGAAGTAGATATTACCGTTCCTGCAGATCATATTATGGAGGCTACAGGAAAACTTTTAAACAGAAAAGAAGTTTTTTCTAAAGAAATGATGAAACGCTATGAAGCAGCAAAAAAATCATATAAAAAACCTGTTTTTATTGTAACTCAAGAAGAAGCAGAGGCTGCAGAAAAAGGATTTTCTAAACAAACAAAAACTTGGAAATTTAAAGCTGAAAATGTTAGAGATTTTGGTTTTGCTACATCAAGAAAATTTATTTGGGATATGATGGCGGTTAAAATTGGAGATAAAGATGTAATGGCTGTATCTCTTTACCCTAAAGAAGGAAATCCTCTATGGGAAGAATGGTCTACTAAAGCTGTTGCTAGTACCCTAGAAACCTATTCAAGAATGACCTTTAATTATCCATACCATAAAGCAGTTTCTGTACATGCTAAACAACAAGGAATGGAGTACCCAATGATTTGCTGGAACTATGGCAGACCTAAAGAAGACGGAACTTACAATGACCGCGTAAAATACGGTATGATGGGAGTTATCATTCATGAAGTAGGACACAACTTTTTCCCAATGATTGTGAATAGTGATGAACGTCAATGGACATGGATGGATGAAGGTTTAAATACCTTTTTAGAATATTTAGCCCAACAAGATTTTGGTGAAAAATACCCCGAAGCATTATCGCCACAGCATGATAAATTTCCATCAGATAGAGGACCAGCTCATTTAATTGTGCCTTATATGAGAGGAAATCAAGATTACATGGCACCTATAATGACTAAAGGCTTAAACACATATCAATTTGGAAACAATGCCTACGGAAAACCAGCAACAGCTTTAAATATTTTACGAGAAGCAATTATGGGGCATGAATTATTTGATTATGCTTTTAAAGAATATGCTAATAGATGGATGTTTAAGCACCCAACCCCAGAAGATTTCTTTAGAACTATGGAAGATGCCTCGGCAGTAGATTTAGATTGGTTCTGGAGAGGTTGGTTTTACACTACAGACTGGGTAGATATAGGTATAAAAGATGTAAAGAAATTTTATGTATCATCAAAACCAAATAAGTTTATTAAAGATTTAGTAAATGAAAGAGGAGGAAATATAAATGATTTACCACCATTAGTATATTTAGTTGAAGAAGGAGGTGAAGATTTTTCAGAAGACATGAAAACTAAATCATTACTAGAAAACTCAACACCTCTTAAAGAGTATATTATGGATAATTTTACACCAGCTGAACAAAGGCAAATTAAAACACCTAAGTTCTTTTATAATATTACTTTTGAAAAACCAGGAGGCTTAGTAATGCCAATTATTGTTGAATATACCTATGCAGATGGAACTAAAAAAACCGAAAAATATCCAGCTCAAATATGGAGAAAAAATGATAAAGAGGTTTCAAAAGTTATAGCATCAGAAAAAGAGATAATCAGTATTGTTATAGATCCAAATTTGTTAACAGCCGATATTGATACCAGTAATAATAACTGGCCAAGAAAAGAACAACAAAGTGAATTTGAAAAATTTAAAAGTAAAGTAAAACAATAATATAATAAAAGTCTACTTTTTTAAGTAGGCTTTTTTATTCTATAAACAACTCACTATATTTGTACTGTGATATATAAACCTACATTTTTATTTATAAGCGGCGCAGAAATAACATTTATACTCTTTATAGTTATTATGGTTTTTGGCGCAGATAAATTACCCGAAATTGCTCGTGGTTTAGGTAAAGGTATGCGTATACTTAAAGATGCTACCAACGATGTTAAGCAAGAAATAACTAAAACTGCAGAAAACCACGGTATAGACACTAGTATAACTAATGATGTAAAAAAAGAGTTAGATAAAGTAAAAGACGATTTAGAAGATTTTACTGGCTCTGTAAAACGTAAATTGTAATACAACTGCTTTTTATCTAGTTAATTGTATGCATTATCAGACTCAAAATACGTTTTAACGGATTTTAAGACGTATAAACGATTATTTTCTTTCGGTAGATTGAAGGCGTATAAATTTATAATTACCAAATCTTAAATACTTAGCCTAATGAAACCGAAGATATTAGCATGTTTTCTTGCATGCACTGTTATGGCCTTTGGTCAAAGTGAAAGAGATATTGTCAAAAGAATTGACAGTATAAATTCAAAAGCTATTTCACACTATTCCAATCAACAAATACTAGATTCTTTTAAAGAATTTAACAAAGCTAAAAAGTTATCAGACTCTATTGATGATAGTTATGGTAAAGCTATTTCTAGTTATAATTTGGGAAATATATATTTCTTAATGCAAGAATTTACCAATGCCAAAGCTAGTTATTTAGATATGTTAGAGGCAGCCAAAAACTCTAATGATATGAGTTTAATAGCCCAAGCTTATTTAAGTTTAGGTGAGTTTGAAAAAGAAGTAGCATCTCCAGAAATTGCATTAAATCATTTAGAAAAAGCTTTAGCATATATTTCAAATAGCAATTATCTAGGAATGAATGAATATGATAAAATGCAATTTGAGTCTGTTTTATTAAAATCAAGAATTAATCTTTGTGAATTATACCTTGGCAAAGCAGATTTAGATAAAGCTTTAATAAACCTATTAAAATTAGGTGAAATAATTAATGCTAATAATAAATTTAAAACCTCGTACATAAGTAGTGAGTTTAATTATTTATATGGTGTTTATTTTTTGAATAAAGAACTTTATAATAATGCTCAAAATAAATTTAAGGAAGCACTAGATATTCTTAAAAAAAACAAATCAAAAAATGGTAAAAAAATAAACATCCAATTTGTGAAGATTTATGATAAATTGTCTGAATCATACGCAAAATCGGGTAAAAATGAAGAAGCATATTTAGCTTTACTAGAGCACAATAAATATAAAAGCAAATTTATTAATGATAAAAGAATTAGTTACGAAGCTATTACCAAATCTAAGTTTCTTATAGAAGATTATAAAAATGATGCTCAATTAGCAGAAACTGAAAAAGTGCTTCTTCTACAGAAAGCAGATGAAATTAAAGCTACAAATTTTGTAATAACAATTGCGTTGGTTTTATTAGTTCTTACATTAGTTTTATTATTTAATGGTTATAGATCAAAAAGAAAATTAAATAAAGTTTTAGGAGAGCAAAATAGTATTTTAGAATACGCAAAGAATGAGGCTATAAAGTCTTCTGAGTTAAAATCTAATTTTATATCTAATGTAACACATGAGCTAAGAACACCCCTTTATGGTGTGGTTGGTATTACCTCATTATTACTTAAAAACAATAATTTAAGTGCTAATGATAATAAAATGTTAGAATCTTTAAAATATTCTGGAGATTACCTTTTAAACTTAATAAATGATGTTTTACAATTTGGTAAAATAGAGTCTAAAAAATTAGAGCTAAAAAAAGTAACAGTAAATTTAAGAGAGCTAATACAAAATAATGTTAACTCATTTGAATATAGATTACAGGAAACAAATAATAAAATAATTACTACCATTGATGATAGTGTGCCTAAATATATTAAGTGTGATGGTGTTAGATTGTCTCAAGTGTTAATTAACTTAATAGGGAATAGTGTTAAATTTACTGAGAGCAGTTACATTTATGTAAAAGTAAAGACCCTAAATTTAAGTAATGATAAAGTAAGATTGCACTTTGAAATTCAAGATGATGGTAAAGGAATTCCTAAAAACAAGTTTAATACTATTTTTGAGAATTTTCAACAATTAGATCAAGAAAGTAATACTAATTACCAAGGTACTGGCTTAGGGCTTTCTATAACAAAAAGATTAGTAGAACTTTTTGGTGGCAAAATTGTACTTGAAAGTGAATTAGGTGTAGGAACCACTATTAGTTTTGATTTAGATTTAGAAATTGATAATGACAAAAAACTAGAAGAAACTATTAAAGAATCGGTTAGTAAATTAGTAGACCTAAAGCAAAAATATAAGGTTTTAATTGCAGAAGACAATAAAATAAATCAAATAGTAACTAAAAATTTATTAATTAAGCAAAATTACGCATGTGTAGTGGTTGAAAACGGAAAAGAAGCTATAAAAGCTTTAGAAAATCAATCTTTTGACCTTGTTTTAATGGATATTAATATGCCTATTATGAATGGTATTGAGGCAACAAAAATCATTAGAGAAAAGGGAAAAAAAATACCAGTAATTGCACTAACAGCTGCTGATATTGATTATGTTAAAAAGAATTATAATGGTATAGGATTTACAGGTATTTTAACCAAACCATTTGATAATAATGAGTTTTTTCAAATGATACTGTCCAGTATTCAAGATAGTAAAAAATATAATAATGTTTTAGAAAAGGTTTCTTAAATCACAGTTTTTCGGCTAATAGTTAAACCATCTCTAATTGGTAAAAGCACAGTTTCTAATCTAGAGTCTTCCTTTAATAATTTATTATACTCAAGTAAAGCTTTTGTAGACGTGTCATTGGGTTTTAGTTCTTCAATTACTTTACCACTCCAAAGCACATTATCAGATAAAATAATGCCTCCAAGGTTTAGTTTATCAATAATAATATTGTAATAATTAGGGTAATTATCTTTATCAGCATCAATAAAAATTAAATCAAATGTTTTGTCAAGTTTAGGTATAATATCTAAGGCATTTCCTAAATGCTGAATGATTTGATTTCCATAATTAGATTTATCAAAATACTTTCTTTGAAAATCAACCAATTCTTCATTAACATCAATAGTATGTAAAATACCATTTTTTTGCATGCCTTCTGCTAAACACAAAGCAGAATATCCTGTGTAAGTGCCAATTTCTAAAATATTTTTGGGGTTAACCAACTTAGAAATCATACTTAGCAAGCGTCCTTGATAATGGCCACTTAACATACGTGGTTGTAGTATTTTCTGGTATGTTTCTCGGGTTAATTGTTGTAAAAGTTCTGGTTCGTTTTCAGAGTGAGCTACAACATAAGCGTCTAATTCTTCAGGTAAAAAATGCATTAAGATAAAATTCTGTTTATTAGTTTTTCTTTAGCGGTGTCATTGTCTCCACAAAGCCATTGTATTACATTATCTTCCCAAATAGCATCATATTCTTCTTGGTTTAAAATATGTCGTTTCATTGCTAAATCTAAAATTTTACCAGGGTAAGATGATTGTTTGTCGCTTTCCATTTCACCTAAAGGGTAGGGATCATCAAGTCCCATAAGTACCTGTTTAGCACCATGGTTTTTTATTAATAATTCTAACCCGCCCGTATCATGTACTAAGGTGTCAAAGAAAATATTTTTATGTCCTACAGCTTTTCTTGGGTGGTGTTTGCCTTTAAATAAATCGGGTCTGCCATCAAACCCTTGAATGCGTCTTCCTAAGTTAATTTGTGCTAACTGTCCGCCATGAGCAAAACAAGTGCGCATATTTGGGTATTTTTCTTGGTAGCCGTTTAATGTTAAAAAATGATAAGCATCGGCACATTGCGCTAACATCCAAATTAAATGAAAACGCCATGCAGTATTTTCTAGCTTAATAAATTTTTCACCATCATAGGGGTGAATTTCTACAGCTAAATTATATTTATTAGCCAATTCAAAAAGTGGCTCATTTTCTTCATCATAAATACAACGCCATGTTCCAATGGTGTCCATATAATGTGTAGGTAAGCATAATAATTGTAAACCATGCTCTTCTACACAGCGTTCAATTTCCCAGCAAGCACTTCTTACAAAACCAGGGTGTACCACAAAGCCGCAAGTAAATTTATTGGGGTAATTATGTTGTATTTTAGCATTAAAGTCGTTTTGAAAACGCAATGCTTTTTTCATCTCCTCAACACGCAAACCATTACCGTAAAGTTGAGAAAGATTAAGTACTACAGCATGGTCTATTTTATTGCGCTCCATCCATTCAAGCTTCTCATGTAAAAAGAATGATGAATCTGTTACAGGTCTGCTCCAATCTTTTTGAAGCATGTATTTTCGGTCTTTATCAACCCAAAAAATCCCTTTTTCACGCATATAGTCGGGTATTTCCTCTGGGTAAGGAAGTAAATGTGAATGACCGTTTATTCTAAGTTTTTTTTTCATTAAACTGTTCTAAACTTTCTTAGGAGGTTCCATAATAGTACCGCATTTTTTGCAAGTTCGTTTTTTTTCATTACTGTAAAATTTATCAAAAATCACAGGCATATCGGTTTCTATATCGTCTAATTTAAATTTTTTACGGTACAGTAAATTATCACAGTTTTCGCAATACCATTCTAGGGCGTCTTTCATTTTTTTAGACCTCGGATATTCTATTACCAAACCAACGGTATTGGCACTACGTTGTGGTGAGTGTGGTACTTTTGCAGGTAACAAATATATATCGCCTTCTTTAATATGAACATCTTCGGGTTTCCCGTTGTTCATAATTTTAAGCACCATATTACCTTCTATTTGATAGAAAAACTCTGGGGTTTCGTTATAATGGTAATCTTTTCTGTTGTTGGGACCTCCAACCACCATAACAATGTATTCTCCATCTTTCCACACACATTTATTACCTACTGGAGGTTTTAATAAGTGGCGGTTTTCATCAATCCAAGCTTTAAAATTTATAGGAGAAACTAATTTACTTTTACTCATAATTTTTTGTGTTTTGGCGTGCCCTTTCAGGTCAGGCTTTCGGTAGTCGCTTTTTTGTATTAAAACAAAAAGAGCTTCAACAATACCTCAATCCTTCACGCAAATATTTGCTATGTTTAAAGTTACAAACTTTTTGTTCTTCCACCATCAATGGGTATGTTAATTCCGTTAATATAAGCAGCGCAATCACTAGCTAAAAAAACCACAGCATTGGCTACTTCTTCGGGTTTAGCAAATCGTTTTGCCGGTGTGTAATTTTTCATTATTTGTGCCATTTCATCAGGCGTTCTTTCTTCAATAGTGGCTTTAATTTTAATAATTTCATTGAGTCGTTCAGTTTCAGTAAACCCGGGTAGCACATTATTTACTGTAATACCAAATGATGCTACTTCGGTAGATAAAGTTTTACTCCAATTACCCACTGCGCCTCTAATGGTATTACTTACTCCTAACATAGGAATGGGTTCTTTAACAGAGGTTGAAATAATATTAATAATTCTACCAAATCCTTCCTTTTTCATAAAAGGAATGGTAGCTTGGGCTAATACATGATTGCACTTAATGTGCATGGTAAAGGCGTTTTCAAATTCATCTAAGCTAGCATTTAAAATATCACCACTTCTAGGGCCACCTGTATTGTTTACAACAATGTGAAATCCGTAATTTTTGTCAATAAACTTTATAACCTGTTCTTGTAATTCTCTAGGTTTAGAAAAATCAGCAACTATATAACTATGATTTCTATGCTGAGGTAATTCTGTTAAAACCGCTTTTAATTTCTCTCTATTTCTAGCAACAAGAGTTACATTAACGCCTTCTTGGGCTAATGCAATAGCGGTAGCTTTACCAATTCCTTGTGTGCTACCACATACTAGGGCATTTTTGTTATTTAAGTTTAAATTCATAGTATTTTATTTAAGTCCAGCAATTCTATCGTCTTCTAAAATAGCTTCGGTTTCTTTTTTAACTTTTTCTAAAATAATGTTTATGTTGTCTGTTATTGAAATGCTATTATCAGCTAACATATTTAAAATGGCTTTATCTTGCGCGCGTCCTTTTAGCATAGCCTCTCTATAACCTGTGTTTTCATTAAAAGTTACTAAACTATATTTTGATGCATAATCTTCTGGAAACTCCTTTTCTAAAGCCATTTCTATTTTGCGTTTTTCTTGAAATATCGGATTAGCTACGTGATCTTTCATTTCATGAAAATTATCTATAGCTAAATCTGCAATGGCATCGGTGTCTTTTTTTCTGGCGTTTTCGTAGGCTTTAAAAATAGTTTCCCAATTGTTTTTATGTTGGTCTAAAATAGTATCAAATACCACCACATCTTCAAAAGCAGCATTCATGCCTTGACCGTAAAAAGGCACAATGGCATGAGCTGCATCACCCATTAAAAGTGTATTACCTTTATAGTGCCAGGGAGAACATTTTATAGTGCCCAAAGGCGATGTTGGATTGGTAAAAAAATCGTCTAATAAATTGGGCATTACAGCTAATGCATCTGGAAACTCTTTTTGAAAAAATTCTAAAACCTTAGCTTTTGTTGTTAGATTGCTAAAATTATATTTGCCCTCATTATAACTTAAAAATAAGGTAACTGTAAAACTACCGTCTAAATTTGGCAATGCAATGAGCATAAAACTACCACGGGGCCAAATATGAAGTGCATTTTTATGAATTTTATATTCACCATTTAACTTAGGTAATATACTCAGTTCTTTGTACCCATGAGTTAAATAGTTTTGCGAAAAACTAAACAAGAATTTTTTACCTAAATAGTAACTTTTACGCATTATAGAACCCACACCATCTGTGGCAATAATTACATCGGCATCTTCAATAAACTCATTTTTTGTTTGATTATCTTTAAAAAGAGCTGTTGTTTTTTCAAAGTTTACCGATTTACATTTTTTATTGAAATAAATATTTACATTTTCATGCTTTTCGGCTTCATTTAAAATGAGGGCGTTTAAATCTCTTCTAGAAATGGAGTTGATGTATTCATGGTCTTTACCGCTATAATTTGATTGAAACGTATTGCCATGAATGTCATGAATCATTCGTCCATTCATGGGGATGCAAAGTTGTTTTACTTTGCTTTCTAAACCAACCAGTTTCATGGCTTTATTGCCACGATTAGAAAATGCTAAATTTATAGATCTACCTGCCGAAATATTAACTTTTCTAAGGTCTGGACGTTTTTCAAAAACGGTAACATTAAAACCGCGTTGACCTAAACGTAAGGCTAATAAGGAGCCACATAAACCTGCGCCTATAATAAGAATGTTTTGTTTTTTATGCATTTAAAATACCTTTCAATCGTTCAACTAAATTATAAACATCTTTAAAAGAATTATATAAGGGAACTGGAGCACAACGAATGACATCAGGCTCTCGCCAATCACTTATCACACCAGCTTTGGTTAATTTGTTGTGTAATGCTTTATCGGCTTTTTTAACCTGAATAGATAATTGGCAACCCCGTTCTTCAGGGGATTGTGGTGTTATAATTTGTATAACATCTTCTCCTAAATTTTTCAGTAAAAACTCTAAGTAACCTGTTAATTTTTTAGATTTTTCCACAAGTTTATCAAATCCTACGTCGTCAAATAAATCTAAAGAAGCTTTTATAGCTGCCATAGATAAAATAGGCGGATTGCTTAATTGCCAACCTTCAGCACCTGGTAGTTGATCAAATTCATCACGCATTTTAAAACGTGTTTTTTTGTTATGGCTCCACCAACCTGTAAAACGGTTTAAATCTTTTTTATAAGCATGTTTTTCATGTACAAAGCATCCGGCTAAACTTCCAGGACCAGAATTTAAATATTTATAGGAACACCAAACAGCAAAATCTGCTCCAGAATCATGTAAGTTAAGTTTAACGTTACCTGCGCCATGAGCACAATCAAACCCCACCATACAACCATGTTTATGCCCAAGTTCTGTAATGCGTTTTAAATTGAAAAACTGACCAGTATAATAATTAACACCACCAATCAATATTAGTGCTATTTCGTTACCATGTTGGTTTAAAATATTTTCTAAATCTTCATAGCGAAGCAGTTCTTCGTTTTTTCTAGGTTTCCATAAAACAAGCCCTTCTTTATCATCAAATCCGTGATGGCGTAATTGTGATTCTACGGCGTATTTATCAGAAGGAAAGGCATCACTTTCAATAAGAATTTTATAACGTGTTTTTGTGGGTTTATAAAATGAAACCATCATAAAATGAAGGTTAGCAGTAAGTGTATTCATTACCACCACTTCAATGGGTTTTGCTCCAACCACTTTAGCCATACTTTTAGTTAAAAACTCATGGTATGATAACCACGGATTTTTGGCTTCAAAATGCCCTTCAACACCTAAATTAGCCCAATCTTCAAGTTCTTGATTTACATAGGCTTTGGTTTGTTTGGGTTGAAGTCCTAAAGAGTTGCCCGTCATATAAATAAGTTCATTTCCTTCTTTATTTTTAGGGATATGAAATTTATTTCTAAAATGTGCTATTGGGTCATTTTGGTCAAGTTTTAAAGCGTAATCTAGACCTAATTTATAAGTAGACAAGGTGTTTTAGTTTTCGGTTATTAACAAAAATAAGCAATATAAAGTTAGAAAGAAACAGTACAAAAAACAAATGAAAAAGCGCACCAACCATTGATTGATGCGCTTTGATATATATAGACGCTAATGCGGAAAAATTATATTTTTCTTTATATACGTTATTAGACGGTATTTAGATGTTAACCTTACAGCTAGAAGTAAAATTATTTTAAATTAATTGTAATATTTTTAAGTTGTGCAACCTGCTTACCATCAAGAGTTTTATGGTTTAATGCAATTTTAATGCCGTTAAAATTTTGGTAGTTTTCAAAGGTGTTAATTAAAGAAGGTTCTTTAGTGTTTCCTCTTCTAAAAACCCATTCTCTAATAATATAATCATCATCAAAAAAAATATCGTAAGCATCACCAGGGGTGTAGCCACCATTGTTTGGGTAGGTTATTGTTATTTTATTCATTATTGTTTTGTTTATTGGTGATGTTTCTTTTACCATTTGAGATATTGATGCCGTTTTATCCCATACTAGTTGAAACGGAATTAAAAGCCAGAATTTATCATTTATAAAGGCACGATCTACCGTTAAAGAAGTGCTATCTACTAATGTTTGGTTATAGCTTATAGTGTCTTCTTTTGTAGTTAAAATGATGTCATTGGTTTTTACAGACCATTTCCAACTTCTTTTTTCACCAAAAGTGAATGACATATTGGTAACCTTATCCCAATTTTCAAATCCATGGGCTTTGGCTATTTTTTGAGTAACGGTTGGTTCTTTTTGACAAGAAAAGCCTAAAATCAATAATATAAAAGCAAAACAAAAGTTTTTCATAATTTAGAATTTCTGTAAATATATAATTAACATGAGTAATACCGAACATTATTTTAAAACTAACAAGGCTACTTGGAATGAAAAAGTTAAAGTACATGCCAAAAGTGACATGTATGATTTAGAGGCTTTTAAAAAAGGAAAAACATCATTAATGCCTTATGAGTTGCATGCGTTAGGAAATGTGAAAAACAAGTCTTTATTGCATTTACAATGTCATTTTGGGCAAGATACCTTAAGTTGGAGTAGGATGGGAGCTAAATGTACTGGAGTAGATTTAAGTGATGAGGGTATTAAACTTGCAAAATCTTTAAATACTGAATTAAATTTAGACGCTAAATTTGTTTGTTGCAATGTGCTTGATACTTCAGAATATGTAAAAGATACTTTTGATATTGTTTTTACAAGTTATGGTGTTATTGGTTGGTTACCAGATTTAAAACCTTGGGGACAAATGATTGCCGAAAAACTTAAGAAAGGAGGCGTGTTTTATATGGCAGAATTTCACCCAATAGTTTGGATGTTTGATTATTTAAATGATAAACCAATTATGAAGTATGGCTACATGCAAAAAGATGTTATTTATGAAGAATACCAAGGTACATATGCAAATGAAGCCTCTAAGATGATTAGTAAAGAATATGGTTGGAATCATGGTTTAGGTGAAGTAGTTTCTGCTTTAACCGAAGCAGGATTGCATATTGAGTATTTAAAAGAATATTATGAAAGTCCTTATAATGTACTGCCAAATTTAGTTAAAACTGAAAAAGGACTCTTTGAAACTAAAGATAAATTGTATCCTTTAATTTTTGAAATTAAGGCTAGTGTTATTTAGGTGATTTGTTAACGTGTTGAATATGGCATTAGCAGGCAAAATAAAGATTAATTTTTACCATAAACAAGCTAAATATATCAAATTTGGGTTTATGTACAAGCTCTGTTATTTACTATATACGGTGCTCTACGTTAGCTTTTCATTTAATATTTTCCAAATTTGGTCAAAATCATCACTCCATTCATTTTTCAAAAATTTATCTAATAACAGTTTTCTTATCTTATGATATTTGTATAAACTAATTATTTCATTTGGTGGTTCTCTCCATTTATTGAAAATCACATCAGATCCTTTGAAATGAGATAAAAGTTTTTTATAAATTATCTCAGATTTTTCAATAGTTTCATACACATCGATTAACCGTAAATCGTATTCAATTTTATCTTTATTTTTATCTAGATGAGCATATTGTTTATTTCTTAATTTTTTTACCTTTTCAAGATTGCGTTCAATTAAATCATCTATTTGAAACTCTATTTGGCTCAAATCAGTTTGAGTCATTTGTTTATTCCATTCAATTTTATTGATATTGGATTTTGCAAAATTGATGGTCTTTTTTAAGCTAAAATGCTCCTCTGGATTCAATATTTTATGAATGTCCAAGACTAAAATTTTTACTGAATTAAAATATGTTCTATAAAGAAATTTTGATTTATCTACAGCAATTTTAAAATATTCTTTTTCTGTATTTGATAAATGTTGAATATCACTTTTTAATATTTCTAATTCTACTAAGAGCTTATAAGTTTCGCTCAATTTTTTTTCAAATATGGAATTCGGATTTTTCATTTTTAGCTTATAACTAACTTTAATAATATGAGTTGTTTTAACAACTCAAATCAGTCGTTAAACTAATATAGCGAAAATCCTACAAAACAAAATGAATTTAATGAGCTTCTTCTTTAAGTAATTCTTTAGGGAATTTAGACTTAAACTTATTTAAACGTGGTATTGATGTGCCTTGAATATAGGGGTGGTTTGGGTGTAAGCGTTCAAAATTTTGATGGTAATCTTCGGCTATCCAAAATTTTTGGAATGGATATACTTCTGCGGCTATTTTAGCATTTAATTTTTTAGCTAAGGCTGCTTTCTTTTTTAAAATAATTTGTTTTTGCGCTTCGTTTTGGTAAAAAATAATAGAACGGTATTGTGAGCCATGATCCGGACCTTGGCCATTTACCTGTGTTGGGTTTTGTGATGCAAAATACACATCTACCAGAGTTTCAAAACTCACTATACTGGGGTTGTAAATTATTTCAACAGTTTCGGCATGCCCTGTGCGTCCGGTATTACTGGCCTCGTAAGTTGGGAAATCTGTGTGTCCGCCAGCATAACCAGATATTGATTCTTCTACACCTTTAACACTTTCATAAATGGCTTCTACGCACCAAAAACATCCACTAGCAAAATAGGCTCTAGCTTTTCCGTTTTGTATTGGAACTTCAACAGGTTTAGCGTTAATAACATTTTCTTGCTTTTTATTTGTTTGTGCATTGTTTTTGCAGTTAAAGCATATAGTGATAATTAAAAGAGCTATTAAGTTTTTCATAATTTTTTTTATTTAAGACGTTAAAACTTTGTGACCTTAACAAACTTATTGCAAAAAAAAATCCTCTGAAAAAGTTAAGGTTTAAAATTTTATGGTGTTTAGTCTATAAATAAATGTTGCAAAATCAACTTATCAAGAAAGTAAATAGAATATAAATAATGCAAAGAATAGATACATTATTCTTACTGTAGAAAGCAATACCTATATAAGCCTATAATAACAAAAGACTTCATTTGAGTCTTAACAAGAAAACCCCTAACTTTATGCACAAAAAACAGAGAAAGAAACTTCTCTAGATAAATTAAATTTTATTAAAGCTATTAACCTATTTTTTAGGAAGATTCAATTTATTATAAATAAAAAATATTTTTGGGCGTTACCTTTCAGGTCGGGCTTTCCGCGTTACATGGTAACTTGCTGCAATCCCTAACGCAAAGACACAACTTAAACGTTACATGCAATTACAGTATTCATTTATAATTCCGGTATATAACAGACCCGATGAAATTAAAGAACTTTTACAAAGTTTTAAGGAGCTACAAACCAATACAACTTTTGAAATTGTAATTGTTGAAGATGGCTCATCAATTACTTCAAAAAAAGTAGTAGAGCTATTTAATGAAAGATTGAATATATCATACTATTTTAAAGAAAATTCAGGTCCGGGAGATTCACGTAATTACGGCATGCAAAAGGCAAAAGGCAATTACTTTATTATACTAGATAGCGATGTTATTTTACCCCAAAACTACCTTACAGAGGTTGAAAAAAGTTTAACAGAAAACTATGTAGATTGTTTTGGTGGTCCAGACGCAGCCCATGAATCGTTTACCAATCTTCAAAAAGCTATTAATTTTTCAATGACCTCATTTATTACAACGGGTGGTATAAGAGGAAATAAAAGTAGTGTAAACACTTTTCAACCTAGAAGTTTTAATATGGGTATTTCAAAAAAGGCGTTTAATGCTTCAAAAGGTTTTGGACGTATTCACCCTGGTGAGGATCCCGATTTATCTATTAGGCTTTGGAATTTAGGTTTTAAAACCAAACTCATTCCAGGGGCTAAAGTATATCATAAACGCAGAATTTCATGGTCTAAATTTTATACTCAAGTTAATAAATTTGGACTGGTAAGACCCATTTTAAACAAATGGCATCCTTCTACTAAAAAAATAACTTATTGGTTTCCAACTGTGTTTTGCGTTGGTTTTGTGTTGGCTTTGGTGCTCTTTTTGTTCAATTTAAAGTGGCTCTTTTATTTATATTTATTGTACTTTGTATTGGCTTTTGTATTGGCTACAATAAATACAAAAAGTTTAATAGTTTCTATACAAGCTATAGTAGCAATTTGTATTCAATTTGCAGGGTATGGATATGGGTTTTTAAAATCTACTTGGGCTGTAAGTGTTTTAAATAAAAACCCAGAAACGTATTTCCCAAAATTGTTTTTTAAGCGGTAATGATAAAAAAAATAAAATCAGAAATATCAAAATCCATCAAGAATAAAAGAATCAATGTTTTTTTGTTATTCTTGCTGTTTTCATTTATAATTTTAATTTTTTCTAAGTTATCAAAAGATTATACCAATACAATTTCATTTAGAATAGATAAAGTAAATGTTCCTCAAGAACAAGTTATTTTAAATGATTCTGCAACATTAGATATAACACTTAAAACACATGGTTTTAAATGGCTTAATTATTACTTTAAAAAACCTAAAGTAACTATTGATTTTTCTAAAGATGTAACCAAAAAAGACTCAAAATACATATACAATAAATCTAAAGCGTATTTAAATAATACCCAATTTGACAAACAAGTAGAAATATTAAGCATCTCTCCAGATACCTTAATTTTTAGATATGATGTTAATATGGTAAAAAAAGTTCCAGTAAAGTTAAATGGTAATATAAAATTTAGCGCAGGTTATAGCACTAATAATCCTATTTTGTTAGAGCCAGATTCTATTACAGTAATTGGCCCGCATGTTTTGGTTTCTAAAATAGAATATTTAGAGACTAAAGAAATTGTATTAAATGATATAAGAACCAATTTAAATGAAAAAGCCCCAATACAACTGCCAGATAACAGTTCAGATTTAAAGTTTTCTAATACCTCTGTAAACTTAAAAGCAACTGTAGAAAAATTCACAGAGGGAACTTTAAAAATACCTGTTAAAGTTATTAATATTCCAGAGGGGGTTAATTTAAAATATTTTCCTAAAGAGGTTAACGTATCTTATTATGTAAGTCTAAATAACTTTAATACTATAAAAATTAATGACTTTAATGTGGTTTGTGATTATGCAAAAATAACAAGTAATCAATCGGTTTTGGTTCCAGAATTGGTTTCATATCCAAGCATAGTTAAAAATGCCAAAATCAACCAGCATCAAATAGAATTTATAATTACAAAATGATTATTGTTGGATTAACAGGAGGAATAGGGAGTGGTAAAACTACAGTTGCTAAACATTTTAAAAGTTTAGGAGTTCCAGTTTATATTGCCGATGAAGAAGCTAAAAAGCTAATGAACAAGTCTAAAGTTATTAAACGAAAACTTATTAAGCTTTTTGGAGAGCAAGCTTACGTTAATGGTAAACTCAATAAGCCCTTTATTGCTAATATTATTTTTAATGATAAGTCGTATTTACAAAAAATGAATGCTATTGTACACCCTAGAGTAGCAAGACATTTTGAAAAGTGGACTTTAAAACAAGAGTCACCATACGTAATTAAAGAAGTAGCTATTTTGTTTGAGAACGGAGGGTATAAGCTATGTGATTTTGTTATAACTGTAACAGCCCCAAAAGAAATAAGGGTAGTAAGGCTTTTAAAAAGAGATAATACTACTAAAGAAAAAATAGAAGCCATTATGAAAAATCAATGGACAGATGCAGAAAAAGTAAAACTATCAGATTTTGTTATAGAAAACACTAAACTACAAAACGCACTAAATCAAGCGGATAGAATTCATGAAATACTTTTAAAAAAAAATGACTAACTTAAGACTTTAACATTTTTGTTAAGGTAAGGTTAAAACATAGGTAAGCTAAATGTTAAAATGTTAATTTTGATTGATGAGCAAAAGAAAATTTATCCTATTGGTAATTTTAATGAGTCTATCTTTAATAGGGATAATTTTCGTTCAGGCTTATTTTATAAACGATTCTGTTAAAAATGAAAAAGAACGTTTTAATTTTAATGTAAATAATGCGCTTTATTATGTTTCTAACACCATAGAAACTAATGAACTTGATGAAAAATTTGAAACATACCAAAAATTAATTTCTCAAGAAAATGAAGTTGATTCAACGGCAGTTTCTCAATTATTTATTTATCAAGAAAACAATAACACAAAAGAAGCGCTTATTTATAGAAGTGGAGTTTTAGAAGAAAACTATAAATTAACTTCGTCGCTCTTTGACATCGGTTTAGATAGTGTTGCAATTCAAAGAATTACGGGAACATCAAATTTAGAAGTTTATAAAGGTGATGACTTGATAAGCGATAAAGATTTAAGTAAAAGTAAAAATCCTATTATTAATATCATGAATAGTGGTAGGATTAAAGAAGCTGAAAAAAATTACTTTGAAAAGAATTTTAAAGCTTGGGCAAAAACCATTCCTATTCATAAAAGGGTTTCAAAAGAAGTTATAGAAGACATGTTGTCTAAAAAACTAAAAGAAGATAACATTGATTTAGACTTTGAATTTGCCATTTACGGAAACGGTTTAGCAACCAAAGTACAGAGCGAAAACTTTGAAAATAATGAAGAGTCTACTTTTAAAGTACCTGTGTTTTATGATGAAAACAATCAAAGTCAATATAAACTTTTAGTAAATTTCCCCAATGATAAAAGCTTTATTTTATCATCTATTATTGGCATGATTTTGCTATCAATAGTATTTACCTCCATTATAGTAATAGCATACTCAAGTGCATTGTACCAGCTTATAAAACAGCGTAAGATATCTGAAATAAAAACAGATTTCATTAATAATATGACACATGAGTTTAAAACACCTATAGCCACCATTAATTTGGCTTTAGATGCTATAAGAAATCCCGCAATAATTGATGATAAAGACAAAGTAAAACGTTACCTTTTAATGATTAAGGAAGAAAACAAGCGCATGCATGCTCAAGTTGAAAACGTTTTAAGAATATCTAAACTAGAAAAAAATGAACTAAATATTAGTAAAGACAGGGTAAAGTTGCATGATTTAATAGAAGATGCTATTACTCATGTACAACTTATTGTAGAAGACAGACAAGGTTATATAAAAACCTTTTTAGATGCTAGTAAATCATCGGTCTTAGCTAATGAAACCCACTTTACCAATGTTATAGTTAACATACTGGATAATGCTATAAAGTATTCTCCAGATGCACCAAAAATAGAAGTATATACAGAAAATGTTGGAACCAATATTTTACTAAAAATAAAAGATCATGGTAGCGGTATGAGTAAAGCAGCTGCCAAACGAGTGTTCGAAAAATTTTACAGAGAACACACCGGAAATATACATAACGTAAAAGGTCATGGATTAGGTTTAGCTTACGTTAAACGTATTGTAGATGATCATCAAGGTTATGTTTCAGTAGAAAGTGAAAAAGGAAAAGGAAGCACTTTTATAATTAAGCTTCCCTTAATATCATAAAAATGGAAGAACAAAAAAAACGAATTTTATTAGTAGAAGACGACCCTAACTTCGGAACCGTTCTTAAAGACTATTTAATGATGAATGATTATGAGGTAACTCATGCAAAGAACGGAATGGAAGGCTTTGAGAAATTTAAAAAAGACGATTTCGATTTGTGTATTCTAGATGTGATGATGCCCTATAAAGATGGTTTTACATTGGCTAAAGAAATTAGAGAGAAAAATACCGATGTACCTATCATATTTTTAACCGCTAAAACAATGAAAGAAGATGTTTTAAAAGGGTATAAAGTAGGTGCAGATGATTATTTAAACAAGCCTTTTGATAGCGAAGTGCTATTAATGAAAATAAAAGCAATAATACAACGTAAAGCCACAGAAACCATTTCTGACAGTAAACAATTTGAGTTTAAAATAGGTAAATTTCATTTAAACTCTAAACTACGTTTCTTACGCTTTAATGGTGGAGAGCCCGTTAAATTATCGCCTAAAGAAAATGAATTGTTACGCTTGTTGGCATTACATGAAAACGACTTAATGCCACGAGAATTAGCATTAACAAAAATTTGGAGAGACGATAATTATTTCACATCGCGCAGTATGGATGTGTACATTGCCAAATTACGTAAGTACCTAAAACTTGATGAAAAAGTAGAAATACTTAACATTCATGGTGAAGGTTTTAGACTTGTTGTAAACGAATAATAGTAAAATTCAATATATAAAATCCAACAACACTATTTTCTTAGTGTCGTTGGATTTTTTTTGTTTCATTTTTAAGTTTGGTTTCAACCTTAAACCAAGAAGTGATGTTTTAGTGAAATCAAAAAATTGCAGTTAAGCATTTTGTTATGCTTTAACCATATATTTCTTTAATCAAACTCATCAAAAATACTACTTTTACAAAAAACTAATAGCATGAACAGCAGACAAGACCAATTACAAGCTTTTGATAGATTGTTAACTATAATGGATGAATTACGAGCGCAATGTCCGTGGGATAAAAAGCAAACCATGGAAACACTAAGGCATCTTACCATAGAAGAAACTTATGAGCTTGGAGACGCTATTTTAGATAACAATTTAGAAGAAGTAAAAAAAGAATTGGGTGATGTGTTATTGCATATAGTATTTTATTCTAAAATTGGAAGTGAAACCAATGATTTTGATATAGCCGATGTTTGCAATCAAATCTGTGAAAAGCTTATAAGCAGACATCCACATATTTACGCTGATGTTGATGTTGAAAATGAAGACGATGTAAAACGTAACTGGGAAAATTTAAAATTAAAAGAAGGAAATAAAAGTGTACTTCAAGGAGTTCCTAAGAGTCTACCAGCTTTGGTTAAAGCTAACCGTATTCAAGAAAAAGTAGCAGGCGTAGGTTTTGATTGGGAAAAACCAGAACAAGTTTGGGAAAAAGTACAGGAAGAATTACAAGAATTTCAGCAAGAAATTAAGTTAGGAAATAAAGATGCTATGGAAAGTGAATTTGGAGATGTTATGTTTTCTATGGTTAATTATGCCCGATTTTTAAATATAAATCCAGAAAACGCGCTAGAGCGTACAAACAAAAAGTTTTCAAAACGTTTTCAATATTTAGAAGAAAAAGCCAAATCTTTAAACAAGCCATTAAAAGATATGACGCTTGCAGAAATGGATGTGTTTTGGGAAGAAGCCAAAAAACTTTAATGTTTTTAAGCACCAATAAAAAAGAGTATTTAATGCCCAAAAGCTACATTTTAATTGATTTAAAACCATCTTAACATTACTAATTTGCTATTAGGGGCTTGTTTTTGTAGCTTTGCAGTATGGTAAAAGGAATAAATGAAAATAGAAATAACAGAATCTTCAACTTTAATTTTCTAGTTTTTAGAAATCAGTCAGATAAATTTATTCCTCCTGCATTATAAATTACAGTATTAATTCATACTAGCGTAACTTTTATTTGCTTAAGGTATTAAGCAAATTATATCATTTAGTTTAGCAAATCTTTCTATTGGGTCTATTTGTTTTATAGACTTAATCATAATCTTAATTATATAATGATTATAAAAACCTTTGATGCCTTTTCAAGGCTATCAATAATTGATATTAATAGTATCACAAACTTTATATACGATAATTCTGGAACATTTAAAGACTCTAAAAGTGCCATACTAAAGTCTATTAAGTATGCTGCTAAAGAACTACCAGGTTTAGGTGGTTACGTGTTTGTTATGGAAGATAGAAATGAAATTCTAGGAGCTGTAGTAGTAAACAGAACCGGTATGAATGAATACCTCTCAGAAAATATATTAGTGTATTTAGCTGTAAAAAAGGGTTTTAGAAAAAAAGGAATTGCTAAAAAACTAATTAAACATACCATAAAGTATTGTAAAGGAGATATAGCAATACACATCAATAAAGATAATCCTGTAATAGGTTTATTTGAAAATCAAGGTTTTAAAGCAAGAAATATAGAAATGCGATTAGAACGAAAATCAAATTAAAAAACATGAAAATTTTAAAAGTAAAAAGAAAAACAACATACGAAAAAAGACATACAGTGAAAATGGGAGAATTAACCACAAAGGTTACCTACATTAAAAAATATTTTTTGGGTTTACCTATAAAAACATTGCATAAATACAGAGAAACATACTATGGAGAAGTTAAAGATTGTAATGATATTATGCTATTCATATAAATATAAATCATACTAAATAAAACACATGAAAGTACTAGTAATAGGAGCAGGTAATATGGGGCTTACCTATGCAGAGGGAATGTCTAAATCCAAACTTTTAAAAAAGAAAAATATAATGGTTTTAGATAAGTCTGAAGAAAAACTTGAAGTATTAAACAAAATAGCACATTTTGATGCATTTGATGCTTTAGAAGACTGCGTACCCAAAGCCGATATCATTTTTATAGCAGTAAAACCTTATCATGCCGAAGAAGTATTTAAAGATATTAAAGGCTTGGTAAAACCACAGCAAATTATTATTTCAATTATGGCAGGAGTATCTATTCTAAGAATTAACGAAATAACCGGTTTAAAAAAAATTGTTAGAGCAATGCCAAATTTACCAGCACAAATAGGTAAGGGGTTAACCTCTTATGTAGCATCTAATGATGTGTCTCGTATAGAATTACTAACAGTAGAAAGTCTTTTAAATACAACAGGAAAGTCTATAAAAGTGTCTAATGAAGAGTTAATAGATGCATCAACAGGTATTTCTGGTAGCGGGCCAGCTTATGTGTTTTATTTTATGCAAAGTATGATGGAAGCAGCACTTCAAATGGGATTTTCAAAAAACGATTCTACTGTTTTAGTAAGTCAAACTTTTACAGGTGCCGTAGAATTATTTAACCAGTCTAATTTATCACCAAATTCATGGATGGAACGTGTAGCATCAAAAGGAGGTACAACACGGGCAGCATTAGATTCTATGGACGATAATAACCTAAATGAATTAATAAAAGAGGCCGCTTTTGCTGCATTTAACCGCGCAATTGAATTAGGAAAAGAATACTAAAAATGTATAAACAAAAAATAGTTATTAAAGTTGGTACTAATGTAATGACCAACAAAGACAACCGCATTGTTAGACCTGTTTTAAATGGTTTGGTTAGGCAAATAGCAGAACTTTATGAACGTGATATTATGACAATTTTAGTGTCTTCAGGTTCTGTTATAGCGGGTAAAGAAGTTTTAGGAAAATCTAAAATAGAAGATAAAACACAAAGGCGTCAGGTGTATTCTGCTATTGGGCAACCTCGTATGATGCGACTTTATTATAATATTTTTCATGATTATGGAATGAAATGTGCACAAGTTTTACCAACAAAAAGAGATTTTAGCCCAGGAATTCATAGACAAAATATGATTAATTGTTGCGAAGGTTTACTAGCAGAAGGTGTTATTCCTATTGCTAATGAAGATGATGCTGTTTCAGTAACTATGTCTATGTTTTCTGATAATGATGAGTTGGCAAGTTTAATAGCGCAACTTATAAATGCTGATAAACTTATTATTTTAACTGATATAGACGGCGTTTACACAGGACACCCAGAAGAAGAAAATAGCAATTTAATAAAGAATGTTGAACCTAATGAAGATTTAGATAAATACATTAAAGAAAGTAATAAAGCAGAAGGAGAAGGTAGAGGAGGTATGGGCTCTAAATTAGATTATGCACAACAAACGGCAGCAAATAACATTCCTACTTTTATTGCAAATGGAAAAGAAGAAAATACTATAATAGATATTATAGAAGGTAAAGCGGTTGGTACTAAAGTGTCTTTTTAAGATACATCCCGTAAAGTGTGGACACTAACTATCCCGTAAAGCGTGTAAACAAAAATTAAAGAGCTTTTAATAAAGCTCTTTAATTTTTTGTAACTTAATTTTCCAAAGTTTTAAAGATTCTTTATGAGCTTTTATATTATTACGTACTTCTTTTACTAAAGGGTTATCATCTTCAACATTAGTAAAAAACTGTAAATTATTTTCAAGTTGGTTAATTTCACCTTTAACTTCATCAATCTTTTTTCTAATAAAAGCACGTTCATTGTCTAAGTTTCTAGTGTCTTCAGGATTGTTTAGATTGTCAAGTTTGTTTTCAAACTTAATCATTTCTATTTCATTTTTATCCATATTTAAACCAGAAAGTAATTCATCAATGGTTTTTTCAAATTTACCTTCAATGTAGCGTTTATCATTAGGTACTCTGCCTAATGATTTCCATTGGTTAATTTGGTCTTTTATGGTTTTAATGTTTTCTTCTTTATCACCTTTAAGTTTTATTGCTTTTAAATTGTTAAGTAGTTCGTTCTTTTTATTAAAAGCTTCAATATTTTCTTTATTGGCAGCATTTCTGGTAGCGTGTAATCTATCAAAATAATGATTACAGGCATTTTTAAATTGTTTCCAAATTTTGTCGCTGTCTTTTCTGGGCACATGACCAATTTTTTTCCAATCACTTTGAATTTTTTTCATCAAAGGGGTTATGGTTTCAAAATCGTCACTATCCTTATTATCTTCAGCTACCTTAATTAAATCGAGTTTTTTCTGAAGATTGGTATATTGTTCTTTCTTTAAATCTTTATAAAAGGCATTCTTTTTTCTATTAAATTTTCTAACAGATTCTTTGAATTTAGCCCAAGTACTTTCATTTACTTTTATAGGAACTTTTCCTGCGTTAAAGAAATCATTTCTTAAGCTTTCAACTTGTTTAATTTTCTTTTGCCAAGCATTGTGAGTGTTAGCATTTTCTTGATTGGTTATTGCTTCAATTTCAGAAATAATTTCAAGCTTTTTTTCAAGGTTTTTCTCGTAAACTTTATCAATTTCTTTGAAGTATGCTTGACGTTTATCATTAATTATTTTGGTGGCTGCTTTAAATTTTTCCCAGATAACTTCTCTGTGTTCTTTTGCAACCGGACCAAGTTCTTCTTTCCACATTTTGTGTAACTCCTGAAGTTCTCTAAAGGCACGCAATACATTGTCGTCTTTTGCCAATTCTTCAGCACGCTCAATAATTTTTAGTTTCTTATCAAGGTTATGTTTAAAATCTAGGTCGCGTAAATCTCTGTTTAAATGCAGAAAATCATAAAAACGTTCTACATGATGGTGGTAACTATTCCAAGCATTGTTGTATTTATCTCTAGGAATAGGTCCTGTATTACGCCATTCTTCTTGAAGTTCTTTAAAATGTTTGTAGGTGGTATTTATGTTTTCTTCAACGTTAATTAAGCCTTTTAACTCTTCAATAATTTTAAGTTTTTTAGCTAAATTATCTTTGAGGTTTTTTTCTATATTTTGGTAATGTTCGTTAAGTTTTTTACGATAATCTCTATAGGCTGTTTTGAATCTTTTTTGAACGGGAGATGAGTAGTAAAAGTCTATTTCATGACCGCCATTATTTATAAAATCTTCTTTCTTTTCATCTACTAAAGCTTGAAATTTAGTTTTAAAAACACCATTAATTTTATCAACGTGTGATTTAATGGCTTGAACTTTTTCATTTTTTAAAAGTTTTTCTAACTCAATAGCTAAAGCTTCTAAAGACATAGAATCATAGTCTTTTACCTCAATGGTATGGCGTTCTTTATTGCCTTCATCTTCAGCGTCTTCTGCATTAGATTCTTCTATTTCATTTATAACTTCATCGTCTGATTTATTGGTAGATTCTAAAACCTTTTCTTCTTTATCAGACTCAGTGTTAGTTTCATCAACCACTTTATTATCTGAAACTTCAGCTTCAGGGGTTGTGTTTTCGGCTATTTGTTTATCAGAAGATTCTAATGATTTATTAGTGTTTAAATCATTAGCGTTTACGTTTAAATTACTTTTATCAGCGTTTTCTGTGTTCTGCAGTTTGTTATTATCATCAGACATTTTATAAAAATGTTAAGGTTCAAAAAAAATTGTTAAGTCTCTAAAGATACTAACAACTAAATTGATTTACAAAGTTTAGAATGCCGATTTAATGTTTGTGAATAATTTTCTGTTTTTATTGTTGCGTTTAAAGCTAAGATATTTGAATTATTTGGGAAAAATTAATAAGCTTATTTTATTCTAAACCCCAAATAGACCAAGCTTTTTCGGCTTGTAATTCTAACATTTTTAAACCATTAATAGTGGTAGCACCTTTTTCTTTGCCGTGTTTTAAAAAAGTAGATTCTTCTGGGTTATAAATTAAATCGAACAAAATGTGTTTGTTAGTAATTCCGTTGTACGGAATATTTGGGCATTCTTCTACATTAGGAAAAGTGCCTAAAGGAGTACAATTTATTATTACCGTATTATTTTTTATATCATCTGTTGTTAATGTTTGGTATGTAAAACCAACACCTTTAGATTGTTTTCTTGAAACATACTGAAAACGTATTCCTAGTTTTTTTAAGCTGTAAGCTATGGCTTTACTAGCACCTCCTGTACCTAGAATTAAGGCTTTTTTATGATGAGATTTTAGGAGGGGTTCAATAGATTTTTTAAACCCATAATAATCTGTATTGTAACCAACTAATTTTCCTTTTTTTGTTACTTTAATTGTGTTTACAGCACCTATTTTGGCAGCTTTTTTATTTATTTTATCAAGATAAGGCATAACTACTTCTTTATAAGGAATAGTTACATTCATACCTTTTAAATTTTTAGTGTTTTTAATAATTGAAGGAAACAGATCTATAGATTCAATATCAAAATTTTCATAAGTTGTATCTGTTATTTGTTCTTTTTCAAACTTAGATTTAAAGTAAGTTCTTGAAAATGAATAAGAAATGTTTTTTCCTAAAAGTCCTAATTTATTCATTGTTTAATTTTTCTTGTTTTTTGTCCGTACCACTCTAATGCCAATACAATAAATACACCTATAATAATAAAGCCTATGGCTAAAAAAGTATCGCCTTCTAATTTTGGTAAAAATCTTTGGTAATTTTCTACAATTTTTTCACCACTAGAATCAAAAACAAAAGAACCGTCTGGATTAGTTTGAAAAACAGTTCTTTTCCAGGGCCATACTACACCTAAAGAGCCTATAATAAAACCTGTTAAGAGTGAAAGTGTAATGTTTCTGAAGTGTTTTAAAACATAATTTAATATATGAGAAAATGTTACTAAACCGGTTACAGATCCTAAAGTAAACACAGTTAAAACTTTTAGCATTTTAATTCTTTCTGGGTTATCAATAAATGAAAAATCGCCAGATATCATGTCAAAAATAGTATCATATAAAGCATTAACAGAGTCTACTAAAAGTAAAACATAGTTTCCCATTAATATTAAGATAAATGAGCCAGAAAAGCCAGGTAGTGTCATGCCAGAAACGCTTATCATTCCGCAGAAAAAGACAAAAAGAAGGTTGTCATTCTCTTTTGCTGGGTCTAAAAAACTAATACTAATCCCTATAATAATACCTATTGCAAGGGCTATGTATGCTTTAGTACACCATCCCTCAAAATCTTTACTTATGTAGTAAATAGAGCCAATTATCATTCCGAAGAATACGCTCCAAACATACAATTCATAATGAAGTATGAGGTAGTCTAATAATTTAGAAATACTAAAGTAGCTAATAATCATTCCAAAAAATAAAAGACTAATAAAGACTCCATTTATGTAGCGAAAAAAGCTTTTAAAACGTCCGTTTATTAAAAGTTTAAAGGCTTTACCATTAAATTTTTGAAGTGAATAAATAAATTCTTCATAAAACCCTGCAACAAAAGCCACTACACCTCCAGACACACCTGGAACTTTATTAGCAGCTCCCATACCTAGTCCTTTTAAAACTAGAAAAATTTTATCTGTAAATGTTCTAGTACTTTGCATTACTGTTTTTTAGATCCAAGTTTTTCAAGAATAAAAATAGTAGCAAACCCTATAATCATTAAAACTATGGCTAATGCTAATTGGTTATTTCCTTCAAAGGAAAATGGAGAAATACTTTTTTCTAAAAAGGCAATTTGTTCTCCTTTTGAATTGGTTCTAAATGATAAGGTTTCTTTCCAAGGCCAAATTTTGTTTAATGAGCCAATAATAAAGCCAGTTAAAATAGCCAATGTAAGATTATGATAGTTTTTAAATAACCATTTTAAAAGTTTAGAAAAAGATAGCAACCCAACTACAGCACCAATGCCAACTACTAAAATTGTTTTGTAATCTTTATTGTTTAGGGCTTCTAAAACAGGTTGGTAAGCTCCTAATAAAACTAAGATAAAAGCTCCAGATATACCAGGTAAAATCATAGCGCAAATGGCTAAAGCACCTGCCAAAAACATAAACCAGTAACCAGAGCTAGATGCACTTAAAGAGGGTATAGATGTAATGTAATAAGCTACAAATGCTCCAAGAATTAAACCTATTATTGTGATGAGTCGCCATTTTTTTATTTGTTTACCAATAAAAATAATACTAGCTAAAACTAGACCAAAAAAGAATGACCAAATTAGTATAGGGTGGTTATGTATAGCCCATTCTAAACCTTTAGCGAGAGATAAAACACTAATGCCAATACCTATAAAAAGGGCTAATAAGAAATTACCATTTAATTGCTTCCAAGTAGATTTTAATCCGTTATTTTTTAGGGTTTTAAATAAAGAAAAGCTAATATTGTTAAGTGAAGTTATTAGTTCTTCATAAATGCCAGAGATAAAAGCTATAGTTCCGCCAGATACACCTGGTACTACATCGGCAGCTCCCATGGCTAATCCTTTTAATGATATTACAAAATAATCAATAAAACGTCTTTGCATAGTTTAATTTTTTTTTTGCACAAAAATCAAAGGTATGCAATTTAAATCAACGTTTTAAACTATAAGTTTTGTTTTAGTAGGTTTTTTACGAGAATTTTATTAGAAACAGAAGGGAATAACTCTTCTAAAATAAAAGAAAATTCACCGTTATGACTGATAGCATTTTTTAGATGAAATTCACCTTCTCTAATTTCATTTTTTAGAAAAAACAAACCAGCCAATCTAAATTCTAATTCTGCATTTTCTGGGTAGAATTCAATGGCTTGTTCAAAATTTTTAATAGCGGCCTCTGGTTCTCCTAATTTAATAAGTAAATCGCCTCTTGATAGCCAAGTGTTTAATTCGTAATTACCTAGATCTAAAGCTTTTTTAAAACCTCTTTCTGCCTCTTCATATAAGTTTAGTCTTTGGTTTATTTGGGCATATAGTTTCCAGTAATTTACGTTTTCAGAATCAATATTTATGGCTTTATTAATGTAGTATAATGCCTTTTGGTAATTTTTATTTTTGTTGTAAAATTTAGTAATGGCAATCCAGCCTTTGTCTAAAAGGGGATCTTCATGTACTGTTTTATAATAGTATTGTACAGCTAGCTCATTATTTTTTAATTTTTCATAACAGGCGCCAATTCGTAATAGGGCAAATGATGTTGGGTCATCTAATTTTAAAGAAATGCTATAGCTTTCAATAGCATCTTCATATCTGTTTAAAGCTTCTAAAACTTTTCCTTTTTCTAGGTAGGCTCCAACAAAAGTGTCATCAGATATAATGGCAAAGTCAAAAGCGGCAAGGGCTTTTTGGTAATTTTTTAAAACCATATATTGTTTTCCTAATTGATGCCATGCAACTTCACAATATGGGTTTTTATCTAAGAATGTATTTAAATAAGAAATTGCTTCTTCATTCTGGTTTAAAAACTCGAAACAGTAAATAACATTATAAAGCGCGGAATAATCTTGAAGATCTGCTTCTAAGCATTTCATGAAATAGGTTTTGGCATTTTCATATTCATCAAGAAAAAGATATTCCATTCCTATTAAAGAGTATAAATCAACTAAATCATCGGCTAATTCTAAAGCTCTTTTTAGTACATCAATAGCTTGTTGATGTTCATCTCTTTTAGATAGCACATTAGCTTTTTGAATATAGATTTCTTCATTTTTTGGGTCTATACTATAAAGTTCATTAAGTAAATTATCAGCCTCTATTAGTTTATCTTCAAAAACAAAAACTTCAACTTTAAAAAGTTTTAAGTTAATAGAAGTAGGATGTTGATCTAGCCCTAGTTTAATGGCTTTTTTGGCGAGTGCAATTTTCCCTTGATTAAGATAATAATGGATAATGTTTTCGAATTCTTCAGAATCGAAGAACAAAATATGATTTGTTTTTAACATCGATTCAAACTTAGTGAGAGGTAAATTGTTGTTGTCGTTATGACTAAACTCCATAAGCACATTTGTAAGGTTCTACTAGAATAAATTTAAGTTTCTATTTGTTTTGTTTTACTGGATTTTGTAAATGTTTTTAACAAAGTAATGAACAGGTATAGTTTGGCTTTGTCTTTTTAGTTTTTATTGTTTTGATTTACAATGATTTGGATGGTGTTTGTTGTTGGGTTATTTCATCTAAAATACTGATGATTATAGAGCATCCTTTGGTGATTTCTTCTTCAGAAATAGTTAAAGGAGGGGTAATTCTAACCGCTCTTTGTTCAAATAAAAGCCAAAAAAGTATTAATCCTTGGTCTTGAGATTTTAATATCAATGTGTTGGTTGTTTCTGCTGAGTCTGTTATAATAGCAAGCATTAAGCCTTTACCTCTTACTTCTTTAATTAGGGGATGGACTAATAGTTTTCTAAAAAGGTTTTCTTTTTTTAGAGCTAAATCCATTAAATTACTTTGAGTGATTTTTTTTAGTGTTGCTAAAGCAGATGCAGCAATTACTGGGTGCCCTCCAAAGGTAGTTATGTGTCCTAGTTTTGGATTGTCCATAAGCAAATCCATTAATTTACTAGAGGCAGTAAAAGCACCAATGGGCATGCCTCCGCCTAAAGCTTTTCCTGTTACCAAAATATCTGGAATGCAATTGTAGTTTTCAAACCCAAAAAGCTTACCTGTTCTTCCTATTCCTGGTTGAATTTCATCTAGAATTAATAAAGCTCCAACATCATTACATTTTTTTCTAACTTTTTCTAAGTAGTTGTTTTTGGGCTCTATAAAGCCAGCGCCACCTTGAATGGTTTCTAATATTATACAGGCTGTCTTGGTTGTAATTTGTTCTAAATCCTTTTCTGAATTAAAATCAATAAACCTGATATCTGGTAAAAGAGGTCTAAAAGCTTGTTTACGTTCTTCAAAGCCCATTACACTCATTGAACCCATGGTGTTACCATGATATGCTTTATTTGCTGCTATTATTTCACTTCTTCCAGTTGCGCGTTTTGCTAATTTTAAGGCGCCTTCAATAGCTTCGGTACCAGAATTGGTTAGATATGTTTTTTTTAATGGATTGGGTAACTTATCGGCCAGTAATTTGGTGAGTTCTACAGCTGGTTCTTGAACATACTCCCCGTAAACCATAACATGCATGTATTTATCTAGTTGTTCTTTTATGGCATTTACAACAAGTGGATGATTATGGCCTAACGGACAAGCCGAAACACCTGCAACAAAATCTAAATAAGCTTTTTGGTTTGTATCATATATATAAGAGCCTTTAGCATGAGAGATTTCCATAGCTAAAGGGTGTGGACTTGTTTGGGCTTGGTATTTTAGGAAATTAGTTTTCATTCTATTCCTTTAATACTTCAATTAAATCAGTTTTTTTAATAAAAACATTTTCATTTTTATCTATACCACCTATTACAACAGTAATATCATTTTCAATACTAGATTTTGTACAGCTAACAGAGAAAGTTTTCCAAGACTGAGTTAGGTCTATATGATTGTGATGTACTTTAGTTTTTCCGTTTTCATTATCACGAATAAAAATGGTGATTTTCCCATTACCCTTGGCTGTAATTGAAAATTTTATTTGTGATTTAGAATTAGCTACTCCCTGATATAAATAACCATTTTTTTCAACTGAAGGGATTAGTTTGTTTACTTTTGTTAAGCTTGGAGAATTTGAAACAACCTTTTCTACTCTTAAATTGGTTTTTTTCCAATCGTTGGATTCTAAATTTTTACTAGATTTTAAAAGATTTTTTAATTTAATACCATTTATATCATTCTTTTCACTTAGTATAATACTTTCCGAGGCATGTTTACCAGCCTGATTTATACGTTCTAACATGTCTTCATCAAAAAAGGCATCTTGAGGGACATAATCTTCAAGTCCTTTTATTATTGGTAAATCTAAGGGAGGGTCGTCTTTAAATAAATCTTCAACACTATTTATACGTTCTTCTTCACGCCAATCGAAGCCTCTTAAGAGTTTATCTTTTTCTAGAAACTGAGATTCTGGGGTGAGTGTTCCATCAATTTGGTTTATTCTTGTGTATTCTTCAATACCTTCTTCGTCAAAAAGTATTGAAATGCTTCCAGATTTAGCTTTATCAATACCTATTAGTTCTTGTTTGTCGTTTCTGGCATAAAAAATAGATTCGGCATTTTGGGTAATATCTACTTGCCTTAGTTTGTTTTGGTCATTAAACAGACCTTTTAAACGCATGCCATAAATTTGATTAAAGCCGGTTTTACTAATAGTATCTTTACTAATAATAAAGGCATTTTCAAAAACTAAGAGAGAATCGATTTTTTCTGAGTCTGGGTTAGAAATTAGGTGAATGGTGTCACCAGTCATTTGGTTTTCTAGGTTCCAAAGAATGGGTTTTTTAGTTACAGCAAATTTGTCTGAAGAACTGAATTTATTTAAGTTGATTAATTTTGTTAAGCCTGTTTTTTGATTAGAGTGTATAGAGTCTGCTTTTCCACTTAAATCAGATTTGTAAATTCTAGCGTTATAATAAGCTCTAATAATTCTGTTTTCAGGTTTTCCGGTAACCATAATTTTATCTGCGTGCATGTATACAGAATCATTCTCTTGAACGGTTATGGCAAGGGCTCTTTTTGTTATGAATACAGAATCTTTTTCTTCGCTTTTATAAACCTCGGCATAATGTCCTTTTATGATACTATGGTTTAAGGTGTCTGTAACTTTTATATTGTTAGAAGCAGAAGCAAAATTTTTATTGTTATCCATATAAAGGCTATCGCCTTCAATTATTCTGTTATTATATTCTATTCTAGCATTTTTTAGTGCATAGCCAATTTCGTTTTCAGTATCATAAAAACCCTTTTCACAATAGGTTTTACTTTCTGGAGTGGTTATGGTTGAGGGACCAAATAAGTATGCGTGACCTGTATCTGAATAATAATCAAAATAATTAGATTTAATAGTAGAACTATCATTTACCAAAACAACATTTTCAACAAATTTAAATTTGTTTTCTTGCATATAATGCCGTCCTATTTTACTTGTAATAGTAACGGTGGTGTCTTTTACTACGGTGCCACCACTTCGATAAAATGCTTCTTGTTTCAACCTGTCAAAATAGATAGTATCAGATGAAACTGTGGTTTGTGGGTCTTTTAAAACTACTTCTCCTCGTGCTAAGGCCAATTGCGTAATGCCACTATATTCAATATATTTTGAAGTCATGCTTACGGTATCGGCTTGTTTCATTTTTACATTACCATAGGCTTCAATAAAATTTTCTTTTCCGTAGTGAATAGCTCTGTCGCACCATAAATCTATACTCTCATGAGCAATGTGTACTTGCTGAGAATCATCTCTAGTTAAAATTCTTGCTCCCGGATAGTTTTCTTCATCTGTAGTTAAAAACCCAGAATATTTTATTTGAACTTCTTTTTTCTCTTGTGCGTAACCGTTTATTACCGAGAAAAAGCAAATGAAATAGAAAAAATATTTAAGCTGTGTTTTATTCAAAATAAAAATATTTGAGGCAAAAATAATGATAATTATGATGTGTGATTATTTTGAAACGAAAAACGCTCCAAAATATTTTTGGAGCGTTTTTTTATTTTTAATTAAGAAATTATTTTCTGAAAATAGTTTGTTTTCTATCTGGACCTACAGAAACTATAGTAATAGGGATTTCAAGTTCTTTTTCTAAGAAGTTTATATAATCATTCAACTCTTTAGGGAACTGAGAAGCGTCTGTCATTTCTGTTAAATCTGCTTCCCAACCTTTTACTTCAGTATAAACAGGTTCTACATTTTCTGGTTCAATATTGTAGGGTAAATGCTTAATGACTTCGCCTTTGTATTTGTAAGCGGTACATACTTTTAAGGTTTTAAACCCAGAAAGCACATCGCCTTTCATCATATTTAACTGGGTAACACCATTTACCTGACAAGCATATTTTAAGGCTACTAAATCTAACCATCCGCAGCGTCTTCTTCGTCCGGTTGTAGCTCCAAATTCATTACCTACACGCCCCATGGTTTCGCCATCCTCATCAAATAATTCAGTAGGGAATGGGCCAGAGCCAACACGAGTTGTATAAGCTTTAAAAATTCCAAAAACTTCACCAATTTGGTTAGGTGCTACGCCTAAACCAGTACAAGCTCCTGCAGCAGTGGTGTTACTAGACGTTACAAATGGATAGGTACCAAAATCTATATCTAAAAGAGAGCCTTGAGCACCTTCGGCTAAAATAGTTTTTCCTGTTTTTTGAGCTTGATATACGTACTCTTCAGAATCAATAAAGGTTAATGATTTTAAAACATCAATGGCTTTAAAGAATTCTTCTTCTAATTCTTTTAGGTTATATTCTATATCTGCATTGTAAAAGTCTATCATAGACTCGTGTTTGTCTGCTAAAGCTCTGTAGCGTTGTTTCCAGTCAGCTAATTCTAAATCTCCAACTCTTATACCGTTTCTTCCGGTTTTATCCATATAAGTTGGTCCAATACCTTTTAGGGTAGAACCAATTTTAGCTTTTCCTTTTGAAGCTTCACTTGCGGCGTCTAAAAGTCTATGTGTTGGTAAAATTATGTGTGCTTTACGAGAAATAAGGAGTGACTTTTTATAGTCTATGTTTTGTTCGGCTAATTTATCTAATTCACCTTTAAAAATTACGGGGTCTATAACAACGCCGTTACCAACTAAATTCATGGCGTCATCATGAAAAATTCCTGAAGGAATTGTGTGTAGCACGTGTTTTTTTCCGTTAAAAACTAGGGTGTGTCCTGCATTTGGACCACCTTGAAAACGTGCTATAATATTATAATCTTTTGTTAGTACGTCAACAATTTTCCCTTTGCCTTCGTCTCCCCATTGTAGTCCTAGTAGTAAATCTACTGCCATTGTAAAAAATTAGTTATTTGTTTGATTTTCTATTTCCGTAAAAATAAAGTGAGTGATTATTAATTTCAATATTGAAAACTTCTTCGATAGTTTTTTTAATAGATTGAATTCTTGGATCACAAAATTCTATAACTTCTCCGGTATCGGTAAGAATTACGTGATCATGTTGCTTATCAAAATATGATTTTTCGTAATGTGCTTGGTTTTGTCCAAACTGGTGTTTTCTAACTAAACCACATTCTAAAAGTAATTCTATGGTGTTGTAAAGTGTAGCACGAGATACTCTATATTTTTTGTTTTTCATGTTAAGATATAGAGACTCTATATCAAAATGCTCATCACTATTATAGATTTCTTGTAGTATAGCGTAACGCTCTGGTGTTTTTCTGTGTCCGTTACTTTCTAAAAAGCCGGTAAAAACACTTTTAACTATTTCCTGATTTTTGTTGTCTGCTTTTGCGGTCATAATTCCATGGCAAATTTACACTTTTTTTACACTCTAGTAACCTTATCTATACCATTAATTTTTTTAAGTTTTTCAATTAGCTTTTTTATAATAGTATTATTTTTAACTTCTATATTAATTTTTCCAGAAAAAAGCCCGTCATTACTTTCAAAATTCAGACTTTTCATGTTTACGCTCATGTTAGAAGATACTATTTGTGTAATTTCATTTACCAGACCAATATTATCAATTCCAGATATAACAATTTTAGCTACAAATACTTGGTGTGTAGAATCTACCCATTTAGCAGGTAAGATTC
Source organism: Seonamhaeicola sp. NFXS20 (assembly GCF_049132085.1). NCBI lineage: Bacteria > Pseudomonadati > Bacteroidota > Flavobacteriia > Flavobacteriales > Flavobacteriaceae > Seonamhaeicola > Seonamhaeicola sp. NFXS20. The sequence continues at coordinate 193,368 of NZ_JAFMPU010000002.1, read as the reverse complement.
TATAAGCATAATTAGATTGTAAACTTACGGCATTAGGACAGTTTTTTTTATGAACTTTAATCCCATCTGAAACAGTTAAAAAACCAAAAACAGGGTCTCCGGGTATGGGGTTACAACAATTAGATAGTTTATAATCTAGTTTTTCTTGTTCTTTACCAAAAACTAAAGAATCATAATTACTTGTTATTTCTTCTTTTTCTAAATCTTCCTTTTTAATGGTAGATTTTCTAGTAATTTTATTTTTAATAAAGCTCATTAACGCATTGCTTCTAGATGAAGCAAAGTTTTTGAGCATAGTATTATCAATAGTACCAATGCCAACTCTATAAAATAAATCTAAACTTGTTTTAAGTTTAAAGAAGTTTACTAGCTCATTAATTGATGATTCATTTAAGTTTATTTTAAGTTGTTTAAGTTTTCTTCTAAGAATTTCTTTTCCTTCTTCACCAATACGTTTTTTATCTTCTCTTAAAGCCGATTTAATTTTACTTCTAGCTCTTGCGGTGGTTGCGTAGTCTAACCAGTTTGAATTAGGTTTAGCACTTTCTGATGTTAAAATATCTACTTGATCCCCGCTTACTAATTCATGACTTAACGGAACTAATTTCCCATTTACTTTTGCTCCTCTGGTTTTCATGCCAATTTCTGTATGTATACCAAAAGCAAAGTCTAGGGCAGTGGCACCTTTTGGTAGTGATTTTAAATCGCCTTTAGGTGTAAAAACAAAGATTTCTTTTGAGTATAAATTGAGTTTAAATTGCTCAACAAAATCTACGGCATTGGTTTCTGGATTTTCAAGGGCTTCTTGTAGCCTGTTTATCCATGTATCTAAGCTGTCTTCTTTTTCGTTTGATTGCTTGTATTTATAATGAGCGGCATAGCCTTTTTCGGCTATTTCGTTCATACGTTCACTTCTAATTTGAACTTCAACCCAGCGCCCTTTGGGCCCCATAACGGTAATGTGAAGTGCCTCATAGCCTGTAGATTTAGGGGATGAAATCCAATCTCTTAATCGTATAGGGTTTGGTCTAAAGTGGTCTGTTACAATTGAGTATATTTTCCAAGCAAAAAACTTTTCGTTTTCTAAATCACTTTTATATATAATTCTAATTGCAAACTTGTCATAAACCTCATCAAATGTCACCCCTTGTTTTTGCATTTTTTTTCGTATTGAAAAAATGGATTTTGGGCGCCCTTTAATAGTGTATTGAAAATTTTCTTTATCTAAAGATTTTTTAATAACACCACTAAATTGATTAATATACTCGTCTTGTTCTTCTTTACTTTCTTTTATTTTACTAAGAATGTCATTGTAAACATCTGGTTCAGTATATTTTAGTCCTAAATCTTCAAGTTCAGTTTTAATGTTGTAAAGTCCTATTCTGTGGGCTAGTGGAGCATAAATATAAAGGGTTTCTGAGGCTATTTTTTCTTGCTTATCTGGACGCATAGAATCCATAGTTTGCATATTGTGAAGTCTATCTGCAATTTTAATAATGATAACCCTAACATCATCATTAAGTGTTAGCAGCATTTTTCTAAAATTTTCTGCTTGTAAAGACACATCCATGTCTTTTTCTTTACTTAAAGATGATATTTTAGTAAGACCATCAACAATGGTTGCTACGGTTTTGCCAAATAGTTTTTCAATATCTTCAATAGTGTAATCTGGACTATCTTCAACAACATCATGCAATAATGCAGCAGCAATAGAAGTGCCATCTAGTCCAATTTCTTGTGCTACAATTTTAGCTACAGCTAGCGGGTGAAAAATATAAGCTTCACCAGACTTTCTACGCTGGTTTTTGTGTCCATCAAGAGCTACTTCAAAGGCACTTCTTATTAGTTTTTTATCGTCATCAGAAAGCGTAGTGTAGCTTACCTTTAAAAGTTCTTTGTAGGCTTTTGTTATGGCTGCATTTTCTATTTCAATAGCTTCTTCTGTCATCATAGATTAAAAGTAATATAAAGAATATTAACAGCCAACTAGATGACAATTTTTTGTAAAGTTTTAAGAATTTAAAAAATTAATTAATTGTTTAATTGCTTTTCCGCGATGCCCAATGCTGTTTTTTAGGTTTAGATCCATTTGAGTAAAGGTTTCTTTGTAACCTTGAGGTTTAAATATGGGGTCATAGCCAAATCCTTTTTTACCTTGTTTAGTATTAGTAATAATGCCTTTACAAATACCTGTAAAGGTGTAAATTTTGTTATTTAAGTGAAGTGCTATAACAGTTTTAAATTGGGCATTCCTGTTTTCTTTATTACTTAGCTCATTTAGTAATTTGTTCATATTGTCATCGCTATTTCGTTGGTTACCAGCGTATCTTGCTGAATAAACTCCAGGTGCACCGTTTAAAACTTCAACCTCTAACCCAGTGTCATCTGCAAAACAATTGTACCCATAATGGGTTTTAATGTATTCTACTTTTTGTATTGCATTTCCCTCAATAGTATTTTGGGTTTCTGGAATATCTTCTAAGCAATTAATATCTTTTAAACTTAAAAGTTTAATGTGTTTTGGCATTAAAGCTTGAACTTCGTTAAGTTTATTGTGGTTATTGGTGGCGAAAACAAGTTGCATTAAAAAAGATTTTTTTTTTGATATTACAAAGTAACAATAAGTTTAGGTTAGTGAAAAAAAACACTTATAATTATTTTAATTTTCATAGTTTTGCAACTGCTATAAGAATATTTGTTGCCCCAAGTAATAATTTATTTTCACACTCTCACATTCTCTCATTCATTTATTTTGGTCATATTTCATTGAAAATATGTGACTTAACTCTATTGGTTGTGTCATAATGATTTACAAGAAGAATCAAAATAAGAATTAAATTTTGTTTAAGATAAATCAGTTTTAATTAGTTGACAAATAAAAACTAATGATGAATAGCCTAGAGAAGTCAATTAAAAAAAGATATATATTATTTATATCTACCATTATACTCTTAATTATAGTGGTTTTGATTGTTATCCATAAGAGTGTTAAAAATCAAAAAAAAGACATTTTAATGGTTAATGTGTTGGGCAAGCAACGTATGCTTTGTGAAAGTATAGCTAAAACAGCATATTTTATTGAAGAAAACACAGATGAAACTTTAAAGCCTAGTGCTATAAATTCATTAAAAAGCTTTACAAACGAATTTGAAAATGCTCATGAATATCTTTGTTCAGAGAATAGACTTAATGATAAAAGTAGTAAGGTAGATTCGTTACTAAAAGTTAGTGAGTTATATTTAAAAAAAATAACATTTTCAAGCATAAAAATTGTAGAAAACTCCAACCCAAAGTTAATTAAGCAATATGTAGACAACATTGCATCAGCAGAACCTTTTTATCTATCGGCTATGGATGCTGTGGTTAACGAATACCAAAAAGCAGCAGAAAACAAACTTCAAAAGTTAATAAACAGTATTTATTTTTTAGCATTAATAGCAGCTTTAATATTAATTGGCGAATTTATATTTGTTTTAAAACCTGCCCTAAAACAATTATTAAATAAAAATAATAAGCTTGTAAAAACTAATAATGATTTAGCTATTTCAGAAAATAAGATAAAGGCAAATATGTTAGAGTTAACAAAACTCAAAACAGATTTAGAGATAAAAGAAAATTATAATAAAGCTTTTATTGAGCAAGCTCCTACAGCTATTGCTATGCTAGATACAGATATGAAATACATTGCCGTGTCTAAACGCTGGATAAAAGATTATAAAATGGACGGGCAAGAAATTATTGGTCGTTCACATTACGAACTTTTTCCAGAAATAGGCGAAGACTGGAAAGCAAAACATCAAAAATGCCTTAATGGAGCTATAGATGTTTGTGATGAAGCTCCTTTTACTAGAGCAGATGGAACAGTTCAATGGATATTTTGGGATGTGCGTCCTTGGTATATTTCAAAAGGTAATATTGGGGGGTTAATTATGCATACAGGAGATGTTACTCATATAAAAGAAAAAGATGAAGAGAAAATTAAAATAGAGAAAATACTAGATAGCACAAATGAAGTTGCTAGAATAGGAACATGGGATGTTGATTTAGTAAAAGATAAAATTTTCTGGAGTAGAATGGTGCGTGAGATACATGAAGTGCCTAAAAACTATAAACCAGATTTAGAAACTGCCATTAATTTTTTTAAAGAAGGAAAAAGTAGAGATACCATTGAAAGAGTAGTTAAAGAAGCTATAGAATATGGTGCTCCTTATGATGTAGAAGTAGAGCTTGTAACGGCTAAAAAAAATGTAATATGGACACGTGCTATAGGGCAAGCTGAAATTGTAGATGGTAAATGTGTACGTATTTTTGGAGTTTTTCAAGACATAAACGATAAAAAAATATCAGAATTAGCTTTAAACAAAGCTCATAGAGAATTGCAAGCTATATTTAACGCTAAACCAATAGCCATTGTAACTACAGATAATAATGGTGTTATTAATCATTTCAACCGTGGAGCAGAAATTTTAACAGGTTATTCGGCTTCAGAAATGATAGGGTTACAAAAACCAGAAATTTACCATATAAAAGAAGAGTTAAATAAGTTTAGAAATGATATTGCCAATCAATATGGTAAAAACCCAATAGGATTTAATCCGCTCTTAGAGTTATCAAAACAAAATGCATATGATGCTAGGGAGTGGACATATGTAAGAAAAGATGGTTCAACAATTCCTGTTCAATTAACGTTAACAGCACTAAAAAATGAGGAAGGTGAAAAAATAGGTTTCTTAGCTGTCTCTTCAGATATATCTAAAAGAAAGAAAGCAGAAAATGAACTTTTAAGAAAAAATCAGTTACTAAACCTTGCAGAAGAAATTGCATTATTAGGGCATTGGCAATGGAATCGGTCTACAGATAAAATGTTGTGGTCTAGAAATTTATATAATATGTTAGAAGCAAATGAGAGTGCAGAAAACTTAAGTTTTAAAACATATCTTAGTTATGTTCACCCAGACGATATAACTATAGTAAAAGAACGCCATAAAAAAAACAATTCAGAGAAAGTATTTGAAAATTTTACACACCGCATATCAACAAACGGAAAAGTAAAAACGGTTAAGCTTTCAGGAAAAGCCATTACTAATGATAAGGGAGAAATTCTAGAAATAATAGGAACTTGTCAGGATATAACAGAGCAAAAAATGGCAGAAAAGAAGTTTAGAGGATTGTTAGAGTCTGCTCCTGATGCTATGGTAATAGTAAATGAAAAAGGAAAAATACAACTTGTTAATAAACAGGCAGAAAAATTGTTTGGATATGCTGCAGAAGAGTTAATAGAAAAGCCAGTAGAAATACTCATTCAAAAGCGTTTTATAGGAATGCATCAGGGCTATCGTGACACCTTCTTTACTAGTCCCAAAACAAGAAGTATGGGGCAAGGAAAAGAACTATATGGGGTTAATAAAAACGGGTTAGAAATTCCTATACAAATAAGCCTTAGTCCGTTACAAACAGAAGAAGGATTATTAGTGTCTGCAGCAATAAGAGACATAACTGAACAAAAATTAGCAGAAAGTAAAATAATTAAAGCAAAAGAAAATTTAGAAGTACTGGCAAATAAATTAACTGCTCAAAATACACAATTAGCAGATTTTGCACATATTACCTCTCATAATTTACGTGCTCCAGTAAGTAACCTTAACTCACTTTTAGATTTTTATAATGAATCAGACAATGAAGAAGATAAAGTTAAACTTTTTAAGAAGTTTGAAAAAGTTATTCATCATCTTACTTTAACACTAAATACTTTGGTTAACGCTATAAAGATTAAAAATGAAACATCAAAAAAATCAGAAGTTATTATGTTTGATGATGTTTTAAATAAAACAAAAGAAATGCTAGTAGGAGAAATATTAAAAACAAACGCTAAAATTATAAGTGATTTCTCTAAAATAAACAGTGTTTCTTACAACAATGTTTATTTGGAAAGTATTTTTCTTAATTTAGTGGGTAATGCAATTAAATATAGAGATAAGAATCGTTCACCAGAACTTTTTATTGAATCTGAAATAGAGAATGAAAAAATAAAACTAAAATTTAAAGATAATGGGTTAGGAATTGATTTAGAAAGACATGGGCATAAGTTATTTGGATTAAACAAAGTCTTTCATAGGCATCCCGAAGCCAAAGGAGTAGGGTTATTTATTACTAAAATGCAAGTTGAAGCAATGGGGGGAACCATTTCGGCAACAAGTAAAGTTAATGAAGGTACTACTTTTTATATAAATTTTTAATTAATAAACTAAAACTATATTTATGAATAACCCTTTCAACATCTGCATTATTGATGATGATGATATATATCAATTTACTGTAATTAAAACATTGGAGTCTCTTAAATTGGCTAAAAAAATTATTGCATTTTCTGACGGAGAAGAGGCTTTAAATTTTTTCATAGAGAATCTAAATAAATCAACAGAACTTCCAGATGTAGTATTGTTAGATATTAATATGCCTATTATGGATGGTTTCCAGTTTATGGAAGAATACGTAAAAATAAAGCCCAAAGTAGGTAAGAAAATAATAATTTATATGGTGTCTTCTTCTGTAGATCCGGTTGATATTAAAAAAGCAAAAAGCATTAGTGAAATTTCAGATTATATCATTAAACCCATAAAATCAGGAGAACTAAAGTCCATCTTAAAGTCTTTGGAGCAAAGTGAACAGTTATAATTTAGTTAAAACGCTTAATTATTTTTTTTAATAGAAAGCATTCTGTAACTTATCATTTTCTAAAAAAGTATTATTTAACCCTAATGTTTTAATGTCTAAAAGTTTTTGTGTGATGAATGTATAGGTGTTTTATTAGGCTTTAAAACAAAGGTGTTAAAGCTAAAACAAAGTAAATTTTATGATAAAAATCATGATGAAATAAAAAAAATAAAACTAAATTTAATGATATAAAAAAATAAGATATGACAGTAAATTTCCAGTATGTAAATGTAGATGTAAGTGAAACGCTCTCAGCTTTTACTGAAGAAAAATTAAGTAAATTATTTAACAGATATGAGTTTTTAATAAGTGCAACGGTTCATTTTAAACAAGATGAAAATCAACACGAAGAGGGTAAAATTTGTAATATAGAATTGAGTTTGCCCGGACCAAGAATTTTTGCAACCTCTAATGAACGAAACTTTGAAGTATCTGTTAGAGAAACCATAAGTGATTTAGAGCGTCAACTTAAAAAACGAAAAGAAGTTTATAAAACGCATTAAAATTGATGGAAGCCTTACGGTAGGTAACCAAATAATTGCATTAAAAGATGATTAGAACTAAGTTTTAATCATCTTTTTTTTGCTGTAACAAAAACTAAAGTTGCCTGAGTAAACACACTGAAAACTGATAACTGAAAACTGAAAACTGATAACTGAGACTGAGATTAAATTACCTATGATGGTAAGGTTCATTACGTAAAATTGTAAAACCTCTATAAAGTTGCTCAATAAAAAATAACCTAACCATCTGATGTGAAAATGTCATTTTAGATAATGATATTTTACCATTTGCTTTTTTATAAACGGCCTCAGAAAATCCGTAAGGACCACCAATAACAAAAACAAGTTGTTTTATACCAGAATTCATGTGTTTTTGTAAATATCTAGAAAACTCAACAGAAGATTGCTGTTTTCCCTTTTCATCTAAGAGCACTAAAGTATCAGAATGGGCTAATTTACTTAAAATCAGTTCGCCTTCTTTTAGTTTTTGCTGTTCTTCACTTAAATTTTTAGAATTTTTTATATCTGGAATAATTTCAAAAGAAAACCTAATATAAAAGCCTAAACGTTTTATATAATTGTTTATAAGTGTCTGTAATTCATGGTTATCTGTTTTTCCAATGGCAATTAGCTTAATAGTCATAATATTAAAAATTCTGGTTTCAGTTTACGAAATATTAATTTAAAATGGAAATAAATAGTAATTTCGTAAATCTAAAATTTAAAAAAGTAAATCTATTTATTATTTTTGTTGCAAACCAACAAAAAATATGATTACACAGGAGCAGTTTGATAGTGAAATAAGAGCTATAATTGCAAACGCAATACGAGAAGATGTTGGAGATGGCGACCATAGTTCATTAGCTTGTATTCCAGAAAACGCTAGAGGTAAAGCTAAACTTTTAGTTAAAGATAAAGGCGTTATAGGCGGCGTTAACTTTGCAAAGAAAATTTTTGCATACGTAGACAAGAATTTAAAATTAGATGTACGTATTGAAGATGGCACAGAAGTAACGTATGGAGATGTAGTTATGTATGTTGAAGGGCCATCACAATCTATCCTTAAAGCAGAGCGTACTGTACTTAATGCTATGCAACGCATGAGTGCAATTGCTACTAAAACTAGACATTTTGTAAACTTGGTTAAAGGTACAAATACCAAAATTTTAGATACTAGAAAAACTACTCCTGGAATTAGAGTTTTAGAAAAATGGGCAGTTAAAATTGGTGGCGGAGAAAACCACAGATTTGCATTGTATGATATGATTATGCTAAAAGATAATCATATTGATTTTGCAGGAGGTATTACCAAAGCCATAGAAACATCTAAACTATATTTAAAAGAAACTGGTAAAAACTTAGATATTATGGTTGAAGCCAGAAATTTAAGTGAAGTAGAAGAAATTTTAAGAAACGAAGGCGTTTTTAGAATTTTATTAGATAATTTTGATTACGAAGATACTCGGAAAGCAGTTGAAATGATTGGTGATAAATGTTTAACAGAATCTTCAGGAAATATAAATGAAGATACTATTAGGCATTATGCAGAGTGTGGGGTTAATTATATATCTTGTGGTGCACTTACACATTCTGTTCATAATATGGATTTAAGTTTAAAAGCCATAAAATAGTTTCTTTTTCAATAGTTATTCTACTGTCATAATTTAATAACTTTGTATTAACTTAACCTATTAAGATAAGTTATTTATGACCAAACCCATTGAAGACAAACTAGATAAAATTCCTGTTATAAATGTCTTGGTGCGGTTTTTTAAAAAAATTAAGCTTCCAGGTTTAGAGGGGTTATCATTGTACGATTTATTAGAATTATACATTATTGGTATAGCAAAAGGAGCCTTAACTACTAGAGCTAGTGCTATTGCCTTTAGCTTTTTTATGGCGCTCTTTCCTTTTTTGTTATTTGTTTTAATACTAATACCATACATTCCTATTGAAGGTTTTAAAACAGATTTTTTAGTTTTTTTAGAATCGTTTTTACCTCCTAATACATCAGATTTTTTTTTACATAATATTTTTGAAAACATAGATCAAACCCAAAGAGGCGGATTGTTATCTTCAGTTTTTATTTTATCTATAGCTTTAATGGCAAATGGAGTAAATGCAGTTTTTTCAGGGTTTGAATATTCGTATCATGAACAATTAACACGAAATATTTTTAAACAATATTTGTATGCCTTAGGCATTGCCTTAATTCTCGCCTTTTTAATTATTTTAACTATAGCCTTTTTAGGATATTTTCAAATATATGTAGTACAGGGCTTGCTTAATGCTTTTGCAGTAGATTCTCAAAATGTGTTTTGGGCTAATTTAGCGCAATATGTATTTTTTATAGTAATGGTTTATTTAGCAACAGCTACTTTATACTATTATGGAACTCAAGAAGGAAAACACTCAAAATTCTTTTCAATAGGAGCACTTTTTACAACATTACTTATAATATTGTCATCTTATTTGTTTGGTATTTATATTGAGAATTTTGGGCAATACAATAAGCTTTATGGCTCTATAGGTGCACTGTTAATTTTAATGTTTTACCTTTGGCTAAATGCCAATATTTTACTTCTGGGCTATGAGTTAAATGCATCTTTAAACAAGTTGCGTAAAAGATTTTAGTTTATGCACCATTTTATAGATGTTATCCTGCCAATTCCGCTCCAAAAGTTATTTACCTATAGTATAACTTCAGCAGAAGCTAGTTTTTTAAAAAAAGGGATGCGTGTAGCAGTACCTTTCGGGAAATCTAAAATCTATACTGGGTTGGTTTATAATATTCATAATAATGCGCCAACCGTTTATGAAGCTAAAGAGATTCAACAAATTTTAGATGAAACGCCTATTGTAAATGGTATTCAATTAAATTTATGGGAGTGGATTTCTAAATACTACATGTGCACTATGGGCGATGTCATGCGAGCAGCTTTACCAAGTGCCTTTATTTTAGAGAGTGAAACGGTAGTTACTAAAAACCTTGTTAAGCGCATTGATGAATCAGTTTTAAAAGATGATGAATTTTTAATTTACGAAGCGTTGCACCATCAGTCTTCATTAAAAATTCATGATATTTCTAATATTCTTGATAAAAAAAATGTTCTTCCTGTTATAAAAAGACTTATTGAAAAAGGAGCTGTTTCTGTAGAAGAAGAGGTTTATGAAAAATATAAACCAAAATTAGTAAGGTATGTAAAGTTACATGCCAATTTTTCTTCTGAAAAAGCATTACAAGACTTGTTAGAAAAAATGAGTAGAGCACCAAAGCAGCGAGAAGTTATAATGACGTTGTTTTCAATTTCGGCAACAACTAAAAAACCTGTAAAGGTTTCTGATTTAGTTAAGGAAAGCGGTGGTTCTTCGCAAATTATCAAAACTTTAGTAGAAAAAGAAATACTAGAAGAGTATCATATACAAACCGATAGGGTACAATATGAAGGTGAGGATAATGAGGTATCTAAACATTTAAATGAATATCAAGAAACTGCATTAAAAGAGGTTAAAGAATCTTTTAAAATAAATAATGTAACACTACTTCATGGGGTTACATCATCTGGTAAAACAGAAATATATGTAAAACTTATTGAAGATGTTATACAAAGCGGTAAACAAGTGTTGTATTTATTACCAGAAATAGCTTTAACAACACAGTTGGTTAATAGATTACAAAATTATTTTGGAGATCAGGTTGCTATTTTTCATTCTAAATATTCTGTACATGAGCGTGTTGAGGTTTGGAATAACGTATTAGATAATTCCTCTAAGGCGAAAATAGTATTAGGTGCGCGTTCATCTATATTTTTACCGTTTAATAATTTAGGTCTTATTATTGTTGATGAAGAACATGAACAATCTTTTAAGCAATTTGACCCTGCACCACGCTACCATGCAAGAGACACGGCTGTAGTTTTAGCAGCATTTCATAAAGCAAAAACCTTGTTAGGTTCTGCAACACCTAGTTTAGAAAGTTATTATAACGCTAAACAAAATAAATATGCTTTGGTAGAATTAACGCATAGGTATAATAATGTGCTAATGCCAGATATTGAATTGGTAGATATAAAAGATAAGCATAAGCGCAAGCGTATGAAAGGGCATTTTAGCGATAGACTTATTGAAGAAATAATCGAAGTTTTAGAAGAAGGTAAGCAAATTATTTTATTTCAAAATAGGCGTGGGTTTTCGCCAATTGTAGAGTGTAATACTTGCGGGCACTCACCACAGTGCCCTAATTGCGATGTAAGTTTAACATATCACAGATATAGAAACCAGTTGCGCTGTCATTATTGTGGATATAATATGTCTATGCCTCAAACTTGTATGGCTTGCGGAAGTCCAGATTTAGATAGTAAAGGTTTTGGAACAGAACAGATTGAAGAAGAAGCTAAATTGTTATTTCCTGATGCTAAGGTAGCTAGAATGGATTTAGATACCACCAGAGGTAAATATGGCTATGAAAAAATAATAACCGCCTTAGAGCAGCAAGAAATAGATATACTAGTGGGTACGCAGATGCTTACTAAAGGATTAGATTTTAGACATGTAAAACTGGTTGGTATTATGAATGCCGATAACATGCTAAATTTTCCAGATTTTAGAGCTCATGAGCGTAGTTTTCAACTTATGGTTCAGGTATCAGGTAGAGCCGGTAGAACTCAAGAGAGAGGTAAAGTGCTTATTCAAACGTATAACCCATATCATAATATATTGCAGCAAGTATCTACCAATAATTATACAGATATGTATAATGAGCAAATGAATGATAGGTTTAATTTTAAATATCCGCCCGTTTATAAACAGATAAAAATTACTTTAAAACATAAAGATTATAATAGGGTAGAAGAGGCTTCTATTTGGTATGCAAAATCACTAAGACAGTTTTTTGGAGCAGCTGTTTTAGGCCCAGAATCACCACCAATTTCTAGAATTAGAAATCAGTTTCATAAAAATATATTGGTAAAAATTCCTAAAAAACAATCGCTATCAAAAACTAAAGAAGCTATCATTAAAATAAATAATAGCTTCTTGAGTATAAAAGATTATCGGTCGGTTAGGGTAATTTTAAATGTAGATAACTTCTAGTTAAATGTTTTAAATATTATTTAAAGCGTCAACCAATTGTGTCTTTTTATTTCTACTTAAAGGAATTTCATAAGCACCAACTTCAACATTTTTACTGTTAAATCTGTCAATCTTATCAAGATTTACAATATATGATTTATGAATCCTTAAAAATTTACCTTCTGGTAATTCTGCTTCAAAAGCTTTCATTGTAGATAACACTACTAAGCTTGTTTCTTCTGTAACTAATTTTACATAATCACCAAGAGCTTCAATCCATTTAATATCTTTAATATAAACCTTACGTTTTTTAAGGTTACTTTTAACAAAGATATGTTCACCTTCTTCTTCGTTTTGGTTCATTAACAATCTATGTTGTTCTAAAGCTTTTTCTACAGAAGCATTAAAGCGTTCTCGGGTAATTGGTTTGTGTAAATAATCGGTAGCATCGTAATTAAATGCTTTAAAAGCATATTCGGTTTTACCGGTTACAAAAATAATTTGAGGTTTTTTGTTTAATACGTCCAAAAGTTCAAATCCGTTTAAAACGGGCATTTCAATATCTAAAAAGATAAGGTCAACTTGATGCGTATTTAAACCATTTTTAGTTTCTAAAGCACTACTGTACTCTGCTATTAAGTTAAGTGAAGGATGATTCTCTACTAACTTAACAATAGAGAGACGTTGTATTGCTGAATCGTCTACTACTACACAGTTTAAAGTCATAACATTTGTATTATTTCGGTTAAGATATCGACAATAGTACGAAAAATTCCGCCAAAAACCAAAAAACATCGATAAACAACCGTTTTTAACAAAATTTTAACAGCGTAATTACCGCAAACAATATAGTAAATATTTTGTTGTTTTATATGTATATAATAACTATTTTTGCAGCCAATTTTTAACAATTAAATAGATTTTTATGAATCATTATGAAACTGTTTTCATCTTAAATCCCGTTTTATCTGAAGATCAGATAAAGGAAACAGTAAAGAAATACGAAGATTTTCTTGTTTCTAACGGCGCTAAGATGATATCTAAAGAAGATTGGGGACTAAAAAAATTAGCTTACCCAATTCAAAACAAAAAAAGTGGGTTTTATCACTTATTTGAGTACACCGTTGCTGGTGAAGTAATTAATAGCCTTGAGTTAGAGTTTAGACGTGATGAGCGTTTTATGCGTTATTTAACTGTAAAGTTAGATAAACACGCAATAGCTTGGGCAGAAAGAAGAAGAGAAAAACTTAAACAAAAAGCTTAATTATGGCAACTTTAGAGCAACAATCAAAAGGTAAAAAAGACGGAGAAATTAGATATTTAACTCCTCTTAATATTGAAACTAGCAAACAAAAGAAATACTGTCGTTTTAAAAAGTCTGGTATTAAATACATAGATTATAAAGATCCAGATTTTTTATTAAAGTTTGTAAATGAGCAAGGTAAAATTTTACCACGTCGTTTAACAGGAACATCATTAAAGTACCAAAGAAAAGTGTCTGTAGCTGTAAAAAGAGCACGCCACTTAGCTTTAATGCCATACGTAGCAGATTTATTAAAGTAAAATACCGATAACAATGGAACTTATATTAAAACAAGACGTTGAGAATTTAGGATTTAAAGACGATGTTGTAACAGTTAAGAACGGTTACGGTAGAAATTTTTTAATCCCAACAGGGAAAGCTATTTTAGCTACTGTATCTGCTAAAAAAGTATTAGCAGAAAACTTAAAGCAAAGAGCTTTTAAAGAAAAGAAAATAGTTGATGATGCTAATAAAATTGCTGAAGCATTAAAAGCATTAGAAATTAAAATAGCATCTAAAGTAGGAGCAGGCGATAAATTATTTGGTTCTGTAAATAACATTGATGTTGCAGCTGCTTTAGAAAAAGAAGGTCATAATATAGATAAAAAATTCATCAATGTAATTGGTGGTAATGTAAAACGTTTAGGTAAGTATACTGCCGTTATCCGTTTACATAGAGAAGTATCTGTAGAATTACCATTTGAAGTTATTCCACAAGCAAAATAATTTCAAATTTTTAATATATAAAAACCGTTTAGATACTTCTAAGCGGTTTTTTTGTTATAATTTATGAAGGGAATGAAATACGCAAGACTTACAAAAGAGCAATTTGAAGAATTACACCAAGAATTCATAAATTTTTTGGCAACACAACAAATTACAGCCGATGAGTGGGACAATTTAAAACAAAATAAACCAGAATTAGCAGAAACTGAACTTGATGTTTTTAGTGATTTAATTTGGGAAGGTGTTTTAAACAAAGCCGAATATTTAGAGCACTTTGCTCCGCAACACATGTATTTATTTCATTTAAAAGAAGATAAAATGCATGCCATTGTTGTAAATGTTAAAAATGAAGATATAGATATTACAACACAAGAAGGTTATAATTGGCTTCGCGAAAATTTAATGGATGATAGAGTTGAGTTTTTACAAGCAGATAAAGACTACTCTGAAGATAAAAACCTTGACAAATTTAAAATGATAGAACAAGGCGCATCCATTACTAAAGGCGAGTTGTACCGTTATTTTAATAAGTTAATAAACTAAAAAGGTTGGCTTTTTTGTATTAAAAGCACGCAATCACATAATCAATTATATTATTTTTGTTGTTCCTCATACCAACATTACAGATGTAATATTGTTGAGAGGATATTTTAAAATTTAAAGACCACCTGTTTGCAGGTAATTAAATATGGCTCAAAAACCAAGCATACCAAAAGGCACCAGAGATTTTAATCCAGAACAAGTAGCAAAGCGTAATTACATTTTTAATACTATTCGTAGTGCGTTTAAAACATTTGGATTTCAACCTATTGAAACACCAAGTTTTGAAAACTCTAGCACTTTAATGGGGAAATATGGCGATGAAGGAGATAGATTGATTTTTAAGATTCTTAATTCTGGGGATTTTTTTGAAAAAAGTATCTCAAAAATAATAGGAAATAAAGGAATTCATGTTGAAGTTGGTTCTATGTTAAAGGATTTCTTTTCTTACTTAAACACCAAAGTCGAGTCAGAATACCCTATTGTAATGAGTTTTATTGAAAGTAATATAGAAGGATTTTTAATAGCTAATGGTAAGGGGAATATTAGAGAATATAGAGATATTTTAATAGAATATATCTTAAAAAATCAAGGGTTTATAGCAGCCTTTTATTGTGAAAAAGAGTTTGAATACTTTGAAGAGTTTGTTTTACCTGGAATATCTGAAAATGCTTCAAATTTTGTTTTAAAAGAACTTTATGAAAAGTTAGATTCACAAGGGTTAGCAAATGAAATCTCCGAAAAAGCCCTACGCTACGATTTAACAGTGCCATTTGCACGCTACGTAGTACAACACCAAAACGAAATAGAATTTCCGTTTAAGCGCTACCAAATTCAACCCGTATGGCGTGCCGATAGACCACAGAAAGGACGTTTTAGAGAGTTTTACCAATGTGATGCCGATGTAGTTGGTAGCAAAAGTTTATGGCAAGAGGTAGAGTTTATTCAATTGTATGATACCGTTTTTTCAAAGTTAAAATTAGAAGGTGTAACTATTAAAATTAATAACAGAAAAATACTATCTGGTATTGCCGAAGTTATTGGCGCTTCTGATAAATTAATTGATTTTACAGTAGCTCTTGATAAACTTGATAAAATAGGAGAGGAGAAGGTGAAAGAAGAAATGCTATCTAAAGGTATTTCAGAAACAGGAATATCTAAACTTCAGCCATTATTTACTTTGTCTGGTACATTTGAATCTCAAATAAACAGTTTAAAATCTATTTTGTCAACTTCTGAAGAAGGTAAAAAAGGCATTGAAGAATTAACCTTTATAAATAATGCTATTTCTGAACTAGGATTAACAACAGCAACCTTACAATTAGATGTTACTCTAGCGCGCGGATTAAATTATTACACCGGTGCTATTTTTGAAGTATCTGCACCAAAAAGCGTAAAAATAGGTTCAATTGGTGGCGGTGGTAGATATGACGATTTAACTGGTATTTTTGGAATGAAAGATGTTAGTGGTGTTGGTATAAGTTTTGGTTTAGACCGTATTTATTTAGTTTTAGAAGAATTGAATTTATTCCCTGAGACGGTAAATAAAAATGTTGAGGTACTTTTTATAAACTTTGGAGATAAAGAGGCGCTATTTTGTCTAAAAGCTATAAAAACATTGCGTAATGAAGGTATAAATGCGGAATTATACCCTGATGCTGCTAAAATGAAAAAACAGATGACACATGCTAACAGACGTAATATACCATTTGTTGTTTTAGTAGGAGATGAAGAAATAAAATCTAATACTTATACTTTAAAAAATATGGTATCTGGTGAACAATCTAAACTCTCATTAGAAGATTTAATTACAGCAATACAATAAAAAAAGAGCCCTAAATTTTAGGGCTCTAATGTTTAGTAAAGATTATGGTAGATTTGGGGTTCTACACTAACTAAATTCAACTAACTAATAAACTAAACAAATAAATTACTTCTTTACTAAAACTTTCTTTGATATCTTAGAAAAATCTGTTTCTATATTTAAAATGTAATAACCTGTTGCAAATTGGCTTGCTTTATACTTTATATGATTTGATGTTGTATTAGTATTAAATTTAAATAAAGACTGTCCTAACATATTTAGTACTTCAACAGATTTTATATTTTTTTCTTCTGGGTTAAGAATTACAATACTGTCTATTTCGTTTGAAAAATAAACTTGTAAAGGTGTGTTTTTAACTTCTTCAGTATTAAGAGTACTAGAACTAGAAAATGTAATTTCAAACCTGTTATAATATTCTCCAGCTATTAAGAAAACTTCATAATCGCTTGCTTTTAAATCGTGATAAACGTTTAGTTCTTTATCATGTAAATATATTTCTAAATTGTCTTGAGTATTTTCTAAATCATCAATAGTTATATTATTAATACCATCATTTTTTGTGTGAATTCCTAGCGGTAACACAGTGCTTTGTGTAATGGTGTCTATACCTTGAATTACATATTTTTCATCATCAACTATCCAATACATATCATCTACTTGGGTGTCATTGTAAAGGGCGTCATATCCCCAATCATACCCAATACTGCTGTTTTTATCAACAGTAGTTAAAAGCTGCCTACGAATGGTGTTAACAGAATAGAAACCAAGTCTAAGTTTTAATCTGTCATCACTGTTTTGTGTACTTTTTGATGTGGTTGCCAGTTTTTCTTTTTCAGCTTTCATGAAAAGCGAATTAGAACCATCTTCAACTTGAAATACTCGCTGGCTGTTTTTAAATTTAATAGTTCCGCTATTTTCAGCGGTTACAAAAAATCCTTGACTAACAGGAATATATTTACCTGGTGTTTTGGTAGGCGTGCCACCTGTGCCAACATCAGGATGATTAGTTCCTATAGCAGCAGCGGGAACACCGCCAGAAAGCGAGTAAGTGGCATATCCACCTTGGTAATCTCCTAAGTTATGAGTGCCTCCGCCCCAATGTTCCCAGAAATATAACGTTCCGGTAGTAGAGCCAGACCCAGCAATGGTATTGCCGTTATCTAAAATAAATTTTTCAGCATCAATGGCTGATGGATAGGGATTTCCAACTAGATAATCGTTACCTGCATCAATGTCTAAACTAATGTCTCCATTGTTTGGTTTGCCTTCTAGTACATAATTTTGTTCTGCAGAAATAGGGCCACTTCCAGGGCCTTTCATAGTGAAGCCTTCACCTATTTTAAGTGTCCCTGTGCTTCTTACATGTTGCCATGAAGAATAGTCGCCCGTTGGTAAATTATTAAATTTCCAAATCCAATAATCTGCAATAGTTAGTGGCGATGGAGTTCCGTTATACCCTGATGTAGCAAACGTTACATTGCTAAATACTTGTGTTACATTATAAGGGTTATTGTTTGTTGTATTATTTGATATTCCAACAGGAGATGACCAATAATTGTAAGTGTAAGTATCGGCAGTTCCTTGTTGATCTTTTTCAAGAGTACCTTCGCTTGTAGCATCTAAGGTGCTTTCTGCGCCTTGTACTAATTGAGAGTCTCCTTCTAAATCTATTTTTCCATCTAATTTTAAATACCAACTTACATTTAATTCAGAACTGTCTAAAATATCTAAATTGCTACCAGAGTCTATTATTAATCCTGTGGTTTTGTGGTCTGTGTTGGTTTCTATATCTCCTTTTATATGAACAATAGCACAATCTGAATGAGTGTTATCAATATCCCAAACATCGCCATGTAGCCAATTGTTAGAATCTGTCCAATCTCCACTACATCCTGTTTTGGTAATAAAGGGCAAAGGTGTAGTTTGTGGTTCAATTATTTTTGTATTGTAAATTTTTGCGCCACTACCAACATCAATGCTTGTTGTTGTTAAATCGTCAATAATATCATCTTTATAGGTGTCTAGTTTGTAATAGCGTACTAAATTGGTCCAGTTTAAAGGGGTTGAGGTTTCGGTTACATAATCAAAATGGGTTATATCTTTTGGTAAGAAGCTTCCTCTAATAAAACCACTATTATCTTCAATTTCTTGATAGACTATTTTTTGAATTTCATTTTCGGTTAAAGCTTTATTAAAAACTCTAACTTCATCGATAGATCCGTGGAAATATTTACTATTTGTATCTGGTTGCCTTCCAATTGTAAAACTAGAGGTGTCTGCGTTGAAACTACCAGAACTAGGGGTAGCACTTGCTGTTGAAACACCATTTACATAGAGGTTGAAACCAGTATCTAAACAGTCGCATTCAAAGGTTGCAGCTACGTGAATCCATTGGTTTGTGGTTAATGGTGTGCTGTAGTTTAAGGTGTTTCCGTCTGCATAAACGGTAAGGGTTTTATCGGCGTTTAGTTGAATGTAAAATTCATCTTGCCCTATAATGATTTGATCACCAGTAGATGATGGATCAATTTTTATCCAACTCATTAAGGTAGCTTCATTCCAAGTATTGTCTATAATAGTAGGTTCATCGGCATAATCATTTCTTCCATCAAAATACAGTTGAAATTTTTGGTTTAAATCTCTAGGAGAGCCAAAGGCAGCATCATCTGTATCAAACAAATCTATAATACCATCACCATCGGCGTCGCTACCATCGTCAATTATACCATCATTATCAGCATCTAAGTTGGCATATAAGGTGTGCGATATATCAAAAGTAACTCCATCAGATGTTATATCCATATAATCAGGAGTGCCATCTCCATCGCTATCTAATACATAATATGTGTTTCCTAATCCTTGGTTACTGTTTCCATAGCCAGTAGCCATAGAGCTACCTTCAAAAAAATCATAGATATCTAAAATGCCATCGGTAAAGTATTCTAGTGTTCCATCAGAATCAATATCGGTTTCTCTAACAGCATCTGTGTCAGGACCGTCTCCAACGCCATCCCCTGTAATGTCACCATCACCATTTTGATAGAGTGGTTCGGCTGTGTTACCCGCACCAGATTCGTCAACATCAAAAATAGTATCATTATCACTATCTAAATCAAGATAGTTAGGAACTACATCGCCATCAGAATCAAGGGGTATGTTTCCTTCGGTAGCATCGTGCATACCATTAGCATTGGCGTCTACCCAAGAGGCTACCTCTGTTAGTGTAGCTGTTCCTTCGCTGTAAGTTCCTAAACCAGCTTCAACAACATCTGGGATGCCATCGTTATCAGAATCTAAATCAAATACATCTGCAACTTGGTCGCCATCAGTATCACATAATGTTTGAGAAATAACAATATCATCTATGGCTAAATCATTTCCTAGTCCACCAGTTTCATTATTAATAAAATACACATAAAATTCACTAACATTTAATGTTAAATCTGCTGTAAAGTTATGCCAGCTATTTGCTGGGTCACCATTAACAGAAGGGGGGATATCTCCAGTAGATATTGAAGCTAAAACATTATTGTTAACATCTCTGAATTCTACCAAAATATCAGGTCTTAAACGAATGCCTATATCAGGAGCATCTGTAGTATCTAAATTTAACACCCAAAAACTGTAGGTAATAGGAACACCAGGTAAGGCACCGGTTATTGTGGCGGTATAAAACACTCCAGGATCATAAGAGGCATTAAATATAGCCATTCTACCATTGGTGTCTCCTGGGGTATGGTCTCCACCTGTGTACCAAAAGTCATCTGCCCAAGAACCAATATCATCATTAGGTGTGTCATTGTTTCCATCACCATCGGCTATTCTATCATATACTGTATATTCGCCATCATTTAAATCATTGCCGCCTTCACATCCAGAACCAGCGCCGTCTTCATAACAATAGGTGGTAATGGCATCATAGGTAGTATTTATGGTTGTTCTTGTGTTTCCAGTACCAAAAGTTTCATTAAGGAATTTGTAATTCATTACAGTAGAGGTACTGGATGTTTGACAAGCGAGTTCTTCTTCAGAATCTAAAATCCCATCGTTATCATCATCAATATCAACATTGTCAAATACACCATCTCCATCACTATCGTAAAAATTTTGTTCGGTACGTGCTTGAATATCAAATTGATAGATTCCTTCATCAGCGTCGTTATTATTAATGGTTACCGTACAGGTTTTAGTGCCCAATGTAAGAGCGTTGTATTGTATAGTAAATGTTGTGCTTGAGCCTGTAGAAATTGGAGATGTGTAAAATGGAGCAATAACAGAAAAGTCTGTGCTATTAGATAAATTTATAGAACTAATATTTAAATTAGCTGTTCCTGTATTTTGTATAGTAAAAGTTCTGGTAATTTGTATACCAGCATTGGCAATTGTAAAGTCTGTATGATCTGCAGGTGTAGGTGTTGTGTCTCCGTTTGTAATAGAAACACTATTTCCTTGTACATTTATTTCTGGAGCAGGCGGGTAGCCGGTTATTGTTACGTTGTCTATGTACATAGTTCTCCATTGACAGCTAGCTCGAATACGAAATCTAGAATTTGAAGTAAATGTATAAGAATTAGTATCTATGGTGATAGATTCTGTATAGTTAACATAGTTAGCATAAGGGTTACCTCTCACATAATTTCCAATTTCTGTCCATGTACCGCCACCATCATCGGAGTATTCAACAAAGAAATCTAATCCGTTCCAAAAATTGTTAAATCTAAATTCAAAATCAATAGATACACTTCCGTAAGGTGTTAAATTGACAGTGTTAGAAATTATTGATGAAGAAGCATTATTGTCATACCGAAGGTTAACACCTTGAGTACTATTCATTGGTGTTGGGTTTGTTAAATAAGCATCAGCACCTCCACTAGTCCAATTTCCCCAGCCTGAATTAAAATTATCTGATAATAAAACCGTTTGAGAAGCAACACTCAGAGGTGTAACTACATAACAAAATAGTGTGAATAAAAGACTGGTGAGAGTAAGCGTTTTCATAAGTAGATTTATTTAGTTGGGGCTAAATAATTGTTTTTAGTTTTATATAATATTTTAGCGGTTTAAGTTTAAATGCAAAATAAATTTACATAGGCAATTAAACTTAACTCATAGTTAGCAGTACACAGCTAACGGATCATTATTGTATTACTAATTTTTTAGTTGCTATTTCCTTATTTTTATCTATTAACCTAACAAAATACAATCCGTTTGATAGGTTAGAGGTTTGTAAATTATAATTGTTGTTAATTTCTTTAATATGTGTAATAGTTCTTCCGTGTATATCTGAAACTATTAGGCCGAAAGAAGCTTTTGTATTTAAGTTAAAGCTAATTTTAGTATAATTTTTTGTAGGATTTGGTACAAGTAAAAATTCATTGGTTTTACTTAAATCATAAGAGTTTAACGTTGGGCCAACGTATTGAATTTTCATAACAACACCAGGGTTTTCAATACTTACGCTTGATGTTCCTGAAGGACCAGATGTTCCGCCGCTGTTGTCTGTTATAGCGTAAAAGGTTATACCATCAGGATCTAAAGCAATGTCTCTATATCTATCATTGGAAGAATGAAACTCTTCATAGATTTGAGATTCTAAACCATCACCAGCAGTGTTTAATTTAACTCTGTATATAGTGCCACGTTTTAAAGTAGGTATTAAAAGCGATGTACCCCAATCTGGAATTAAGCCAGCTTCATAAATATTTATACTTGAAGGACCTACGGTAGGCCATGTAAGCCAATCTCCACTAGGTTCTATAGCTGTAGTACTGTTATATGTTCCAATGGGTTCTTTAAAGTTTAGAGGCATTCCAGATGTAAATTCTGTTATAGGGGTGACACCCGAAGGGCAATTATGATCACTAAATCCGCTAGTAGTACAGCCTTCAGGAGTACTAGACCAATTACAATAGCCATAACCTAAGTTATCATAATAACCAGCTATTTCTGGCCAACCATAGTTTTTTCCGGCTTCAATAATATTTATTTCATCATCTACTTTTGGTCCATGTTCAGAGGAGTATAATGTTCCGTTTGAACCAAAAATTATTCCCTGAGGATTTCTGTGACCATAACTGTAAACATGACTTTGTATTCCGGCAATAGTTGGGTTGTCTGAAGGGATTGAGCCATCTAAATTAAGTCTTAATATTTTTCCTTTATAAGTATCATAATCTGTTGTAGATGTAGGTAAGTCTTGAGCTTGTATTTCATTACATGCATTACCAAATTGGTTGGCTCCTTGGTCTCCAATGGTGTAATATAGTTTTAAATCTGGTCCAATTTGAAGTTTTCCAGAGTTATGGTCATTGCTAGCGTCTAATCCATCTATTATTGTAGTAGCACTTCCGCTGTTTAAAGTACCTGTACCAGAATTATAGGTATAACGCTCTATTCTAAGTTTTCTTGAAACACCACTTCCAAGATCATCATCATAAGTGTAAGCTATATACACATAATTATTTGAAGTATTTAGGTTTAAATATAAATCTGGGTGAATTGCTATACCCATAAGACCATCTTGTCCTGCATCTTGGTAAACAACTGTACTTAAATCAAGCATAGTGGTTTTTGATATAGGAATAGAAGCACTCGGATCAATTTTTACAACTTTTTTTCCTTTACGTTCCGTTATCCATAAATAATTGTCTGGTCCGTAAATGATTGTGTTAGGGTAATCAAGTTCATTATCGGCGGTTATGTTAACTACAGTCCAGTTAGCTCCATCTGTGATTGGTGTTTGGGCTGTAATAGGTAAATATATAAGTAAAGTGATAACAAGAAATTTTGTTTTCATGGTTGGTGAATTTGGAGCGACTGATATATTTAAATTGATTAATAGCACAGCAAATATAGGAAAAATATTAATATAATCGATTAAATACATAAAAATTCGATGAAATGTAATATTTTTATTAAAAGTGATGTGATTATTTTATTTAATAAAACTTTTTATCTAGGGGGTAGAGGTGTTTTGTTCTTGGGTTTAAGAAGTTCTTTATTGGAAGATAGAATTTGGTGTTAATTAAGTTTGTTAGAAAAAAAGCACCATAATTGATTAAATTATGGTGCTTAAAAGTTTTAACATAAAATAGGGGTTACCTAATAATAACCTTTTTACTTATTGTATCATTGTTAAAATATGCTTTAATTATATAGATACCTGCTGTTTTAATAGATTTAATGTTGTGTTCTATATAATTGTTATTTGAGTTTGTACTGAATCTTTTTACTGCTTGTCCTAGAATATTATACAACTCAACAGAATTAATATGTTTAAAGTTGGGGTTGTGGATAATAATATTTTCACTTTCGTTAGAATAGGATACATTAACATTATTTTTGTTTAATTCATTAACATTTAGAGATTGTGAGTTACTAAAAGTTATTTCAAAACGATTTAAGTACTCGCCAGCATTTAAAAAAACATTATAATTACTATCCTTTAAATTATGATAGATGTTTAGATTTTTATCGTGTAAATATATTTCTGTGTCACCTGTAATGTGCTCTAATTTTTCTATGCTTATATCATTATAGCCATCCTTTAGGGTATGAATACCTAATGGTAATTTTGTTAGTTTGTCAATATTGTTAATGCCTTGAATAGTAAACTTTTTATCATCAATCATCCAATACATATCATCCATTTGATTATCATTATGAGGCGCATCATAACCCCAATCATAACCAGTACTTGTATTACTATCAACTGTAACTAATAATTGTCTGTGTACAGCATTTACAGAATTTAAGCCTATTCTTAATTTTGGTCTTAAATCGCTAGTTTCATTTGATTTACTTTTTAAATTATTAGATTTACTTAGGGTCTCACTTGTTTCATCTTCTAATTCAAAAAGCCTTTGCCCGTTATTAAATTCTAAGTTACCTGTGCTTTTAGCGGTAATAAAGAAACCTTGACCTACAGGGATGTATCTTCCAGGTATTTCATGATGATAGCTATCAGAAACAATATTTGGGTCAAATATATCAACGGAGGCTGCAGGTGTACCACCAGCAAGTGAATAAGTGGCGTAACCACCTTCGTAATCACCTAATTTATGAGAACCACCGCTCCAATGCTTTCTAAAGTAGAGGGTGCCTGTTGTGGTGCCAGCCCCAGCAATAGAACTGCTATTATCTAAAATAAATTGTTTTGCATCAAGAGTAGATGGGTATGGGTTGCCAACAAGGTAGTCATTACCATCAATGATAGGTATGTTAATAGTACCATTATTAGGTTTTCCTTTAAATACATAATTTTGAGGAGTAGAGATAGAACCTGTACCTGGTCCTTTCATTGTAAACCCTTCGCCAACCTTAAGAGTGCCGGTACTTCTTACGTGTTGCCATGAGGCATAATCTTTATTTGGTAAGTTACTAAATTTCCATATCCAGTAATCTGCAACTGCTAGGGGAGATGTTGTTCCATTATATCCAGAAGTTAAGAAGTTAATATTAGAGAAAACATTAGCAACCATATAATTATTATTGTTAGAACTGTTATTTATAGGCCCTACCGGAGAAGACCAATAATTATAGGTATAAGTGTCTGATGTTCCATGTTGGTCGCGTTCTAAATAACCTTTACTAGTAACATCTAACTCACTATTAAAGTCTTGTACAAGTTGAGAATCACCTTCTAAATCTATTGAGCCATCAAGTTTTAAATAATGTGTAACAGTTAGCCTTATACCTTCGTTAGTAGCAATATCTCCATTTACTTGTAAATCTGCTTCTGGTTTAACAATTAAAGCTTGTACTTTACAATCTCTAGCTCTTTTGGCAGTAGAAGTTGAGCCTAAGTAGGTGTTATGGCTAATTTCAACTATATTCCATTCTATGGGAGTAATACTGTCTATAATTGATAATGAGTTAGGAAGGTCTATATCAGCATTATTTAACCAAGTGGTTTCATCATCCCAAGAACCTGAACTTTGAGTTTTGTATGGTAAAGGAGCTGTTTGAAAATCTACAGTATTTAAATTTTTTAGAGATCCTTCTATGTTGTTTCCAGACATATCTGCTGTATTGGTGTAAGTGTATGCAGACATAGGGTAATAGGCTGCTAAATCTGTCCATGGAATTGAGTTAATTTCGTTTTTAGGTATAGAAGAAGGTATAGTATGTCCGTATTTAAGAGCTAATGAACAATCATTTATTATTTCTTGATTCATGATGTATCTTAATTGGTTAACAGATAATGCTGTTTTCCAAATTCTAACTTCATCAATATTTCCGGCAAAATAATCAGTAGTATTTGTATCATTACCATCTGCAGCTGCTATTAAGAATTTTTGAGAGGTTGCTGTTGGTAATGGCAATGATGAAGCAGAAGTATCAGCAACACCATCAATATATAAGGTAGCATGTTTATTATTATAAATAACAGCCACATGATGCCATTTATTTTCTGGAATAATAACTGATGAGTTTAGGGTAGCTGCGCCTCCATTTAAAGAAAAAGCTAGTTGGCCTAAACTGTTAATTTTAAAGTCATAACCTTCTGTAAAAGCAGCATCTCTTTTTGAAATTATAGAAGCATTTACAGTTCCTATGTCTCTTTTTATCCAAGCAGAAATTGTGAAGTTAGTTGCATTTAAATCTAGGTTGTTAGCCATATCTATATAGTCTTCTTCACCATCAAAATAAATTGAGCGTTCTACAACTACTTGAGGTGCGTACCCAAAAGTTATGTATTTAGTGCCATTAAAATCGTAATCTGTTTCTAAATTTCCATTACCGTCAGTAGTCATTAATCTATAATCGGCTGTAGAATCAAAAACTTCAGTATTAGATATAAACATGTAGTAATTTCCAGAAGAAGAAGTATTTCTTATGGCGTTTTGAGGTATTCTTATTTTACAAGAAGAAACGTTGCCTCCAGTTTCTACTAATTTCCAAATGCGTTGTATGCCTATAAAACTTACAGGTGTTGCTAAACCAGAAATACCAGAACTTATGTCAACACTTATGGTAGATGCAGCAAGGTTTAAGTTGGCGCCATTATTACCCCACATTAAAAATGTTTTATCATCTAATGTTCTTGGGTTAGATGATACATTGTCGTTATTAGAGTCGTAAATATCAGTCAAACCAATAGTTAATATCCCCTCAATGGAACCATAGTCATCAATAGCGTTATTAGCACTGCTAGATTGTTTTTGGTTTAATTCATAAGCATTGTCTTTACCAATACCTGCAATATCATGGTTATAACCAACATTTTCAGATTGATCCCAAATTATAGTGTTATCAGAATTTATATAGTCTTTTGTTGTGCCGTTAGAATCTGGGTTTAATGTAATTCCATTTTTAATAGCTTGGTAAGATTGAATTATGTTTTTTGAATCTGTATTTTTAGAATTGTTTTTAGTTGTTGAGTGTGAAACTTCACTAGTAACATTACTGTTTAAATTACTTACCCTAAACTCGTTTTTATTAGAATGAGCAGTGTTTCTTTCTTTAAGAACATTAATGATGTGATTGTTATCTTTATGGTTAATGTTGTTATTTTCTAATAAACTTAATTTGTAGCAATCTGATTTAAATAGATTGTTATGTAATTCATGTAAGGTGCTATGGCCTATATCTATATGGGCGACTGATAAATGTGTAGCCAAAAATAAGATTATACAAGTGAGGGTATTTTGTTTCATTAGATTTGGGGTTAATGAATTATGTAGCTAAAATACAATAATTTAATGTAAATAGTCCGTGAAAAGCAAATATAATCGATTAAATGTAGTTTGATTTAATTATTTATAAGTAAAATAATACAAATATTACTTCTTTTGAACTCTATTTTAAATTTTATTAAAATACATCTTAAATAGTTTTATTATGAACGTAGGTTCATTATATTTGTAAAATCATTTTAAAAGTGAATTATAAATAATGCCAAGGCCAGAGAAAAGTAGAAAAATTCATCAGCCTCCTCTTATGAAAGGTTATAAGCCTTTCGGAATACCAATGTCTGAAATTGGAAAAATTAATTTAACTTTTGAAGAATATGAAAGTATTCGGTTGGTGCTTTACAATAATCTTCAGCAAGAGCAAGCTGCTGAAAAAATGAATATATCAAGACCTACCTTAACACGCATTTACAATAAAGCCCTAAAAAACATAGCCAAAGCATTTATAGAAGGAAAAGCTATAGAATTTAACGGAGGAAATTATAAACTAGATAAAATATGGTACAGGTGCAGGCAATGTTTTAATTTATTTGAAAACCCTATAAATAAAGAATTTTGCGGAGCCTGTAAAGATTACGGAGAAGATGGGTTAGATAATTTAAATAACAAAACAATGAAAGGTTTATATTCTAATGCAGAAAGAAAATTAGGAAAATGCAAAAAAGACGCAACAGCATTAAATGAACATCATCGCTGTGGCCATAAAAAAGCTCATAAGTGTAACTGCTCTAAGTCTAAACAAGACCATGATAACCAAACAGATTTATAGTAAATTAAAATGATAACCGATACTTATAAAATAAGACCCAGATACGGAGAAGTAGATCAAATGGGCTATGTGTATCATGCTAATTATGTTGCCTATTGCCACCAAGCACGTACAGAATTAATGAGAAAGTTAGGTGTAAATGATTGTGAGTTAGAGGCTAAAAATATTATGCTACCAGTAATTTCTTTTGAGATATTTTATAAGAAACCAGCATATTATGATGAACTCATTAGTATAAAAACCACAATAAAAGAGTTGCCTAAAGTTCGTTTTAATTTTGAGTTTGAAATTAAAAATGAACAAAACACAATATTATCAAAAGCCAAATCTACAGTAGTGTTTGTAAACAGTAAAACACGTTTACCAATTAATATTCCAGATTTTGTTGAAAACAAACTTAAAAACTATTTTAAAACCCCTTGCGAGAGAAAGTTAAAAGTAAAACTTTTGCGCTAACTTTAAATATTAAGAAAACTTATTATTCTAATTATGAGTAAAAATATACTTATTGAAGATCAATATAAAAGAACAAGTTTATTTGAAAAAGAGAATGTAAACTATTTGGTAAGAGTTTTAAAGCGGTTTAACACGGTACCCAAAATAAATAGTATAAACATAATAGCATCTAGCAAAGAGCCTAGTCTGTTTAAAATTATACCAGGAAAAGCCATAAAAATAGGCGAGTTGTTTTTAGAACAACCTGTTTTAGCATTAATTTATTTAAGGTATGGCATAGAATGGCAAATATGGTATAAAGCTTTAGGTAAAGATAAAAACAATAGTATTCTGTGTGATTTAGCAGCATTAAAAGTTACCCAAATATTCTATAATTTATTGCAAAAAAGAGATAAAGAAAAATTAAAAAATTGCAATTACTTTTTAATAAACATAATAAAGCATAATACAGATTTTAATGTAGACTTTTTATCTAAATACAATGAATTTCAATCTTTTCATGGCATAACTACTAAAAATAGAACAGTAAAAGATGATTGGCAATCTATTCTTGAAAATTTAGCAGTACCAACAGAATATCTTTTAATGTCTGGAGGCGATCTTAGATTAAATGTAGATGAAAATGAACTTTTAAATAAATATGGTTGTCGCCCTTTTCCTAGACCCGAAGCATTTACTTTTGCATCATCCACAGCTACAAGTATTTCTAATTTTGCTTATGATAGAACAGATAAAGCAAGAACCATTTTAATACAAAAAAGTTTAAAAAATGGATTTGAAAATTCATCTATTGAATTTACAGAACTACTAAAAAGCAATCTTAGAAGAGCACTTAAAATTAACGAAGAAACACAGATAATTTTCTCACCCTCAGGAACAGATTCTGCACTTCAAATAGCAGCAATAACCCAAATTGTTACAAAACAAGATATTACACATATTTTAGTAGCTTCAGATGAAACGGGTAGTGGAGTGCCTGCAGCATTAAAAGGGTGTCATTTTGAGAATACTACTGCTTTAAATTATCCAGTTAAAAAAGGAGATACCATTGAAGGCTTTAGAGAAGTTGATGTCATTAAAATTCCTTTAAAAGATGAGCATGGAGACCTAAAATTAGATGCTCAATTAGATGAAGAAGTTTTTACAGCGGTTACTAAAACTAATGCTTTAGGTAGGCATGCTGTATTGCATGTTATGGATCAATCAAAATTAGGATGTCAATCACCAACTACTACGTTGCTTGAAAATTTAAAAACCATAGATAACCTATCGCTTCAAGTTATTGTTGATGGGTCACAGCTTAGGTTAGACCCAAAAGATGTTCAAAATTACTTGAATAAAGGGTACATTGTAACTATAACAGGTAGTAAGTTTTTTACAGGTCCTCCGTATGCAGGAGCACTCATAATTCCTAAAAGTGTTAGTCAAGTTGTAGCGTCTGTAGAAAAGAAATTACCAGAAGGACTTAACAATTATTACAACAGTATTGATTGGCCACAACCTTGGTTTTGCTCTAAAGATTTATCAGACGGATTTAACTATGGCTCATACATGCGCTGGAATGCCGCTATTGTAGAAATGGATAGGTATTATAAAACACCTATTTTATACAGAAATTTAGGTATAGAAATGTTCTGCAATTTTGTAAAAGCTTCAATTAATGATGCGCCTTTTTTACAACCACTTTTTGGAAATGAATCTAAAATTAACATGTATAATAAGGAAGCATTTGGACTTAGAAATATAAGAACTATTTTCCCGTTTTTCATCTTAAAAAACAATGAAGCGCTTTCTTTAGAGCAGGTAAAAAAACTGTATGTATTGCTAAATTCAGATTTATCTAATGAATTTGAAGGAGCGCCCTTAGAAACTATTAGACTCGCAGCTCAAAAATGCCACATAGGTCAGGCAGTTAATGCAAAATATCATGATAGCCAAAGTGCTGTTTTAAGAATAAGTTTAGGTGCTAGAGTAATTTCAGAAAGTTGGGTGAATAGAGATATAAGCATTTATTTTAGAAATATTGAATCTCAAATGGATCAAGTTACTATAATAATTAAAAAAATAGAACTGCTTTTAAATACTCCAAGATTGTTTAATTAAAACTTTACTGTAATAGTGTAAATAGAGGCTATCAAAAAAATATTTAGTTTCCCTTTATTAGGTTGAGCCAATCAAAACTAAATATGGGTGCATAATTCTTCATTAGTTATTATTTTAGAGGAATGAAACAAGTATTAGTATCATGCCTCTTTTTTTGTGTTTTAAATTTAGGAGTTTACGCTAAAAATCAAGAGGTTAAACAACAGGTTGATAGTATAAGTTACTATTCAAATTTAGCTAATAACCCTAAAAACAATGAAAGTTTAGTAAAGTCTTATGTCTTTTTTAAGAATGAGTTTATAAAAAATATAGGTTTAAAAGATACCTTATCAGTAATAAATAATCTTAGACAATTAGCTATCATTCAATTTAGTTTGGGAGATTATTACGGTAGTGAAACTAACAACGTACATGCACTAGAATTTTTAGAAAAGATTAATGATGAAAACTTTTCATCAGAAAGTAAAGTAGGTATATACAATCAATTAGGTAGAATATATCATAATTTATTAGAATATGATGAAGCCATAAAATATTATAAAAAAGCATTAAAATATACCAAAAATCAAAACTATATTAATATTATAAGAAATAATATAGGACTCATTTATATAGATAAGTTAGAGTACAAAAAAGCAGAAGCTGCGTTTTTAAGTATTTACCAAAATAGCCTACCACTTAATGATAAAAACCAAACAGCAAGAGCATTAAACAATTTAGGGTTTACGCAATTAAAACTTAAAAAACCAGAAGCCTTAAACAACTTAAAAAAAGCACTAGAATTAAGATTGAAAATTAAAGATTCAATTGGGCTTTATTCAAGCTATAAAAACCTTTCAATATTTTACAATGAAATTGGTGATATTAAAAAAGCTAGGTTATACGCAAAAAAAGCTTATGAAATAGCTAAAACTTTAAATAGCCCTTCATTTTTAGAGAATGCGCTTTCTTCTTTAATTTCCTTAAACCCAAATCCAATAGTTTTAGAATATCAAAAACTAAAAGATAGTTTAGATAAAGCAAAGCAAATAGCAGAAAACAAATATGCTTTAATAAAATTTAATTATAACAAGCAAGAGAAAATAGCTAATGAAAACAAGATTAAACAAGAACAAGAACGCGCAGATAAAATAATGTATCAAGCTTTAGGGGGCTTAATTTTTATATCATCAATTTTTACTTTTTTAATAATACAAGCAAGACATAAAAAAGACAAAATTAAAATTGTATATAATACAGAGTCTCGTATATCTAAAAAAGTGCATGATGAGTTAGCTAATGATATATATCAGGTTATGACCAAACTTCAAAGCAACTCCAATATAAGAGAAGATATGCTAGATGATTTAGAGCTTATCTATACTAAAACCAGAGATATTTCAAAAGCCAATAGCTCTATTAATGTTAGTTATAATTTTGAAGATCTACTCAAAGATCTATTTGTAAGTTATAATACCCAAACAGTAAACGTTATCACAAAAGGTATAGGCACTATTGATTGGAGAGCTTTGGACGATATTAAAAAAATCACCCTTTATAGGGTTCTGCAAGAGCTTTTGGTAAACATGAAAAAACATAGCCTTAGCACAAGTGTTGTTATATCCTTTAAGAAGATCAATAAAAAAATTAGTATTTCTTATGCCGATAACGGAAAAGGATGTGTTATTAAAAAAGGCTCTGGGTTGCAGAATATGGAAAACCGTATAAATTCAATAAATGGAACTATTATTTTTGAATCTGAAACTAATAAAGGCTTTAAGTCAAAAATAACCATTTAGCTATGTTTAAAAAAGTATTAGTGGTTGATGACCACGACGTTGTAAACGAAGGCGTATTAAGAGTGCTTAAATCTAATAACATAAATAATGTAGTAAAAGCACAATACTGTGATGAAGCTTTTTTAAAAATTAAAAATGCAGCATTAAATAACCAGCCATTTGATTTGTTAATTTCCGATTTGTCTTTTAAAGAAGACTATAAAGAAAATAAATTAAAAAGCGGAGAAGATTTGGTTGCTGCTATTAAACCAGAGTACCCTAATCTCGCAGTAATCATATACTCTATGGAAGAACGCTTGCAAAAAGTACGTACTTTAATTAATACAAGCGGCGTAAACGCTTATGTGTGTAAAGGTAGAAAAGGCGCTTTTGAACTTTCTATAGCCCTTACTCAGGTTGCTAAAAATAAATTATACCTATCTCCGCAAGTTCAAAATGCATTAAACAAAAAAAACGATTTAGAAATTGATGACTATGATATAGAATTAATTAAAAACCTCTCATTAGGGCTATCTCAAGTAGAAATCAGTACCCTATTTAAAACTCAAAATATAGCACCATCTAGTTTAAGTTCTATAGAAAAGCGTATTAATAAACTAAAAGATATCTTTAAGGCCAATAACACCATACATTTGGTAAGCATTGTAAAAGATTTAGGACTTATTTAAAAAAAGCATATCCGGATACGGAAACCCGTAAAGTTTTATCTAATTAAAATCATAATATTGTCTTGCTATTAATAATTCTCTATCATAATATTTGATTAGGATTTCCACGCCCCTTAACCGGGGCGTGTTTTTTATTAATTAATTATGAGAACTACACTATTATTAAATTCTAATACGGAAATCCGTAAGGCAATACATATAGCTATTATTACATTTATACCTGATAAATTATTAAATATTATTATAAATGAAAAAAGCTATTTTACTTTTCACATCAGCGTTATTTTTTTCAAGTTGCGCGTCAATTTTCACAGGTTCAAAGAGAAATGTTTTATTCGAGTCAAATCCATCTGGAGCAAAGGTTTATGTAAATGGATTTGAAAAAGGAATTACACCAACTCAAATTAAAGTCAAGGCAGACGACCGGATTGATTTTAGAATAGATAATTATAAAGAAAGAGTTGTGGTAATGGACAGTAAGTTTAATTTAGTATCTATTTTAAATGGGTTTTCTATAATTGGCTGGGGTGTAGATGCTCTAACAGGTTCGTTAAAAAGAGTTGATACTAAATATGTGAAAGTAGATTTAGAAGAAAAAGAAAAATCTGTAGCGGTTGAAAATTATTTAAAAAACGGTACTATAAAAAAAGTTGACATTAAAACAGATGATAAACTTATTGAAACTGTAATCGTATTAAATAATTAAAAACAGTTATTTTTTTAACAAACCCTTACAATTCAATGTAAGGGTTTGTTTATTAATTTTAATTAGATAGACAATATAGTATCAGAAAATGTTACTTATCAGACTAGAAGTATTAAATATGGTGCTGTTTAGTCTATTTTCCATATACTCAACTCTTTATTGCCAATTGATTTTATTTTGAATAAGCACCTGAAGAATATGTCAATTCATAACTATGTGTATAGATTTCAAATACAATACCAAAGGGGTCTTCAACATAGCACATTTTGAATGGTTTGTCATTAGGATAGTATGCTCTTATAGGCATTCTTTGTTTTCCGCCATAAGACAATATTTTTTCAATAAGTTCTTCAATATTAGGGTCTTGAACACAAAAATGAAATAGGCCAGTATTGAAAGGATTAAATTCAGGAGCTTCTTTAATTCCATTTGGGAAGGAAAATAATTCAACTCCAATACCATCTGAAGTTGCCAAATGAGCAATTTCAAATTCCGTCCAATTGTCTCCAAAAACGTCAATACACATTTTACCAATAGCAGTTTCCTTTTCCTTTTTTACTTTTGAAGGCTCCATAATGATGTACCATCCCATGACTTCCGAATAGAATTTTACGGCTTCTTTTAAATTTGGAACTGTTATTCCTATATGCGAAAATGATTTTGGATAATTTTTATTAGTTGTCATAAGTTATATTTTAGATTGTAAAATTAACCTATATTTGTCTAATAGACAATAACTTACTAAAAAGTAGTATAGTTACTTTAAAGAGTAAAATATTGAAAATCAATAATATAAATTTCATATTTTGAATAAAGAAAATAATTGCCCTTTGAATTACACAATGAATTTAATAGGAACTAAATGGAAACCTTTAATCTTATTTCATTTATTAGAAGGTGGTTTACGTTCAGGTGTATTACAAAAGAAAGTCCCGGGGATTTCAAATAAAATGTTTACGCAAACAGTAAGAGATTTAGAAAAAGATGGTCTTATTACTAGAAAAGTTTTTCCTGTAGTTCCTCCTAGAGTTGAATACAGTTTAACAAATAGAGGAAAATCTCTTGAAGAAATTTTAAGAAGTTTAGATAAATGGGGGGCTGAAGATTGTGAAAATTAATTTAACAGGCTCTATTTCAAACTTATTGGTAACGTTTTTAAATGTGGTTTATGGCATTCAGTGAGTTAATTTATATGGGAAAGTAGTAAGTATAAAAAACGGTTTAGAGTGAACTAAACCGTTGATTTTGGGTGATTTTCCTGTTGTAGCGAGATCGAGATTTGAACTCGAGACCTCCGGGTTATGAATTATAAAAAGGGTAGTTATTAGCCTTATTTTATGTAGTTTACAGAGGTCTGTGTTGAAAATCGTGTTCCAAAACGTGTTCGGTTTTGTGTTCACTTTTGTTAGTAAAAAAATTAATTTAAATATAAGAGATTTTATTTAATCTCTAAAAAAAAATCATTCTTTTAAAATTGTATTAGTTTCATTAATAAGTATCACAAATATACTTTCGTATTATATAGGTAGTAATGGCTTTTAGGGTTTTTCCAGTTTGTGGATGTTTACCAAGTCCGGTAAAATATTCGTAGGTGCCATCAGAATTTTTGCCATACCAAATAAGAGTTTCTTTTTGCTCATTGAAGAACCGTGTTTCACAATTTGGCTCAATCTTTTTAAAGTTGTCAATTCTGTCTGCGTTATATATTTTTAGTTGAGAAAGTGTGTGTTTTTCGGTGTCAAATTCAACTTCTACATATTCTGTATCTTGCCATACCATCCACCTTTGTTTATTAAAAGAGGTAATGAAATAAGCTAACAAAATAACAATGGAAGCTATTATTAAGCTGGCTTTGTTTCTTTTAAAAAAATTAAAAAAAACATTTTGATTTTGAGAATTATATTTTGATGAATTATGACTTAAAAAATCTTCATAATTCTCGTAACCCAAATAATCACACAAATTTATTATATGTCGTGAATTAATGTTTATGTCGTTTTCTCCAACTGATATAGCTTCTTTATATAAATTTCTTAATGTTTTTCCACTAATTTGATAATGTAATTCATCCAACATAACTGCTGAAATATGCTCAGAACAATTTGTTATACTCGTTTTTCCTGGTATATCTTTTTGTGCCTTTTCAAAGGCTTTAATAACTACATCTTTGTGCATTAAGGTTGGTTTAAGAGATATAAATCTACAAAAAATCTCTAGGAAAATTACAGGAAACAATTTTCCTAATTACTTCCTTTAAACTTCCGGCCTTAATAGCTTATTCTTTCTTCATTTGTCATCGAATTATGAATCTTTAAAAAAGGTTACAATTCATTAATGAAGTAGAGAAGTAAAGCAGCTATGTTTTTCGGGAAGTAATCATGGCTCTTTACTTCAACGCTTCATACTTCCCATAAGAGAGACGTCTCTTCTGTTTAAATCATGTGTTGTCATAAAACACAATTGTTGCTAAAAAGCGACAGGCAACACTATTGTCAAATTTTAAAAATTAAATAAGATGAATAAAATATCTTTAATACTGTTTATGGTTTTTCTTAATATAGTCTTGTTTTCTTGTACTCCAGAAGTAAATCAAGTTGATGGGGTAGTTTCTGATGGGGAGGAAGCGTGTTGTGGTAATGGAGGAAATATTCCTCCTCCGCCTCCAAATACAGGTGGATAATTCACCATTGGCTATTAATTTAGAGGAATGAAACTATTGTTTAGTATCATTCCTCATTTTTGTGTTTTAAAATATGGAGTTCACGCCAAAAACCAACTATTTACAATAAACAATCTTATGCAATTATTCATCATTTAAATTAGTTTTGGTGATTGTGATGGAAGTTAGACAAATAATGTTCGTGCATTTAGAGCTTTCAAAAAAGTTAACAGTTAAAACTCTTTGTTAGGTCTATTTCTCAAGATTAAATCAGTACGCTATTTAAAATCAATAAAACCATACATTTGGTAGCTATCTTAAAAGATTAAGATTTAGGGCTTCTTTAAAAATATTCTAAATACGGAAAGCCGTAAAATTTTACCTAGTTAAAAACGTAATATTGCTATGTAATTTATAATTCTCTATTATAAATAATAATTAGAATTTTTACGCATTTTATCAAGTCGTTTTATTTTATCAAAAGAGAATTTCATACCGCTTTAAATGCGTAGTTATATTGATTTATCATTTTTTTACAATTAATAAACATGAAAAAAAGTATTATTATCCTGATGAATTAGTTATTTTCTTTAGCAAGATTAATTATAAAATTTCCTCTTACAAATTTTAAATCTTAAAAGGTATTATGCTTTTCAATTATAGATTAAGGAAGAGGATGCAATATGACTATAACTCTTGATTAGAGTAAAAAAAAGGAATCATAATGTTTTTTTAAAATAATAATATTTGAATCTAACTTAAATAAATAAATATGAGTAATTCAAAACAATGGAGTTCTGCTACTCCTGGCTATATCATCTTCTTGGTAGACCAATCTGGTTCTATGCAAGAAAATTATCCCGAACAAGGCGATAAAGCATCATTTGCTTCATTAGTAATTAATAGAACTATCAATTCACTAATCCTTGCAAATATGGATGGTGAAACGGTAAAGGACAGGGTTTTTATCTCAATAATTGGCTATGGAGGTAGTAGAGCCCTAGCAGTTGATGACATAAGATCTGAATATTTAAGCACATTTGCTGATAAACCTTTAAAATTGGAAAAGATTAAGAAGAAAGTCTCGGATGGTGGAGGTGGATTGGTAGAAATCGAAGAGGAACTGCCTATATTCATAGAACCAGTAGCAAACGGTTTAACTCCAATGGCGGATGCACTTTCTTTTGCCAAAGAGCTAATTCAAGGTTGGTTACAGAAAAAACCAGACAATCCTGCACCTATCATTATCAACATATCAGACGGACTGCCATATACTGGTGATACTGTTGAATCGGAGATAAAAAAATCGATTACTATAGCTAATGATATAATGTCAATTACTTCAGATGATGGAAATCCTTTAGTATATAATGCACATATAGGAGATTCTGGAACAGAACATAAGTTCCCATCTACAAAAACTGAGCTTGCCGATGAACAAGCTAAATTTCTTTATGAAATATCTAGCTCAGTGCCTGATTCTCATAATCTTTCTGCAAAGAAAAAAGGAATAGAAATAAAAGATAACGCAAAGGGATTTGTTTCAAACGCTAGGCCTGAAGCATTTATAGAATTTATTGAGTTCGGTTCTATGAGTGGTATGGATGCCACGGGAAATTAATTTAGTATGAAGATTACAATTAAAGGATTCATCTCCCCAAAAGAGGCAGAATCGTTTTATGATTGTGCGGATAGATATGCAATCAATCAAGAGCTTAACAAATTTGCTATTTCAGACGGTGTATCAAAATCCTTTTTTCCAAAAGTTTGGGCAGAATCTTTAGTTGAAAATTGGGTTGAAAAAGAGTGGGAGTCTGATGAGTGCTATATAGAATATTGCCAACGAGACTGGCTACAGAAAGTAACCGAAATCGTAAATAAACCTGAAACAAAATGGTTTACAAGAAATGCTTTCAATAGAAAAGAAGCAGGACTTGCAACTTTTGTTGGATTGCAGTTTTATGAAAAATCAAAAAAATGGTATTGGAAAGCAAATGCTTTAGGTGATAGCTTTTTGTTTTTTGTTCCTTCAAATTTGAAAGATTTTCAGACTGATGTGATAAAATTGTCTTCAAAATCAGAACCAATTGAATTCGATAATTTCCCTGATTATGTTTCAAGTAGAAGTACTATAAAGCACAAGGGAATACCTAAAAAAACTGAATCAGAGCCACTTATTGCTGGTACTTTTTTTTTAATGACAGATGCGCTGGCTGAATGGTTCATAAATGAGCAAAAAAATGCAATTCATAAAACAGAGGTTTGGCAAAGCCAATTAGACTTTGAAAGATTTATTGCGGAGGAAAGATTAAGCAAACTTGGAAATGATGACTCAGCTATTTTAATCATAAAAGTTGAAGACAATAAGAAAGATAATATTACCTACAAACTAGAAAGTGTTTCTGATATTAATGACCTTATTGACAAACAACGAGTAGAGTTAGAAGAAATCGCTAATCAGAAAAAACAGGAAGAACAAGAAATAGAAGCTTCTTCAAAAGAGGTTACAGAAAATGAAACTTCGGAAGAAGAAATCAAAGAAGAAAGTTCTGAAAATGGTGAAAAACCTGATAAAAACCTGATTCAAAAGTGTGTTGAAACGGGCAAAAAAGGTATTGAAACAATTTCAAACATGGTTAAAGGGAAAAAAGAAGCCGTTTCTGAGATAGATAACTCAAAAGAACAGCTTGAAAAAGCTGATAATGAAACCGCTCCTGAAGTTAATGATGTAACCAACACTAACGAAGAATCAGTAAAAGATGAAAATAAAGAAGTAAGTGTAAACCAATTAGTACCAAGTGAAAACAAAAAAACATCACAAAATGATGAAAATGAAACTAAGCCTGATAATTCTACAATAGAGAACCAAACAAAAGTGTCTGAAGAAAAAGTGATTGATAACAAATCAACTGATTCAAAAAACCAAACTCAAAAAAAAGACTCCAAAAATATAACTGATAAATTTTAGCTATGTCAAATTATCCTTCTAGAACAGATATTGTAACCGCAATGCGGAATCCCCAAGTAAGTTTCAAATCAAATGAAATTATTGGAGGTTCCGTGATTCAAAAGGGTTCGAGAATTATCCAATATTCAGGAGGATACACGACAGTGTTTCCGTTTAACAAACCTACGGGAAGTAAAGTTGCTGTTCGTTTATGGATTGCAGATATTGGTGATGCAAAAAAACGTTCTCTTGAAATCTCTAATTACCTAGAAAAATTAGACAATTCATATTTCGCAGGTTTTAAATACATAGATGATGCTGTCTTAGTCAATGGAACATTGCATCCGATAGTGTTAATGGATTGGGTTGACGGAAAAACTCTTAAAGAGTATATTAATTCAAATATTACAGATTCAACAAAAATTCTGGATTTAGCGGATAAGTTCAAACGAATGGTTAAATATTTCCATCAGGAAAATATTGCTCATGGAGATTTACAGCATGGAAATATACTTGTCAAAAATGATGGTTCAATTGTCGCTATAGATTATGACTCCATGTTTATAGCCCCATTAAACGGTATGGCAGATACTATAAAAGGCTTACCAGGGTATCAACATCCAGCGAGACAAATTAACAAGTTTGTAAATCCTAGTTTAGACTATTTCTCAGAATTAATTATCTATTTATCTCTTCTCGTTTTTGCTGAAATGCCCGGATTATGGAACACCTATTATGAGACAGAGGATTTACTTTTTTCAAAGGAAGATTTTTCGAATCCAAATTCATCTAAAATAATATCAGCCTGTTTAAAGTCTCCAAATAAAAATATTACTGATTTAACAGAAGAATTATTGGTTGAATTAAAAGCAAATGACATTTCTAAACTAAGACCTTTAGAAGATTTGCTCATTGACAAAAGAGAGGTTACTAAAGAGAATATATTTGGTAAGTGGGATAAACAACCAAATCCAGCTCAGAAAAAAGAAGTTACTCTTCCTAATAAAAATAACATTACAGATAAATTTTAATGGTAAAAGCGTACTTCAATAATATTCATTTGCAAATTATCCATCAGATTGATAATGCTCTATATGACATTAAGATTTGTGTGGCTTGGTTTACAGATTATGAAATCTATGAAAGACTTGTAGAAAAACAAAAACAAGGACTTAACATTGAAGTAGTTATCGCAAATCACAAGTTTAACAAAGCTAGTAGGGTGGATTTTAAAGAATTCCTAAAGCACAACGGAAAAGTTGGTTATTTAGGTAATATCAATGATGGTTCAAAAGATAGCTTTATGCACAAT
This sequence comes from Seonamhaeicola sp. NFXS20, assembly GCF_049132085.1. NCBI lineage: Bacteria > Pseudomonadati > Bacteroidota > Flavobacteriia > Flavobacteriales > Flavobacteriaceae > Seonamhaeicola > Seonamhaeicola sp. NFXS20. The sequence continues at coordinate 152,595 of NZ_JAFMPU010000002.1, read as the reverse complement.
AAGTTTTGTGTAATTGATAACAATACCGTCATCACAGGTTCATATAATTGGTCGTTTAAAGCACGCTTGAATGATGAAAATATCCTTGTTATAAAGGATGACAGAAACCTAACAGATCAATTTGTATCTAAATTCAATGATTTAAAACCTCAGTTTGGATTTACCATTAAGAATAATAAAGTTTCTCTTTTACCTATTGAAAAAATTATGATGAAATGGGAAAAGAAACCAACACAAACAAAAGAACCCCCTAAAACCAATACAACCAACATTTTCAATAAGTTTTAGAAATGCCGAATAAACAAGACATATTAACCGCCATAAAAAACTTAGATGTTTTTCTTAAGCTTCCTGAACTTAAAGGAGCAAAAGCTAGACTTAATAAAAATGGAAGTCCATTTGTTTATGCAGGAGGTTTTAATATGGTTTTTCAACTTACTCACCAAGCAAAAAAATGGGCTTTTCGTGTGTGGCATGTACAAATGGGTGAAAATCAGGATAGATTCCTAAGGATTTCAAAATACCTAACTTCTAAAAAACTCCCCTATTTTGCTGATTTTATATATGATCAAAATGCCTTGTTAGTTAATGGGGAATTAGTTGATACCATTAGAATGGAATGGCTAGACGGAGTGCTTTTCAAAGAATATATTGAGAAGCATCTTGGAGAATCTGATAAATTAAAATCCTTGGCAGAAAATTTTCAAATAATGTGTCAGGATTTAAGAGATAACCAAATATCACACGGTGATTTACAAGAGGGTAATATTTTAATTACCATAAAAGGTGAAATAAAACTAGTTGACTACGATTCTATTTGTATTCCTGAGATTGAAGGTCAACGAGAGTTTGTTACAGGTTTAAAAGGTTATCAGCATCCCTCTCGTTTTAAAGGAGAAAATGCTTCACTAAAAGCTGACTATTTTTCAGAGTTAATAATTTACATCTCAGTTTTGGCCCTAGCCGAAAAACCTGACTTATGGAATAAGTATCAAGTTAAAGACACTCAATACCTATTATTTAAAGAAACGGATTTTGAAGATATTGAAAATTCCAATATTTATAAAGACCTAAGTCTTCTTTCTAAAGAAGTGGTTTTATTGTTGGGGATTTTAAAAGAATATATTTCTATTGAAAACTATTTAGATTTAGCTCCATTCACCTCTTACCTTAAGCCGCCTGAAATTATTGAGTTTAAAAGCGATAAAGATGTTTTAATTCAGGGCAGCAATATTAACATATCATGGGAAGTAACAAATGCCCAAGAGGTTTCTCTAAACAACAATATTGGAATTGTCGAAAATAAAGGTGATTTAGAAATTAAACCAAGTGATAGCTTTGAATACATTCTTACCGCAAAAGGATTTAAAGAAATCGTATCAAAGAAATTAGAAATACAAGTTTTTCCTACGCCTATAATTAAAAGTATTCAAATTGCTACTCCTGTATTTGAGAACACAATAAATCTTGCAATCCAAACTCCTGAATTTCCTAATATCGAATTGGGCATCAAAAGCTTTTCAAATAGTCTAAACGTAAATTTTGACAATTCAAATTACTCATCAATTGAGAAAGTCAAGTTTAACAAACTTGAGCCTAGTTTCGGAACTACAGAACTAAAAGAAAATAAATTGAATAAAATTTTCAACTCTATTAAAAATAATAGGGTAATTTCTAAAATATTAAATAATCAAATCAATGAACAGAATTAACCGTTTTTTCTGGTGGTGTGCCGGTGCTAATATTGAAATTTTAAAAAAATGTCCAACAGACCACGCTAAGTATTTTGGAGTAGGTGGTACGATTGTATTTACAGCGTTAATGGCTAGTTTTGCAGGAGGCTATGCTTTTTACACAGCTTTTAAATCGGCACTACCCTCTTTATTCTTTGGTGCATTTTGGGGTTTATTGATTTTTAACTTAGATAGATATATAGTTTCTACGATAGGTAAAGGCGACGGAACACAGAAAATCACTATTGAAGAATGGAAGTTAGCTGCTCCTAGGTTATTGATGGCCGTGCTTTTAGGGTTGGTGATATCTACTCCTTTAGAATTAAAAATTTTTGAGAAAGAAATAAAAACCGTTGTAGAAAGACTGAAAATTGATGAAGCTGTTATTTTAAAAAATGGAGATAGTACTTTCGTTAACAATTTAAATAGTTTGAAAAAAAGAAGGGCTTCTATTGAAAACGATATCAATAAGTTGACTTATGATAAAACAAGTCTTTCTGAGAATGCTGGTGCTTTTTTTGAAAACTCTATAACCGAACAAAAAGTTGACTTAAAAAATAAAGAATCTCTGTTGAAAGTGCTTCAGGATAAGGTGAATTCATCTTATAACTCATTTGTAAAAGCTCAAAAAGATTCTCTTTCATCTAAAATTATCAATCAAAGATTGGCAACATTGAGGTCGAATCAAGCCAAAAGAAATAGGGCAAGAGAGGAAATTAAATTAATTCAAAATAAAATAGAACAAACTAACAAAAACAAAGGAAATGCAATAGTAGACGAAAAGAATCGGATTAATGATCTTCTTACTAGTAAACAACAGGAGAAGGCATCTTTAGATGAGCAAATAGAATCAAAACAAAAAACTTTAGACAGAAAAAACATAGATTATGAAAATAAAACTGAAAACTATGACGGGTTTGCTGCGCATTTAGAAGCTATGCACATTTTAACAGATGAGAAGCCTTCTATTTTTTGGGCTAAATGGTTAATTACCCTATTATTTATATTCATCGAGGTAGCTCCTGTATTGTTTAAGCTTATGGCGGAGTCAGGCCCTTATGATGACATGATGGATAGACTCAAACACGAATCTTTTGTTAGTGAGCAACAAAAAATTTCGGATATAAATGACAATATTAACACATCGATGAAAATATCTGCTGAAAAAAATCAAAATAGGCTGGATGCTGAAATTGCAGCTAACAAGGCGTTGTTAAATAAAATCGCCTTAGCTCAAGCAGAAATAGCAGAATTAGCTGTTGAAAAATGGAAAGAAGAAGAAATTATTAAACTAAAAAATGGCGTCAATCATATCGTAAACAACAAAGCATCCAATATTAATAGTATATAATTAAAAAAGAATATCAAATGCGCCTCATCATTATTTTTATTTTTCCGTTTGTATGTTACGCACAAACACTATCAGGCAAAGCAGTTTCCATAACCGACGGAGATACATTTAAACTCCTAACCAAAGATTCTACGTTAGTTCGGATACGGTTAGCCAATATAGACTGTCCTGAGAGGAAACAACCTTTTTCCGCAAAGGCGAAACAATTTACATCAGACGCCATATTAGGAAAACATATAAAACTGAACGTCTTAAAACAAGACCGCTATGGTAGGTTGATTGCTTATGTCTTCTACGACACAAAAAATTTAAGCAAGGAATTGCTTAAAGCAGGCTTAGCTTGGCACTATGTTAGATATTCGGATGATGATTTGTTGCAAACCCTTGAAGATGGTGCTAAGAAGGATAAAAGAGGGTTATGGATTGAACCAAATGCGATAGCACCTTGGGAATGGAGAAGTAACAAGAAGAAAAAATCAAAATAATGAAGTCTTTAAAAATATTATACTTTATTCTTTTTGTTACATCTAATATTAGTGTTGTAGGGCAAACGGTTTATACAACAAAAACAGGAGAAAAATATCATAAAGAAACTTGTCGTTATTTAAAATATTCAAAGAAGACTATAAACTTAGATAGAGCTAAAGTGTTAGCTTATCAAGCTTGTAAAGTATGCAAATCAATAGGTTACAATGTACAAAATGTTAGTTCTTTTTCAGCTTCTAATAGTTCTAATACTTACCATCACCAGCAAAAAACAACTTTAGCAATACAATGCATAAGAAAAACAAAGTCAGGAGAATGATGTAAGTGCAAAACTAAAAATGCCAATGGCAGGTGTTATCTGCATTAGTTAGACAGAATACGGAAAACCACAAATAATCTTCTAAAAATTTCAATATCTTGTAAATAGCTAAATGCAAAATATCATCAATATGTCAGTCAAAATAAAGATAACTTCTATACACATAAAATTTATTAGTGTGTATAATGAATTAGATAATCTTAGTATAAATATTAAAGAAGCTACTATTTGCAAAACAAAACTAAATTGAATTAGGTAAAATTAGAAGCAATATTTGGTGAATTATTACATTACCTAAAGTTTTAGCAATTTCACTCTTTTTTAGATATGGAAAGTATAGTAATTTTAATAAGAACAGGAATTTGACAAAAGATCAATTTTTATATCTTTAGTGTTTGTTTAAAATTTATTATTAGTAGATTTCATTGCGCTTATTTCAATAGTTATTACATTAAATGAATAAAAAAGATCTTACAGAAAGAGATATTTGTACCAAATTCATAAACCCAGCTATACAAAGTTCTGGGTGGAATATACGTACACAAGTAAGAGAAGAAGTGTCTTTTACCGATGGTAGGATCATAGTTCAGGGGAAATTATACACGCGTGGTAAGAAGAAAAGAGCCGATTATATTCTTTACTATAAACCAAACATTCCAATTGCTATTATTGAAGTTAAAGACAATAAACACAAAGTGGGCGATGGAATGCAACAAGCTTTAGAGTATTCTGAAATACTACAAATCCCTTTTGTGTTTACTTCAAACGGTGATTCTTTTGTATTTCATGACAAAACAAAATTATCTGGTAACATTGAAGAAGAAATAGGCTTAGACAGTTTCCCTTCTCCAGAAGACCTCTGGAATAAATACAGTAAAAAAGAAGACCTTGATAAACCAGAAATCCAGGAGGTCGTAACTCAAGATTACTATGTTGATGATTCTGGTATGTCACCAAGATATTACCAGCAAAATGCAATCAACAGAACCATAGAAGCCATTGCAAAAGGTCAAAATCGTATTCTTTTAGTTATGGCAACAGGCACAGGAAAGACCTATACAGCATTTAACATCATTTGGAGACTCTGGAAAAACGGTGTTAAAAAACGTATTTTGTTTTTAGCCGATAGAAATGCATTATTAACACAAACTAAAAATGGAGACTTTTCAGCTTTTGGTAATGACATCATGCACATTATCAAAAACCGGAAGATTGACAAATCCTATCAGATCTATTTCGCCTTGTATCAGGGTTTAACTGGTACTGAAGAATCTAAAAATGCTTACAAAGAGTTCAGTAGAGACTTTTTTGATTTAGTAGTCATAGACGAGTGTCATCGTGGTTCGGCATCAGAAGCTTCGGCTTGGAGAGAAGTGTTGGATTATTTTAATGCAGCCACACAAATAGGACTAACCGCTACACCAAAGGAAACCAAAGACGTATCCAATATGGAGTACTTTGGTAAACCTGTTTACACATATTCCCTTAAGCAAGGTATAGAAGATGGGTTCTTGGCGCCATATAAAGTGGTGCGTATTTCTATGAATGTGGACGAAGGCTGGAGACCAATAACTGGACTCATAGATAAATATGGTAACGAAGTGCAAGACCGTATCTATAACCTTAAAGATTACGACCGTAATTTGGTTATTGATGAACGTACCATTGAAGTCGCAAAAAAAATAACAGAATATCTCAAGGCAACAGACCGCTTTGCTAAAACAATCGTATTCTGTACAGATATAGACCATGCAAACCGAATGCGTCAAGCCTTAATAAATGAAAATGCAGACTTAGTCGCTAAGCATTGGAACTATTGCGTTAAGATTACAGGTGATGATGAGGTTGGCAAGCAGGAGTTAGACAACTTTACGGATGTAGAAGAACGTTTCCCTGTTATCGCAACAACCTCTAAAATGTTAACGACTGGTATCGATACAAAAATGGTTAAATTCATTGTACTAGAAGCTAATATAGGTTCGATGACTGAGTTCAAACAAATCGTTGGTCGTGGTACACGTATTAGAGAAACAGAAGGAAAGGTCTTTTTTACCATAATGGATTTTCGTAAAGCCACCAATTTGTTTGCAGATCCAGACTTTGATGGAGACCCAGTGCAAATCTATGAACCAGATAAAGGAGAAACAGTTGTGCCGCCAGATGTTGAAGAAACAGATGATATAGATTCTATAGAAAGTGATTTAGGCGGCTTTATATCAACAAGTGTCCCAAATATTGATATAGATGAAGAGGAAGAAGAAGTGAAAAAATACTATGTAAATAATATCAAGGTTACCGTTGCAAATGAGCGCGTGCAGTATTATGGTAAGGATGGTAAACTAATTACAGAATCTCTTAAAGATTATACCAAGTCTAACATTAAAAACGAATATGAATCGTTAGATGCCTTTATTCAAAAATGGCAAACCTCAGAAAGTAAAGAAGAATTGTTAGCTGAGTTGGTAGATTGTGGAATTTTAATTGAAGCATTAAAAGAAGAAGTAGGTCAAGATCTAGATCCTTTCGACCTTATTTGTCATGTAGCTTATGACCAGCCACCGTTAACTAGACGAGAACGTGCCAATAATGTACGCAAGCGAAATTATTTTACCAAATATGGAGAAACCGCTCAAAGGATATTATTTACACTTTTAGATAAATATGAACAAGAGGGTATTTTGTCTATTGAAAAAGGATCTATACTTAAAGTTCAACCATTAAATCGATTAGGTTCACCAGTAGAACTAGTTAAGGCATTTGGAAAGAAAAGAGATTTTGAACAAGCTGTTCAGGAACTAGAAAACGAAATTTATAAGGAGGGAGCTTAAATGGAAATAATAGAATTAGAGAAAGAATATAAAAATCTACTTTCTGATGATTTGTATGATCAATTGTTAATAAGGACTCAAGAACCGAACATTTTTACTATTCTTGGAGTTGCCGATTATGAGATTAGACATTCAAATTTTTTGGGGTGGTTATTAGACCCTCACGAATTTCATGGCTTAAATGATTTGTTCTTACAGAGAGTCTTACAAGATGTGCTAATCGATGAAAGAGCAAAAGGAATTTCTATTATAGAACTCAGTAATCTTAATTTAAGTGATGTCGAGATTAGAAGAGAATGGAAGAATATAGATATCTTGATTATTACTAAGAATTTTGTAGTCTCTATTGAAAATAAAATTTGGTCAAGCGAAAGTCATGGTCAATTATTAAAATATAAAAATATAGTTGAAGAAAATTTCCCAAAGAAAAAAAAGTGCTTTGTTTTTCTAAGTCCTACGGGACAGGATGCCTCACAGAGTGATATATACATTTCTTATTCTTATAATAGAATTGCTGAAATTTTAAACTCTATTTTGAATAGTAGGTCAAAGATTATTAATGCTGCGATACTTCAATATATTAAAGATTATTTAACAATAATAAAACAAAACATTATGAGTGATGATAGTTCAAACATTTGGGCTAGACAATTGTACAAGAATCACAAAAACTTTTTTGACTTTGTATTTAGAAATAAACCTGATATATGGTTTGATTGTGCAGAAATTTTAAATGAGAAAGTTATAAAACAAGGGTGGATTTTAGGCTCTAAAAATAAAGGATATGTTAGGTTTATTCCACCTAGTTTAGAACCTTTAATTCTAAAGTATAAAAAAGCAAATGGGTGGCCAGATAAAGAGGCTTTCCTATTTGAGTTTGACTTTAACAATAAAAAGAAAATATATTTTAGATCAACGGTGTCTCCTGCTGTAGATTATTTTGATTACGATAGACGGATTGTAGAAATATTAAGTGAATTAGATGGTGCGAAAGAAAATTTAGGAGCTAAATGGAAATGTCATTTTAGCAGTGTTTTGAGTTGGAACTTAGAAACATTTATTCTTGAAGGAGATGAGAAACAACAACAAAAATTGGATGCCTTTATTGAGGCTATAAAGCCTATTGTGGAAAGAGTAGAAAAACAACTTTTAAAATATAAAGACGAACTTTTAATACTCAAAGAAGGAATAAACAAAATATGAGCAACATAACAACCAACATAAAAGGCATTCGCGATATCATGCGAAAAGATACGGGAGTAGATGGAGATGCACAACGTATCTCGCAAATGGTATGGATGCTATTCATGAAAATATTTGCCGATAAAGAAGAAGAATGGGAAATCACTATAGACGATTACGAAAGTCCTATTCCAGAACACCTCAAATGGAGCAACTGGGCAGAGGATGATGAAGGCTTAACGGGCGATGCCTTGATGGATTTTGTCAATAACGAGCTTTTTCCTGCCCTAAAAGACTTGGATATCACCATAAGTCCACAAGCAAAAATCATACGTTCGGTATTTGAGGATACCTACAACTATATGAAAAACGGAACCCTGTTCCGTCAGGTGATCAACGAGATTGACAAGATAGATTTCAACAGTTCGGAAGACAGGCATCTTTTTAACGATATATACGAAACCATCTTAAAAGAACTGCAATCTGCCGGTAGTTCTGGGGAATACTATACTCCAAGAGCGGTAACCCAGTTTATGGTAGATATCATCGACCCGCAATTGGGCGAAACGGTATTGGACCCAGCATGCGGTACGGGCGGTTTCTTGACCTGTACCATAGACCACATGCGCAATCAGGTAAAAACACCCAAAGACCGCGATGTCTTACAAAAGGCCATCAGGGGCATTGAGAAAAAACCCTTACCGCATTTACTGTGCACCACCAACCTTATGCTGCACGGCTTTGATCTGCCTGCCGTAAATCGTGGCAACTACTTGAACAAACCCTATGCCGATTGGGGAAGTAAGGACAAGGTAGATGTAATATTGACCAATCCACCGTTTGGAGGGGTAGAGGAAGACGGTACCGAAACCAATTTTCCGAGCAAGTTCAGGACCAAGGAAACGGCGGACCTGTTCTTGGCATTGATCATTAAACTCTTAAAAGCTAACGGTCGTGCTGCGGTGGTGTTGCCCGATGGCACTTTGTTCGGCGAAGGGGTAAAAACCAGATTGAAAAAAGAATTGTTGGAGCGTTGCAACCTGCATACCATAGTACGCTTGCCCAATGGAGTGTTCAACCCCTATACGGGCATTAAGACCAACCTGTTGTTTTTTGAAAAGGGCACACCGACCAAAGAGGTATGGTATTTTGAACATCCCTATCCCGAAGGTGTAAAGAGCTATAACAAAACCAAGCCGATCCATATTAAGGAGTTCGATTTAGAAAAGAAATGGTGGAACAACCGCGAAGAAAACAAATACGCTTGGAAAGTACCAGTAGCAGATATTGTAGCGCGCAACTACAACTTGGATATTAAAAACCCCCACCAAGAAGCAGACGATTTAGCTTCACCGGAAGACATCTTAAAACAATACCAGGCCACCGAAAAAAACATTGAAAGCATCCAACAAAAAATTATGGATGTATTGAACGAAGCCTTAAACTAAAAATTACTGCTTTGTCACCTCGAGCGCAGTCGAGAGGTCTCAAAGTATCTCTTTACATGAAACACCTCTTACAACATTTTAAAACCCTTAGTAAGCATCCACAAAATGCTGAAGAATTAAAAAGCTTAATTCTGGATTTAGCGTTAAGAGGAAAATTGACTAATGATTTTAATAAAGAACGAATTCAGTCCATTGCTGATAAAACTGAAGGCTACTATGAGTTACCAGCAGATTGGTATTGGGATGAGTTTGACAATCTCGTTGATTTTCAAATGGGAAAAACACCTCCATCAAAACGCTTTGAATTTTGGGAAGGTGATCATCCTTGGATTAGTATTGCTGATATGGATACTTATAAAACGATTTATGAAACCAAAAAAACGTTAAGTGATTTAGGGCTAAAAAACTATTTTAAAAATGGTTTAGTTAAACAAGGAACTCTAATAATGAGTTTTAAATTAACAATTGGGAAAACTTCAATTCTTGGTGTTGATGCATGTCATAATGAAGCTATTATTTCAATTTATCCTGGGAATGAAATAACACAAGATTATTTATTCCGTTTTTTACCAATTATTTCAAATTGGGGAGTTCAAGTGAACGCTCTCATGGGGAAAACTTTGAATAAAGGAAAAATCCAAAGATTAAAAATTCCTGTTCCACCACTCGAAGAACAAAAAGCCATTGTAGAAATCGTCAATAAATTATTTAAAGAAGTTGAGCAATTAGAAGAACAAACCAAAACCAGAATACAACTTAAAAAAGACTTTGCCACCTCGGCGTTGCAACGTTTGTCACAAGCTGATAACCTTGAGCAAGAATGGCAATGGTTACAAAGCCATTTTACGGAGTTCTTTACCGAAAAAGAGAATGTAAAACAACTACGGGACGCCATATTGCAATTGGCCGTTCAAGGTAAACTAACGTCAAAATGGCGCGCTCGTCACCCCGAATTCGTTTCAGGGCCTCACCACGCTAGCGAGCTCTTAAAACGCATCCAAACCGAAAAACAAGCACTCATAGCCCAAAAGAAAATCAAAAAGGAAAAACCCTTGCCCCCAATTACCAAAGAAGACATTCCTTATGAGTTACCTGAGGGTTGGGTTTGGTGTAGGTTGCAAGATTTAGTAAATGTTGGAACTGGTTCAACACCACCAAAATCAAACTCTTCTTATTATAATGGTACAATACCTTGGTATACGAGCTCTGCTACCAATGATTTATATGCAAAAGAATCAGAAAAGCTTATTACAGAAAAAGCGTTACAGGAAACAAATTGTAAAGTGTTCCCAAAAGGAACATTAATTATAGCAATGTATGGTCAAGGAAAAACACGTGGTCAAATTAGTGAATTAGTTATCCCTGGAGCAACAAATCAAGCTGTTGCAGCAATGGTTTTCTATAAAACTTCAAAAGACTTTAAAGAATATATTAAATACTTCTTTAGGAAAATTTACGATGAAATTAGGCTTTTAGCAGAAGGTGGAGCACAACCAAATTTAAATGTAGGTAAAATTAAAAATACGATTCTACCACTTCCACCACTAGAAGAACAAAAAGCCATTGTAGAAAAAGTAAATGCTTTAATGGCCTTATGCGATAGTTTGGAAGAACATATAGAAAACAGCCACACCCAAATAACGCAACTCATGCAAAGTTGTTTGAGGGAGGTTTTTGAGGAAAGAGTATCAGCATGAGTTTAGAATTACCAAATAATAGATTAGAGTTCATCATTTCTCAAGCTTGGGCAATCCTATTTGCAAAAATTGTATTAGGCACTCAATACATAAACAAAGAAGCATCCTTACAGCTTCAATTAGCGAAGTTAATGCAAGAAATAGGAACTGCTTATTGTATCTATCCTAATGAGTTTTTTGTTGTTGAGCTCGAAACTGGTCTTGGTAGAAAAAGCATAGATATTACATGCTCACTTGGTAATACAACAGCGGCACTAGAATTAAAGTGCTTTAGGAAACAATCTAATAGAGCCAAGGATTTAGATATGTATGATGCATTAAAGGATATACAACGACTAGATAATTACGATGAATATGAAGAAAAGTACTTTATATGTTTAGCAGATTCAAGCTATTATGCGGAATACAGACATAAAGGAAAAGCATCTTCCGTAACCACTAGAAATGGCACACGTTATGATGCAAATACACCAATAGTTCCGGCTTGGAAAGGACAGTGGAATGTGTCAAGAGATGCAAGTATAACTTTAAAAAAGGAGCTTATCTGTGAATGGACTAATAAAAACAATTGGTATTATTGGTTCGTGAAAAGATAATTAATAATGACAAACTTGAAGAACAAAAAGCCATCGTCAAGCAGGTTAATAGTTTAATGGCCTTATGCGATAGTTTAAAAGAGCATATAGATAACATCCAAACCCAAATAGCGCAACTCATGCAAAGTTGTTTAAGTGAGGTGTTAGAGCCAGCGAATTAAAATCATAATAATATGAACCCAAAAGAAAAATCAATTTATGCAGTTTCACTTTTAAAAGAGGCTATTTTAGAAGTAATAAAACAACATCCTGAAGGGATTGGTAATAGTGATATTGCGCGTTCGCTTCATCTTGAATCAGATTTTGAAGGTAGCCAGAAGAATTATTTGTCTTGGTCTATCATCGGATTACTTGTAAATGAAGGTAAAGTAAAATATAAAAAGATAGGTTCACGTAAACTGTATTTTACTGCTTAATTTGATTACAGAAGACACTGGTTAAGGTGTTGGAATTAAAGGAATAGAAAAAACGAGTCACACCCAAGTAGAGCAACTCTTGCAAAGTTGTTTACTGTAGGTTTTTGAAGAGTAATTGAACAAAATATGTCGGAATCAATATTAACACCAAAAGAAGTAGAAGCTCATTTTCGTGATTATCAATTAAGCGCAGTAAAGAAAATGAAAACCTATATCGATTCCTTTAAAGCAAAAGAAACAGAAGGTTCTGCTTTAGTCGCAATGCCAACAGGAAGTGGTAAAACAATTGTAATTGCAGGGCTCGCTGCTTGTCTAAAAGATGTAAAAGGTGTTCTAATCTTATCACCTAGAAGACCAATCGTAAATCAATTATTCAATGAAATTTCCAATGAAATATTCAATGTGAAATTTACAGATTTAAAGAAGAAGCCCACTAAATCTGTTTATGATATTGATGTTACTGAGGATCAAATAAAAGAAAATCCAATTATCTGTTGGACTATTCAGAAATTAAATTCTGTATATAACGAAAGAGAAAAAAATGAAATTTATAACCTTCTAAAAAAACATATACAATTAATACTCTTTGATGAAGGCCATTATGAACCAGCACCTAAATGGAGTGATGCAGTAAGATCATTTACAGTGCCAAGAATAATTTTTAGTGCAACTCCTTTTAGAAACGACTTCAAAAAGTTTGATATAGATTGGAAAAATAACGTTTATAAAATCGGCTACCAAGAACTAATTAAAAGGAAATATATTAGAAGTATCAACATCCATGATATCGGAAGTCAAAACAAAATAGAACATGTAATAGATAATTTATTATCGAGAATTAATTCAACTAAAAGCTCAGAAAACAATAGATTAATTATTAAATGTGATAATGTAGAGTCGATATTAAAAATATGTAAAATTCTTAAAAATAAGTCAATTGATTTTATTGCGATTCATGAAACTTTTAAAAATAGATTTAAAGATGCGAATAAGGCTATTGGTAAGTATTTGTACCAAACTGTTCCAAAAAATCAAAATGAACGAACAGAGCAAATTTGGATTCATCAATTTAAGTTAATAGAAGGTATAGATAGTTCTAAATTTAAATATTTGGCGATTATAGATCCTATGACTAGTACAAGGAGCCTTGTTCAACAAATAGGTAGGATTATAAGAATACCTGATGATAAAGAAATGTTAGGTGAAGTTTTTAATTATACAGAACATAACTATAAAGATGAATGGAATAGGTTTTTAGAAGTTGATGCAAATGGAAACCTAACGCAAACATTAGCCTATAATATCTACAATCAAATCGTAGATTCTCTTGATGAATCTTATTATGTAGATAAAAAAATGAGATCTACATTAACAAGGACGACATTTGAAGATTGGAGATTAGAAGATCTTAAAGAAAATTTATTACTTCCTTTAAAAGTTAATTTAATTTCAAAAATCAGCGAATTTGACTTTGATTCTTTTAAAGTTAATTATTTGGATAAAGAATTAGAAGATAAAGACCACTATATATTCAAAAGCATATTTGGTGCTAAATCACTTTTATATCTGTATTTTACTATTAATAACTCACCTTATTTAAAAGAATCATTTTTTCCAGAATTAACCCATCATATTTGTTTTGTAAAAGAAATGAAAAATTTCATTTTCTTCTATGATTCGGGCAAAATGTTACCCGTAGGGCGTGATGATTTAGGGTTAAGATATGGTATAGATTCTAATATTCTTAAATCAATATTTAAAGAAACAGGTGATACCGTAGTTAGTAGAATCGCTTTAAAAAATACCAATATCGGGTCTTCTGAACCTCACTCTCATTCATTCATGGCTTCATCCATTGAAGATACAACAGGTTATTTAAACGATTTTTCCCATTTTATGAGTTCTACTTTTGGACATTATAAGGATAAAAAAGTATATAAAGAATATAAAAACCCAGATTTAAAAAATGAGGAATATCAGATTAGAACTTATTTAGGGTTTGGTACTGGCAGGGTTAGTCAAAGTGAAGGGAAAAATGTGAAGTTCAAAGAATTTTTAGATTGGCTTGACTATTTAAATAGCTCATTGGAAAGTCAATCTGATTCGACAAGTGTATTTAATAGATATACTACTGAAATAACTAATGAAAGCGATGATATTCCTCAATCAATAATGCTTGATTTATTTGATATAGAGATATCGTCTGATAATTTTAAAATAGGCAATATTGAAGAAGAATATATAGATGAAGAGAAAGAAATTTATCAACTCAATGATACATTTTATCTTATCGATTTTAATGATAGTAAGTATCAGTTTAATTTAAAGATAAACGACACGAATTATCCTATAATAATTAAGTATGATGATAATCGTAAAAAGTTTAAGCTTGAGTCTGATACACTAAAAGGAGATATTCAATTGGAAGATGCTACAACTAATCAAAAAGTGATACAAATTCTTAAAACAATTAACCGAAAGCAGTGTTTTAGAATTATTACCGAGAAAGGTCTATCATACTCAGGAGGTAGATTTTATAAACCTCATTTCAAGTTTGGAAAACATTTTGACGAAACACTTTCACCTTTAGCCTATTCAATATTTTCCATAGATAAACTGGATGAATTACATTCGGAAAAAGGAACTAAAAACAATGACGATGGTGGCTGGGATGAAAATTCATTATTTAATTTAATTGATCAACGAGGTAAAGGTTCGGATTTAGAAAAGCATATGCTTGATGTAGGCGAAAAAGAAGAGTTTTTATTATGTACTGATATGCAGACAGAACCGGCAGATTTCATATGGGTCACTAATAAAAAGATAGCTTTTATCCATATAAAAAGATAGCTTTTATCCATATAAAAGGTAAAGGGAATAGCGCAGACGTCAAGAAGAGTCATGTGTCAGCATCAAATATTGGTGAAGTTTGTAATCAAGGGCTTAAAAACGCCCACTATTTATCAATATTCGACAATTCAATTCCTCACAATCATAAGTCTTGGAAAAACGCATGGAAATTGAAAAAGGATAGTGATTATACAGTAAAACGCATTAGGTCAATAATACCTGATGCTGTTGATAAAGATGATGGAAAATCCATATGGGATTATGTTGCGAATAAGAAAATGAACGAGAATATTTCAAAGGAAGTTTGGTTAGTAATGGGTTATACATTTAATAGAAAAAAGTTTCTTGAAGAAATTAGCAGTAAAAATCCATCTGCCGTTTCAAAACATGCGGCTTTAACGTTAGAAGGAACAATGGCGAATATTAGATCTTTAGGAGTAAAGTTTAAAGTGTTTTGCAGTTAGTACTGCTAACTTTATTTGAAATAATCAATAATGAAAACTTTAGAAATACCTGAAATAGAGCTTTTTACCGATGGCGGAGCAGAGCCCAATTCTGGTAAAGGTGGGTTTGGCGTTATTCTGAGCTATAAAGGAAGAAAAAAGGAGTTTTTTGAAGGTTACGAATTAACTACCAATAACCGAATGGAGCTAATGGCCGTAATCTTTGGCTTGGAAAAAATTAAGGTAAAAGCCAAGGTTACCGTGTATTCAGATTCTAAGTATGTGGTAGATGGTATTGTAAAAGGATGGGCAGAAAATTGGGAACAAAACAATTGGATCCGAAAGAAGGGTAATTTAGTACTCAACAAAGACCTATGGGAAAGATTGTTAAATGTTATAGATAAACATGAAGTTGAATTTAACTGGGTGAAAGGGCATGCTGGCCATTTGGAGAATGAACGTTGTGATGCCCTAGCCAATAAAGGAATTAACGCTGCCAATAAAATTAAGGATGAAGGTTATTTAGATTACTTGGATAATATTGAAGATTATCAAGAAAAAAAACTAGAAAAAGAAGGAGATTTATGCAGAAAGTGTAATACACCAACAATAAAAAAAACACCTAAAAAACGAAAGGTTAAAAAAAATCAGATTTATTATTATGAGTATTATTTATACTGTCCAAACTGTAAGGCTATGTACATGGTAGAGGATGCAAAAAGAGAAGTGTCAGACAATAATAACACCTTGTTTTAAATTACCAAAATCAAATTTACTTAATGAAAAATTTATCAACCAAAACAGATTTAACTTCTTTAAATGATAAACAACGTGAAGCTGTAATATCTGAAAGTAAGCGTTTACTTGTGCTAGCAGGTGCAGGTTCAGGAAAAACAAAAACATTGCTTCATAAAATTAACTATCTAATTGATGATAAACTTGTTGATGCTAAGAATATTCTTGCCGTAACGTTTACCAAGAATGCAGCAAATGAGATGCTAGATAGAATGATTGTCTCAGCAGACAAGACAGGATATTATGAAACCTTTTTAAAAACAAAAGGGATTACAGTTTCCGAAAGAAACAAAGAGCGACAAAATTATTTAAATAAATTTCCATGGTTAAGTCGGTTAACTATAAAAACAATTCATAGTCTTTGTTATCAGATTATTAAAACAGATGGTGTACATGTATTTGATAATCAATTTAAAATAGTTGCAGATAAAAAAGGTAATAACGAGTTTATAGGAAATATAGCAGAAGAATCCGTAAGCGATATTATTGAAAAGGTCACAATAAACTTGTCTCAAAATAAAGAATTTATTTTAAGGTTAAAGCGTTACATATTAGACTATTTTGTTGATTTTGTTCATATTGATAATGCAAAAGAAGAGTTTAGACCAGAAGGCAAGTTTTTTACGAGTTTAAAAGGGGATAAAGTACGTTCTAAATCAGAACAATATATTGCAGATTGGTTATATCGTAATAGTATAGACTATGTTTACGAACCCGAGGTAAAGGTTGGTAAATCAACCTTTCACCCAGATTTCTTTATTCCCCAAGCTAATGTGTATTTAGAGCATATTAGTAATAAAAGTCATCCGTCTTTTTGGAAAGAGGGTAAAATGAAAATAGCTGGGAATACCTGCATAAAAACCTTTGATGATGCCACTCATAATTCTGCGGTTTTTAATGAGGTTTTAGATCGTGTTATTAAAGGAAGAATAAGTGCCGATTTAAGCTCCGCAACTGTATTGCGTTACGAAGAAGAGTTTTCAAATTTCAGAAAGGAAATCAAACGTTTTTTTAGGGAAGTTAATGAAGTAAGAAACAAAATAGTAAATTCAGAAAAACCATTAGCTCAAATTGTAGAAGAAGCTTCAAAAAGTGAGTTTGAAAGAGTACGTATGTTCTATGAATTAGCAATTCCAATTATTAATGCCTTTAATGAATATTGTACAAACAGGTCTTACTTAGATTTTGATGGTTTATTAACAAAAAGTATTCAGCTATTAGAGGAATATCCTAAAATTAGAGAAAGATATCGAGATAAGTATAAGTATATTTTAGTAGATGAATTTCAAGATGTTAATAATTTACAAGTTAAGTTGTTAAACCTGCTAACAAAAAAAGAAACACAATTGTTTTGTGTAGGCGATGATTGGCAAAGTATATATGGTTTTAGAGGTTCTGAAATAGGATACATAGTCAATTTTAAACAGCATTTTTCAGATTCAGAATTATTAACCCTAAATCTAAATTATAGAAGTACGGATTCAATAGTAAATGCATCAACAGAAGCTATAAAGAAAAATAAGTTTCAAATTCCTAAAGATATCAAAGCAGTAAAGCGTGGTGGACAAAAGATTAAAATTTTCTATGAAGAACAAGAAGGGCAGTCCAATTCCTTTATTTGGGAAACCATTGAAAAGCATATCGAAGAAGGCATAAGTCCTGAAGAGATACTGGTGCTTTACAGACGTTCAGCAATGGCATCTGATTTAAAACAGGTACTAAAGGGTAGTGGACATAAAATACAGTTTAAAACCATACATAGTGCTAAAGGGCTTGAGGCTAAAGTTGTATTTATTTTAGGATTGCATTCTAATAAAGGAGGTTTTCCAGACCCTTGGTTACAAGATAAAATTTATCAGGTCATAAAACCTACAAATTACGATTACTTGTTAGAAGAAGAACGAAGGTTATTTTATGTAGCTTTAACTAGAGCAAAAGATTATTTGTATCTAATATCTCAAAAAGGGGCAGTATCAGATTTTATAAGAGATATCCCAAATGATTTTGTTTTTCAAGATCAAGCAGAATTAGATGAAACAACTAATAAAATTATACTTTGTTCAAAATGTGAATCAAAACTAGAAGAGCATTTTAAATTTTGTCCGGAATGTGGTGAAAAGATTGGAGGTAATCCAATTTTATACGATGCTGATTTGTTTAATAAAATTAAAACAGAAATACAAGCAATTCCATTAGAGTACACGGGATATTTAGAGTATCATATCTATAAAGCGAGACTAGAAAATCCGAGAGCTTATGAGCCATGGAGTTCAAGAGAGTATGAGCTGTTAGAACAATGTAAAGATAAGTTTGAGATGGAAACTCTTTGTGAATTATTTGGAAGAAGCAAAGACTCTTTGTTAGGAAAATTAGACGATGGAGCAGTTTTTTGATTTATATAAAAATACAATTCCTTCTTGTAAATTAAAATAGGAGTGTAGCTCAAGTTTATTAGACTGCATATTTTTCTAAGGGGGCTAAAAAATTAATTAATTGTCTATTTTTTTATTGCAAGTTCATTACATTGTATTACGCAAATTAGTTCTTAATACATAATAATTTGAAATAAGGTTAGAAAATATCACCTAATTATGATGCGCAAATTTATTGGCTAAAAATTAATGATGTTGTTATGGATTTGTAGCATTTTTTAACCAGTGTGAGGTTAGTTACAAAAAATTATTCTACAAAAAAATTGTACCTAAATAGAACAATAAAAAGTTTTTATATCTAAGTTTTTTCTTGTGTAGCGTTTATTTTTATTATTTGTGAATACCCAAATGATTTATTCCATTTATTTATTGGATAAACTTTATAAGTAATGTAGAATTCTGAAATGCTTTTTGGAATCTTAACTTTTAGGTATAGTAACTCAAAAACATAACTTTCCAAACTTCCTTTAAAAATTACCAACTGGTCATTTAAGTTTAGGTAATTATAGTATTTTCTAATCTCTTTAGAAGGGATTAGTTCTTTTCCAAATTCACCTTCATATGAGTCATCACAATATAACGCATCAATAATGGCAGATTCAGTTTCAACTTCTAATATTTGTATTACTTCGTTACTCTTAGATATGTTGCAGAATGAAACAACTAAATTGTAATCCATTAAATCACTATATCCAATATTATTGAATATTATAGGCAATTCATATATTTCTTCTTTTGATTCTTTTAAAATTCTATTCCTATCTTTCCACTTGTTTAATTTGCTGTATTTTAAATTCTGAATTTTTTTTGAAAATAATTTGGGGTTAAAATGGAATTCATCAAATTCGTCATATTTACCTAGTTTTTTTATATCAATTTTTCCACTTTCAATTTCCTCAAACGGTAAGATTCCAATAATAATAAATGGTCTATTTACAAATGATATTATAAACAAGATTAGAGGATAGATACCTAAAATTGCTATAATTAATGAAATAATACCAATAACATCCATAACTAAAAATTCAAATTCTATAACTCAATAACTCATCCAGTTCAAATATTTTATACTTGTTAATGGGAACATTTCTTTGAGAAACCATGGATTTATAATCATAATCATATTCGTCAATTTCATATACCTTTTGCAGCCATTTATTCGAAATGTTCATATCATTTATTATTTTCATGCCATCTGTTTTAAAATAATTAGCTGTTTTATTATTTTGAGCTAGAGGACATAAATTATCGAGTTTAATCAACCAATTTCCTTTTTTATCTGGTTCAAATATTAGAGGATAAATAAGACACATAATTGGTTTGTAACCTCTTACATTACAAGAAAAATCCAATTTAAGAAATGGGCATGGGTCTGAACATTTTAGAATATCAATAATTTCACCATTAATCATAACACCATCTAGATATTTATCTCTAAAAGTTTCTACAGAAATACCATGCTTGTGAGCCATATATTCTGCTTCTCCTGGTAATAAACTACTAACTTTATTATACTCGCATTTTCCACCGCAATCTTGACAGACTTTAAAAGTCTGTTCAGTATCACCCTTGAAATTAGAATGAACCTCATTAAATAGATCAAAAGTATTTTTATCCATTTTTCTTGTTTTCAATGATGAACAACGGCTAGATAATAACAATTGTATTTATAGAATGCTACCTAAATATAGTAATTATTCTTACATTTTTGAAAAGTTTTTATAAAATTGAAATTTTTTTTAAAAATTTTAAATGGATATTTCTTTAGTTCAAAAAGAAATATTCTCAAAAAAGTTGAATTTTATTCATAGATTTTTCCATTAAAAGGAAAGGGTAGTTGTATATTAGAAATGAGGAAATACGTGTGTATTTTTTATTATCATATAATAATGGAGCGATTATTATATTTTCTATTCTAAAAAGATTAATGGTTGAGTATTATGTGTTTAATTTTTTTAACATAAGTTAAAATTACTTAGTTGTTTTCTTTAAAAATAAACAATCATGTTAGTTTCAATATCAAAATAGGGGATAGCCCCATCTGATCTCGGAGGAATGTTTTTCACCTCATAGTATCTAGAGGTCAATTTATTTATTAGTTCTTTTATATCCCCTTTTGTAGCGGCTTTATTATCATTTTTGGTTACAAGAGCTTTGATTCCATCTGCTAATAAACTACCTGCGGCAGCATTACCAACTCCAGATAGACTCATAGAATCTTTTTGCTCTGTGTTTTCAGATTTAGGTAATTTTTCTTCAGATGTAACAGGTAAATTGCCTTTAGTTTTTCTTTCATGATAGGCCTTAGAACGACAAGTATTACTACAATATTTTTGTACTCGTCTTCTCTTAGGTACAAATTCTTGATAGCAATATTGGCATGTATAATATTTTTGATTTTTCATTTTAACGTAATATAAACGTTTGTTTTACGCTAAATTAGTGTAATTTTATGTGTTTATTCACTTAATTTGTGAAAAATCTACTTGAAAAACAGTTTGTAATAAATACACATCTACTTCTTTTTCTGTTAATTTTTGTTTTCTTCTTCTATATTTTTTATTTCCAATGTTTTTAATAACAGTATTAAACTTTTTATCTGAAATAATATTTGAGGTGTGCTCAATGACATTTTCTAGTTTTTCATTTTCAATAGGTTTAGTAACTAAAAAGAGGCTTTGTAACTTTTCTATATGTTGTTTAGTGAGTTCATACTGTAAATTAAAGAGGTTTGTAATTTCTTCATTTACGTTACTTATAGAGTTTAAATTATTTTTTAACCAATCATAAACATATTTACAAGCAGCCACATTTTTAAGGTAGTTATTCAAAATAAATTCAAAAGAATCTTTTTTGAGTTGATCTTGAAATTTATGTAATTGAAAAATGTTATTATCTAAATTGTTTTGCTTATTAAGAAGTTCTATAGTAAGAATACAGTTTTCAATATATGAGATATCTCCTGTTATTTTTAAAACAGCAAGCTCATCTGTAACTCTAAATTCTTTAAAACCTTCTTTAGCTTTCTCAGAAGCATTTGGGAATAAACTACTAGGTATATAAAAGATACTAGGGCGATACAGCCCCATAATTAAATCTTGTATATCATTGTTAAAATTCATGCTTATTTTAAAAGGTTTGAATAATCATTAGGTAATGCTGCATCTATATTTCTCAAATATTTTTCTAGAGCAGTCATGGTTGAATGCCCTGTTATTTGCATAAGAGCACTTTTAGCAGCAAAAGGAGACGATTCTTTTATCAGACCTCTGTATAGCTTTGTTATAATGGTATGTCTAAAACTATATAACGTTTGGTTTTCATCTAAATTAAAGTGCTTTTTTATCAGAGTATTAAATTGTTTAGAAAAATAGTTGCTTCTATTTTTTTCAGCAGCCTCCCAAGTACCACCAATTTTTTTTGGAGTAAATAAATAATGTTCAGGATTTAGTTTTGATAAATCAGGTAACTCGTCTAATAATATTTTAGGAATAATTTTTGTCTTTAGAGGGCTATTTTTAGCCTTAAACCTAATGGTGTTATTGGTAAGATCAAAGTCTTTTATCTTCAATCTACAAACTTCAATTGGGCGGGAACAGGTATAGGCAAAAAATTTGATAAAGAATAGTAATATGGGGTCCTCTTTCTCTAAATGAGTGAATATTTTTTCTAGTTCTTCAAAATTATAGGCCTTGTTTTTTTGAGGGATGCTTTTTAAAGGAGGTATCTTTTTCATAGGATTACTAGAAATTATTTCGTTATCCTCCATTGTTTGTAGCAAACTACTTAAATTTAACCGATAATTATTACGATTTCTTGGTGATGATTTTAGTAAAATAGAATTTAAAAACTTTAAGGCTATTTTCTTGGTAAACTGGTCAATGGTTTTTATCTCAGGATGATTTGTTTTAAGCCATTTAATAAAGGCTTCAGAAGCATAAGTGTAATCTTGAAGAGATCTTTGGCTAATTTGGTTTTGTTTGATTTTTAAACTGAAATCAAAAGCCTCTTTTAAGCTCATTCTTTCTTCTTGAGGAGTAGGTTCTGTGGTAGGTACAGATTCTTTTACCAAATTTTTAACTAAAGGTTTGGTTTCTTCTTTTAGACTATGATTACTTTGAGTTTTATTTTGTTTAGCTAATTTATTCTTATGAAATTCTGTATTGTTAACATAAGGGTTGTACCCCTCTTTTAAAAATTTAAGTAACCTTCTTCTGTATAGTGATAAGGCTGATAGTCTTTCTTCTTTGGTTTTAAAAGAATTAGCTTTACCATAAATGTTTTTCATTCGTTGTAGCTTACCTGTCTCAGGATTTCGGAAGGAATAATATACATACCAGCGCTTTGATAAATCGCCGTTTGCAGTATAAATTTTTGGATTAGAGAAATTCTTTTTGTGTTCCAAATCGTGTTCCAAATCGTGTTCATTTTGGACTTCTAAAGTAATTAAATCTAAAATATTTTCCATAAAAAAACGGTTTAGAGTGAACTAAACCGTTGATTTTGGGTGATTTTCCTGTTGTAGCGAGATCGAGATTTGAACTCGAGACCTCCGGGTTATGAATCCGACGCTCTAACCAACTGAGCTACCTCGCCATAATTTTGTGGCTGCAAATATAAAAACAATATTTATCTCAACAAACATAAACTAATTAAAATTATTATTAAAAAAATTACGCTACTTATCAATTAATGTATATATTAGGCAACATTAAATTTTTAAAGTATTTATGGACGATAAAATTAGATTTGATATAGAGTTCCCTATTCAGGCTTCGCCGCAATTATTGTATCAATATATTTCAACACCATCAGGTTTATCAGAATGGTTTTCAGATAACGTAAACTCGCGTGGTGAGTTATTTACATTTATTTGGGATGATAGTGAAGAGCAAGCTAAATTATTAAGTAAAAAGAGTGGCGAGCGGGTTAAATTTAGATGGTTGGCCGATGAAGAAGAGGGTGCATCTTATTATTTTGAAATTAGAATTCAAGTTGATGAAATTACTAAAGACGTATCTTTAATGATAACAGATTTTGCTGAAGAAGATGAAATTGATGAAGCTAAAATGCTCTGGGAAAATCAAATATCAGATTTAAAGCAGGTATTAGGTTCTGCATAAGTTTAAATGATATAATTAAATTATATTTGTCCTGTTTTCAATAACCATGAAAATGGGATTTTTTTATGATAAATTTTAACGGTACTATTTTAGACAATAACAAGGTTATTTCTACAGAAAATAGAGGATTTGCCTATGGCGATGCACTTTTTGAAACTATTAAAGCTAGCCACGGAAAAATTTTGTTTTTAGAAGATCATTATTTTAGATTAATGGCGTCTATGCGAATTATGAGAATGGATATTCCTATGAATTTTACTATGGAATATTTAGAATCTCAAATCCTTTTAACCATAGAAAAAAATAACCTCATGCAGGCTTCTGCTAGAGTAAAATTTACCGTTTTTAGAGAGGAAGGAGGTTTGTACACACCATCAAATAACAGTGTTAGTTTTATAGTAGCTGTTAAACCTTTAGAAGATGATTTTTATACCTTAAGTGATCATTTTTATGAAGTAGATTTGTTTAAAGATTATTACCTGTCTCCAAGTTTATTATCAACCTTAAAAACCAATAATAAAGCATTAAATGTGGTTGGTAGTATTTTTGCAAAAGAAAACAAGTTAAGCAACTGTTTAATTTTAAATACAAATAAACATGTAGTAGAGGCCTTAAACGGTAATGTGTTTTTAGTAAAAGGTAATATTATTAAAACACCACCAATTTCTGATGGTTGCTTAAAGGGTATTATGCGAAAACAAATTATAGATATTCTTAGTAAAATACCTAATTATGAAATTGAAGAGGCTTCGGTTTCTCCTTTTGAGATTCAAAAAGCCGATGAAATATTTATTACCAATGTAATTGTGGGCATTCAGCCAATATCTAAATACAGAAAGAAACAGTTTTCAACAGTAGTTTCTAAAGAAATAATAGGGAAATTAAATGCTAAAATAAGATTAAGCTAGTTGTAATTAGGATTTTCTGGGGCATTAGACCAAATACTATATTCGCCACCAAATTCTAACATTTTTTCTTTCCAGAAAGATTTATAATCTTTTTCTATAATGTTCTTTTTGTATATATTTTCAGTTACTACCCAAGAGTTGGCTTTTAGTTCATCTTCTAACTGAAAAGCGCTCCACCCAGAATATCCTAAAAAGAACTTAATATCTTTCTCGTTTATACTATGGTTAGCAATAAGCTCTGCTACTTTGTTAAAATCACCTCCCCAATAAATACCTAAAGATATTTCAATACTGTTTGGTATTAAATCAGGTATTTTGTGAATAAAATATAAATTATCTTGTTCTACAGGTCCGCCGTTGTAAACTTTAAAATCAGACTCAATTTCAGGAACAAGCTCTTTAATAGTGTAATCTAAGGGTTTATTTAAAATAAAACCTATAGAACCTTCTTCTGAATAGTCTGCAATAAGTACAATAGAACGATTGAAAGAAACATCACCAATTATTGAAGGCTCAGCGATTAACAAATTTCCTTTTTTTGGCTTTATTGTAATCATGCTTTTTAATGATTTAGTAATTAAATCTAGTATTTATTTATTAAAAAAGCAACTATTTACCTATTAGAAACAAAAAAGCCTTCAAATTTAGAAGGCTTTTTAATGTTATAATAAGTTGTTAACTAATTAGTTTACAGCGTTAGATAAATCTGCACCAGCTTTAAATTTAACAACATTTTTTGCTTTTATTTTGATAGTCTCACCAGTTTGTGGGTTTCTTCCTTCTCTAGCAGCTCTTTTAGAAACTGACCAAGAACCAAAACCAACTAAAGAAACTCTGTTACCTTTTTGTAAAGCACCTTCTATTTCAATAATTGCACATTCTAAAGCTTTTTTAGCAGCTGCCTTAGTAATTCCTGCATGTTCTGCCATTGCATCGATTAAATCTGTTTTGTTCATAATATAAAGTTTAATTATTAATAAATTGGTTAAAACATTTTTGTTTAAATCCTCTACAAATTTATACGGATTATGCAATCACGCAAGTAATAGCAAGGGAAAAACCCATATTTGTTAATAACTTAGGAGATTTGTTAATAAAGGTGGTGTATTTCACCGATATTTTCCTAATATCACTGTTAGTAAGGGTTTAGAGCATTTTAGCATTTTTTTCTAAAGAATAACCATTTAGTAAAGATCCTACATGCATTGTGCGTTTACCCGGAAGTTTTATTTCCTTTATTAATATATACCCATTTTTAACAGCTACTTTTAACTGATTTTTGGTTGAAATTATGCTACCAATTTCCAAAGTGTGGGCTTCAATTTCTTTTTCTACTTCATAAATTTTTATATCTAATTGCTCATTACCATTAATTAATGTACACCAAGCGGCTGGATATGGACTTAAGCCACGTATTAAATTGTAAATATTATCAATGGTGTCGTTCCAATTTATTTTGCAATTGTCTCTATTGAGTTTGTGAGCAGTTTTAATGGCATCGGTATCAACTTGAGGTTTAGTTGTAACAGAGCCTTTTTTAATTAGAGCAACGGTTTTTAAAACCAATTGGCTACCGGTTATCATTAATTTATCGTGTAAACTGCCAGCATTTTCCTTGGGCTCAATGGCAACTTCTTCTTGAAGAATCATTTCACCAGTATCAATTTTTTCATCAATAAAAAAGGTAGATACACCCGTTTTTGTTTCGCCATTTATAATAGCCCAATTAATGGGGGCTGCACCACGATAGTTTGGTAATAACGAGGCGTGTAAATTAAACGTGCCGTATTTTGGCATTTGCCAAACTACTTTAGGTAACATTCTAAAAGCTACTACAATTTGAAGATTGGCTTTAAGCGCTTTTAGTTCTTTTAAAAAAGATTCGCTTTTTAAATTAGTAGGTTGCAGAATGTTAAGGTTGTTTTCTTTAGCATATTTTTTAACAGCACTTTCATTAAGCTTTCTGCCTCTGCCTGCTGGTTTGTCTGGGGCTGTAATAACCCCAACAATGTTATAATGGTTATCTACTAACGTTTTTAAGGTGGCAACAGCAAAATCTGGAGTTCCCATAAAAACAATGCTTAAATCTTTCATAATGGATTTAATTTATAGGTATTTGTTTTTGTTATTGTAATAATATGGTGTTCTAACAAAAGTTTTAATGTAGTTTTTAAATCTTTTTCAGAGCAATTTAATTTTGAAACGATTGCTCTAGATGATAAATCGCCTTGTTGTTCTAGGAGTTCAATAATACGGCTTTTTAATGTGTTGTAGTCAACTTTTTTAGTCTTTTTTTTTGTTGCAATACATACAGAACAAACACCACAAGGTTCTAATTTTTTTTCACCAAAATAGGAGAGAAGTTGCATGCTTTTGCAAACACTATCATTTTCTATATAATCTAAGATAGCTTTGACTTGACCTTGTTTTATATTGTTTTGTTGTTTTACAGTAGTGGCAATTCTATTAATAGTTTTTTCATCTTCCCTAGGTTGTATAAAAGTTATTTGTGCATCAGTTTTGGCTAAATTAAGGCTAATAACTTGGTCTTTTTCTAGCCTTTGCAATACATTAATTATAGTAGATTCTGTAACAGACGCTTTTTCAGCCACCTTAAGTGTGTTTATTTTTGTTTCGTGATCAAAAATACCACCATACATTCTAAGAATAGATTTAATTATGATGTTTAAATCTGGATGATGATCTAAATAGTTAAAAATAGCGGTGTTAGATATTATAAATTGTACGGTAACCTTGTTTTTAAACTGTTTAGAAAGATTAATAATACTATTTCTATCTAGTATTTGAATGGCATTGTAACATAAAACAGAACTAAATTTATATGTTTTACAAAAGGTATTAAAGTTAAAATCATACGTGGTATATGCGCCTTCGCCATATGATATTTGAAAGTAGTTACAGAGTTTTCGGTATACTTGTTTTATAAAATCTACCGTTGGTAAAACATTTAAAAACTGGTTTTTAACTAATTCTATATCGCTATTATTTTTTAAAATAACAGCAAAAGATTT
Source organism: Seonamhaeicola sp. NFXS20 (assembly GCF_049132085.1). Lineage (NCBI taxonomy): Bacteria > Pseudomonadati > Bacteroidota > Flavobacteriia > Flavobacteriales > Flavobacteriaceae > Seonamhaeicola > Seonamhaeicola sp. NFXS20. The sequence continues at coordinate 124,956 of NZ_JAFMPU010000002.1, read as the reverse complement.
TTCTCCATTTCTGCCAGCTCTTCCTGCTTCTTGAAAATAACTTTCAATACTTTCGGGTAAATTTATATGAATAACGGTTTTTACATCGGGCTTATCAATACCCATTCCAAAAGCATTGGTAGCAACCATAACTTGTTTTTGGTTGTTTAACCACGCTGCCATATGGGTTTCTTTTTCGGCATTCGAAAGTCCTCCATGATAATAAGTAGCAGTAATATTTTTAGAATTTAAAAATGAACTAACTTCTAGGGTAGATTTTCTATTTCTAACATATACAATAGATGATTGTGTATATTTTTTTAAAATGGTTTCTAATCTGTAATATTTATCATTTTCATGATAAACCATATAACCAATATTGGGTCTTAGAAAGGATTGTTTAAAGATTTTAGGTTGAATAAAATCTAGTTCTTTAATAATATCTTCAACTACTTCTGTTTTAGCCGAAGCGGTTAATGCTACAACGTTTACAGAAGGTTGTAGCTGTCTTAAAAGAGCAATGTTTTTATAGGCAGGCCTAAAGTCATTACCCCATTGAGAGATACAATGTGCTTCATCTACAGCAATAAGATTTACATGCATTTGCCTGATACGGTCTTGTACTAACTCTTGTTGTAAACGCTCTGGAGATAAATATAAAAACTTGTAATTGCCATAAATACAATTATCTAAAAGTGTATCTAAATCATTATGAGAAATACCACTTGTTATGGCTAAAGCTTTAATACCTTTATTGTTTAAGGTTTGTACTTGGTCTTTCATTAAAGCTATAAGCGGTGAAATAACAATACAAATACCTTTTTTTGCTAACGCCGGAATTTGAAAACATAGCGATTTACCACCACCAGTGGGCAAAAGAACAAAAGTGTCTTCTCCTGCAATAACCGATTCTATAATGGCTTCTTGATTATTTTTAAAAGAAGTAAAATTCCAATAACGCTCTAATATGTTAATTGGGTGTTCCATAAGCCATTAAAGCGAATTTAAAATAAAATCTGTACGTTCTTTCACAGTACCAAATGGTACATCTATTAAATTGTAATTGTAAGATTTATAAGTGTTTAAAAGGTGTTTATGAATTTTTAATGCCTGCTCAAAATTTTCATAACGCTCATTATCGCTAGTGTAAATAGCTTCCCATGGTTTTAAAATAAAGGTACAATCATAAGTGCTGCTATTACAAACATCAACAAAATGTTGCGGATAAGTATCTCCAATAAAATCCATATAAGCCAATACATCATGCACACCTCGGTCTAAAAAAACAAGGTCAGAATCAGCATTTAGAGCTTCAATAAATTGTTTGTGTCTGCCACTTAAAAGACGCTCACTAAATAATAACGGATCTGTTAAAAAGAGCTGCTCTATACCTTCTTTTTGAGCTTCTAGAATAACTTGTCTTGATATTTCTTCAAAACAATAAAACCCTCTTTTAATAAGCTCATTTATAATAGTAGATTTTCCAGTTCCAGGGCCTCCTGTAATTACAACTTTTTTTGCTCTCAATACCTTATAATTTATCTGTAAAAATCGGAATTTAGAATTGATAAAAAAAATAGAATTGAAATCAGCGCATTTAAAATTATTGAAAAAATAATAGGAGAAGTTAATTTAGATTCCCCAAGCCTACATGAAACATTAAAAAAACAACAAAATAAATACATGAAAGTGTATATTTGCAGCATATAAAATAGCTATGGATGCATCACAAAAATCAGAAGAATTTTATAAAAAATTAAGAAGTCAACTTTATGAAACTACCAGTTGGCCAGCAGAATATTTGTATAAATTCATTGTAAAATCAGATATTAAAAAAATAGCAAAAATAGAAGCTATATTTGATAATATGGGAGCTGTTATTAATACTGTAGAGTCTAAAAACGGTAAATATACCAGTGTATCTGTTAATTTATTAATGAGAGATCCAAACAGTGTCATAGAAAAGTATAAAGAAGTTGCAGAAAAAGTTGAAGGCGTTATAAGTCTTTAGAATTTTTTTGTATTTTGCAAAAGCATAAATAACTACGTGCATAAATTTTAATTCCACACAATTATTTTGACAAATACTTTAGAATACAATACAGAACGGGAGCATTTAATTATTCCTGAATATGGTCGTCATATGCAAAAAATGATAAACCATGCTAAAACCGTTGAAGATAGAGAAGAACGTAATAAACTTGCTAAAGCCATTATATCTGTAATGGGAAATATGCAGCCTCATTTACGTGATGTTCCAGACTTTCAGCATAAACTTTGGGATCAGCTTTTCATTATGTCTAATTTTGAATTAGATGTAGATTCTCCCTATACAAAACCAACAAAAGAGTTATTAACAGAACGCCCAGAGCCTTTAAAATACCCCCAAAATCATCCAAAATATCGTTTTTACGGAAACAATATAAAAACCATGATTGATGTGGCAAATACTTGGGAAGAAGGAGAACTTAAACAAGCCTTGGTTTATACTATTGCAAACCACATGAAAAAGTGTTTTTTAAATTGGAATAAAGACACTGTTGAAGATATTGTAATTTATGATCATTTATTTGAGTTATCTGATGGAAAAATAAACCTTAGAGACTCAGAAGAAGATCTATCAGATGCTTCAAGTTTAATAAGAACCAAAACCAAGTATTCTGGCAAAAAACACCATAAAAAGAACAGACAAAGAAAACGCTATTAGTTAAAGCATGGGAGTATTTAAAATAGAAGGTGGTCATCAACTTAAAGGAAGCATACAACCACAAGGTGCAAAAAACGAAGCATTACAAATTTTATGTGCTGTTTTACTAACTCCAGAAAAAGTTACCATTTATAATATACCAGATATTGTAGATGTTAATAAACTTATTAATTTGCTAAAAAAACTAGGTGTTAAGGTTGAAAAACTTTCAAAAGGTACCTACTCATTTCAAGCAGATAATCTTAACCTAGAATATTTAGAATCTGACGAATTTAAAATTGATGGTCGTGGCTTACGTGGTTCCATAATGATTGTAGGGCCACTATTAGCTCGTTTTGGTAGAGGTTATATTCCTAAACCTGGTGGCGATAAAATAGGACGCCGTAGGTTAGATACCCATTTTGAAGGCTTTATAAAGTTAGGGGCTAAATTTGGTTACAGTAAAGAAGACCAGTTTTATGGTGTAGAAGCCAAAAAACTTAAAGGAACTTACATGTTGCTAGAGGAAGCGTCTGTTACAGGAACTGCTAATATTGTTATGGCAGCGGTTTTAGCAGAAGGACAAACAACTATATATAATGCGGCTTGCGAACCTTACCTACAACAGCTTTGTAAAATGCTAAATAGAATGGGAGCCAAAATTAGTGGAGTTGGGTCTAATATGTTAATTATTGATGGAGTAGAAAGTTTAGTAGGTACAGATCACACCATGCTGCCAGACATGATTGAAATTGGTAGTTGGATTGGTTTAGCTGCAATGACTAAAAGTGAATTAACTATTACCAATGTCTCTTGGGATGATTTAGGATTAATACCAAATGTGTTTAGAAAGTTAGGTATTACCGTTGAAAAACAAGGTGATGATATTCATATACCAGCGCATACCAATGGCTATGAAATACAAAGTTTTATAGATGGATCTATTTTAACCGTTTCTGATGCACCTTGGCCTGGGTTTACACCAGATTTATTAAGTATAATTTTGGTAGTAGCAACCCAAGCAAGAGGTAGTGTTTTAATTCATCAAAAAATGTTTGAAAGTCGTTTGTTCTTTGTAGATAAGTTAATAGATATGGGAGCTAAAATCATTTTATGTGATCCGCATAGAGCTACAGTAATAGGTCATGATTTTAAATCTTCGTTAAAAGCTACTACTATGACCTCGCCTGATATTCGTGCAGGTGTGTCCTTACTTATTGCTGCCTTATCTGCTAAAGGAACATCAACTATAATGAATATAGAACAAATAGATAGAGGTTACGAAAATATAGATGAACGTTTACGTGCTATTGGTGCTAAAATTGAACGTTTAGAATAAATATTCTTAGAGTACTTTAAAACAAAACGCCTCAATAAAATTGAGGCGTTTTGTTTTAGTTAAAGAGTATGTTAACATTTATACATTTCTACCTTTTAAACGCTTTTCAATTTTTTGTTTTATAACTGTTAAACGTTTCATTAAGTCCATAAGTTCAGGATCTTTATTTTCTTTATAAACATTGTTTATTTCTAAAATAAGTGCCTTTACTTCACGAGACGATTCAATACGCTCGCTAGTAGTTTTAAAAGTGTGTTTGCGTTGCTCAAACTCTAAAGCTTTATCTATCAATTCCATAGTCATTTTCAATTATTAATACTAATTACAATAAATTTTATTGTATTTTCACAATATAACAAAATTTCCCAAACTTATGTTTTTTTAAAGTATTTTTTGTACGAAATTAAATATTTAACCTTTTTTTATAATTATGCAGTTAAATATTTTATTTAATTAAAATGTAGCAAATTTTTAGATTTGGTATTCTCCAAACAATGTTATTAATTTTTTCTGGCGGTAATTAAAGATTTCTTCTAGTTTAGGTTTTACTAAAATAGGATGAAACATTTGGCCAATAAACCCAAAAGGCAGTTTGTAATCTATTATATCTTCCATTTCAACACCTCCATCAATGGGTTTTAAAAAATGTTTATGATGCCAAAGCGCATAGGGGCCAAAACGTTGTTCATCAATAAAATAAACCTTGTCTTTACAATGAGTAATTTCTGTAACCCATTTGGTTTTAATTCCTAATACAGGTGTTACTATATATTGAATTATTTGACCAGCATACATGGTTTTATCTGCGCCAGATAGAATGTGAAACCCCATGTAATTGGGTGTTATTGTTTTTAAGTTTTTTGGATTACTTAGAAAATCCCAAGCTTCAGTAACTGAAATTGGTAACTTTTGGGTTTTATGTAAGGTATAAATTTTCATGTTAATTTTTAAAGAAAATATAGCCATTAAGAGATGAAGCTATTAATAGCCAAATAAAATAGGGTAAAATGAGTAGGGTGGTAGAGCTTAAAGTTTTTCGGTATAATATCATAAATATACCTACAACAGCGGTAAGCATAAGAATTACAATAAATCCTACACCAATTAAATGCCTATTAAAAAACACGTAATTCCAACTTATATTTAATATAAATTGGATGATAAACAGTATAATAATTTCGGGTTTAGGGTGTAGTTTATATAGGTGGCCCATGAAAAAGGAAAAGCACACCATAATAGTAAACCAAGCAGCACCAAACACCCACCCAGGCGGAGTCCATGGGGCTTTGTTTAATGATAAATACCAGTCTTTTTGAGGGCCACCTGCCATTAGCCAATTGCCTAAAGCTAGGGCTAAAAAATTAATAGTTAAAAAAACAAGGATGTACTTAGTCAAGTTGTTCATGTTTAAGAGATTTTATTTGAGCCGCAATTAATTGAGCTTTTGCAAACTTCTCATCACTAGCAGCTCTATTTACAGATGATAGTTGATGCCATTCTTGCATAAGCTTTTTGAATTTTATTTCTAATTTTTCTTTTTTAGATTTTCTTTTAAAAAATGAGAACATAGCAATAAGTTTTTATGTTTATTATAAATGTTTAATAATTTTTTTACTTAATGGTTTGGTATAAGGTAAATAGAAATCAATTAAGTTACCATTTGGGTCTAATAAATATTTTTGAAAGTTCCACTTAACGGTAGAGTCTGTTTTTTCGTTATTAATTTTTTGAGTTAACCAAGTGTATAAGGGGTGTTGGTTTTTACCTTTAACATTTAATTTTTCAGTAATTAGAAAACTAACACCATAATTAATTTCGCAAAATGATTTGATTTCATCTGTATTACCAGGTTCTTGTTTTCCAAATTGATTACAAGGCACACCAATAACTTGTAAGTTCTCACCGTAATGCTCATGTAATTTTTGTAAATCTTGATATTGTGGTGTAAAACCGCATTTAGAAGCAACATTTACAAATAGCATATACTTTCCTTTAAATTTAGATAAATTTATTGGGGTGCCATTAAGAGCGTTGATACTAATGTCATAAATAGAATTAACAGGTAATTTATGAGACTTTGTTTTGTTGCCAAGGGTTGCTATAAAAGTTTTGAATATGTCCATATATAATTAAATTTTAAAGCTTACAATACCGCAATCCATTTCAAATATTTGTCCTGAAATGGCTGTGTTTTTATCTGATATTAAAAACAGCGCCATATCTGCAACTTCATAAGGAGACAAAATTCTTTTTAGTGGGTGACGTTCAGTTATATTTTCAATCATCTTGTCATTTCTAAGTAGTTTTGATGCCAATTGTGTATTGGTAACTGTTGGGGCAATGGCATTAATTTGAACTTTGGGAGCTAATTCTGCACCTAAAGATTTTACTAAACCTTCTACACCAGATTTTGCCACAGCTATACTGGCATGAAAAGGCATGCCTAGTTTAGTTGCAACTGTACTAAACATAAGAATAGAGGGAGCATTGGCGTTTTTAAGAATGGGTAAGTATTTTTGAATGGCTTTAACAGCACTAAGGACGTTTATTTCAAAATCATTTTTAAAATCATCAATAGATAACCTAGAAATAGGTTTTAAGTTTATACTTCCGGGACAATAAATTAATGTATCTGCATTCTTAATACTAGGGAGTTCATCCTGAGTAACATCGCAGCTAAAATGAGTTAAATTTTCATGTGCTAGTTCAGGAGATGTTCTACTTATGTTTATCACTTTGCAGGAAGTAAGAAGTTTGGTAATTATAGCGTTACCTATGCCTTTGCTTCCGCCAATTACAATAATTGTTCTCATAGTATCCCGGTCTTTTAATTTGTTGACTTAAATAGAGATATGACCTTTTAGTCGTTTTTCAACCTTTCTTTTAATAGCGGTTAAGCGCTTCATGATATCCATAATTTTCTCATCTTTTTTTTCTTTATATATTTTATTTAAACCTAAAATGAGCGCTTTGGCTTCTCTTGAAATTTTAACACGATCACTTGTTGAAAGCGATCTTAATTTTCTTTGTTCAAATTCTAATGCTTTGTTTATTAAATCCATGTTTTTAATTATTTTTAATTGAGTCTTAAATATTATTAATTAGTAATAAATTGGCTGTAGCTAAATGAGATAATTCAAGTTTAATTTTCTACGTATGTCAATTTATTAATCATACCAGAAAAAATTAAGCCATGAAACGGCCATACAGAGTACCAATACAATCTACCCCAAAGTCCGCGCGGTCTAAATGTTGCTGTTTGTTTAAGTTTATGTTCTTCTATTTTAAACTCTAACCAAGCTTCTCCGGGTAAGCGCATTTCGGCATAAAGTAACAGTTTTTGTTGTTTTTTATTTGCAAAAATAACACGCCAAAAGTCTAAAGCGTCTCCTGCGTCTAGTTGGGTAGGGTTAGTACGTCCGCGCCTTAAACCTATACCACCAAAAAGTTTATCTATATACCCTCTAATGCGCCATAAAAAATTACCATAGTACCAGCCATTCTTTCCACCAATGCTCCAAATTTTATTAATGGTTTTTTCTGCATTAATAACAGGGCGTTCCTTATAATCAGTAAAGCAACCATATTTGGGAACATTCACGTATTGGTGTAAACGCTTTCTTAATTTACCACTACTAACCATAGAATCTTTCCAACTAGACACAATACTATTTTGCTCAATTTTTTCAAAAGCTAGTTTTACAGCTGCTTTGTATGTAATTGGATTAACCTCTAAAATAGTATTAATGTTGCTTGGTTTGCCTATAATTGGTACACCCATACTAGCAACTAGAGAAGTGGCTAGTTTGTAAGATGTTGAGGTTACAAAATAAAGCCAGTAAGAAGATAATTTTGGTGTCATTACTGGTACGGTTAAAATATATCGTTTTAAACCTCGTACTTCGGCAAATTGTAGTAACATTTCTTTGTACGTAATTATTTCTGGGCCAAAGACATCATACGTTTGGTTAAACACATTTTTATTTCCTGCTGCTCTAAATAAAAAGGTTAAAACATCTCTAACAGCTAGGGGCTGTGTTTTGGTATTTAACCATTTTGGAGTTACCATAATGGGGAGTTTTTCAACTAAATCCCTAATAATTTCAAAAGAAGAACTCCCAGACCCCACTATGATACCTGCTTTAAAAATGGTTAAAGCATAATGTTTAGATTTTAATATGGTTTCTACATTTTTTCTAGATTGTAAATGCTTAGAAAGATAATCTTCATTGGTTATACCACTTAGGTATATAACTTGTTTTGTTTGTGTGGTTTCTATGTAATTTTTAAAATTAAAGGCACATTGTTTTTCTAAAGACTCAAAGTTTTTAGAAGAATTAGACATAGAATGAATTAAATAATACGCAACATCTATGTTCTGAGGAATGTTTTTTAGTGTTTTGTGGTTTAAAAAATCAGCTTCAATAACAAAAATATTAGGGTCTTCTATGTAATTTTTATCGGCACGTAATTTGTCGCGAACCACACAAACTACCTTATGACCTTGGTTTAATAACAAAGGTATTAAGCGTTTGCCTATGTAGCCGGTAGCTCCTGTTACTAGAATGGTCATTTTATTTTGTATTAATGCTTTGGATTTTTTGCATCCGTAGCGTTATTTTTACTTTTGTTAAGTATTATAATTTTAAGTAGTTGTTTATTTTGATATTTTGCGCTTTTAAATCGAACATTAAATTATACAAACCAAAAAATGTTCTATTTATATAAATGAAATGTTTAGAACCACGGTTACCATTCATCTTTTTTAAATCGGAATTTTTAGAATAGCGTTCTCCTAATTGTGCAATTTTCCCAAAGAAATCTGCATTAGAAAAGTCGAAATTTTCTTGATGAAAAGGTTGGGTAAACAAACTTAGCATCTCGTAAAACATATTAGTGAAAAATTCTTTTTCTTCTTTAGAATCACTAACTTTTAAAATTTCTAACTCATGAAGTTTAGCTATAAAAAAATTGCGATTAGCAATGTTTTCTTGTTTTGCTAATTCAAAATAAGGAATGTAAAATTCTACTGGAATAGATTTCATACATCCAAAATCTAAAGCTATTAATTCACCTTTTTTAGAAATTAGAAAATTCCCAGGATGAGGATCTGCATGTACTTTTTTTAAATTATGAATTTGGTACATGTAAAAATCCCAAAGGGCTTGTCCTAATTTATTTGCAGTGTCTTGATTGGTATTGTGCAACGTAAATTCTGAAAGATGTTCGCCATCCATATAATCCATGGTAATAATACGTTCAGAAGATAATTCTTGGTAATATTCAGGAAATCTTAAATTGTTAATGTGTGCACAAGCGGAGGCAATTTCTTTGCTTTGTTGTAGCTCTAAAATATAATTGGTTTCTTCAATAAGTTTATGCTCTACTTCTTTAAAGTATTTGTCAGAATCTTTTCCTTTAATATTAAACATACTCATGGCAACAGGTTTAACCATGGCTAAATCTGATGCAATACTTTCTGCAACTCCTGGATATTGGATTTTCACAGCAAGTTTTTTCCCATTCTTAGTTGCTATGTGCACCTGACCGATGCTTGCAGCATTTACAGAAGTTGCATTGAAAGTATCAAATAATTCATTGGGGTGTTTACCAAAATATTTTTTAAATGTTTTTATAACTAGAGGAGGCGATAAGGGTGGTACTGAAAACTGTGCTAGAGAGAATTTCTCAACATAGGCCTGAGGTAAAATACTTTTTTCCATGCTAAGCATTTGAGCCACTTTAAGGGCACTGCCTTTTAATTGTTTTAGTCCATTGTATATATCTTTGGCGTTGTTTTTATTTAAACGCTCTTTTGCGTCTTCTTGGGTATTTACAATTTTATCGCCATAATATTTTAAATAGTTTACACCAACTTTTGCACCGGTAGAAACCAATTTGGTTGCTCGCTGAATTTTAGATGTGGGTATATTATCAATGGTTTTCATAGTGGTTTAATTCATTTGAAATTGCTCCTTAAAAAGGAATTTACCCAAGTCTATAACACTTTTTATGGGAGCTGCATCTAAAACATCAAATGTTGTGTTTACAGATTTCTCTATAAATACATCGGTTTTTTCAAATGAAACAGAAGTATCTTCTAACCAAAATTTCATGGTCATTAAAAGTTGTATCCACGCCGATTCTTTTAAGGCGCTATCTTGGAGTTTTTCTAACTGTTCTTGTTTAACATCTAGTGTTTGTATGTCTAATTCACCCACATAGTTGGTGTAATGTTGTTTTAGACCACTTAGTGTTTTTAAACCCTTAAAAGAGTTTTTATGTTTATTTAAAATAAGTTTAATATAACTTCTGTTAGCGGTTAGATTTTCAAAAAAAGTGTAATAAAAGCTTAATAGTTTGTTTCTTGCATCAAAAGCATTATAATCTTCACTACTATTTAAAACCTTAATTGTATTTGTAAAGAACGTTTCAAAAATACCTTTCTCAATGGCTTCAAAAGAAGCAAAATACTTGTAGAATTCGGCTTCATTAAAGCCATTTAGTTTAGCAAAAGCATATACAGAAATAGGATTAGCATTATGCTCTAGAACATAGTTCATAAACTGCTTAGTAATATCTTGTTTTGAAATTGTTTTTTTATCAGACATGTAATAAATATTTACTCAAATATACTATTTGTTTAACAAATAACACAAAAAGTTAAACAAAATAATTTATATACTTATAAATAAATCTTATTATTAATGGTCTTAAAAGGCTCTTAAATGTTATTAATACTAGATTATTAAAGTATAATCGAGGAAAGCAAAAAATTAAGATGTATTAATTGTTAGGCTGTATAAAACAACTATTTTTAAGCTTTTATTAACATTAACCAATGCTATAATCCTTAATTTTAGACAAGAAAAACCTAATTATTAAAAACTAAAACAATGAAAAAATTACTATTACTTTTAATCACATTTGCTACCGTATATTCGGTTCAGGCTCAAGTAAAAGCACCACAACCCAGTCCTACAGCTAAATTAGAGCAAAAGGTAGGCTTAACAGATATTACTATTGAATATTCTAGACCAGGAGTAAAAGGAAGAAAAGTATTTGGCGGTTTAGTGCCTTACGGAGAGATTTGGCGCACTGGCGCAAATAAAAATACAATAATTACTTTTAACACTAATGCTACCATAGATGGGCAAACATTAAAAGCGGGCAGTTACGCTATTTTTACCAAACCAGGTGAAGAATCTTGGGAGGTTTATTTTTATAAAGACACCAATAACTGGGGCGCACCAAAAGAATGGGATGAAACTAAAGTTGCCTTAAAAACCACAGTAAAATCATACCCAGTTCCTTTTAATGTAGAAACCTTTGCTATAGATATTAATAACATTTCTAATAACGGCGGGCATTTAGAGTTTATTTGGGAGAAAACTTATGTAGCGGTACCATTTACTGTTCCTACAGATGAGGGTGTTTTGGCAAGTATAAATGAGGTAATGAGCGGACCAAGTGTTAACGATTATTATGCTGCAGCCACTTATTATCTAGAATCTAATAAAAACATAGAAAAAGCTATGGAATGGATTGATAAAGCTGTTGAAATGACCAAAGACCAACCTCGTTTTTGGATTTTAAGAAAACAAGCTTTAATACATGCCAAGGCAGGAGATAAAAAAGGAGCTATTACTGCAGCAAAATCATCTTTAAAGTTGGCAGAAAAAGAAGGTAACAAAGGTTATGTAAAAATGAATCAAGACTCTCTAAAAGAATGGGGAGCCCTATAGTTTTTAATAACTCTAAAAAATAAACATAGCGCAGCTTTTAAAGTTGCGCTTTTTTATTATAATAATTTGGGCGTTACCCTATCGGGTCGGGCTTTACGTTGCAAGTCCTCGTTCGTACCTCACTGTGGGCTTTTCACTGCAATCCCTAACGCGGGCGTGTTTGCTAAATGTATTTTATAAATATTAGTCAGTGTCATCTAAAAAGAAAATCTCTTCAACAGGCTTTTTAAAAAGCTTCGCTATTTTTAATGATAATACCGTAGAGGGTACATATTTATTCTTTTCCATGGCATTTATAGTTTGTCTACTAACACCAATTGCTTTTGCTAAATCTGCTTGAGTCATATCAAAAATAGCCCGTTGTACTTTTATACTATTCTTCATAACTTTTATTTTTTTGTTTTAAAAAATTAAAACGTATTATAAAGAATAATAAGGGAGTGAACATGTTAAAAACCATGACATGAAAAAAGCTCATCTCGTAAATAAATAAAATAGCTAATATTAATACAGCATAATTAAATATAATTGCCCAAATTAAGGAATCTTTTCTTAGTTTATAAATGAATTCATCTTCAACCTTTTCTCTAGATAAACCAATCATTAACCCACCAAATATAATAGCAAGCGCACTTAATTCAAATAAAAATCCTGTTTCAATAATTTTAAAGTACTCCCCATTTGTAGAACCTAAAACGGATTCATTAAATATAGATAATACTTTTATCTGTATGGGTTCCTTTTCATAATTAGGGTATATAAAAGTTAAACCAGTAATAATTCCAAAAATTAATAAAATCCACCCTGGAATTTTAAACTTGTTTGGTAATAAATAATTTGTTTTCATAACTGTTCGTTTTAAAATTGATGTTTCAAAAGTAAAACAAACTTTACATTTAGACAAATAAAAAAGACTTAAAGTAAAAAAAACAAGTCTCTAGTGATTAATAATGTAAATTAATGATGCTTCTAACATCATCAAGAAGCTTAATAAGGTTTTTGCTAAAATCAAAAGTCATTATATCACTTTCGGTTTTACCTTGTCTTAATAGCTCATTAAAATGAATGGCTTCGTAGTTGTAACCAATGGTGTTATAACCAAAGTCTTTAGTAACATCTGTTCCATTTGAAGTTATAGTTACAGTAGAAGGCGCATGAAACATAGAATTAATTTTAATGGTTCCCTTTTCGCAATAAAATGTAGCTTCAGTAGGGGTATCTTCAACTAAGGTACTTTTTAGTAAAGCAGTAGCTCCATTTTCATAATTGAAGGTTATATTACAAGACGAGTCGGCACCATTTTCAAAATAAGTAGCATCAGCTTTAATGTTTTTTGGTATTCCTAAGGTTGATAATGCAGCAAAAATAGGGTAGATGCCAATATCTAATAAACTACCGCCACCAAGGTTTTTATTAAAAAGTCGCGCATTATTATTAAAGGCTCTGTAAAAACCAAAATCGGCTTCAAGTTTTAATATTTTACCATAAGTTTCGGTTTTTACCAAATCTAAAACGTATTGGTAGTGTGGTAAAAAATAAGTCCAAAGTGCTTCCATTAAAAGCACGTTTTTTTCTTTAGCTTTAGCTATCATTTCACCAACTTCATTGCTGTTCATAGCAAAAGGTTTTTCACATAAAACCGCTATACCATGTTCTAAACAAAGTAGTGTGTTTTCTTTATGCAGTGCGTGTGGGGTGGCAATATAAACGGCGTCAATATTTTTATCTTTAGCCAATGCTTCATAACTAGCAAAGGCTTTTTTAGCATTGTATTCTAATGCAAATGCATCTGCTTTTTTTTGTGTTCTAGAGGCAACCGCGTATAAGGTTGTGTTTTCTACAGTAAGTAAATCTTTAGCAAATTTGTTGGCAATATTTCCGCAGCCAATAATGCCCCAGTTTATAACTTTATCTTTCAAGTTCTTTATTGTTTAAGTTAAACAATTGAAGTAAACAAGCTATGGCAATTACAATAATACAACCCACAAAGTTGAGCCATAAAAAAGGCAGATTTATTATTTCATATTCATTTAAAAAATAAAGCGCAATGATAATTACTTGTGTAATTAGGGCACTAATAAATACGGCATTGCCTTTTACAAATTTAAAAAAGAATGCCAATAAAAATATACCCAAAACATTACCGTAAAAAATAGAGCCGATAATGTTAACAAGCTGAATTAAATTTTCGGCAAGATTAGCAACACACGCAACCCCAATTGCTAAAATACCCCAGATAAATGTAAACCAACGCGATGCTTTTACTTTTTCTTTTTCTGTTTTTTCACCACTATTTCTAATGTATAAATCTATGGTTGTGGTAGAGCCTAATGCGTTTAACTCACTGGCAGTACTAGACATGGCTGCACTTAAAATAACCGCTAATAATAATCCTATGAGTCCGCGAGGAAGATTATTTAAAATGAAATGAATAAACACATAATCTTTATCGTTACTTTCAACTTTTATATTGTTTTCCTTAGCAGCTTTATCAATAAGTAATTTAGCTTCATTTCTAATTTCATCATTAGCCTCATTAGCAAAAGCTATATATTGAGCTGCTTTATCATTTGTGTTGTTAATGAAAGAATTTATAATTTTCTGTTTATCATTAAAAATACTTTTTTGTTCTTGCTGAAGTGCTTTAAAATCATTTGCATAATCAGAATTTAAAACCATTTCGGTAGCGGTGGGATTAAAGTTAACAGGTGCTTCATTAAATTGGTAAAAAACAAAAACCATAACGCCCACCAACAGAATAAAGAATTGCATGGGCACTTTTAATAAACCATTAAAAATGAGACCTAACTGCATTTCTTTTACAGATTTACCAGATAAGTAACGTTGCACTTGACTTTGGTCGGTTCCAAAATAAGAAAGCATTAAAAACGTACCACCAATAATACCGCTCCAAAAAGTGTATCTGTTATTTAAACTGAAAGAGAAATCTAAGATTTCCATTTTGCCACTTGCTCCAGCAATGCTTAGTGCTTTGGTAAAGGTAATATTTTCTGGAAGTTTACTAAAAATAATAAAAAATGCGGTTAACATACCAAAAAAGATAACCACCATTTGATGTTTTTGAGTAACGTTTACTGCTCGTGTTCCGCCAGAAACCGTATAGATTATTACTAAACACCCAATAACAATATTTAGAGTTAATAAATCCCACCCCAATACAACTGATAGAATTATAGCAGGAGCAAAAATAGTGATGCCTGCAGCTAAACCACGCTGAATTAAAAATAAAATAGCGGTTAGGGTTCTGGTTTTTAAATCGAATCTGCTTTCTAAAAACTCGTAGGCTGTATATACTTTAAGTCTGTGGTATAAGGGAATAAATACCATACAAATTACTACCATGGCTATTGGCAACCCAAAGTAAAACTGTACAAAGCCCATACCATCATTAAAAGCTTGCCCTGGTGTTGATAGAAAGGTAATGGCACTGGCTTGAGTTGCCATAACCGATAAACCAATAGTCCACCATTTTGATTTATTGCCGCCCCTTAAATAATCTTTTACATTTTTACTACCTCTTGTTTGCCAAGTTCCATAGCTTACTATGGCTAATAGTGTGATGCATAAAACAATCCAATCTATCCAATTTAGTTGCATATTAAAAGGCTTTCATAATTAGGTAAAATAAAATGAAATAGATAGCATTAGCTATTAAAACAATAGAGTAGAGTTTAAGCCAAGGTTGTTTTGGTTGGTTTTCTTTTGCCATAACTAATCGTTTAATTTAGCTTCAAGTTTAAGGTCTTTTTTACCTAAAGAAAGCATGTTAGCAAAGAGGCGGTAAGCACCCGATACACCTGCAGGAAACTCTCTAAAAAAGCTTAAACCAGTATAAATATAATATCCTTTTCCATGTTTAGCTATTAATAAGCTGCCGTTTTTAGGACTTTCATTTTTATCATGCATAGATAGAATAGGGGTGAATTCTTTTCCCCAATCACTAGGGAAATATAAACCGCGTTCTTGTGTCCACCCATCAAAATCTTGTTGTGTTATTTTATTAGGGAAATTTAGCACCTCATGTTTAGGATTTAAAAAGGTAACGTTGGCATTTTCATCGGTTACTCTATCTCGTGATAATTTTAATTTATATGGCGCTAATTGTTTTGTTTTTAACCTGTGCGATGTATTGTATTGCACAATCATATTACCACCTTTAGCAACAAAATCAAATAGTGTTTGTTGTTTAAAATCTAATGCATTTAAAGTATTGTAAGCTCTAATACCAACTACAACAGCATCAAAATTACTTAATAATTCGGCTGTTATTTCTTCGGTTTTAATAATGCGAACGTTATAACCAATTTGCTCTAAACTTTCAGGAACCACGTCTCCTGCACCTTGAATATAAGCAATGTTTTCACCTCGTTTTTTAATATCTAAGCGTACCACTTTGCTTTCACTTGGTAGTAAAACAGTTTGATGTGGAATGTGCTCATAACTTATGTCTATTAATTCTTTGGTGTAACTTTTATCTCCAACATGAACAATAGGACTTATAAAACCTTCGCTTTCATTTTTAGGAGGAATTACTGTAAACACTAAGGTTTGTTCTTCGCCTTTATGTTTTATTGAAACTTTTTGGTTTTTAGGGTAAACGCTCCAGTCATTAGGATGACAAATCTCTACATGGCCTTCTAAATTATCTCTTTCTGCTTTTACAATTACTGAAATATCTTGTTGCTTATTATTGTTGAAAATGATAACTTTTTCAGAAATTTTAGCTGATGCTTCGGGGATGATTTCAAACGGACGGTATAACTCTCCTTTGTCTGGTTTTGAATAACGGTAAATAACGTCTTTTTCAAAATTAATAGTATACCCATCAAAATCTAATACAAAATTAGCTTGAAGTGCTCTTTTGGTTTCTGGATTTCCAATAATGGTTTTATCATTAACTTTATACATACCCAAAGTACCTTTTTCATTTAACCAATACGGATTGGTGGTTGCGATATTTTTAGGAATAATGCTATTAAAAGTATATGTAAATTTTTTATTATTTTGAAGTGAAATATCTGTGTTTTCTTGTTGATTTAAAGGTGAAATATTGATGCTTTTAAGTGTAATATTAGAGGTGCTTCTGTTTAAGGCTTCAATTTCTATTTTAACGCTGTTATTAGTAGCAATTGCAGGTGTTGATGCCGATGCTTCTAGATACAAACCAGCACACATTTCAATAATATGCTTAAGTTCTTGGGTTTTTATAGTTTTCCAGTGCTGGTCATCAATGTTTTGAAGTAACTTATATGCCTTTATTAACTGTGGTAAATGAGTTGAAGGGTTTGTGAAATTGAAATTATTTTCAACTTCATATAAAATATTTCCAATAGCGTTACCACCTTTTATACGACTCCAAGAGGTATCAATTCCCGAAAAAATATCATCTCCTTCGGGTTTTTCACCTTTTATAAATTCAATATATTCCTTTTGAGACCCTCTTTGCGATAATCTACCAAACCCTTGACATAGGTGTTGACTTCTGGCAATATCAGCAATTTCATTATTAGACAAACCTTTAAGCGGATAATACACTCCAATATCAAAGCTTGTCATATTGCTTTTGTCTACTTCATCAAATTTTTCTTGACTGCCATAGCGCCACCAACTAGTGTTATAAAATAAGCGTTTTGGTTGCCATGTACTTGTGTATTCTAATAGTTCAGGAAATGCGGTTTTATTAGCAGCTAAATCAAAAGCTTCAAAACTTAACATAGCAGAAGCTGTATGATGCCCATGGGTTGTGCCTAGTGTTCTGTGGTCAAAACGATTGATAATAACATCTGGTTTAAACTTTCTTATAGCTAAAACTACATCGCTTAATACTTGTTCTTTATCCCAAATAGAGAGTGTTTCTTCGGGGCGTTTAGAGTAGCCAAAATCATTGGCTCTAGAGAAAATTTGTTCGCCACCGTCAACACGTCTAGCAGCAAGTAGTTCTTGGGTTCTAATAACGCCTAAAAGCTCTCTAATTTCAGGACCAATAAGGTTTTGTCCTCCATCACCTCTTGTGAGTGATAAATAAGCAGTTCTTGCTTTTATGTGGTTAGACATGTAGGCAATTAAACGCGTATTTTCATCGTCTGGGTGTGCTGCAACATACAAAACAGAACCCAAAAAGTTTAATTTTTGAATAGATTCGTAAATTTTTGATGATGCTGGTGTTGCGGGTTTTTGCGCTAACACGTTAATTTGAGAAGTTATTACAAAGCCTAAAAGGAGCAAATATTTTCGCATAGTTTTTATTTAGCTAAGTCTCAAATATAAACAAAGAAACCAGCCATAAGACTGGTTTTAATCTTTATTTAACAGTATTTAACAACTAGGAGGTATTAGCTAAACTTTATTTAAAGTTTTCTCTTTTTTTGATGTTTTTGGTATGAGGGTTTTTGGTTCGTCATAAAAAAATAGTTGTTGTATTGAATCCATGCGTTTCATCATATTTTCAATATGCTTATTGTGGTTTTTAAACCCATTATAGAAAAAGTTTTCTGGATAAAAACCTCCTGTAATTGAATCTTTTCCAAAGAAATCTTCAAAAAAAGAATCATCAAAAATAGAATGACTATTAAAATGTTTTTGAAATCTTAGTTTGAGGCTATCGCTTAATTTCCCATTTGAAGAATAGCTGTAAGAGTAAATAGAATCATAACGTGTTAGATTGCCAAATTCATCATATTCTTTATTTACAGTAATGTTTTCATCTGGCTTAATTTTAGTGTCTTCTGCTTGTTTTTGTTTGTCTTGTCCTGAACAATTAAAAAATAACAGACAAAACAATGGTATAAGCTGCAATGTTTTCATCTTGATTTATTTTTAAATTATACATGCTTTAACAAGGTTTTTAATTCAAAAAATATACCAAATGAAACCTAATATTTATTACGTTTTTTAAATGCCAAAGTGACATAGGTAAAAGAATAGTAAAGTAAATTATTGTTGCTAAACTAAAGCCATTTTTTTCTTTTGAAATAGAATAATAGTACTAAAAAAACAATAACCATTAAGCCCCAAATAGCAAAGTAACCGTATTTAAATTCTAACTCTGGCATGTATTTAAAATTCATACCATAAATTCCTGCAATGAATGTTAAAGGAATAAAAATAGAAGCCATTATGGTTAGTACTTTCATTACTTCATTCATTTTATTGCTTATGCTTGTTAAGTACATACCCATTAATCCTCCAATAATTTCTCTGTGCAGTTCAATGTTTTCTGTTACTTGAATTAGGTGGTCGTAAATATCTTTAAAATAGGTTATTGTTTTCTCTTGAATTAGATTAGATTCGTTTTTTTCAATTTTGTTAATAATTTCACGTAACGGAAATACGGCACGCCTTACTCTTAGAATTTCTCTTTTTAAGTCTTGAATACGAATACTTAAATCATCTCTAGTTTTATTGGCAAAAACATCGGTTTCTAAGTCTTCAATTTTATCTCCTAAAATTTCTATAATATTAAAATAATGATCTACTATGGCATCAATTAATGTGTAAAGAAGGTAGTCTGAAGACATGCCTCTAACTCTTCCTTTTGCGTTTCTTATGCGGTCTCTAATGGGATCAAAAACATCTCCTTCTGCTTCTTGAAAAGAAAACACATAATTTTCACCTAAGATTAAACTTACTTGTTCTGATACTAAATGATTTGAATCATTGTAATAGAGCATTTTTATAACAAAGAATAGGTATGTTTCATGATCATCTAACTTTGGGCGCTGAGAAATGTTTACAATATCTTCTAAGGCTAGGTGATGAATGTCAAAATGTTTGCCTAAGGTTTCAATGGCATTAACGTGGTTTAAACCGTTTAGATTAATCCAAGTAATGGTTTCTGTATGTTTATATTCAAAACAATCTTCAATGTTTGTTAGTTGTTTTTCTGTATAGTTGTCTTTAGTAAAATCAAACGCTTCTAAAAATAATTTTTCTTTAGATCGTTCACCTGTATAAACTACACTACCAGGAGCTTGACCTAACTTTTTTTTAGAGCGGTATAATCTTTTTCTAGCCATTTAGTTAATATACATAAATATTTAATTTTATTATATTGAGTCTACTCCATCATCAGAAGAAATATCATCAATAGCATCTTTTTGAACTAGTGTAACCGCTTTTTGAAGCATTAAGTTATTTGGGTAGGTAACCAAGTCTCCATTTTCTAATCTTAAATGTAATTGAAAAGATCTAATATCTTCTATAATAGCTTTAATAGGAAAGTCTTTATCATGAATTTCTATTTTATCTCCAACTTTGTAAGGAAAATTAAAAAACATAATAATGCCTGATGTTACGTTGCTTAAAATAGACCAAATAGCAAATAAAGCAATACCTAAAATGGCAAAAACTGAAGAAAAAATAACTGCTAAGTCTTTAAATTCTGCTCCAAAAACAAAGGCTTCTATAAGAATGGCAAGTAGGAGTAGAGATACTGTAACATATCTTTTCATTAACCTAACTCTGGCAATATTAATATTATTTTTTCTAGCTACTTTGGTTATTGTAAAATAAGAAATTAGCCTTATAATAAATAGTGAGGCAATTATAATTCCAGATATAATAAGCTCATTTTTATAAGTTTCAAAAAACATATTTGTTGTTTTTAAAATAGTATAGCAAAGATACAATGATGATAATTATAATTTTTAATTTAGTTGAAGAGTATCTCTAAGGTTTTTGTGAATTTTCATTTTTTTATTCCAATAGTCTGATTTTATGGTTTTTAATAAGGTTGCTTTGGTGGTTAAATTTTTAGCTTTAGACCCAAAACCACTTTTAAAGGTTTCTTCCCAGCCTAAAATTTTATGAGGAAAATCTGGAGTAAAATGAATTACTAAGGTTCTGTTTAAATTTGGGTATTGAATGGTGTAAGTATTATTGGTTAATTTGGCATTGGCTTTATAAGCTTTAATATCAATGTGTTTAAGTCTAAAATATTCAAATGAAGGAATTATTTCTAGGATACCAGTTGGTAAAGATTTTGGGTTTATGCGCACTTGTGTCCATAGTTCATTTTCTAAAATAGATTTCTTTACAGTTATATTTTGGTCTTCTTCTCCTTCAAAATAAGAATGTAAGGTAATATCAAAATTATTTTTGTTATTAAGTTGCATATAACTGTGACCACACCATTCTTGCATAGATACAGAAACCTTTAAGGCATGTTGGTTATTTAAAACAGGATAAAAGGTACTTTGCATGATTGAATAGGGATAAATACCTGTGTTGAAAGATTTTGTAGTGTTTAATTTTAAAACAGAAGTATTGTTTGGGTTTTGCGAATCTGCCTTTACTTGTGCTTTAGGTAAAAAATCTTCGGTAACGTAAATAAGTATAGCATTACCTTGCCGGATTTCACCATACCTAGCTTGCTCTAATTTGTAGGATGAAATTTCAGCCTCACCTGCATACCAGTAACCTTTAAATGCTTTTGAAAGCGATTGTTGTGCCGCATTGTTTTTAGGTTTTGTAAGATTTTTATGATTTTTAACTGTTTCTTTTTTTTGGGGTGTATGTTTGCAAGAGGTAATAGTAATTATAAAACCCAATATAATGATAAGAAGAGCGTAGTGGTTTAGAGCCTTTTTCATGTCAAAAAAATTTTAACTCTAAATTTACGAACTTATAAGGCGTCTACAATATCATTTAACGTTTTGTAAACAAGATGCACGGGTAATCCCATTACATTAAAATAAGAGCCTTCAATTTTTGTAACACCAATTTCACCAATCCATTCTTGTATGCCATAGGCTCCAGCTTTATCAAATGGTTTAAAGGTGTTTATGTAATACCAAATTTCATCATCGGTTAGTTCTTTAAAAGTTACTTTGGTAATGTTGTGTAATGTTTTATTGTAGTTTTTATTTGTAAAACAAACCGATGTAATGACTTCGTGGGTATGGTAGCTTAATGACTTTAAAATTGAAAAAGCTTCGTCTTTGTTTCGTGGTTTTCCTAAAGCACTATTATTATGCCAAACAATGGTGTCACTGGTTATTAAAATATCGTTGTCTTTTAGTTCATCTTTAAAAGGAAGTGATTTAAGTTGAGCAAGGTAATCGCTTATTTCAAAATGGGTTAACCTGTTAGGGTATTCTTCCTTTATAGGTTTTAATCTAATTTCAAAATCTACCCCCAAACCTTTAAAAAATGTTTGTCTTCTGGGGGAACCCGAAGCTAAAATTATATGATAATTTTTTAGTTTTTCTTTAAGCATACATGTATAAAAGTAGCGAAAGTATTCCTAATAGCATCACAAATTTAAGCATGTTACTTATATGATGAAACTGCTTTTTAGTTTTTGCATTAAATGCTTTAATTGTAATATAAATAAGAGGCGCTATAACAGCTATTAAAAAATAAATTACTGCTATTTGATTCTGGTAAATTTTATAAACCACATAATATATAACTGTAATAACTGCCATTAATGATAATGCAAATAGCATGTTAGAGGCACGTTCTCTACCAATGGCAATGGGTAATGTGTTCATACCCGATTTATAGTCGCCATCAATGTCTTCAATATCTTTAGCTATTTCTCTTATTAAATTTATAATGAAAGCAAAAAATGCGTAGTATAAAATAACTTTAAAGTAAACCAGTTGCAATAGCTGATTTTGTGGTGTAATATTTGGCAATAGTTCAAAAACGCCAACAATTAAAATACTTAAGCCAACTAAAATAGAGATAACAATATTGCCAATTAGTGGTGTTTGTTTAAAGTAACTAGCATACAAATAAAGTAAAACAGATATGATAATAAATATTGAAAAGAAAGCGCTTTTGCCAACTAAATAAGATAAATAATACCCTAAACCAACCCCAATGATATTTAAAGCAATAAATAGGTTAAATGCTTTTTTTTCTGAAATAGATTTACCTACAATTACTTTATTGGGTTTATTAACTAAATCGGTTTCAACATCATAAATATCATTAATAATATTGCCTGCAGCAGCAATACAAACAGTAGCTAGGATTAAAATAGTAATACCTAATTCATTTAAAGATGTGTTAATACCAAACGATGCTAAAAATGCATATTTTATTAGTAATTGCGCAAAGGCAATTATAAGTAGATTTTTCCAACGAATGAGGTTTAGAAAATACATTAATTAGGTAGACATAATTTTATTAATTAAATAAATGATAAGCGCCAAAATAGAAGCAAAAAAAAACAAAAAACAATAATAGTTTTGCGTGTTTTAATCTTTTCATCCCTTCTTATTTTATTTTTTATAAGGTCTTTTTCTTGCTTGGTTAGTTTTTTGTGAGTGAAATTTAACTTAAAATGATAATGCGTTTCATTATCTAATTTTTCTTTTAAAGAAGAAAAAGCTTGTGTTGATTTTTGATTAAATAGGCTTTGGTTGTTGCCAAAACCAATATAACCAAAACCTGTATTATGCCTTCTTTTATTTCTTGCCAAATTTCGTTTTAAATACTTGTTGTGAATTTACAAATAATTTGTTTTTAATAACTAATCATATTTAGCATTAAAATTCCCGTTCCATTTATCATGTACTTTAAGCACTTGTTCTATTACATCTCTAACCGCTCCTTTACCACCATTTTTATGAGAAATGTATTTAGAGATATTTTTAATTTCTTGTACAGCATCTTGCGGGCAACACGGTAAACCTACAAGTTTCATAACAGGATAATCTGGTATATCATCGCCCATATACAATACATTTTCTAATTGAACACCTTTGTTGCTTAAGTATTCATTAAGTTGGTCTATTTTGTTGTGTGCCCCAAGAAATATGTCTTTTATTCCTAAACCAGATAACCGTTTTCTAACACCTTCATTAGAGCCACCTGAAATGATACATACATTAAAGCCAGCATCTACCGCTGTTTTTAAAGCATAACCATCTTTAATATTCATGGTTCTAAGCATATCTCCGTTGGTCATAATGGTAACGCTTCCGTCGGTTAAAACTCCATCTACATCAAAAATAAAGGTGTTAATTTGTTTTAGGTATTCTTTATAGTTTTTATCTTCCATGTGTTTTTTGTATCGATTTGGTTAACAAATTATATATAAGCTTGTGTTCTTCGTTTTTTAAAAGCTTTATGTGTTTGTTGATGGTTTTTTTGTCGTTTCGTTTAGCAGGACCAGTTTGCGCCATATACGGCGATAAATCTTGAACTTTTTTAGCAGTTTCTAAAATTAAAGGCTTTAATAAATCAAATTCTGCACCTTCACTTTCTGTAATTTCATGTCCAATACGGTATAATTGGTTGGTAAAGTTGTTTACAAAAACAGCAGCTAAATGTAGCACTTTTCGTTGATCGCTATTTACTTTTTTAACAGTATTACTAATGGTAAGCGCTAGTGCTTTTAAAATGTGGTAGTCTGCCTTATCTATAGTTTCAATGCAAATAGGAATGTTAGTAAAATCTAAATTAGCATTTTTACTAAACGTTTGTAGTGGATAAAATACACCTCGTTTGTTTTTTTTGTCTAAATCATGAATGTTTACACTACCAGAGGTATGAACAACTAATTTGTTTTCAAACGGAAGTAATTTAGAAAGATTAGCAATAGCATCATCACTAACAGCAATAATATAAATGTTTGCATCTTTAAGTTGGTTTAAATCATTGGTGATTTCAACCTCATTTTTAAAACTACTTATAGCTTTAAGGCTTCTGTTATACCATTGGTTTACAACAACATTTTCTGTGTTTTTAAAAGCTTTATATAAATGGGTAGCCACATTACCGGCACCAAGAATAGTTACTGAAATCATATCGCTAAAATAAGTAAGTATTATGGTAAATAAAAGTGTATTAATGTATCTTTGTTTCTATGCAAAAATCAGATATTAAAACGAGAGAAGATGTGTTTTTAGTAGTGTCGTCATTCTATAAAAAAGTAAGAAAAGACGCTGTTTTAGGACCGTTCTTTAATGATGTTATTAAAGATTGGGATGCGCATCTTGAAAACTTAACAGATTTTTGGCAATCTAGTTTATTTTTAAAAACCAGATACTACGGAAATCCATTAGAAACACATGTAAAGGTAGATAAAGCCAATAACAATACTATAACAGAAAAACACTTTGGCATTTGGTTAAACTTATGGTTTCAAACCATTGAAGAGTTATTTGAAGGCGATTATGCCGAAAACGCAAAACGGCGCGCCAGAAAAATGGGTACGTTTCTTTATTTAAAAATATTTGAGGCTAGACAAAGTTAGTAAGCTGTAATTAGCAGCGGTTTCTAGTTTTTTAGTTTTTACATTCTTAACGTTATACTTCAAGCTTTATATAAACTTTAACACTTTAAAATAAACTTAAATACGTAAATTTGCCCGACCTTAAAAAAGGCCTTATTATGCAAAAAAAACTCGCCAACATTCTTTTTTCAACGCGTCTTACTGGTATTTTATTTATTGTTTTTGCAGCTGCAATGATTACAGGAACATTTTTAGACGCAGGACAAGAAACATCTCCAACACCATATACTAGGAACCTAATTTATAACGCTTGGTGGTTTGAAGCTATTATGGGGTTGTTTGTAGTAAATTTTGCAGGTAATATTTTTAGATACAGATTGTACAAAAAAGAAAAGTGGGCTACTTTAATTTTACACGTAGCATTCATTTTTATATTTATAGGAGCCTTTATTACTAGGTATGTTAGTTTTGAAGGTATGATGTCTATTGCTGAAGGTGCTACCGAAAACGTATTTCTATCTCAAAAAACATATGTAACAGCTTACATTGATGGTGATTATGAAATTAATGGTGTGCAGCAGCGTTTACCTTTAGAATATGAGGTAGATTTTTCAAAACGATTAGATAACCATTTCAAAGTAGAAACCAATTATAATAAACAACCCGTTACAATTGAATTAGAAAAGTTTATTGTTGGAGCAGAAGAAGATATTATACCAGACGAAAACGGTGAAGAATATTTAAAAATTGTAGAGTCTGGAGGCGGTGGTCCTCATAATCACTTTTTAAAAGTTGGAGAACAAGCTAGCATACATAATGTAATTTTTACTTTAAATAATCCAGCTAAAGGAGCTGTAAATATTCATTATCAAGGAGATTCATTATCTATAGATTCGCCTTTTGATGGTACTTATATGGTTATGGCTTCTCAAGAACAGGGAACGTTGATTAAAGATAGTATTCAGCCCTTAAAATTACGTTCGCTTTATAGAATTGGTAATATGCAAATGGTGTTTCCAAAGCCCGTTGTAAAAGGTGTTTTTGATATTGTTCAAAAATCTCAAGTACTAAAAAATGATGAAGATGGTGTGGTATTTAAAGTTACCACTAATGGAGAAACTAAACGTGTTGGTGTTCTTGGTGGTAAAGGTATGAACAGACCTTTTAAACAGGTTTCAGTTGGTGGATTAGATTTTGCTTTTCAGTATGGAGCTAAAGTTTTAGAGTTACCTTTTAGTATAAAGTTAAATGATTTTGTAGCCGATAAATTTCCGGGTTCTGATATTAATTCGGCTTACTCAAGTCAAGTTACCGTAATAGACGAGGAAGAAGGTAGCTTTGATTATAAAATTTATATGAATAATATCTTAAACCATCGTGGATATCGCTTTTTTCAATCTAGTTTTTTCCCAGATGAAAGTGGCACCATTTTATCAGTAAATCATGATTATTGGGGTACCTTAATTACCTACATAGGATACTTTATGCTGTATTTTGGTTTATTGGCTATTTTATTTTTAAAAGGAACAAGGTTTTCAGATTTAAGAAACCAGTTAAATAAGGTAAAAGAAAAGAAATCAAAATTAATTACTGTACTGTTTTTAAGTATTGGGTTAACAGGGTTTTCTCAGCAACATTCAGAAAATGATGGGCATAATCATTCCGTAACTCAGTTTAAGCCAACTAAAGCGCAAATAGACTCTATTCTTGCGGCTAATATTACCCCTAAAGAACATGCCGAAAAGTTTGCTCATTTGGTAATTCAAGATTTAGATGGAAGAATGAAACCTGTAAGCACTTACGCTTCAGAAATGCTACGTAAGCTAAGTAAGCACGATACTTATGAAGAGTTTGATGCACATCAAGTTTTCTTGTCAATGCAAGAAAGTCCAAGACTTTGGTATAATGTTCCTGTAATTTATTTAGCCAAGAGAAAAGCAGATACCATTAGGCATATTATAGGAACCAATGTTGATGATGAGTACGTAACTTTAGCTGATTTCTTTTCAGAAAGAGGAACCTACAAACTTCAACCGTATTTAGATGATGCCTTTAGCACCACACAACCTAACGGATATCAAAAAGAAATACAAGAAGCTCATAAGCGTGTAAACTTATTGTATAATACTATAGAAGGTGCTTCTTTAAAACTATTCCCCATACCAGATGATGCAAACAATACTTGGATATCGTCTTACGATTATAAATTTGGACAATATAAAATCAAAGATTCTCTTTATGGAAACTTTATAAAAAATGGAGTTCAAGCTTATTTATTCACGCTTAATAATGCAAAAAAAGCAGGTGATTTTACTGAGGCCGAAAAACTACTAGAAGCCTTTAAAAAAACACAGCATAAGTATGGTAGTGAAGTGATGTTGAGTGATGATAAAATCAAAACAGAAGTGCTGTATAATAAATATGATATTTTTAAGAAACTATTTAGCTTGTACATGTATGCTAGTAGTATCATGTTTATTCTGCTAATAATCCAGATTTTTAGAGATAGAAATAAAACAATAGATATTCTAATTTCTGTTTTAAAATGGATTATTGTAGCCTTGTTTTTAATGCATTTAGGAGGATTAATAGCACGTTGGTATGTATCTGGTCATGCTCCTTGGAGTGATGCTTATGAATCTATGATTTATGTGGCTTGGGCAACCATGTTATTTGGTTTAATTTTTGGTAGAAAGAGTGATTTAACTATTGCATCTACAGCTTTTGTAACATCTATGTTATTAATGGTAGCTCATTTTCAATGGATGGATCCTTCTATAGGGAACCTGCAACCAGTTTTAAATAGTTATTGGCTCATGATACATGTAGCGGTAATTGTTGCTAGCTACGGTCCGTTTACCTTAGGAATGGTTTTAGGTGTTGTATCACTGTTATTAATGGCAGTTACCACTAAAAATAACAAAACTAAAATGGATTTAAACATTAAAGAACTTACCATAATTAATGAAATGTCTTTAACTGTAGGTTTAGTAATGTTAACTATAGGTAACTTTTTAGGAGGTATGTGGGCTAACGAAAGTTGGGGACGCTATTGGGGCTGGGATCCTAAAGAAACATGGGCACTAATAAGCATCATGATTTATGCTTTTGTAATTCATATGCGTTTAATACCTGGACTTCGCGGACGTTGGTTTTTTAACCTTTGCTCGGTAATAGCTATTTCATTTATAATCTTCACTTATTTTGGTGTTAATTTCTACTTAGCAGGGTTACACTCGTATCAATCTGGACAACAGTTAGATAGTTTAGGAGTTATTGCTATAGCAGTTATTTTTGTAGCTATTTTAGGTTTCTTTAGTTATAGGGGGTATGTTAAGTATTATAAAAAGTAAATATTTTTTAATTCCCTTAACACTAAATAAATCATAGGTTTATAAAGAAAATTCGTATATTTTAAATAAGATTTTATAACTTTATAAAATATATTATTTGTAATTAAATAAGAAAAGATTGTTTTCCCTAACTATTCTTTTTGCTAAAGATTGTTAGTGCTTTAAATACTAGCAATACTAAAGAATCTAACATCAATCTGTTTTATTTACGGTTTATTTATTTTTTTGTCATTTTTTGTGACTTAAAAAAAAAGTGTGTGTCTTAACAAATAACAACAACATAGCTAAAAGCTAAATTTGGAAACCCTAAAAAATATAAATAAGCAACCTGATGAAGATTTGGTAAAAGCCATAGTGAAAACTAATGACACTATGCTCTTTGAGATACTTTATGATAGGTACTCAATGCTAGTTTATAATAAATGTTTAGGATTTGCAAAAGATGAAGATGAAGCCAAAGATTTAGCTCAAGATGTTTTTTTAAAACTGTTTGTTAAATTAGCAAGTTTTAAAGGAAAATCTAAATTTTCAACATGGTTATATGCCTTTACATATAATCATTGTGTAAATTATGTAACTAGAAATACTGCAAAAAAGTTTGAAAAAAAAGCAGTAGATTATAAAGATATTGAAAACCTTTCGGAAGATAATGATGACAGTAGCTTCCTTAGTATGAAGGTTGATAAATTAAAAGTAGCATTAGAAAAAATTTCACCAGATGAAAAAATGATTCTTTTGTTAAAATATCAAGACTTACTATCTATAAAAGATATAGTTGATGTTTTAGATATTGGAGAAAGTGCGGTAAAAATGAGAATTAAGCGCGCAAAGGATAAATTAATAACAGTATATAATAACCTATAACAATGGATAATCCATTTGAGTACGTAAATAAGCCGCTTAAAGAGGTCCCTCAGGAACTCAAGGCTAAGGTTATGAATGATATTGCCATGGCAAAATTGCTTATGGAGCTGGCTGCTTTATTTTCGTATAATATAGGAGATATTATAGAGTCTGTTATTAACCAAAGAGAAAATAAACCAAATAATAAAAAGTAATCCCTAACTAATATAATAACAAATGGACAGAGTTTCAGAATACAAAAATATAGCTATGGAGTCTCTACGTGCTATGTGGCTAGAAATAACTAAAATATTTCCTAGTATAATAGGAGCTTTAATAGTTTTAATAATAGGATGGTTAATTACTAAGCTTATAGTTAAACTAATTAAAAAAGCATTAAAACTAGCAAAGGCAGATAAGTTAGATGATAAATTAAACGAAATTGAAATAGTAGAAGGAAAAAAACTAAACTTCGATACCGTTAAAATTATATCTGGTTTTGTTAAATGGGTAATGTATATTATGCTTATCATCATGGTTTCAGATATTTTAAGTCTTACCATGATATCACAACAAATTAGTAATCTACTAGGGTACTTGCCACAACTATTTTCGGCTTTAGTAATTTTTACAATTGGCTTGTTTTTAGCCAATGTTATTAAAAAAGGGCTACGGTCATTTTTTGAGTCTATGGATTTATCTGGTGCTAAAATAATAAGCCAGATAGTGTTTTTTATCATCTTAATTTTTACATCAATTACTGCCTTAAATCAAGCAGGAGTTGATACAGCAATAATTACAAGTAATATAACATTAATATTAGGAGCCTTTTTATTAGCTTTTGCTTTGGCTTTTGGGTTTGGAGCTCAAAAAGTGGTAGGAGAGTTGTTAAAAACATTTTATGCCAGAAAAACCTATGAAATTGGACAGGTTATAGAATTTAACAATATAAAAGGAGAAGTAGAGGCAATTGATAATATGTGTATTACGTTAAAAACAGAAAAAGGAAAATTAATTATACCAATAAAAGATGTTGTTGAGAGTCAAGTAAAAATACAGGATTAACTTTAAGTTAGGGTTAAAATTTGGTTGGTTACGTTCTGTAATTTGAAAGACTCATATGTTCCCTTTCCATTAATTTGGAAGGGGATTTTTTTTATTATAACTTAGGTTAAAATTCATAAGTGTTATGAGAGCATCATTCCTTTTTATTGTATCTTTTATTTTTAGTTTAAAACTATTAGCACAAGCAACAATACCAAACAATTATAAGTTGGTATATGCGCAAGATTTTGAGTTGCCACAGGCCATAAACGATTTTGAAATGACAGACGTCTCGGTTTGGAAAATCACAAAAGAAAATAACGGTCATGTTTTAGAACTTACTAACCAAAGTAAATATGAACCTATTGTAAGGTCTCCATTTAACATTGCTATGATTAAAAATGTTATTGTTGGCGATTTTATTTTAGAAGTAAAGTTAAACCAAAACGGACGTGAATATAATCATAGAGATTTATGTATAATGTTTGGTATTAATAATGCATCAAACTATTATTATACCCATATTGCTACAAAGCCAGATGCCCATGCACACAGTATATTTATTGTAAATGATGAACCTAGAATAAGTATAGCAACTAAAAGAAGTAATGGTGTTAATTGGGGAGAAGCAGACTCTTGGCATACTGCTAGAGTGGTAAGAAAAGTTAAAGAGGGCACTATTGAAATTTATTTTGATGATATGATGCAACCCATTATAGAAGCCAAAGACACGCATTTTGTATCTGGTAAAATAGGAGTAGGGTCTTTTGATGATACTGGTAAATTTGATGATATTAAAATTTGGGCTCCTAAAGTTTTAAAAGAAAAGAAAGGTGTTTTTTAAATTAAATAATAAAAATATTTTTACTTTCTCATTGTCATAAAATAACAATTACTTAGTTGTTTTATAATTGCTTTACACTGCTTTTGTTTAGTAATAATAACGGTAAAGAAACACCAATAGTTATAGCAATAAGTATGTAAATCATGTTAAATCCATTTGTAAAAATAGCATCTAATAATTCCAATCTTTTGCTTGTATCTGTTTTTATAAAAACAAACTTCATAATAGACAAAATAGTTTCGTAGGCGTAATATCCCGGAATCATAGGTATTACGGTTGGTATAGAAAATACTACAGGGGGGTGGTGGATTTTATGTGCTATAGGAAAACTTATTAGACCAACAAAAAAAGCGGCAATAAAAGTTGCTATTACTATGTGAAAATTACAGCTTAACAAAGTAAATTTTATGAAGCCAACCAAAAACCCCAGAATAAATACCGTTAAAATTGTTCTTTTTGAAATATTAAATAAAATTCCAAAACCCACAGCCGCTATTCCAGACCAAAATGAAACTTCTAGAAAATTTATCAATAATTGTGTCATAATAGTTTTATTGAAAAGATATACATAGCCAAAAATAGTCCTGTAGCAATTGCCAATACAATCATGGTTCCAACAGCAAACCGTACAACTCCGTTCAAAATATTATTATCTATCATATCTGTAAACGAGTTTATTAAGGGAACTCCAGGAACAAGAAAAAGTATTGAAGTGGCCAGAGCTGTATGTGGGGAGGCACCAATTTTTAAAACTACACCCAAACAAGCCACTAATGAGGCTGTAAAGGCTGCCAAAAACGTTCTTACATACATGTTGTACTTTAACCTATGTGCTTGTTGAGATACAAACATCCCCAAAAAAGCACTTACAAATGCAACTAGCATATTCAAATAATCTCCATTAAAAATATTGCAAAACCCAGAAACAGCAAGACTTACGGCAATTAGTACCGTGATTTTAGGATATTTTTTTAATTTTTTTATGCGTTCAATTTCAGAAACAATTTGTTCTAAAGACCAGTTTTCTTGTTTGGCGTTCCAACTAGCTTTACTTATATCAGAGATAATTTTGAAATTTAAAGAATGTGGTGGTAAGTTGTAAACTTTTGTTTCGCTCCAGTTAGTTTCTCTATCGGTTAAGGTCATTATGATGGTTTTTTGGTTTATCCAAGTATGTACATCAAAATTTAATACAGAAGAGAACCTGTCAATACTTAAATTTATTCTTTTGGTGTTGGCACCTGAAATCATTAAAAGAGCAGAAATTTCTAGTAGTAAATCAGAGGCTTGCTCAAATTTTTTTGAGTTAGGCATATGATAAAGGTTTAATAAGGTTGCAAATTTAGGTATCTCAATATATTTGCAAACTGACAAGAATCATTTTACTTTGTTAAAAAATTAGCTATTTCCGTTTTCTTCGCTTGCCAAAATTCTTATCACCCCTAGTTTTAGGTTTTTTATATTTTTTAACTATTTCTCTTCGGTATTTTCCTCCTTGGTTTTCCTTTTTGTTTTTATCTTTTTTTTCATGGAAAGCAGGTCCTGGAGCGTCTTCATCACGTCTTTTGGTGGGGTTGTTACGTTCTCTAATTTGTGGGCGTTCCTCTTGAATAAGCTCGTTAGAAATTTCAACCATTTCAGGTAAGTCTAGCACTGGAATTTTCATATTCATCAGAGCTTCAATATTTATAATAGCTTCCTGTTCTTTTTCTGTTGAAAACACTAGAGCTTCTCCTTGGCGCTCTGCACGTCCTGTTCTACCAATTCGGTGCATATAGTTTTCAGGATATTCTGGCGTATCAAAATTTATTACATGAGAAACATTATCAATATCTAATCCACGAGCCATAACGTCGGTTGCAATAAGAATGCGGTGTTCTCCTTCGCTAAAAGCTTCAATACTACGTAATCTGTAGTTTTGTGTTTTGTTTGAATGTATTACGCAAACCTCGTCTTTAAATAAATCATTTAATTTATCAAATAACCTGTCGGCCATTCTTTTGTAAGCTACAAATATTAAAACCTTATTGTAAGTTTGGGTATCATGTAATAAATGTTCTAATAAATTAATTTTAGTATAAAAATTAGGAACATTGTATCTTGTTTGATATATGTTTTCTAAGGGTGTTCCCGAAACAGCAATGGAGACTCGAATGGGGTTTCTGAAAAAATCATTAATTAACAAGTCTACATCTTGTGTCATGGTTGCAGAAAACATGATATTTTGACGGCGTTCTGGGAGTAAATCAAAAATGTTGATAAGCTGATGTCGAAAGCCTAAATCTAGCATAACATCTACTTCATCTATCACTAACTTCTGAATAGATTTTAGTTGTAAAACTCTGCTTAATGCCAAATCATAAAGTCTACCAGGAGTTGCTACTAAAATATCTAAACCTTCAGCAATTGCTTGCTTTTGAGTATTAATGTTGGTGCCTCCGTAAACTCCTAAAACTCTATTGTTAATGTATTTAGAGAGTTTTTTAATTTCTTCAACCACTTGTACCACCAATTCTCTAGTAGGAACTAATACTAAAATTCTTGGGTTTTCTTGCCTTGAAAACTTTAAATTTCTTAAAATAGGCAACATATAGGCATAGGTTTTACCAGTTCCAGTTTGAGCTATTCCAACCACATCTCTACCAGAGGCAACTATACTAAAAGCTTTCTCTTGTATGGGGGTTGGGGTTGTAAAGCCTAAATCATCTAAGGCATTGTATAGTGGTGTGTTTAAATTTAAATTTTGAAAGCTCACGAGGTTTTATTTAGTCTGTAAAGTTACGCTTATTATTTTAGAGCAAATGGGTGTTGTTTATTTCAATAAAGTAACTAGCATTAAAGGTTTTGTTAGCTTCAAGTTTTATGATGCCTTCTTTGGTCTTGAAATTCTGATTTGTGTTTTCGTTATCCGCTATACCCAACCATGGTTCAATACAAACATAATTGCCATTAGGTTTTGCCCAAATACCTAAGTAATTAAAATCTGGATAGCTAACGGTTAAAATATCACCATTTAAAAGGCTTTTTAAAGTTACTTTTCTAGATTTTAAATCTTTAAAAACTAAGGCGTCTTTGTTAAATAAACTATGCTCTAAGGCTAAAGAATTACTGTTGTTAAAAATAGGGTTGGTTTTGCAAGAAATAAGTCCGTTTTGCATGTTAATAAGGTGGGTGTTAGAGTTTTCAATATGCTCAAACTCTAAAGTGTAATCTTCATACGTTTCGTTTTCAAACACAGGACATTTAAATGCGGGGTGCCCACCAACAGAAAAATACATAGCCTTATCATCTGTGTTTTTTACCGTATGTGAAATTTCTAATGTGTTATCAATGAGTTTAAATGTAATATAAAACTCAAATT
The DNA here is from genome assembly GCF_049132085.1 of Seonamhaeicola sp. NFXS20. Classification (NCBI taxonomy): domain Bacteria; kingdom Pseudomonadati; phylum Bacteroidota; class Flavobacteriia; order Flavobacteriales; family Flavobacteriaceae; genus Seonamhaeicola; species Seonamhaeicola sp. NFXS20. Next base: position 90,552 of record NZ_JAFMPU010000002.1, on the reverse strand, counting down.
TAAAGGGATATATTTTTAATAAATCGTCATTATAACTTAGTTTAAAAGTTAAGCTGTTTTTTGTTTCTTTAAACAACTCAATATCTTCATTATGTCTTACAAAACCGTGCTTAGGTAAGGTATAAATTTTGTTTTCAAACATATAGCTGTTTTCTTTTAAAGCACCTATTATTGGAAACAAATTAGGAGCAATACCGCTCCAAATATTGGGGTTGCCATCCCACATAAATTCAGTGTTATTTTTAACTGAAGTTATTTTACATAGTTCTGCACCTGTTTTTTTAATGGCTACTTTTAGTTTGTTGTTTTCTATTGAATACATCCTTTATATGATATTTAAACTTACTTACAAAAATCTTAATTTTTTAAGTATTCTAACTAACTTTGCGGCTCAATCTTAATTTTTTGAGAGCAAAAAGTAATTATAAGCTAGAAAACACAGAAGTATTTAAAAACCAACTTCTGCAATGGGCGCAACAATTTGATGATATTGTTTGGTTAGACTCTAATGAGTATAGCCAAAAATATTCTAATTATGAAGCTATTTTAGCAGTAGATGCCTTTACTTGTATTAAAACCGATTATCACAATGCTTTCGATGATTTAAAGGAATATCAAACCATAACAAAAGATTGGATTTTTGGTTATTTAACCTACGATTTAAAGAATGATATTGAAGATTTAAATTCTAACAACTTTGATGGATTAGAATTTTCAGACCTCTATTTTTTTCAACCAAAAAAATTGTTTTTATTTAAAGGAGATGCTGTTGAAATGCAATATTTAGGAGCAGTTGATGATGAAATTGAAATAGACTTAGATAAAATTAGAAACCAAAAAGTAAATTATTTTAATCACAATGATTCTAACGAAGATGCCATAAAAATTAAACTTAGAATTCATAAAGATGCCTATTTTGAAAAGGTTAAAACTATGCTAAATCACATCCACCGAGGTGATATTTATGAAGCTAATTTTTGTCAGGAATTTTACGCCGAAGATACCCAGATAAACCCGTTGGAAACGTATTATAAGCTCAATAAAATTTCAAAACCACCTTTTGCATCTTTTTTAAAAATACATGATAAATATGTATTAAGTGCTTCACCAGAGCGTTATTTAAAAAAAGAAGGTAAAGTTGTTGTTTCTCAGCCAATTAAAGGTACAGCAAAACGATCTGATAACGAAGAAGAAGATAAAAGGTTCATTGCTAATTTATTGCAGGATGAAAAGGAACGTAGTGAGAACATTATGATTGTAGATTTGGTTAGAAATGATTTATCAAAAACGGCTATTAAAGGTAGTGTTAAAGTAGATGAACTTTGTAAAGTTTATACTTTTGAGCAAGTTCACCAAATGATTTCTACTGTTACATCAAAAGTTACGGCTGCCACACATCCTGTAGATGTTATAAAGAGCACATTTCCTATGGGAAGCATGACAGGAGCACCCAAAATTTCATCAATGAAAATCATTGAAAAATTAGAAGATACCAAACGTGGTGTATATTCTGGGGCAATTGGCTATTTTACCCCAAATAATGATTTCGATTTTAATGTAGTTATTCGCAGTATTTTATATAATGCGTCAAAAAAATATGTATCCTATTCCGTTGGTAGCGCCATTACATCAAAGAGTAACCCGTTAAATGAATACGAGGAATGTTTGGTAAAAGCAAAAGCAATGCGAGAGGTTTTAGAAAATTAGTTAAGATGATCTTTAAATTCTTCAATAGCTAATTCTAAAATACGTTCAACGCGTTTATCTTCTATACTTTTAACTTTTGCAATTTCTTTAAACGATAATTTACCAAATACAAATAAATCAACAATACCAGAGACTCTAAGCGGTAACCATGTATAAAATTTGCCTAATAAATGTTTATTTCGGTTGGTTGAAATATCAGAAATTTCAAAAGCATTTTGAATGGAGGCATTTTTATCATCATAAACAAAAACTTGTTTGTTTTCATGGTCTTGGTGATAAGAAATATCGCTTAATTCTTCGTTCATAATAAAATCAAAACCTTCATCGGCAGTAAATTTTTCTTCTAGTCCATCTAATTCATCTTCCAAAATAACATGCGTACTCATGGTTTTTTGGTGAAAAGCTTCTTTTTTAAATAAATCATCTAATTCACTATCTACTATTTTAAACAAAGCAATTTTAATAGAGGCAGCATCTGCATCAATATTATAGCCTTGTTCATAAAATTTAGCAATGCCTTCATCTATTATATCATGAGATTTATACATGTTTTTAGGAATAATTTTAGTAGATTCTGCAATGTATAAACGGTGTTTTACATAAGCTTGTAAATGTTGTGTAGCAGAAACTACTTTTTTATGAAAATTATTTAATGTTTTTTTATCTGATAATTTATCTACGTTGCACATAACTCAAACTTTTTTATATTACTTCTTTAAATTTACGAAATTCACAAAAAAAATACATGATTTTTATCATATGAATATTTAATAAAGATAATTTATAAACTAGCCAAAGTTGTATATTTGAGTTATGGTAGAACGTTTTAAAAAGCACATTAATTCAAAATTAAGTTTCTTAAAAGATGCCAGACTTTTAATTGCCATTTCAGGTGGGGTTGATAGTGTGGTTTTGGTGCATTTATGTCATCAGCTAAATTTAAATATATCATTAGCACATTGTAATTTTAATTTAAGAGGGAAAGAAAGCGATGAAGATGAAAATTTTGTAATAGAATTTGCCAATAGTTTAGATATTGAAGCCTTTACCGAAAGTTTTAATACAGAAGCATATGCTGCTAGAAATAAAGTATCTATTCAAATGGCTGCAAGGGAAATGCGTTACTTTTGGTTTGATGAATTAGCTCAACAGTTGCAGTTTGATTACATTCTTACAGCACATCATGCCGATGATAATTTAGAAACTTTTTTAATTAATTTTTCAAGAGGAACAGGGTTAGATGGTTTAACGGGAATTCCAAAAATTAACAACAAATTTGTGCGCCCGTTATTGCCATTTTCAAGAGAAAATGTAATTGATTATGCTAAGGCTAACAATTTAAACTGGCGGGTAGATAGTAGTAACGCATCAACAAAATACCTTAGAAATAAATTACGCCACGAGGTAATACCTATTTTAAAAGAAATTAACCCAAGTTTGCTTCAAAGTTATCAGGGTACCATTAATAATTTAAGTGATACTGCTGATATTGTTGAAGATTGCATGGAAGCATTTTTAGAAAAAGCTATTCTAAGTATTGAAGACAATAAAATTGTTTTAAGTGTTTTAGAATTTAAAAAGAAAAATAATCCTAAAGCTTATTTGTTTGAAACCCTTAAAGATTATGGATTTACAGAGTGGAATGATGTTCAAAATTTATTAGATGCTCAGTCTGGTAAATACGTAGTTTCAAATACTCATAGGTTAATTAAGCATGGAGATACTTTGCTTTTAAGTGAATTAATAACCGAAGCATATGAAGATTTACTCATTTCAAATATTCATGAAGAAGTAGAAACACCTTTTGGAGTTTTAACCTTTTCTGAAGTAGATAAAGTGTCTACCAATGATACCACTGCTATTTTTGTTGACAAAAATCGCTTAAAATTTCCTTTAAAAATAAGAAATTGGCAAATGGGAGATGTATTTTTTCCCTTTGGAATGGTAGGTAAAAAAAGAGTGAGTAAATATTTTAAAGATGAAAAATTATCGTTGTTAGATAAAGAAAGTTCGTTGTTATTATGTTCACAAAATGACATAGTCTGGATTTTAAACAGGAGAGCCGATGATAGATTTAAGGTCACTGAAAATACAACAGATATATTAAAAATTGAATTAAAATAATGGTGTCATTCTTAAATTGAAGCAGAATCCCATTAGGTTGAACTTATTATATGAAACTACAAGGCAACATAGTAGATGTTTTAAATAAACGCATTTTTAAAGGTGAAATAACTGTTGAAAATAAGCGTATTATTTCAATTGAAGCAAAAAATCATAATGAAGAACATTTTATTCTTCCTGGTTTTATAGATGCTCACATTCATATTGAAAGCTCCATGTTAGTACCCAGTGAATTTGCAAAAATAGCAGTAAAACACGGTACGGTTGCCACCGTATCAGATCCTCATGAAATTGCTAATGTTTGCGGATTAGAGGGCGTTAAATTCATGATTGAAAACGGGAAACAAGTACCGCTAAAATTTAATTTTGGCGCACCATCTTGTGTGCCGGCTACCACTTTTGAGTCTGCCGGAGCTACTATAGATTCAAACGATATAAAAGCACTTTTACAAAACCCAGATATAAAATACTTAGCCGAAATGATGAATTACCCAGGTGTGATTTTTGATGATGAAGAGGTTTTAAAAAAGTTAGCTTGGGCAAAACATTATAATAAACCCATTGATGGGCATGCTCCAGGGGTTGTGGGAGATGATTTAACAAAATACATTGCAGCAGGTATTTCAACAGATCATGAGTGTTTTACCTATAATGAAGCTTTAGAAAAACTTCAAAAAGGTATGAAAGTGCTTATTAGAGAGGGTAGTGCTGCTAAAAACTTTGAAGCCTTAATTGATTTGTTACCAGAGCATTTTGAAAATATCATGTTTTGTAGCGATGATAAACACCCAGACGACCTAATGCTTGGTCATATCAATCAACTATGTGCTAGAGCAGTTGCTAAAGAAATAGATGTTTTTAAAACACTTCAGGCAGCTTGTGTGAACCCTGTGAATCACTATAATTTAGATGTGGGTTTATTACAGGTTGGAGATTTAGCCGATTTTATTGTGGTTGAAGATTTGGTGAGTTTTAAAACGCTTCAAACTTATATTAACGGCGCTTTGGTTTATAAAAATGGAGAGTCATTAATAGCATCGGTTGCATTTCAAAATATTAATAATTTCAATTGTGTAGCTAAACAAGTATCAGATTTTAAGGTTGAAACTTTAAAAGAAAAAATACGTGTTATTGAAGCTTTAGAAGGACAATTAGTAACTAATGAGTTGGTTGAAAATGCTAAAATAGTTAATGGTAATGTAGTCTCTGATGTAGAAAATGATGTGTTAAAAATAGCAGTGGTAAACAGATACCAAAATCAAAAACCAGCATTGGCATTTATAAAGAATTTTGGGTTAAAAGAAGGTGCCATTGCTTCATCTGTTGGGCATGATTCTCATAATATTATTGCAGTAGGAACTTCAGACGAAGCCCTTTGTAAAGCCGTAAATTTAATTATTGAAAACAAAGGTGGTATTTGTGCCGTTTCTTCAACACAAGAAAAAGTGCTTCCGTTACCAATAGCTGGTATTATAAGCGATGAGCATGCCAAAATTGTTGCTAAAAAATATCAAGATATAGATGCTATGGCAAAACGTTTAGGTTCTAATTTAAATGCACCTTATATGACCTTGTCTTTTATGGCTTTATTAGTGATACCTTCATTAAAATTAAGTGATAAAGGATTGTTTGATGGAACCAATTTTAAGTTCACATCTTTAGAAGTTAATTAAGAATGCCAGTATTAGAATCAACTTACAAAGCACCTTATTTTTTTAGAAATGGATTTGCGTCAACCGTCTATTCGGGGTTAATAAGACGCGTAAACGGTGTCGTTCAAAAACGAGAACGTATTATTTTGTCTGACGGCGATTTTTTAGATTTAGATTGGAGTTTTTCCGAAACAAAATCTAATAAACTTATAATTCTTTTACACGGTTTAGAAGGAGACGCCAAAAGACCCTACATGCTAGGACCAGCTAAACTTTTTAACAATAATGGCTTTGATGCGGTTAGCGTAAATTTTAGAGGTTGTAGTGGAGAAGACAACTTAAAGTTTAGAAGTTATCATTCTGGTGCAACAGAAGATTTACATGAAATCATTCAATTTGTAATTAGTGCCAAAAATTATTCAGATATTTACTTTCATGGTATTAGTTTAGGAGCAAATTTAATTTTAAAATATTTAGGAGAAAGAGAAGTAATTCCTCATGAAATAAAAGCATCTATTGCAGTTTCGGCACCTTGTTATTTGTATGGTTCTTGTGTAGAACTTCATAAATTAAAAAATAAACTTTATGCTGTTAGATTTTTAAATCATTTAAAAGACAGATTAAAATTTAAGTTAGAAAAATTTCCTGATGCTATTTCTATTGAGGAATTTCAGAATATAAAAACCTTAAAAGATTTTGATGATGTTTACACATCTAGAGCACATGGTTTTAAAGATGCCTTAGACTATTATAAAAAGTGCAGTAGCTTACAGTATATTCCCAATATAAAAATACCAACGCTTATTATAAATGCTTTGAATGATTCTTTTCTTTCTCCAGAGTGTTATCCTGTTAAAGAAGCTAAAGCAAATGTTAATGTGTTTTTAGAAATGCCAAATCACGGTGGTCATGTTGCATTTATTGATAAACGGAACGTGTACTACAATGAAAAAAGAGCTTTAGAGTTTATAAAATCTATCTAAGCTTAGCTTCTTGCGGTCTATTTTTTATAAACATCATTTTCAAATCATTTATTAAACACAATTCAATAATCAAAATTTTAATGTTTAATTAATTTTTATACGCTCTATTTGAGAAATTCATAATAATTCAACTATCTACGTAAAAAATAAGTTCTAAAACAGGTTTAAATAAGTATAAATACTTAGTTTTGTTTTAAAATACGTAGATATGAAAAAAATCATTGTAGTTGGTAACGGTATGGTTGGTTACAAGTTTTGCGAAAAATTTGTAGCACAAGACGCATCTAAAGATTTTGAAATCTTGGTTTTTGGTGAAGAACCAAGACCAGCATATGATAGGGTTCATTTAAGCGAATATTTTGAAAATCAAGATACCAAAGCTCTAGAAATGGCTCCAAGCAGTTGGTACAAAGCTAATGGAATAGAGTTAATTACTGGCGAGCGTGTGTCAGATATTAATAGAGTAGCAAAAACTATTAAAACAGCTAAAAACCGTGAATTTTCTTATGATTATTTAATCATGGCTACGGGTTCATCTCCCTTTGTACCACCAATTAAAGGTGTTGAAAAAGAAGGTGTTTTTGTATATAGAACTATTGAAGATTTAGAAGGTATGCTTGCTTATGCAGCTAAACTAAATAAAGAAAAACCTAATGCTAGAGCCGCAGTTCTTGGTGGCGGATTGTTAGGTTTAGAGGCAGGAAAAGCTGTTTTAGATATGGGATTAGAACCTCATATTGTTGAGTTTGCACCTAAATTAATGCCAAGGCAATTAGATTCTAGAAGTTCACAAGTCTTAAAATTAAAGTTAGAATCTATTGGTTTAAATATTCATTTAAGTAAAGCTACTAATCAAATTTTAGGTGATGGTAAAATTACAGGAATGGAGTTTGGTGAAGATGATAGGTTAGATGTAGATATGCTAATAGTATCTGCAGGAATTAGACCAAGAGATGAGTTAGCAAAAGCATGTGGATTAGAGGTTGGTGTTAGAGGTGGAATAGTTGTAGATAATACCATGAAAACCTCAGATGATAATATTTATGCTATAGGAGAAATTGCATTATATAACCAAATGATATACGGTTTGGTAGCTCCAGGTTATGATATGGCTGAAGTTGCCGTAAAACAAATTTTAGGAGAAACCAATGTTGTTATGCCTGCTGATATTGATATGTCTACAAAATTAAAACTAATTGGGGTAGACGTAGCAAGTTTTGGAGAGCCCTTTATGCCCGCAGATAAAGGACACTCCATCATTTTTGAAAATAAAACCCAATATTTATATAAAAGAATAAACGTAAGTCATGATGGTAAAAAGTTGCTAGGAGGTATTTTAGTAGGAGATGCTGCAGATTATAGTATGCTTCATCAAATTTACCTTAACGGAATGAAAATACCAGAAGACCCTGCGCAATTAATATTGCCAGTTACAGATGGAAATGCTGCTTTTGGTGATGTTATGGATTTGCCAAATGAAGCGCAAGTATGTTCATGTGAAAGTGTTACCAAAGGGCAAATTTGTGGAGCTATTGAAAGTGGTGAAGCTAATGATTTAGCCAGTGTTGTTTCTTGTACCAAAGCAGGAACAGGATGTGGTGGTTGTAAGCCAATGGTAAAAGATCTTACAGATGCTACTTTAAAATCTCTAGGTATTGAAGTTAAAGATTCAATTTGTGAGCATTTCGATTTAAACAGACAAGAATTATATGATATTATTCAAGTTAAAGGATACAGAACTTTTAATGAAGTAATAGATAATCACGGAAAAGGTTGTGGATGCGAACTTTGCAAACCACTAATAGCTTCATTAATGGCTACAATTCATGCAGATACTGCAAATAAAGAGTATGCTATTCAAGATTCAAACGATAGATTTTTAGCCAACATTCAACGTAATGGTACCTATTCTGTTGTACCACGCGTACCCGGTGGAGAAATTACACCAGACAAACTTATAGCCTTGGGTGAAATTGCAAAGAAATATGATTTATACACCAAAATAACAGGGGGCGTGCGTGTAGATTTATTTGGGGCAACCTTAAATCAGCTTCCATTAATTTGGAAAGATTTAATATCGCATGGTTTTGAAAGTGGTCATGCCTACGGTAAATCTTTACGTACAGTGAAAACTTGCGTTGGTTCCACATGGTGCCGATACGGAATGGACGAAAGTGTAAGTTTTGGTATTGAATTAGAAAACCGCTATCGTGGTATTCGTGCACCACACAAAATAAAAGGCGGAGTATCTGGATGTATTCGTGAATGTGCCGAAGCACGCGGAAAAGATTTTGGCTTAATAGCTGTTGAGGGTGGCTGGAATTTATATGTAGGTGGAAATGGTGGTGCAACACCAAGGCATGCAGAGTTATTGGCTGAACAAATTGATAATGAAACAGTAATTAAATACTTAGATAGATACTTAATGTTCTATATGAGAACTGCAAAACCTTTACAACGTACCGCTGCATGGCAAGAACGATTAGAAGGAGGAATGGATTACTTAAAAGAAGTTGTTATAGATGATAAATTAGGAATCTGTGATGACCTAGAAAAAGAAATGGAAACCTTAGTTAATAAGTTTGAGTGCGAATGGACACAAGCTATTAACAACCCAGAGATGATGAAACGCTTCAGTCATTTTGTTAATAGCAAAGAAGAAGATGATAGCTTAGTTTTTGTTCCTATGAGAGAGCAAAAAATGCCAGAACCTTGGAATTAATAGCACTAAAATTTAAATAACATGGAAGAAGTTTTAGAAAAATATAATGCAACCAAAATTGAAAACGTAAAAGTTTGGTTTAAAGCAGCATCAGTTAATGATTTTCCAGTAGATGGAGGTGCATGTGTAAAATATAAAGACAAGCAAATTGCTGTTTTTAATTTTGCTAAACTAGGTAAGTGGTATGCTTGTCAAAATGTTTGTCCGCATAAAATGGAAATGGTTTTGTCTAGAGGAATGATTGGTGATGATAAAGGGGTTCCTAAAGTAGCTTGTCCGTTACACAAAAAAACATTTTCATTAGAGAATGGCGAAAATTTAAATGGCAATATAGATGCTATTGCTACGTATCCTGTAAAAATTGAAGAAGAAAATGTGTATATTGGCTTTTCAGATTAAATTATGAAAAGTAATGAAGCCAACACGATTTGAAACAGCCATAGCCTTAATAGATAAAAAAAACGCACAAGATATTAATACATACCAAGTTGCAGGAATAAATTACCCTAAAGAGCTATTGTATTCACAACGAATGACACGTAAATTGTTACAGTTTGAACCCAATGCATCTAAGGCATTACAAATTGCTGCTAGGGCACAACATGTTTGCAGATGGCAAATTCCGAGAGATGATTATCCTATGGATCGTGTAGGGTATTTAAAGTGGAGAGAAACACTTAAAAAAATGCATGCAGAAATAACTGCCGATATTTTAAAGCAGGTGGGGTATGATAATCAATATATTGAAAGGGTAACACAGCTCATAACTAAGAAATTAATTAAGAAAAACGAAGAATCTCAAACTCTAGAAGATACAGTTTGTTTGGTTTTTTTAGATTACTATTTTGAAGAATTTGCGGCTAAACATGAAGATGAAAAAGTTATAGATATTCTTCAAAAAACTTGGAAAAAAATGTCTGATAAAGGACATGAAGCAGCGTTACAATTAAGTTTTTCAGACAAAAATCTTTCTTTAATAAAACAGGCTATACAGGGTTAATAAATAGTAAAAATGGCAATCAATCGTAATTCATTAGACCAAAGTACTTTTGAACGGTTACGTCGTTTGTATATTATTGCGCTTAGTACCATTGCACTATCGGTTATTGTTAGCCAAATTCTTATTAGAAAACATTTAAAAGATCAAGAAAGTGATTCTAGAATAATTAACGTTGCTGGTAGGCAACGTATGCTTAGTCAGAAACTTACAAAAGAAATTTTATCACTTTCAACTAATGAAAATAGCCCAGAAAAAATTGCAATAAAAGACAATTTAAAACAAACCTTAGCACTATGGGTACTGTCTCATAATGCACTTCAAAATGGAAATGATAGTTTGGGGTTACCAGGTAATAACAGCAAGATGGTTTCAACAATGTTTAATGATATTAATCCTGCTTTTAATGCTATTAAAAAAGCTTCAGAAACCATTATAAATCAAATAGAAACCAATCCTAGTATAACTACTATAAGTTTCAAGCCTCAAATAGATCAAGTAAAATTAAATGAAGGTAATTTTCTAAATAAAATGGATGGTATTGTAAATCAATACGATTTAGAGGCTGAAGAAAAAATAGCATGGTTGCGTAAATTAGAAATGTTTCTAATGGTATTCACCCTGCTACTTTTATTAGCAGAGTTTTTGTTTATTTTTTGGCCTACAGCAAAAACGGTTAAGAAAACCTTATCAGATTTAATACTTGCCGAGAAAAAGGCCAAAGAAATGGCTTATAACGCAGATCTTTTAAGTGAAGCTAAAGAAAAATCTATTAAAGAATTAAGAGCTTTAAGTCACGCAATGGATGAAACTTTACTTTTTGCAAGAATAAAACCCAACGGTAGCGTTGTGCATATGGGTAAAAAGTTTTCAAAGCTTTTTAGTTTAAGTAAGTTTCATGCATCTGTAAACTTTGCACAGGTACTTTCGGTTAATGAAAATGAACAAGAAATTATTGAAAATTTAATTTCTAAAAATAAAAAAACAGGGTGGCAAGGAGAGGTTAAGGCTTTAACTAAAAACAATAAAGATGTATGGCTAGAAATGGCTATAATTCCTTTTAATCCAGTTGACGACAGATCTGAATTGTTAATAATTGCTTCAGATATAACAACAAGAAAAGAAGGGCAATTAGAAATTGAAAGGTTAACAAAGAAAAGTTTTGAGGAGAAGATGAATCAGCAAAAAATCATCTCCAGTAAAATAATTGAAAATCAAGAAAAAGAACAAAACCGTATAGCTAAAGATGTTCATGATGGTATTGGGCAAATGCTTACTGGTTTAAAGTATAATTTAGAAAGTATTGATGTTTCAGATATAAAAAAAACAACCTCTAAAATAGAGCACTTAAAAGATCTCACATCAAATATTATTAAGGGTGTTAGAACTGCTACTTTTAATTTAACCCCACCAGAATTATCAGACCATGGTATTGTCCCTGCTTTAACAAAACTAACTCAAGAATTAGCTAAGCTTACAGGTAAAGAAATTATTCTTTATAACAAAACAGACTTTAGTGGTAGGTTGGATTCTCTTACAGAAATCAATATTTACAGAATTACACAAGAAGCCATTAATAATGCCATTAAATATGCAGATTCTTCACATATTTTAGTGTCCTTATCAAGTAGTAAAAATATATTGAGTATTGTAATTGATGATAACGGAAAGGGGTTTAATCCAGATAAAGTTAAAAAAGTAAAGAAAGGAGATGGCGGTATGGGTATGACGTTTATGAAAGAGCGCATTAAGTATGTTAATGGGCGTTTGTTTTTACATTCAGAACCAGGAAAAGGCACACGAGTAACACTTAATATACCGTTGAATGAAGCATAATTTTATCATTCAGTAAGTGTTTAAATATCACATTAAAAAGATTAGTATAAAATGACAAAACAACTAATAAACTCAGGTTCTGTATTTGAAGAACAAATAGGATATTCAAGAGCAGTAGTGCAAGATAATTGGGTTTTTGTTTCTGGAACCACAGGCTATAACTATGACACTATGACTATTAGCGAAGATATTTTAGAACAAATAGAACAATGTTTTATTAACATTAAGACTTCACTAGAAAAAGCAGGTGCTAGTTTATCAGATATAGTTAGAGTTACTTATATATTACCAAAAGCAAGTAATTTTGAGTGTTGTTGGCCTGTACTAAAAAAATATTTAGGAGATGTAAAACCCGCAGCCACAATGCTATCTGCTGGTTTAGCTAATGAAAAAATGAAAATAGAAATAGAGGTTACAGCACTTAAGAATAGATAGTTACGTAATAATACTTAAAATTGTTACTTTTGTACTAGGAAATTAAGATTATGGATGTTATTAAAGTTGTATTAGCAGATGATCATGCTTTGGTAAGAGATGGTATAAAAGCACTTTTAGAAGATCAAAATGGTGTTGAAGTGATTGATGAGGCTTCAGATGGTAAAGAGGCCTTAGAGGTGATAGCTAAAAACAAACCAGATGTACTTATTGTTGATATTAGAATGCCAGAAATGAATGGTATTGAAGTGGTTAAAGAAATAACAGAAAAGCATAAAGAAGTTAAAACTTTAGTGCTGTCTATGCATGATTCTGAAGAGTATGTGGTACAATCAATTCAAGCAGGAGCTGATGGTTATTTATTAAAAGGAGCTAGTAAGGACGAATTTTTAAAAGCCTTAAATAATGTAGCCTCTGGCGGTAAGTATTTTACAGGAGATGTTTCTGAAATTATAATGAACAATTTTGTAAATGGAACACCTGTAGTTTCAACACCAAAAAAACAAGAACCAGAAGCGTTACCTTTTAAACTTACTAAAAGGGAAAAACAAATACTTAGTTTGGTTTTAGAATTAAAAAACAATAAAGATATAGCCGAAGAACTACAAATTAGTAAGCGTACAGCAGAGGTACATCGCTTTAATTTAATGAAGAAGCTAGAAGTTTCTAATTTAAAAGAACTTACAGATAAAGCTAAGCAATATAAATTGACTTAAAAAACATGATTTCATTACTGTTTTTGTTTGTGTAATCAAATGATGCATTTTTATACTAAAACTAATTTATTTGTATTCTTTGTTTCGGTTTAGCTAAGTAGCTAACGCCCAAGTTTTATTAAACCACTAATACTTATCTTGTTTTCCTAATTCATTTTATTGAATCTTTAAAAACAGGTTTTATAAATTAGCAATCTCATATTTATTTTTAATTACGTAATTTTTTATAGTTATATTTAAGTAAAAATACGTAGTTTTGTTTTGTAAAATACGTAGTTATGATAAATATTCAAGCACAAAAGGCAACAAAACTATCACTTTTCAACCTAAAGAACGTTTCAATACGTACATTTTGGATAACAGCTATATCATTCTTTATATGTTTCTTTGCATGGTTTGGTATTGTACCATTTATGCCAGATGTAGTTAAAGATTTAGGTTTAACACCAGATCAAAAATGGAACTCCATTATTCTTGCGGTAACAGGTACGGTTTTCGCACGTTTGCTCATTGGTAAATTATGTGATAAGTACGGACCACGAATTTGTTATACATATTTATTAATGTTAGGAGCAATTCCGGTAGTTCTTTGTGGGTTAGTTCAAACACCAACACAATTTTTAATTTGCAGATTATTTATCGGATTCATAGGTGCTTCTTTTGTAATTACTCAAGTGCATACCTCTTTAATGTTTTCATCTAATATAGTAGGTACTGCTAATGCAACATCTGCAGGTTGGGGCAACCTAGGTGGTGGTGCAAATAGATTAGGAATGCCATTAATTGCTGCTGCGGTAGTAAGTTTTGGAGTAGCTGAAGCCGAAGCGTGGCGATATTCTATGGTAATTGCTGGTATTGTTTGTTTCTTAATGGGTATAGTTTATTATTTCTTTACACAAGACACTCCCAAAGGTAATTTTAAAGATTTAAGAACGCAAGGTATTGAAATTGAAAAAAAGAAAGATGAGGTTGGTTTTTTAGAAGTGCTTAAAGATTACAGAATTTGGATTTTATTTATTGTTTATGCAGCAAGTTTTGGTATTGAATTAACGGTTTACGGAACTATGGATGATTACCTTCAAAATACCTTTCAGTTAGAGCGATTAACGGCTGGTAATATTGTATTATCCTTTGCTTTAATGAATATTTTTGCCAGAACTTTAGGAGGTTTTTTTGGAGACAGATTTGGTAAACTAAAGGGGTTAAGAGGGCGTGTTTTATTCCTGTCATTTATTTTATGTGTACAAGGAATTATGTTAGTTACTTTTTCTACAACAACCAGTATTGTTGTAGGCTTTATATTCTTAATTTTATTTAGTTTAAGTGTTCAAATGGCAGAAGGTGCAACATTTTCTGTGGTGCCTTTTATTAACAAAAAAGCAATTGGTTCTGTATCAGGAATTGTAGGTGCAGGGGGTAATGTGGGGGCTTTTTTAGCTGCATTATTTCTAAAATCAAAATCAGCATTAGCCGAAAAAGTAGCCATTACAACTAATGAAGGGTTAGGAGAAGAAGCTGTGAAATTAGCACAATCGGCAGCATCATCGGCGGCAGTATCACAGGGGTATTTTGTTATAGGTTTTATAGTTATACTAACGGGTATTGTGGCATTAACAATTAAGTTCTCTACGGCCGATGAAAAAGAACATGCGCCACAATTAATTACCGATGATAATTTAGGAGAACTTAAACCCGTAGAAGTAAAAATTTAATATAAATTATTCTCTGAGTTTTACTCAGAATTTTCTTTGAGAGTATGCTATTCCCGAAATTTTTTCCAACTAAATGTTAAACCGGGAATAGCATTAAAGAACTTCTTTTAAATGGAATTCTTTATTAATAAACTCAAATTTTATGAATTTGGTTAATAATAAAATCTTTCTTAAAAGGATTGCTAATAATATAAAATAAGTCTTGTTTGATATTAAAATATTGGTTTAATTAGTACTAAAGCCTTATATAAATGGTTCAAAATGAAGTAAAAACAACATGCTCTTATTGCGGAGTTGGGTGTGGAATCATCGTTAAAAAAGATAATAACAACAAAGTCATTGTTGAAGGCGATAAAGAACACCCTGTAAATAAGGGAATGTTATGCTCTAAAGGAAGAAACTTGCATTATGTTGTAAATGATACTTCAGATAGAATTTTATATCCAGAAATGCGTTGGAGTCGTTCACATCCTAGAGAGCGTGTTAGTTGGGATGATGCCTTAAATAGAGCTGCAAGCGTTTTTAAATCAATTATAAAAAAACACGGACCAGATAGTGTTGGTTTTTATGTTTCAGGGCAAAGCTTAACAGAAGAATACTATATAGCAAATAAACTTACTAAAGGATTTTTAGGAACTAACAATATTGATACCAACTCAAGACTTTGTATGAGTTCTGCTGTAGTAGGCTATAAAAAGACCTTTGGAGAAGATAGTGTACCCATTTCTTATGCAGATATAGAATTAGCAGATACTTTTTTAATTACAGGCGCAAACCCCGCATGGTGTCATCCTATTTTATTCCGAAGATTAGAAAAACACAAAGACGAAAACCCCGATGTAAAAATTATAGTAGTAGACCCTCGTAAAACAGACACCGCTCGTTTTGCAGATTTACATTTGCAAATTCTTCCAGGAACAGATATTATACTTTACAATGCTATAGGAAGACGTTTGTATGAACAAGGGCTTATAGATGAAAATTTTATAAATAATCACACAGAAGGTTTTACAGCTTACAAAGAACAAATATTTAAAACAAAGTTAAGTGTTGCTTCAAAATTATGTGGTATAGACCAAAAAGATATAAAAAAAGCAGCCGATATTATTGGGCTATCTAAAGGTTTTATAAGTATGTGGGCTATGGGACTTAACCAAAGTATGGTAGGTGTAAATAAAAACATTGCATTATTAAACCTTTCTTTAATAACTGGACAGGTTGGGAAACCTGGTTCAGGACCGTTTTCACTTACAGGACAACCAAATGCTATGGGTGGGCGTGAAGTTGGAGGAATGGCAAATCTTTTAGCGGTTCATAAAGATTTAATGAATGAAGAACATAGAAGAGAAGTAGCACAATTTTGGGGTGTAGAAAAAATAAACCCTAAACCAGGTTTAACTGCCACAGAAATGTTTGATGCTTTAGAATCTGGAAAACTAAAAGCAGTTTGGATAGCTTGTACCAATCCGTTAGTAAGTTTACCAAATACCCACAAGATTGAAAAAGCCATGAAAAACGCCAAATTTGTAGTGGTTCAAGATATTTCTTATAGAGCCGATACGGTTGCTTATGCAGATTTAGTATTGCCCGCTGCGGGTTGGTTAGAGAAGGAAGGTACTATGACAAATTCTGAACGTAGAATTTCATATCTTCCTAAAGAAATTGATCCACCAGGAGAAGCTAGACCAGATGTTGAAATTTTTTGTGACTTTGCACAACGTATGGGGTTTAGAGGTTTTAATTATAGCTCAACCGAAGAAATACATGACGAGTATTGTGCCATGACTAAGGGAACCAATATTGATGTGTCATACTTAAATTATGATCGCTTAAAAAACGAAGGCACTTTTCAATGGCCAGTTAATCAATACAGGCATGAAGGAACACCGCGTTTATTTCAAGATAAAGTGTTTTACACACCTTCAAAAAAAGCTATTTTTAATGTAGCTACAACCATAGAAAACACTTCACAACTTCCAAATGCAGATTATCCTCTTATTTTAACTACCGGACGTGTTAGAGATCAATGGCATACCATGACAAAAACCGGAAAGGTATCAAGATTAAAAACACATTACCCAAAACCTGTTTTAGAAATAAACCCTGTTGATGCCTATTTAGACAAAATTAAAGATGGAGATTTAACTGAAATTAAAAGCGAAAATGGCACGGTAAGAGTACGTGCAAAAGTTACAGATGATATTAAAAGAGGAGTTGTATTTTTACCTATGCACTGGGGCAAACAATTGCAAAATGATTTAAACAGAGCTAACAACTTAACTAACACGCATGTAGATCCTATTTCAAAAGAACCCGATTTTAAGTTTACAAGAGTAGCAGTTTCAAAATATGAAAAACCAAAAGATAAAATACTAATTGCTGGAGCAGGAGCTGCGGCGTTTAGATTTATTCAAGATTATAGGGAATACAACCAGAAAGATGAAATTCATGTATTCTCTAAAGAACCTAACTTATTTTATAACAGAGTGTTGTTGCCAGAATATGTCACAGAAGAATTAACATGGGAGCAACTACTGAAAATTAAAAAATTAGAGCTAGATAAGTTAAATGTTCATTTACATCCAGAAACCTTAATTACCAAAGTTAATTCAGAAGAAAAATTAGTAACAGACAGTAATGAAAAAACACATTCATTTGATAAATTAATATTAGCAACAGGTAGTAGAGCATTTATTCCAAGAGATGTTCAAATAGATTTACCAGGGCGTTTTACAATGCGTAATAAAAGTGATGCAGATGAGTTTAAAAGCTATTTAGATGCTACAGGATTACCTCCTGAAGAACAGCATGTGGCTATTGTTGGTGGCGGACTTTTAGGGTTAGAATTAGCAGCTGCTTTAAAGCATAAAAATGTAAAAGTAACTATCGTGCAACGCGGTTCTCGATTAATGGAACGCCAATTAGATAAAGTATCAAGTAAATTATTAGCACTTGATGTTCAAGAACGCGGTATTCAAGTTTATTTTGATAATGAAGTAAGTACTGTTTTTGATGACGAAGAAACAGGTGAACTTAACATTAGTTTAAAAAGTGGAAAACTTTTTACAGCAAATGCTATTGTATATGCTATAGGAACCATTCCTAACATAGAAATTGCTAAAGAAAATGGTATTAAATGTGGTAGAGGTATTATTGTAAATCAACATTTACAATCTTCAAACCCAGATGTTTTTGCCATTGGAGAAATAGCAGAATATAAAAACCAATTATTCGGAATTACATCAGCGGCAGAAGAACAAGCTAATGTATTGGCTAATTTTATAGCAGGAGATGTTAGTAGTGCATACAATGGTTCTGTTTTAATGAATATTTTAAAATTTAACGACTTAAACCTATGTAGTATAGGTGAAATTAATGTACCAGAAAATGACCCCAGCTATGAAGAAGTTATTTTTACAGATATTTCTAAACGGTATTACAAAAAATGTATTGTAAAAGATGATTTGCTTGTAGGAGCTGTTTTAATGGGAGATAAAAATGAATTTGCCGAGTTTAAAACTCTAATAGAAAGTAAAATTGAAATGTCTGAAAAGCGTCATACTTTATTAAGAGGCGCTTCAAATGATAAACCCGTTATTGGTAAATTAATTTGTTCTTGTAGTCAGGTAGGAGCAGGTAATATAGAAGAAACTATTGCAGAAGGATGTACAGATTTTACAGAATTATGCAAACAAACAGGAGCAGGATTAGGTTGTGGAAGTTGTAAAACCGAAGTTAGAGAAATACTTCACAAAGCAAAAACATTAGCATAATGGACGAAAGATATAGGTTAATGATAAACGGTGGAGTTTTATCTCCTGCCGAGTTAAAATACATTTGTGAAGCAGCAGAAGCGTTAGGATTAAACGCTATCTCTTTTGGGTCGCGTCAAGACATTATTTTTCCAGAAAAAATTGATGAAACTAAATTTAGCCAGTTTAATAAAATTAAGTTTGTAAAACCTAAAAGAGATAAAGTAGAAAATATAGCCTCATCTTACGTGTCTGCTGAGATTTTAGCTAGCACCTCATGGCTTACAAGTGATAAGTATTTATACATATTAGAGCAGTTTAAATTTAATCCTAAATTACGTATTAATGTTACAGACCCTAAACAAAGGTTAGTGCCGTTATTTACAGGAAATGTAAATTTTATAGCCTCAGAGCATGAAGACTATTGGTATTTGTATGTAAGACTCCCAAATTGGAAGAAAACTGTTATGTATCCGGCTCTTATTTATAGTTGGGACATGGACAAAATTGAAAAAGCTATAGAAAACATTCTAATAGAAGAACCAGAAACTATAGAAACTGTTTTTGAATTGGTTAGTGATGCTGTTGATACCAATAATAGAACCGTTGATAAACCTCTAAATATTCCTTTTTATCCTTTTCCCTATTACGAGGGTATGAACCGTATAGGAACAGACCGCTATTGGCTTGGGTTGTACTGGAGAAATAACCGGTATGATTTAACTTTTTTAAAAGCTATGTGCGATTTATGTTCTGAAAACAAGATTGGAAAAATATCTATCACACCATGGAAATCATTTATTGTAAAAGGAATACCAGAGAAAACAAAATTACACTGGGAAAAACTATTGGGTAAGTTTGGTATAAATGTAAGACACTCTATGTTAGAAATGAATTGGCATGTTCCAGTAAATGACAATGAAGCTTTAAACTTAAAAAAATACCTTGTTACTAATTTCGATCAAAATGATATAAGTACTTATGGTTTAACTTTTGGAATAACAAACTATAATAGCGATACTTATAACTTCACATCTATAGTTATAGAAAAAAATAGACAACCAGAAAATATAGGGAATTTTAAAATTAGAGATACTTATAACTTATTATATGCCAAAAATTTCGATCCTAATACCAGAGAATACATCATGCATGTTCAAGATGTTGATAAAGTAGAACTTCCAGGGTTATTAATGGAATTAAGTAAACTGTACTTTGAACAATTAGGTAATGAAAGAGATAATAAAGAAACTCAAGAAACAAAAAAAGAAGTTATAGAAGAACATGTTTATCAATGTAGTGATTGTTTAACAGTTTATAGTGAAACCTACGGAGATATTAGCCAAAATATAGAGCCAAATACTCCATTTGAAGAACTACCAGAAGCGTATGAATGTTCACTTTGTGAAGCTCCAAAAAGTAGTTTTCATAAAAAAGTATTAGTAAAAAAATTATAATTACTCTCTTGTTAATTTTATACTTACTAATTTAAAAGAGATAATTCATCTATAATAATTAAAGGGTATATAAGAGCAAAATAACCTAGCAATAAACAAAAACCACTTATCTACACTTATCTACCATTCATCTACACATCATGTCTACTTAACCAATTAAAAAATTAATAGCTGTTAATTGATTTAATTTTATGTCCTTAAATTAGGTTTAGCAAATTTTTTAAAATGAAAACACTAAAAATATTATTGATAGAAGACGATGTAATTGAAGTAATGAAACTTAATAGGGCTGTATCTTCACTTGGTTTAAACCATAAAATTATTGAAGCTAATAATGGCGAAGAAGCTTTAGAACTTTTAAAAGAAAAAGATAACATACCAGATATTATTTTACTAGATTTAAATATGCCAAAAATAAACGGTATAGAATTTTTATCTATTCTAAAAAAAGATACTACTTTAAAATACGTTCCAACAATTATACTTACTACATCAAGCAATCAAAGAGATTTGGTAGCATGTTATGAAATAGGAATTGCAGGGTATGTGCTAAAACCCTTAAAATATGAAGAATATGTTTCCAAAATCGAAAAATTATTGGGATATTGGAGTATTAATGAATTAAAAAAAATATAACATGAAAGGGATAGTTTTTACTGAGTTTCTAGATTTAGTAGAAGATAAGTTTGGGCTAGAAATGGTTGATAAAATTATTAACGCATCCAACTTAAAGTCAGATGGTATTTATACAGCTGTAGGTACTTATGAATTTTCAGAAATGCTCCAATTATTACAGCATTTAAGTGATAGCACAAACATCTCAATTGATGATTTATTATTGGTTTATGCAGAGCATTTCTTTTCGGTTTTAGTAAAAAACTACCCAGATATAATGTCAAAATATAATGACCCAATTCAAATGTTATCATCTATAGAAAACCATATACATGTTGAGGTAAGAAAAATTTATCCAGATGCAGAATTGCCAACTTTTGAGATATTAGAAAAAACAAAAGACTCTTTAACTTTAATTTACAAGTCTAGTAGAGCTATGCATCATTTTGGATTAGGTTTAATGAATAAAACTTTTGAGCATTTTAATTCAAAAGCCACAATAGAACTAGAAAAATTAACAGAAGATGGCACACAGGTAAAGTTTGTAATCAATAAAAATTAATGAGTCAAGATAAAATTGACATACTACAACGTGCGTTAGCACGAGAAAAAGCAGCCAGAAAGCAAGCAGAAAAAATACTTGAAGACAAAGCAGCAGAGTTATACGAAGCAAAAGTACAACTAGAAAAGTCCTATACCGAACTAGAACACCTCCTTAATAAAACAGACTCCCAATTGCAGGGAGTTTTTGAAAATATAGTTGATGCTTACGTCATTATAGATTTGTTTGGAAACATTCTTAAAATGAATGAACCCGCAGTTTCGTTACTAGGGTTTAAAACAGTTAAGGATGATTTTAATTTAATGAACTTGGTGCACCCTAATGAGCTAAACCGTGTATCTAAAGCATTTAAAAGCCTTTTTAATAAAGGATCTATAACAGACTTTCATTTAAAAATAATTACCAAAAATAACCAACACAAAATTGTTCATATAAATGCCAGTGTAATTTTTGATAATGGTGTTCCTGTGGCAGCACAAGGTATTGTTAGAGATATTACTCAAAAAAAAGCAGATGAAGAGCAACTTATTGAGTCTGAGAATAGGCTATCAACATTAATTTTAAACTTAGAAAGTGGGGTATTGCTAGAAGATGAAAACCGCAACATTGTACTTACAAATAAAAAGTTTTGTGAGTTTATGCAAATACCAGCATCACCAGAAGAGTTAAAGGGTTATAATTACTCAAAAATAATAGAGAATAGTAAACATCTATTTAAAAATCCAAACAATTTTATAGAAAGAATAAATACCCTAATTAAAAATAAAAAATTAGTATTAGGAGATGAACTTATAATGGCAGATGGTACAATTTTAGAACGAGATTTTATACCAATTACCCATAATCAAGAATACAAAGGCCATCTATGGAAATATAGCGATGTTACCTTAAGAAGACGCTATAGAAAGAGTCTTGAAATGCAAAAAGAAAAGTATCATAACATCATTTCTAATATGAATTTAGGACTGGTAGAAGTAGATGCAAATGATAGAATTTCTACAGTGAACCAAAGCTTTGTTGAAATGACAGGCTATTCTGAAAAAGAACTTATAGGCTCTAAAGGAAAAGATTATTTACCAATAGAAGAAGACAAACCTTTAATGATCAAAAAGGTTGCAGAACGAAAAAAAGGTAAAACAGATACGTACGAAATAAGAATTAAAAAGAAAAAAGGAGATATAGGCTATTGGTTAATAAGTGGTATGCCAAACTACAATTTAGAAGGAGAATTAATTGGCTCCATTGGTGTTAATTTTGATATTACCGAAATTAAAAACTTACATCTTCAAAAAGAAAATTTACTAAAAAAATTAGAAAAAAGTAATGATGAACTTCATGAATATGCACATGTAGTTTCTCACGATTTAAAATCGCCATTACGAAGTATAAACGCTTTGGTTAGTTGGTTAAAAGATGATAACAAAGAAATATTAGATGAAAGTAGCTTACAAAATATAGCTTTAATTGAGTCTACTCTAGAAAAAATGGAACAACTTATAACAGATGTTTTAGAATACTCTAGTGTTGGTTCTGAAGATACAGAAATGCATCAAGTAGATTTAGATATCGTAATAAATGATTTGTTAAAAATTCTTTATATACCAGAGCATATTAGTGTTAAGGTTTTAAATCATTTACCAAAAATACAAGGTAATAAAACTAAGTTACAACAACTCTTTCAAAACTTAATAAGCAATGCTATAAAATTTAGTGATAAAGAAAAAGGGCTTATAGAAATTAATTGTACTGAGTTAGAAACACACTTCCAGTTTTCAGTAAAAGATAACGGTATAGGAATAGAAGAACAGTTTCATGATAAAATATTCAAAATTTTTCATGCCTTAAATAAAAGTAAAGATTCAACAGGTATAGGCTTATCCATTGTTAAAAAAATTGTTGAACTTCATCAGGGAGATATATGGTTAAAAAGCCAACCGGGTAAAGGAACCACATTCTTTTTTACATTAAAAAAATAAAATTATAAAATGAAAACAATTCAACTAAAAAAACAAAAGGATGAGGTTTGGGAATATTTATCACCAAAAGAAACTCTTAAAAACCCTCTAGTGTTAGTTTTTGGTAATAGATATTTATTAGAAAACAAGCATATTTATAAAGAATTAAAAACCATGTTTCCAGACGGTGATATAGTTTTTGGTTCTACCTGTGGTGATATTAGTTCACAATCGGTAACAGAACAAGGTATTTTAGTAACAGCTATAGAATTTGAGAAAAGTTCTTTTTTAATAAAAACCAGTAATGTATTAGATTCTGGATTAGACAGTTTTAAAACAGGAAATAACCTTATAGAACAATTTCCTAGTAAGGGCTTAAAATATGTATTTGTAATATCTGAAGGAAGCTTTATAAACGGAAGCCAATTAACCAATGGTATGAATTCTTCAGTAAATAAGAACATTTTAATAACAGGAGGTTTATGTGGTGATGATGCTCGCTTTGAAAAAACAATAGCGTCATACAATGAAAACCCAAAAGAAGGAGAAATTGTAGCCATTGGGTTTTATGGTGAAACTTTAGAAGTTACTTTTTCTATTCATGGCGGATGGACACCCTTTGGACCAGAAAGAACAGTCACAAAATCAGAATCTAATGTTTTATATGAATTAGATGGTCAGCCCGCATTAGATTTATATAAAAAATACTTAGGAGATAAATCAGAAGAATTACCAGGAGCTGCTTTACTATACCCACTAAATGTAAAAACTACCAGTGATAAGCAATCTATTGTTCGTAGTATCTTAAATATAAATGAAGACGATAATGCCATGATACTAGCTGGTGATATTCCAGAAAAATCTAAAGTACAACTCATGATGACTAATGTAGATAATATAGCTAATGCCTCAGAACGTGCTGCAAAACAAGCTTTAGAAATTAGAGAAAACAAACCACAATTGGCCTTTTTAGTGAGTTGTATTGGCAGAAAATTAGTGTTAGACCAGCGTGTAGAAGAAGAAATTGAAGAAGTGCTAGAGGTAGTAGGAGAAAACACTACAATTTCAGGCTTTTATTCTTACGGTGAAATAGCACCTTTTCATGGAGAAAATAGTTGTAAGCTACACAACCAAACCATGACAATAACTCTTTTAAGCGAATAATGAACTCGTTACTAAAGCGGCAAATACGCAAATATTTAAGTGAAGAATTAGCTTCTAATAAAGACCTAGAACAGTTTTTATATGCTGTAAACAGTTCATATAATAATTATGATGAACAATTTATAATGCTGCAACGGGCTATGAGTTTAAGCTCAGAAGAATTGTTTAATGCAAATCAACAATTAAGAGAAGAAGCCCAAGCACAACAAGATGTAATTAATAAATTAAAGCGAGTAATAGAAACCCTAAAGTTTTACGAATTACCAGAAAATAATACATCAGATAATATAGATTTAGATGGTTTAAAATTAGTAGAGTTTATAGACAACCAAACCAAAGAAATTGTAGAAATAAATAAGCAAAGAGAAGCACTTTTAAACGAGTTAGCACATCAAAATCAAGAGTTAAGTGATTATGCACATATGGTTTCTCACGATTTAAAATCGCCCTTACGTAGTATAGATACTTTAACGGCATGGTTAAAACAAGATTATAGTGAATCTCTAGACCAAACGGGTAAAGAAAATCTAAAACTTATTAGAAATAATGTAGAAAAAATGGATTTACTCATTAAAGGTATTCTAGATTACTCT
This sequence comes from Seonamhaeicola sp. NFXS20, assembly GCF_049132085.1. NCBI lineage: Bacteria > Pseudomonadati > Bacteroidota > Flavobacteriia > Flavobacteriales > Flavobacteriaceae > Seonamhaeicola > Seonamhaeicola sp. NFXS20. The sequence continues at coordinate 65,570 of NZ_JAFMPU010000002.1, read as the reverse complement.
ACTATAGATAAAAATAAAACAGAACTTTATAATGTAAATCTTAATGTATTAGTTGAAGATATTTTAAATATTATAGAAATACCAAACCACATAAAAGTTCTTATTAAACAGCCTTTACCTACTGTAAAGGGAGATAAATATCGCCTGCAACAGCTGTTTCAAAATCTTATAACAAATGCTATTAATTACAATAATAAAGAAAAAGGATACGTAGAAATTGGGTTTGAAGACCAAGAACCTTTTTGGCAATTTTATATAAAAGATAACGGTAAAGGCATTGAGGAAAAATATTTTGAAAAAATATTTAAAACCTTTCAAAAGCTAGAAAACAACCCGTCATCTACAGGTATAGGTTTATCAATTGTTAAAAAGATAGTAGATGTTTATAGTGGTAAAATATGGTTAAAATCTGCTGTTAATAAAGGAACTACTTTTTTCTTTACATTAAAAAAATAATTAAATGGAACAACCAAATTTATCATATATACAAAGCATGTCTGGAGGCGATAAAGCCTTCGAGCAAAAGTTAATAGATATTATAAAACAAGAATTTCCGCAAGAAAAAGAAGTGTATTATACTAACTACAAATCTGAAAATTTTAAACAAGCAGCAGAAAATGTACACAAACTTAAACATAAAATTAGTATTTTAGGACTTGAAAAAAGTTATGATGTTGCTGTAGCTTATGAAAATAATTTAATAAAAGGTAATACCAACCTAAATAGAGAATTTGATACTATTCTTAACAACATAACTAATTATTTAGAAAACCTATAACTTACTTATATGAATTGTATTATTATTGACGATGAAGCTGCAGCAAGAGCAATCATAGGTCAATTATGTGTTAGTGTACCAAGCCTTAATGTTTTAGAAGAATTTCCAAATGCAATTCAAGCCATTAAATATCTAAATCAAAATGAGGTTGATTTAATTTTTTTAGACATTCACATGCCTGATTTTACAGGCTTCGATTTTATTGAAACTTTAAAAAATCCACCTAAAATTATATTAACCACTTCAGATTCTAACTTTGCAATTCAAGCGTTTGAGTATAATTGTATAGTAGATTATTTAGTAAAACCTATATTACCAGAACGTTTTAAAAAAGCCATTTTAAAGGCAGAAAGTTTTTCTAAAACAATACAAGAATCTAATTCTTCAGAAAGTGTAGAAACTAGTTCAGGAAATGATTTATATGTAAACATAGATAGAAGGCTTATAAAAATTGATATTCCAAGTATTTATTTAGTAGAAGCCAAAGGAGACTACATACAAGTAAAAACAGAAGATAAAAATTACACGGTACATTCAACATTAAAAAAAATAGAAGACAAATTACCAGATACTTTATTTTTAAAGGTACATCGATCCTACATTATCAACATAAAAAAAATAATAGATATAGAGGATAATAGTGTGCTTATTAAAAAGGATGTTATACCGGTAAGTCGTTCTAACCGCCCAGAATTAATGAAAAGATTAAACTTACTATAATCGTTTAACACATTCATTTTACCATTCGTCTACACTAAATTTTCATCCACCGAAAATTAAAATATTCAGCAGTTTAAGTATATAGTTTTGTGGTATAAATAATTATATCATGAAAAAACTATTACATTTAATTATATTAATAAGCATTGCAATAAACGCACAAGATTCTCCATTTAATTGCGATTACAATGCATACTTGTTTCAATACAATGATGTTTATGCTATAGATTTAGCTTCGGGCAACGCATACAATGTAGCAACCAATATTACAGAAGGTAATATAAACGCAACGGCATATAATCCAGCAGATGGATATATTTGGGGATCATTAAGTACGCCAGCTAAAACAATTGTACGTATAGGAAAGAACTTTAAAACTACAGAGTTTTATGTTGATGAGTTACCAACCAACAACCGTTACGTAGGAGACGTTAGTGCTAATGGTGTATATTATTTAAAAGGAGGAGGCACTACATATTATGCCGTAGATGTAAATCCGGAGTCTGAAAAGTACGGAAAGCATTTAGCCACCAAATCATTAAGTACAAGTGTTAATATACACGATTGGGCTTTTAATGCCGTAGACAGTTTGCTATATACTGTAGAGAAAAAAACAAACAAATTATACAGAATTAATGCAGAAACAGGAACTGTACAAAACCTTGGTGTAGTCCCCATTTTATCAGGTTTAAGCTATACGTATGGTGCTGTTTATTTTGATGCTTCTGGTAGGTTTTATGTGTCTGCAAATGAAACAGGAACCATTTATGTTATTCAATCTGTTCAAGATTTAAGTGGCACCAATAGTATGGAATCTAATTTATTTGCATTTGGGCCATCTAGTTCTCAAAATGATGGTGCACGTTGCCCTACAGCACCAGTGCCACAAGAAGATTGTACCAATGGTATTGATGATGATGGAGATGGTTTAATAGATTGCGAAGACCCATCATGCTCAGGGTATGCAGCGTGTCCTGTTCTTGAAGTTTCAAACGCATCAAGTGCTAATGCAGGTGGATTAGAAAGTAACAACCGCTTATCTCAACAAATATCTCAACGTAATTTTAATCGTACTAAAACCAGTTATAAATTCGATAAAACTTCTGCCAAAAAATTAGTAAAATCATCTAAATACGGTAAATCAGTTTCAGGCAAAACAGCACTGCAATTAACAGATTTTATCCCATTTGGAGTTGTAAATGAAGAAGGTGTTATAGAATCATCTCCAACAGATTTAATAGGTATAACTAACGCCACAGATATATATTCTGTAGATTATTTAAAAAGTGATAATGCAGTTGCTTCAATCTTATTATTAAAAACAGAAAAAGGCGTTTATGAGCATACCAAATATATTTGCGATAGGTTGTTAGGCGCACAATTAATTTCTGTATCAACAATAGAAATTAGAGAACAACAATTTATAAAAGCACTTATAAGGAATATAGATGGTTCTTTAGAGTTTGTATTAAGTCTTTCTGCAAAAGCTATAAATAACGGTGAAAATTTCAGTATTGAAAGTCATTGGAATTTAGATAAGTATGAAGATAATGTAGGCTTTTACAATTTTCAAATATGGTCTAATTCTTTAGATGATTTATTAAAACTAGGCGAGGAGGTATTAAACCTGTTAGATGTTCAAAAACCAATAACAGAATACAATAATTCAACCCCACCAACAGTATTTGTAAAATCTGGAAAGTACCATAACGGAAAATTAGATTTACAAATTATAAACACAAACAACAGTGCAACAGTAGCATTTGATGGCGGATTGCGTACCACCGAAACCCAAACAGTAGAGTATGTATCATCAAATATAGATTTAAACGGAAATTATATTACTAACGTTGAAGTTGATGCTGGAAATTTATTTGACATAGGTTTTAGAATTGGCGATGGTATTGCTACACCAGATGATTTATTTATGTCAGACGGTCCATGGGGATATGATGATGCCGCAGCAAGTACTAGTGTAACAAACTACACTATTGAAGAAAATGAAGAAGGTTTTGATGATACCGATTATCCAGTAGAAAGAAATATATCATTAACAGCTAAAACCAAAGAATATATAGCAGCTTACAGAGCATTAACCCCAAAATTTAACCCTATAAATTTAACAGCGTATAACAGCCTTCAATTTACCGCTAAAGGTACAGGAACCCTAATAGTTAGATTAGTAAAAGAAGGTGTAACCAATTGGGAATCTCAATACAAAACTACTGTGAACTTAACCGAAAATTATAAAGATTATGCCATTGCATTTGAAGATTTTAAAACCACAGATGGTAGTAGTATTCAACCAACCGATGTTACCTCTATAGTATATACCATGCTAGCAGATAGCGGAGAGGAAGAAACTAAAGAAATGACGTTTAAACAAGTACGTTTTTCTCAAAGTAAATCACTGTCTACCACTAGTGAGAGCTATGTATATGCAAATGCAGTTGCAGTACCAAACCCAATGCAAAATGCAACTACAGTTACCTTTTATTCTAAAGAACAAGATACTGTAAATCTACTAGTTTATAATCAACTAGGAACACTGATAAAACAAAAAAGTGTAGAGGCAATAAACGGAGAAAACAGGGTGTTGTTAACTAAAGAAAATTTAAGTTCTGGATTGTATTTAGTTAAAATAAAAAGCAATACTACTACTTATAAAACTATAAAATTATTAATAAAATAATATTAAAAGTATGAGAGGTGATTAATAGCTAAGTTTAATTATTCATTTTTTCTAAAGCAAAAAGCGTAAGGTTTTTTGCTTTTTTTGTTGTGTTTAGTGAAATATTAAAGTGAGTTTGGTATAGTAGTCATTAATGTTATATAATTGTTATCCTATTTAATATACTCTTTATCAATTTTTAATTTGCTAACTTTAAAACCTTAAATAAAATTAAATATGAAGATTAAAATTTTAGCTATAATTATTATTAGTTGTTTAGTATCCTGCAAAAATGAAAAACAAACCAAAACTAAGGACGGTGATAAAAAACAAATCAATATGAAAAAAGAAGAGCATACATCACTCAAATCAAAATTAGAAGAACGAAAAACAAATTTTACACTAAAAGCAGACGATAATAAAAAAAGAGCATATAAAGAAGGTATTGAATCTGTAGAGAAAAGCGGTATAGTAAATACGGCAAAACAAGTAGGAGATAAAGCCCCTAATTTTACTTTAAATAATGCCTTAGGAGAACCAGTTTCATTGACAGACTATTTAAAAAAAGGGAAAGTAGTATTAACTTGGTACAGAGGTGGTTGGTGTCCATATTGTAATTTAACATTACATGCATTACAAGAAGAATTATCAAATTTCAAAGCTCAGGGTGCTAATTTAATAGCTTTAACACCAGAATTACCAGATGAATCTATTAGTACCTCAGAAAAGCATAACCTACAATTTGAAGTTTTAAGTGATGTTGGTAATAAAGTTGCTAGAGAATACGGAATTGTATTTCAGCTTACAGATGAAGTAGCTAAAATGTATAACCAATCATTTGAGTTAAATAAACATAACGGAGATGAATCAAATGAGCTTCCTTTAGCAGCTACGTATATAATTAATGAAGAAGGAGAAATAATTTATGCCTTTTTAGATGCAGATTATCGTAATAGAGCAGAACCTTCTGAGTTAACCAACTTCTTAAAGAACAATTAAAAACATAAAATAATATATTTAAAATGGCTGCGTTTTTAATATTAATATTACTTGTGTCTCTCGGATTTTTACCAACTTTAATAGCTCTTATAGATATTACAAAGAGTAAATTTAAAGCCAATGATAAAATTATTTGGTTATTGATAGTTTTATTTACCAGTTTTTTTGGAGCAATTTTATATTTTTTAATAGGAAGAGACCAAAGAATAAAAACAACTGCAAGCGGCAGCGAGATTAAAAATGTCTAACTTCTATTTACTTTTTAGAGTAAGATAACTATTAAACAAAAGGAAATTTTTTAAATTCATTGAACAGATAAAAAATTACAATTTCTATACCTGCAATATTGAGAAGTCTAAAATAAATGGGAATTACACTGTTTGGTTGCCAGAACAATATGATAATAATTATGTTGATTTACTAGTAGAAGAGCATCATCTTAATCAAGGAGAACTTTGGGGAATTTTATTAAAAGTAGCTGCAAAAAATAAAGATTTAGATGTTTCAAATGTGTATTTTCAACCAGAGGGAGATATTTTTGTTGCGTATTCTAGTAGTTATGAATTAAGTAAAAAAATGGAAATCATTTTAAACAAGTTAATTTCAGATGATGATTATTTAATTCATACAGTTAAATTAAGTAGTTTAAACAATATATAAGTGAGGTTATTCTTATCTTCTAAATAAAGGCGCATCAAACAAATACCATTTAAAGCGTACACCAACTTCAGTATAGGTAAAACCAGCAGCGGTGGCAGAGGCTATATTACTGCGCGTTCCAAAAATGTTTAGTAAAGCACGGTTTGAAAACTTGTAACCTAGTTTTCCTTGTATGCGGTAAGTACTTTGGCTGCTATCGTCTTCAATGTATTGTAAACCGGTAGCTGCTGTAAGTTCATAAAACCATTCTTTAGGTTTTGTTACTACTTCGTTTTTAATAACATTTATAAAAATTTCACCAGCATTAAATCTTTCTGGTGAAAAATAAATACTTGGTACTTGGTTTTTAAATGTTATGTATTGGTAGTTTAATCCAGCTTTTAATGCAGGTTTTGGTAATATATTATAATACAATGATGTAAATAGTAAATTACGCTTGTTATCATCGTTTTGCCAGGTGTAAAAGTATTGTGTAAACCAACCTAAATTAAAGTTAGTACTTATGTTATAATTAGCATAAAGGTTGTTCATAACAATTTGTCTATCTAATAAATCGGCATTAAAACTTTGTATTTCTCGTTTATAACCAACATCTAAAACTTGTAATTTAAAAGGTTTTATATTGAAAGATACATCGGCTAAAATTTGTGTATAATCTTCGGTTTCTGCCTTTGCATTCGATATACCTAGAGATCCTTTAAATATAAGATTTGGTAGCAATTGGTAAGCTAATCCTAATGATGCATCATTTGATGTAGCTTTGTTACTTGTTAAAGTATTATTTGTAGTTCTGTAATTGTAATTCCCTAAAATTTTAAACTTAGTTGTTAACGGAAATTCTACGGCATTTTTAAAACTAAAGGCTTCATTATCGCCATTATCAAAAGAATACGAAGCCTTAGACTCCCAAAACGGTGTAAAACTTGTGTTTAAATCTTTTATAAAATTAGTGGCGTCCTTTTGGTTGTTGTAATATTTTAGAGTGTTTTCAGCTGATGTATAAGCGCTATCATACATACCTAATGCTTTTAAGGCGTTGGCATTTCCAAGGTTACCATCAAAAGAGGTGCTATCGTTTACTAAAATCTGCTTATAGTCAAAAACACTTTTTTTAAAATCACTTTTATAAATATTTAGGGTAGCACGCAATGCCAACAACCAATTTTCGTTAGGTTTGGTTTCCATTAATTTGTCAATTAATTGTTCGGCAGTTTTAAACTTTTTATTCCAAATTAAGGCTTGAATATAGCGTTCGGTAGTGGGTTGTATATCTTCTGTTTTGGTATTAGAGTTTAAACTTTTATAAGCTAGTTCGCTAAGTTGTAAGGCTTCTTTTTCTTTCCCATTTAAATGCGCTACTAAGGCTAATCCGTTTAACGCTAAACCTTTGTTTTCTGGGTTTTCTGCTAAAATATTATATGTGTTCTCTGCATCTTCTAATTGGTTAGCAATTAAATACAAGTTTGCTAAATTCAATAAGGTGTCTCTATCGTTCTTGAACAGTTTTAAATTTTCTTTTAAAAGTGTTTCGGCTTCCTTATAGTTTTGTGCTTGCTGTTTGTGGTAAGCATATCCTAAATACATATATTTTTTAGAGGTTAACGCATTTGGGTTTTCTGGTGAAACGTTTAATGCTTTGTTAACATATACTAAGGCATCATCATATGCTTTTAAGTTTGATAAGGTGTTGGCAAGACTTAGTAGCGCTGCAAAACTATTAGGATCTTCGTTTACTAAATTTAAAAAATAGACTTTCGCATCGGGGTATTTTTTGTTCCATAGTAAAGATTCTCCGTAATTAAGTTTTACTTCAAAATCATTGGGATAATCCTTTAATAAAGTGGTAAATAATTGTTCAGCTTTTGTAGCATTACCGTTTAACCCAACGGCTCTACCATAACATAATCGCGCTGTTTTATTTTCTGGATAGGTTTTTAGAATACTTTCAAAGTATTGTTCTGCTTTTAAATAATTACCATTTTCTAAATAATTAAAGCCTTCTTGCATGTTTTGAGACATGGTAAAACTTGTTATTAAAAGCAAAATAAGTAGGTGTATAGATTTGATAGTCATGTTCTTAATTTATATCGATTGCAAGTTAAGCATTCAAATTCAATCATTCATCTACAGCAACTTGCCACTCACCGAAATTTACCCGCATTACATTGATTGTTGAGGCATCTTTGTGATAGAAATTAAAAAAATAATATAAAAAATAATCAAAAATGGCACTTAAAATTAAAGAACAAGATAACGTATTTATGATTTCAGGAACTATAAATGCAACAACAGTAAATTATTTTAAAAACCATTTAGAGTTTTTGATGTTATATACTAATGCTTTAACAATTAATATTGAATGTGTTATAAGTATTGATAATAATGGACTAAAAGCAATTGAAGAGTTATATACAATGGCTTTAGCTAATAAAAAAACTTTTAAAATTTTAGGTTATGGCCATAAAGGAATTTATGATGAATTAAGAATAAACCAAGCAGCATAACTTAAATTTTAATTTTATAATACCCAAAACCATGCAACTTATAGCTACTTTAAAATCGAAAAAAATTACACCAGAGCAATTATTTATGCTTAGTGTACTATCTGTAAATGGTGGTAATTACCTATACAATTTAATTTTAGGACGAGTACTAGGACCAGCGCAATTTGCTGATGCCGCTGTACTTATTACGTTTTTATTAGTATTGTCCTTTGTAGCTATGACGTTTCAATTGGTAACCGCTAAATTTTCTGTGCTTTTTGAAAATAAGACGTTTAGCAATTTTATTTCTAAGGTTTACAAAAATGCGCTTTTTGTTGGTGTGTTATTAGGAGTTTTAATTGTGATTTTTTCGAGTGAATTGCAAACCATATTCAATACGTCGTCATCAGGTATGTTTGTAATTTTTGGTTTTGGAGTGCCATTATATTTTTTAATGAGTGTAAATAGAGGTGTTTTTCAAGGTAAAAAAGCATTTAAATTATTGTCCATTACCTATCAAGGTGAAATGTTAAGTCGCTTGATTATTACTTTAGGATTAATATTTCTGTTTAATTTACAATCATCAGTAGTTATTGCTATTGGAATTTTAATCTCTTTTGTTTTTGGCTTATTCCCGTTTAAAACCGACCATATTTCACTTAAACAAACTTTTGTTGAAAAAACATATAGTAAGCAAATAAGAAATTTTTTCATACTTACAGCTTTTTATGAATTAACTCAAATCATCATTAACAATAGCGACATTTTATTAGTTAAACATTATTTTGAAAGTTACGAGGCCGGATTATACGCTTCTTTAGCTTTAATAGGCAGAATTGTATATTTTATTGCTTGGATGTTTGTAATGCTACTATTGCCAACTGTGGTTCAGTTAAACAAAGAAGGCAAAGAAACCGCACCCATATTATTTAAATATGTTGGCTATATCGCTGGAATTGCTGCTATAATAGTTATTGGTTGTGCTTTATTTCCAGAAACAGCAATTACTTTATTATTTGGAAAAAGTTATTTGGCCATGGCGCCATTATTATGGAAATACGCCTTAGCTACAGGAATGTTTGCCGTATCTAACATATTTGCTTATTACTATTTATCATTAGATAAGTATGTACCAGTAGTTATATCGGGAGTTTTTGGTATGTTACAAATGGTATTGGTGGTATTTTTTCACGAAAGTTTAGAGCAGGTAGTACATGTGCAAATTATTGCTATGGTGTCCTTATTGATTATTCAAATTGTGTTTTTCAAACTGCAATCAATCAAAACTTCCAAATAAGAACTTATCTATAGCAAATTACCATTCGTCTACACTTAAAAGCAACCTAACTATAGTCGTCTAAATTTTAAATGTAGAAATCCCAAATTTGTATCAAATATTAAAACCCAAAATCATGAAATTAGCCATCGTAACTGCATATCCGCCTAGTAAAGTCACTTTAAATGAATATGCATACCATTTAGTAAAACAGTTTAGACAGAAAGACTCTGTAACAGAATTAATTTTATTAACCGACAAAACTGAAGGTGAGAAAGATTTAGAATTTACGGAAGCTGGATGTAAAATTACTGTAAAAGAATGTTGGGAGTTTAACAGTTACACTAACATTATAAATGTAACCAAAGCTATAAACCAAACAAAGCCAGACTCTGTATTGTTTAATTTACAGTTTATGAAGTTTGGCGATAAAAAGGTTGCTGCTGCATTAGGGTTAATGTTGCCATTGGTGTGTAAACTTAAACGAATTCCAAACATAGTATTGTTACACAATATTTTAGAAGAAGTAGATTTAGGAAGCGCTGGTTTTACAAGCAATAAACTCATGCAAAAAATTTACGGTTTTATCGGTAGCACCTTAACACGATTACTATTGCAAGCCGATACAGTGGCTGTTACTATGCAAAAATACGTTGATATTTTAGAGAAAAAATACAATGCCAAAAAAGTAAAATTAATACCCCACGGAACTTTTGAAATTGCAGAAGAACCTAAGTACGAGATTCCAACGGCGCCTATGCAAATTATGACCTTTGGAAAGTTTGGGACCTATAAAAAAGTAGAAGGGATGATTGAAGCTGTAGAAAAAGTAAGAGCAAGCACAGGTTTAGATTTAGAAGTAGTAATTGCAGGAACCGATAACCCTAACGTACCAGGGTATTTAGCTAAAGTACAAGAAGATTATAAGCATGTACCTCAAGTTAGATTTACAGGATATGTTGAAGAACATGAAGTACCAACCTTGTTTAATGACAGTGCAGTTATAGTGTTTCCATACACATCTACTACAGGAAGTTCGGGCGTATTACACCAAGCAGGAAGTTATGGGAAAGCTGTAGTGATGCCAGATTTAGGTGATTTAGCTTTATTAGTTAAAGATGAAGGTTATCGTGGTGAATTTTTTGAGCCAACATCAGTAGAAAGTTTAGCATATGCTATTGAAACCATAGTAACTAATAATGATTACAGAATACAATTAGGAAAAGCTAACTACAAGGCGGCTACAGCATATCCTATGGAAACAATTGCAGAAATGTATTTAGAAGCGTTTTACGATATTATTTTAAAAAAATCAAAATTGAGTCAGAGATTAGGTAAAGAGGCTATTCTTTAGAAATATATTTAAATGCGGGTTTAGTCTCTCCGTTTTGGTTAATAAAACCAAAACGCCCTTGAACCCGTTTACGCCAAGGAAGTCTCCCTACGACTTCCTTTGGTATTTCTGCAAAGTCATATAAAGTCCAAGACATAAATTGCAAGTTGTTTTTTGCAATAATTTCTTGGGCTTTTTTATGGTAATTGGCTTGATCTTCTTCACTACTACCAAACGGTTTCCAGAGTCCGCGGTATGATGATAATCCAAATTCCTGTAGCACAATGGGCTTATTGTTAATTTCGGTCTTCAGCGTTTTTATAGCTTCATTCAAATCTTCTAAATCTTCATAATAATGAAACGACACAAAATCAACCTTGTTTTTTAAAATAGAAGCACTTTCTGTATTAGACCAACCTATGGTTACAGGATGAGTATCATCAACCGATTTTACTAAATCTATCATGTTATCTAACCAAGCAATAACATTGTCTTTACCTCTGGAATCGAAATCTAAATTTGGTTCATTTTTAATATCATAAGCCAAAAGTGCATTATGGTTTTTAACAAAAACTACAATTTTTTCGGCATGCCGCTGATTCAGCGTCCAATTCATAACGGAATAATCACCATAAAAATCGAATAGTGTTAATACTACTTTTAAATTGTTTTCATCGGCAGCGTCTAAGGTTTGTTTTAATTTTTCTAGTTTTTTAACGTCAACATTAGCTTTACCAAAATCTTCATATTGCACAAAAATCCTTACTGAATTTAAGCCCGCATCTCTTATAAATTTAAAATCTTTAGCAATGGTGTCTTTTGAAAACGCATCACCAAACATATTCCAAGGATTGGCTTGTGGGTAATAATTAATTCCTTTAATGTTTAAATTATTAACCGAAATGGTTTTAGAGTTATTAAGATAGGGTTTTGTGTTTTTCTTTACCAAATGTCTAATGCGCCAAAAGCCATCTTCTAAAAGAAATATTATTTTGTAGGTTGAGGTTTCCGTGGTTTCAAGAACCAGTTTGTCTGATTTAAATACACGCTTGTATTCTACAACATCTTTATCGGTAATCACTGCCAACTGACCATCTTCACTAAAAAACTCAAGAGTAGGGTTGTGCTTTAGGGTTGTAGATTCTATGGTAATATTTTCGCCTTTATTATGCTCTATTAGGTTATATAAATTTTCTCTGGCGCTTTCGGTATAGTAATCTTTTATGCCAGCAATTTTGTTGGTTTTATACGCTACTTGTCGCACATACCAAGCATCTAAATAATTATTTTCTAAGCTTTTTAGGTTCTTTTTATCCATGGGTCTACCTTCATTCTGTATAGGTTCCCATACTACTTTTGGTAAATACTGCTCAACTTTTTGAATTTCGGTATGCAACATGGTACTGCGGTCTGCACCCGTGTTTAGATAACTAAAAACGGAGCTTACTCCAGCAACAATTAAGGCTATAAGCATAACATATGAGGCAATTAATATGGTACGCATTATGTTTTTATTAAAACCTACCATAGGTGTTTAGTTTTATATTCTTTGGTTATTCCAGCTGTTTCTATGCTAAAATTATAGTCGCCATTTATATAAATCGCGGGTTTTAAATTAAATTTAGCATAACCATTAAACGAAGTTTTTATAAGCGTTTCTATATGCTTACCATCTTTAAAAATATGAAGTTTCACTTGTAATCCGTCTGGGATATGTTGTTTCATAAAACTTTGTAACGGTCCAACGGTAATTTCACGATTATTTTTAGCGAATACTACATTAAAATCTTCAATAACTTGTTTGTATTCCATGTTTATGGTGTTGCTTTCTGCCATACCATCAACAAAGGCTTTTATCTTCCAAGAATCTCCATAATCTGGGTGAATTATTTTAGCATTTGCCACACCACTTAAGGTTAATCCGGTAGTTTTTAAAATATTTCCTTTTGAATTGGAAATTATGAAGGTTACAAACGTGCCGTCACTTACCACATTGTTGTATTTGTCTTTAATAACTGAAGTTGTAAGGGTGGTCATCTGGTTGCCATCAGCATAATCATGAGGACGCTGTGCACTTATAGTAAACGATGTTGGAATAGCCGAAGCGATATTTAATGTGAATTCTTTTGAATTAACCCCTAAACTTTCTGAAGCAACCAACATTCTACCACTTTCTGTGGGCGCGTAAATATTCTTATAGGCTATTAAGTTTTTGGTGTAAACAGACTCTGTTATTTCAGAACTTAAAAATTGATAGTTAATATTAACCGCGGTGTTAGTAGGCACAGGATTATCTAAAGAATCTGTAGGTATGGTAACAAGCATAGCATAATCGGTTTCTCCGGCATGAATGCTCGTAGGTCCTAGGTAGGTTTCCATAGTAGCCACATTGGCTTTAGGTTGAATATAGAATTTACCCGAAAGTTTATTTTCATCATCTAGTAGTTGCCAATTAACCACTCCAATTTTTTTAGTAATATGTTTTGGAATCTCGTACACCAGAGTTTCCTCAGTAACGCTTGCCGAAATTAAGGTAGAACCATAACTACTTGAGCAATAAAGTAGCGGTTGTATGTTTTCTGTTCTTGAAAACTGTAATGTAATATTGCTACCAACGGTATAATTTGTTGTTTCTGTAAGCGCCTTTATTTTATTAATTCCTGCTTTTTGTTGAGCAAAAACTGATAATGCGAAAAGCATCAAGCAAAAAGATAGTATGTATATGTGTTTATTTTTCATTAAAACGGACTTCCTATATATACATTGGTTTCAATTTTTACATAATTAAAATTAGGATGCTCTATGGGTTGCAATTGTTCGGTTGGATGGTGCATTAATCTATTAGGAACTATTTTGCTGGAAATAGTTTTGTTTGGTGCGCCATTTACGTAAACATTTTCCATATTATCGTTAATAACATTAACGGAACCTTCTTTTAGAAAGTGATATTCAAAATGTTGCTTGCGCTGTTGTCTGATACCTTCCTTTACAAATAAATGATCTACCCATAGCATATTTTTGTTATCATCATAATAACTAATGAGTAGTTGAGGAATGGTAATTTCTTGAATACCACTATTAAACAAATTTCCGTTAATGGTTTGTTGATTAATGTTTATTTCACTTAGTACTATATTTTTATACAAATCAGAACCAGCTACGTTTCCTGCAACCTGAAGGTTAAATTTTGTGGGTTGTTCTTCAAATTCAACTGGTGTAAACTCGTCCGGATTAAAAGTGTCTGGAATAGAATCTTGAGTTTTAGACCACGCTATACCTTCAAAATTAATTCTAAAACTACTAGATTCTTTAGGCATTAATTTATGTTTTACATGGTATTTAGCGTTATATGTGGCTAGCTGCTTATTATCATCGTTGTAAAGAGTACCTTTTAAAATAACATCGGCAGGAACATTGTCTATATTTTGTACTTCACCAATAATGGCATAACTACCATTATATTTTACCAATTTAGCGGTTAACACTTCTAATACAGGTTGTTTTAAAATATCTTCATGATGTGTTTGTTCGGTAGTTACTCGTCTGCGCCCTTGATTAAAATATTTGGTTACATTTTGTGAATAGAGTTGGTCTGGTGGTAAATCGTTATTTAAATCGTCGGGTTGCAAATACCATTTTCCTTTAATTTTTGAAAGCGATTTGTAATCTACTTTCTCTATTTTTTCTAAAGGTGTTATCCATTGGGTTATAACTTTTGCCGAAACGGTGCTATCATTTAATTCGGTTATTTCAGTTTCAATAGCATCCATTTTAGCATAACTACTCAATAATCCATCGGTTACCGAAATCTCTAGCATATATTGGGCTATAGGAATGTTGTTATTAGGGTCTATTAAACTATGCGCTTTTTCAAATTCTTTAAAATCAAGTGCATCGTAATATGTAATTACAGCATTTTCTGGACTGCGCTGGGAGTCGTTTTTTAAGTAAAACAAATAAATATTGTAAAACACCACAATGGCTAAGAATAAAGACCAAATATGTGTTATTCTTAATACGTTTCTATTAAATTTGTTATAAGAAACGGGGAATTTTAAAAAATCTGGAATAGGTTTAAATCGCGTTTTAAGCATATTCACCCAAAGCATTTGAATATTCAAAACAAACGCAATAATTACCGTTAAAAAAGGCATAATGCCCCAATGTAATTTTAGCCATTTTGCCACATCGTCTTTGGGTAGAATGGAAGCTACAGGCGGAATGTTAAGACGTTCCCATACCATAATACCGTTTTCTAATTGCCGCAGCCGTTGCCAACCACAGAAATATAAAATCGGGTCATAAAATTTATCGTTTGAAAAAATGTATTTAAGATTGTATTTCTCGGGTGTGGTTAAAAATTGTTGTAACGAACCAATCCCTGCCACGCCTTTAAATTTTGAGTTTTCCAGACGTTCAATAGGGCGGGTAGTTAATTCGGGTAATCGTCTTGCAGAATGGTAATTTCCATCAACCGTCATAGCATTGGTTTGTGCACTTAACCATGCCATTTGGTCGCCAAAGCCTAGTGTTAAAAATCGCCATTTATCATGATCGTCCTGATTTAAGAAATTCACTATTGGCAACATCTTTATTTTTTGCGGTTGCGATGGTCTAAAATAGTTTAAACTCATAGTAAAGACTACCATAAATACAAACAAGCCAGCAAGAATACCGCCAATAATACGATGATATATAGCACCAAACTTGTCTTGAATTAATTTTTTCATATCGCCTTCAACAAAACGATAAGCAAATTCACCTAAAAGAGGTAAAGACATTATAGAAGCCCAAAGGGTAAAACGGTCTAGCGTTAAAATATTGAACGCAGTATCACCTAAAACTTTACGCGGAATTGGAGTTGTACCACCTGTACCTAGTATTGTTAAAATGGTTATTGATAATCCAAAAAACAAATAACGTTTACTGTAATATCTATAAAAAATATAAGGTAATAGTATAAGTAAAACACCCCAAGGAATTAAAAAGAAAACCAAACCAGATGAGGTGATTTCTAAAAAATTATCACGAGATCCGTGTGGAATGGGGACTTGTGTAATGGGGTTAGCTTTAGAGTTTATCCAATAAGGCAAAATGCATCCAACAATGAGAATTAATGAACAAACACCAAAAATTACAATGCGTTTAAAAAGTTTAAAAAAACTATTTAAAAATATTTTAAATGTTACATCTTTCATGGTCTTTACCTGTTCTCGAGAAACATCCATTAGTACCATACCAATTAACGGAAATATAAAAAACACCATACCAAAAATAGGTGTAACATGATGCGATGTAACCGTAACCGAAATTAATGATAAACAAGTAGCTAAATACCATTTCTTTCCGGTTTTTAACCATAAGTATATTTCTGGTAAGGCATGCATTAATACCGATATGCCAACAATACTTGGTAATTGACCAAAAATGTGGAGGGTCTCAACAAAAGATGATGAAAAAACCGCTAAAATAGAAGCGTATCCTGCAACCGTTTTATTTGATGTTATTAATAAAGAAAACCGGTATACTCCTGTTATAAACAGTACAATAGCAATAAGCGCAACACTAAACATTCCAAATTTTAACCCACCAATGTAAGATAGTAAAGCTATAGATTGATGTACAAGTGGCGGATAGCTTTGTACAGTAAAACCAATGTACCACTCGTAATTCCAAGGTTCAAACCAACTGTTAGCATAATGGTCTGCAAAAAACAAGTGTATTAAAGCATCGTAAGTAGTTTCTAATGTAAAAAATATAGAACTACCATGAAATGCCAATCCTAAAAGTAGGGCTGCAATTAAGTGTTTGTTTGAGGTTTCCTTCATTCAATTATCTATGATGTAAAGATAAATAAATTAATATGTGGTTTGTTTTTTAATTATCTATAGCAATCTTCCATTCGTCGACACTTAGTTAATGGTTAAACTAAATAAGATTTTTTTAAACCACTTTCACAGTACTTTTGAACCATCAAAAACAAATAAAAACCACTTATTATGAAAGTTTTAGCAATAGATGACCAGCAATTAGTTTTACTACCATTACAAAAAAGATTAACAGAATTAGGGTATGAAGTAAAAATTGAAACTGATTCACAAAAAGGATTAGAAACTTTTAAATCTTTTAATCCAGATTTAGTAATAGTAGATATTAATATGCCAATAATATCTGGTTTAGACGTTGTAAAATATATTAGGTTAACTAATAACTCTCAAACACCTATTATGGTTTTATCAGGAAATACTCAAGATTCAACAATAACAGAAGGATTTGAATTGGGTATTAATGATTATATGAAGAAACCTTTAAGTTTAAATGAAATTTGTGCCAGAGTAAAGCGTTTAATTGGTGCTCCAGAAATTCATAATGAAGTGTCTAACAATCAAGTAATGATTCAAGAACGTTGCGTTGGTGTTGTAATACCTTGTTATAATGAAGAAGAACGCCTTTTAAGTACAGAATTTCTTAACTATATAGATAAATATACAGGCTACCACTTATGTTTTGTAAATGACGGTAGTAAAGACAATACATTACAAGTTTTAAAAGACTTACAAAAAGGAAGAGAAGACTTTATTACAGTTTATGATTGTGAAAAAAATGGTGGTAAAGCAGAGGCTGTAAGACAGGGAATGCTTTTTATGGCACAAAAAGAAGACTTAGATTATATAGGGTTTTTAGATGCCGATTTGTCTACAGATTTAAGAGATTTTGATGATTTAGTAAAAACCATAGAAACGTCTAAATTTAAAATTGTAAGCGGTTCTAGAATTTCAAGAATGGGGGCAAACATAACTAAAGAATCTGCTAGAAAAATAATTAGTTTAACCATCAACTTTATCATTAGAAAAATTTTAAAAATGGATTTTAAAGACACGCAATGTGGTGCTAAAATATTCAGTAAAGATGTGATAGGGATTGCTTTTAACGAAAAGTTTGTTACGCAATGGATTTTTGATGTTGAAATCTTTAAAAGAATGAGTCAGCATTTTGGGTTAAAACAGGCAAAAGCAATGTTGTGTGAACAACCTTTAAAAAGATGGATACATGCCGATGGTTCTAAACTTTCAATGAAAGATTCTGTAAAGATTGTAATGCAACTTGGGCAAATAGCATGGGTTTACAGAGGAAAATCTAAGAATAATAAAGCCTTAAATACTAACGTAGATTTAGCTTTAAACTCATAAACATGGTTGGAATAATACTTATTTTTTACAATAACGAAAAAAATTTGAATTTAAATGTACTAACACAAGTCTTAAATGAAGCTTCAAAGCTTCATTTTTGTTTAGTTAACAACGGAAGTTCAGATAAAACTTTAGAACTTTTAGAGTCAATAAAATATAATTGTACAAACCAAATCAATGTATTAGATGTTAAAAAGAATAAAGGAGAATTAATGGCTTTAAAATCTGCCACTAGGTATCTTAATAGTACATTAAATTTAAAGTTTATTGGTTATGTTGCAATAGAAAATTTAAAAGGAGTTGATGTTTTAAAAAAGTTATTAGGTTTAAAACCAAATTTTTATAATGAAATTAACACCAGTTTTTTGGTTAAACCCAAAAGTAATAGTGTTTTAGTTAAAAATGTATTTTCAATAATAGATTATTTAAAGAAGGTTTTAAATGATAAAAAACAATAATTAAGAAGATTAATATTTTTAGGGTTGTTTTTATCATTTTTTTATTGTAAATTTAGTTGATTTTCTGCTAGATAGGATATTTAACAATGTTAAGATTGTGTGTTTTCAAAACACGTATTCTACTCTATTTCTTTGTTGTTTTTTAGTTATAACTATTTAAATTTTCTTCCAATTATCATGTTACAGATTGATAAAAAAATTATCAAATCAATAAGTTTTTCCTATAGGTATGCTAATAGGAAACAGCCAGATTTAAGAACTTCTGAAACAGACACAACTTTTCATTACGAATTAAAAATACCAGGTTATGTTAAAGAAGATTTTGTTTTTTATATAGCAGGCAGTAATCTAGTTATTACTACAGATAAAAGTAAAATTAATAAGGAAAATGAAGTTGAAGAAAGAAGACACAATTATTGTTATCCCTCGGCATATTTTAAAATGAAAATTTCTTTACCAAAAGATATTGTTAGAGACAGAATATCAGTAAACTATATTAATGAAGTTTTAATTTTTGATTTATTTAAAAAATGAATAATAAAATAAGTTTAACCTCCAATAGTTATCATACTACGGTTTTTACTATGAAGGTGCGGTTTTTGTAATTTGTTTAATGTATCCATCCCTCCACGTACTTTTAATTTTGCAAAAACCGCTTTTTTTATTACTTGGTCAATAGATTTTCCTGTTCGTAAAGTGGTTAACAAATCTGATTCAGTAGAAGAAAATAAACAGTTTTTTAGTTGACCATTGGCTGTTAAACGCAATCTGTTGCACGAATCGCAAAACGGATTGGTTACAGAACTTATAATAGCAAAACTTCCTTTATAACCTTTAATTTTATAGTTTTTTGATGTGTCGTTGGGAGTGTCTTGTAGCCTGATAACACTATTTTTAGGAAATGAGTCATTCACATATTTCATAATTTCTGCGTAGGATACCATTTTACTCACATCCCATTTATTACCATCAAAAGGCATGAATTCTATAAACCGTACTGAAATAGGTAGGTCTTTAGTGAAATTTATAAAATCAATAATTTCATCATTGTTAAATCCCTTTACCAATACAGCATTAACTTTTACATTGAAACCTTCATTAATCAATTGTAAAATGTTGTTGTAAACTTTATCAAACTGATTTCTGCGAGTGATATGTGTGAATTTCTCTCTGTTAAGCGAATCTAAACTCACATTAATGTTTTTAACACCATGTGTTTTTAAAACATCAATAAATCTGTCAATAATCACAGCGTTTGAAGTAATGGATAATTCAACAGGAAGAGAGGCTAACTTTTCTAAAATTACAGGAAAATCTTTTCTAACCAAAGGTTCGCCACCTGTTAATCTTATTTTAGTTACACCATGTTTTACAAAGGTTTTGGCAATATCGTAAACTTCTTCGTAGGTCATTAAATGACTTTTTGGCGATAGCGGAACACCTGCTGCTGGCATACAATAGGTGCATCTTAAATTACATCTTTCAGTAAGTGAAATACGCAAATAATTATGATTTCTACCATGAGAATCTTGTAATATTTTTGCTTCGTTATTCATTTAAATATATTCACTATTCACCATTCACTATTCACTATTCACTATTCACCATTCACCATTAATCATGTCTAGCTCCTTTTAAAATTCTAAAACTATGTAATACACTAGGAAATATAGCATCCATAGATTCTTTTACGCCATTTGTAGAACCAGGTAAAGCTAAAATTAAGGTGTCTGCAATGGTTCCTGCAATACTGCGAGATAACATAGCATATGGCGTGCGTTCTTGTCCGTAGCTTCTAATGGCTTCTTCAATACCAGGAATTCTTCTATCAAGTAATGGGATTAAGGCCTCAGGCGTTACATCTCGACCTGAAAGTCCTGTGCCTCCAGTATAAATCACCATATCGATACCTTGTTCTTGATAAGTTTTTGCCTTTTGTTGTATAACATCTAATTCATCTGGAATAATAACATATTCAGAAATTCTAATGTCGCAAGATTTTAATTTTTCAATAATCGCTTTACCTGCTTTATCTTCTTTATGACCTGCTGAAATGGTATCGCTACAAACCACAACTGCGGCGGTTAAATCTTTTCTGAATTTATCTTTAAAATCAGATTTACCACCTTTCTTTTTCAAAAGTTTTATAGCGTGTATTTCAATACCCTTATCAATGGGTTTAAGCATGTCGTACATATTGAGAGCTACCACGCTCGCACCATGCATCGCTTCAACTTCAACACCAGTTTTATAAATGGTTTTTACCGTAAAAAGTATCGTAATTTCTAGTCCGTTTATTTCGTATTCCACACCAGTAAACTCAATGGGCAGGGGATGGCAATCTGGTAAAATATCTGGTGTGCGTTTTACGCCTAATAATCCTGCTGCTTTACTCATGGCAAAAACGTTGCCTTTTGGTACGGTATCATTCTTAATAGCTTCAATGGTTTCAGGTTTGCTTACCGATACTACAGCTTGCGCGATGGCGGTTCTAAGCGTGGTGTTTTTATGTGTTATGTCGACCATATCTTAATTATTAACTTTCCACTGGTGAGTGTTATCTTCAAAAATCTCTTTGCCAAAAACAGGCACATCGGCCTTAATGGCTTCAATAATAAACTCTAGAGCTTTAAAAACAACTTTACGTCTTGGTGAAGACACAAAAACGAACAAGCATATTTCTCCGGCTTTTACGGTGCCTAAACTGTGGTAAATATGCATACAGGTAAGGTTGAATTTTTCAAAAGCAGTTTCTCTAATCTCATGAAATTTTTGGTTTGCCATATCTTCATAAGCGGTATATTCTATAGCAGTAACGGTTTTACCATCTATGTTATCTGCTCTTACTTGTCCTAAGAAAATATTATGCGCGCCAATACTTGTTTTGGTTTGGTGCTTGTAAATGCTATTTCCAATAAATTCTGAGGAAATAGGGCCTTCTCTAAATACATTTTTAATTGTTTTATCTCCCATTTATCGTTTCTTTATATTGTTTTTCTATATAATTTTTTAGTTCAACAGCGTCTTCTTTAATACTAAAACAGTTTGCTATATCGTGGGTTTTTAATAATTCAACGGCTTTTTTACTGCGTATTCCTGACTGACAGAAAAAGTACTTCGCGCTGTTGTTGTTAAGTTGTTTTATGTTGAAATGTAAAGTGCTTAACGGCAAGTTTTCAATGTTAAAACCATCTATTTTTGGTAGTTCATCAATTTCTCGTACATCAATAATTTGAATGTTTTGATTGCTGATAATGTCTTCTATGGAAACCTCAAAAGTAGTCTCGCAATTAATAAGAAGTGGTTTTGTATTGAAGTTTGATTTTGAATCTAAAACCTTATTTATAACGGCATTATTTCTATTAATTTTTAAACTAGATGTTTGGTTTGTTAGTGCGTTGTAACAGAGTAATGTACCTGATAATACATCGCCAATACCAAGAATAAGCTTAATAACTTCGTTGGCTTGCATAGATCCAATAATACCAGGTAAAACCCCTAAAACCCCAATTTCTGAACAATTGGGAATAGCATCTTTTTCTGGCAGATTTGGAAATAAACAACGGTATGATGGTCCTTGGTTATAATTGAAAACCGAAACTTGACCTTCAAACTTATAAATAGCACCAAAAACCAAGGGTTTGTTGGTAATAATGCTGGCATCGTTTACCATATAACGCGTTTCGAAATTATCTGAGCCATCAACAATTATGTCGTAAAGTTTAAATAAAGCAATGGCATTTTGATAGGTTAGGGCTTCAGGGTAAGCTGTGATTTTTATTTCATCATTTAAATCTTCTAATCGATCTTTTGCAGCTATGGCTTTGTTTTTTCCTAGTGAAGATTTACCAAATAACACCTGACGTTGTAGGTTTGATAATTCAACCACATCAAAATCAATGATGCCTATTTCTCCAATTCCAGCGGCTGCTAAATATTGTAAAATAGGACACCCCAAACCTCCTGCACCAATAACTAAAACTTTTGCTTTGTTTAGTTTTTCTTGACCACTCGAACCAACTTCTGATAAAATAATATGTCTGTTATATCTATTCATTTTAAAATTTATCCACCTGCAAAAGGTGGTAGTAAGGCTAACTCATCACCTGTTAATTTTGTTTCTTTAGTTACCAATTCTTGGTTTTGAGCTAATTGAAAGTCTTTATGTTTTAAATCTTTATATTTTTCATTTAAGAGTTTTAAAACATCAGAAATCTTAGTGCCTTCAACGTTTAAAGTTTCCTCACTTTTATGGGTTACTTCAGCTATTTGTCCAAAATATTTAACCGTTATGAGCATTTTCAATCGTTTTTAATTCGTTTGGAGTATTCACGTTTTTAGTGCTGTTATGTTCACTAGCATCTAAAATAATAGTCTTTGTTTTTAATGATTTTAATACGGTTCTTAATCGTCTTTCATCATTAGCTAGGGCATTTTTAAAAGTAGGAGCAATGGATTTTTTGTAAAGCGCAATTAAAGGCATGCTTTTACCGTTGCTTTCTATCTGTGTCACTTCAGACGTGTTATCAATAGCATCAATTAATTTGTTTAAAATATGGGTTTTAATTAATGGGATATCGCAACTTAAAATCAAATTATACTCGGTTTTTGAAGCCTTCAAACCCGAGTAGATTCCTGCAACTGGTCCTGAGTTTTTAATAATATCTTCAATACGTTTGTAACCAAAAGTATCGTAATTTTCATTATCAGAAACTATTAAAATTTCGCTTACAAGAGGTTTAAGAGCTTCAATACTGTATAAAACAAATCGTTTGTCATTCAGTTTTATAAAGCCTTTGTCAGAACCCATTCTAGAGCTTTTACCGCCCGCTAAAATAATACCCGTTATGTTGTTTTTTACTGCCATATTATGTGAAAAACAATTTAGCACATGCAATTACCAATACAAATGCTAATATGTACCGTAAATTCATGTTATTTATTTTTTTGCTACCATAGTAACCGCCTAAAACACCACCAACTAAGGCAATGGCTACTAGTAAAAAAGATTCTTTTTCTAAAGAGATACCACTTGTAAACTGACCAATTAATCCTGCTGCGGAATTTACCCAAATAAATAATGCCGAAACAGCAGCAGCTTCTTTCATGTTACCCCAATGGAGTAGTAAAATTACCGGACTTAATATAATACCTCCGCCAATACCAATTAAACCGGAAAAGAAACCAATTATACCACCAACCACAAGTCCTTGCCATAGCTTAATTTGTTTGATGGAATTGCTTTCTTTTCCAAAAACATTCAGCATTTTTAAAATAGCAAAAATGAGTAATACGGCTAAAATTTTCTTGTAGAGCGATGCATCTACTTCAATAGCACCACCTATAAAAGCCATAGGGATTGATGCGATAGCAAACGCTATAAAAAGTTTTTTGTTAAAGTAGCCTTCCTTATAATAATAATAAAAGGCTATACCCGCTACAAATAAATTTAATAATAGGGCAGTGGGTTTCATGGTTTCTGGAGCAAAAGAAAACAAAGCCATTAAAGCCAAATAGCCGCTAGCACCACCATGACCAACACTTGCATATAAAAACGATACTATAGGAAGTATTAGTAAAAAGATGTGTATGTTTTCTAATTGTAGCATGTTGTAATTTTAAGTGTCTTAAGTGCGCTAAAGTATTTAAAGTTATAAGTTTAGAGTTTATTTGAAATTGAGGTGAAAATTGCTAATAGTTCTTTTGCTTCCTTCATAATAGCTTTAAGTTCTTGATTTTTTACCCATTCTAAATCTGATATTAATTCTAACCAATATTCAGTTTCACTAGCTTCACTTTCAGAAATTTGAATTTTATTTTTAAAATCTTTTTTACTTCTAGACCTATTGGCTTCTCTATAATTTGCTCCAATACTAGTTCCAGATTTTGTGATTTGATTTCTAATTACTTTTCATTCTGTTGAATTTGGTAAAGAAGATGATAGTTTGAGTATTGATATCCCAAATTGCCTGGTTCTTAACTCTAGTTTTTTTGCAAATTCTTTGTTATTCATAATTCAACTTTAGGCAATTATAACTTTAGGCACTTTAAATACTGCACTTACAATAGTTTAATTTTTTCAACTTGCTCATCTAAAAACTCCCAACAGCTTTTATTAATATCATCAAAAGCATTGATTAAAGATTTGCCATATTCAGTAAGTTCGGCGCCACCGCCACCTTTACCGCCAATACTATTTATGGTTACCGGTTTTTTAGCCGATTTGTTTACTGAATCTAAAAGTGTCCATGCTTTTTTATAAGATATATTAAGTGATTTTGCTGCTTTCGATAAAGAACCAGTTTCTTCAATGGCTTTTAAAAGCTGAACCCTGCCTTGTCCTAACAACACATTGTTGTCGGCTTCAATCCAAATTCTACTTTTTATTTTATAACTCATAGCTTTTGTATTTAAACAGGAAGTAAAATCACTTCAACTTCATCGTTAATGTTCACTTCAGTAACATCACCAGGAATAAAAACCAAGACATTAGATAACGCAAAAGTTTGTAACATAGATGAATTTTGGCCTTCTAAAATTTCGACTTTACTATCCTTATAAATGGCTTTTAAAAATTGAGGGCGATCACCACGCTTTATAAACTTAGATGTTGATGTAGCTAGTATTCGCGGTAATTCTATGGTGTTTCTATTCATCATGGTTTGTAAAGCGATATACACGTAAACATAAAAGCACGATAAGGCTGCTGCGGGATTTCCCGGTAATGCAAAAATGGAGGTCTTTTCTTTTTTTCCGTAGAAAAGAGGCTTCCCTGGTTTTTGTTTTACTTTATAAAATAGTTCTTCAACCTGTAATTCAGTTAACGCTTTACCCACATAATCATAATCACCAACTGATATTCCACCAGTAATAAGCACCACATCATTTTTAGCAATAACTGATTGTAACAGTGCTACGGTATTAGGGTAATTATCTTCTACTTTATGAAGGGTTACATCGTAAAATTTTAAACTATATAAGGCACTCTGCAGCATTTTGGAGTTACTTTCGTAAATCTGTCCGTGTTTTAATTCATTCCCAGGTTCAATAAGTTCGTTGCCTGTTGTAACAATAGCAATAGAGGGTTTTCTGTAAACCGAAACGTTGGTGATGCCTAAAGAAGTAAGATAACCAATACCAGCAGGATTAAGTTTTGTGCCTTTTTTTAAAGCGGTCTCACCAATTTTAACTTGTTCTCCAAGCGGACGGATATTGAGTTCTTCTATTATTTGATGTTCAATTTCTAAGTTATTACCATTTACAGTAACTTTTTCCTGCATCATAACGGCATTAGCTGTATCAGGAACAGCGGCACCTGTAAAAATTCTAACGGCCTCACCAGGTTTTAATATGGGTTGATGTTCATCGCCAGCTTTTATTTCTCCTATTAAATTGTATGTTAAGCTATTGTGCAAGTTTAAAGCGTAACCATCCATTGCAGATTGCCTAAACGGAGGCATATGTATAGGCGAAACCACATCTTTAGCTAAAATATAACCGTTTGACTTTTCAACACGTTTGGTGGTTTCTTCAAATAAAACAGAAGAATTCTTTTTTACTATAGAAATAGCATCTTTTATTGAAATCATTTTAATTCGTTATATCCCCGTAAATATAGCGAATGTGTAAATGATTTACTGATTTTTTCTATTGCATATTTCATAATTTTTTGTATAATAATTGTACTTGTATTGAAAGAATACATATATTTAGCAATACTTGATAATTTTATAATAAAAACAAAAATAAGTATTATTACGTATATTTGAACCGAATCTAAAATTATGCTTAAAACAGCTTCATTTTCAAAATCCAAACATTTAAATTTAGATAAAGTGTCTTGTGATGCTTGTGTTAACACATTTTGCTTAGTAAAAAAGAGTTTAAAAGTACTTGAAACCTCAGAGTTTTTAGATGAGAAAAATGAAATTTTCTGTAAAAAAGGTCAGCAATTTATTATAGAAGGCGCTCCTGTTAACGGATTGTTTTTTATTCTTCAAGGAAAAGTAAAAGTGTTTAGAACGGGTATCAATGGAAAGGAACAGATAGTAAGGTTTGCAAAAAATGGTGAGATTATTGGGCATAGAGGGTTTGGAACAGAAGAATATTATCCAATTGGAGCTATTGCGTTAGAAGATACTGCACTTTGTTACTTCTCTAAAGAATCATTACAAAAAGGATTAAGAGAAAACCCCGAGTTTACTTATAACTTGATGCTTTTTTATGCAAACGAACTTAATAGAAGCGAATCTAAAGTTAAGTCTTTATCTCAAATGACTGTAAGAGAGCGTGTTGTTGATACCTTATTATATATTAACAGGAAATTTGGAAATCTTAATGGCTTTTTAAATTTACCGCTGAGTAGAAAAGAGTATGCTGATTATGCTGGAACCTCTGAAGAGCAAGTAATACGGGTGTTTTCTGCTTTAAAAAAAGAAGGGTTAATTTCTGCCAGTGGAAAAAAAATAGGGATTAAAGATGTGGAGCTTCTCGGTAAGGAAATTAGCGAGCATAACTTTTTCTTAGATAGCTAGTTAATACTTTTTATTTTTTATAAAACATGGTGTAAAGGCAGGTTTCTTCCTGTTTATTTCTATATTTTTTTTGTAACAACTCTTTTAGTTTTGTATCAAAACAATTCTTTTCTAAAAAGGAATATTTAAAGCCTAAAATATGGAAGCAAAAACAGTAGCCTTAGTACAAGAATCATTTAATAAAATGCGACCTATTGCCAATACAGCTGCAGAGTATTTTTATGCTAAATTATTTGAACTAGATCCGCATTTGCAAGAGTTATTTCCTATGGATAATGAATCAATGAAAATACAAGGAAGTAAACTTATGTCTATGCTAGGAACCGCTATTAATGGGTTAAAAAACTTTAATGATTTAGTTCCTGTTTTAGAGGATTTAGGGCAAAGACACTTAGATTATAAGGTAGAAGAATTTCATTATTATACCTTAGGAGAGGCTTTATTAGCAACATTAGAAGCTGGTTTAGGTGCAGATTTTACTTTAGAAGTAAAAAACGCATGGGTAGATGTTTATACTACCATGTCTGGAATTATGGTGAAAGCTGCTTATCAAAAAGAAATTACTTAATAATAATATATAAATAAGTATTATTTACTAGTTGGTGCTTATTTGTGTTTTATGTATTAAGTATCTGAAATTCAAATAAATAAAATTAAAACCTGCAAATTTGCAGGTTTTTTTATGTGGTAAAAAGTGTTTTTAATATGCTTTTTGGCAGTATGATTGTTTTTATCTACTTATATATTTGTTAAAAATTAAGTATAAATACTTAGAAAATATTTAACAACTTTAATATGAAAACACTAATCCAAAAATCAATCTTTATTTTACCAATGGCAGTTTTACTATTTGCATGTGGAGGTAAAGAAAAAAAGAAAGAAAGTTCAGTAGAAAAATTAGCAGCTGGAGTTTCAAAAACAAAACAATTAAATATTGAAAAACCACAATTAACTTTTGGGTTTATTAAATTGACCGATATGGCTCCTTTAGCCATTGCAAAAGAAAAAGGATTTTTTGAAGATGAAGGTTTGTTTGTTTCTGTTGAAGCACAATCAAATTGGAAAAATGTATTAGATAGAGTAATTGATGGTCAATTAGATGGCTCTCACATGTTGGCAGGACAACCTATTGCTGCGGGGGCGGGTTTTGGCCGTCAAGCAGAATTAGTTACTCCATTTTCAATGGATTTAAATGGTAACGGTATTACGGTTTCTAATGATGTTTGGTCTAAAATGAAACCAAATGTACCAAAAGGAGATGATGGAAAACCTGTACATCCTATTAAAGCAGATGCTCTTAAGCCTGTTATTAATGAGTATAAAAACTCTGGTAAAGCTTTTAAAATGGGAATGGTATTCCCTGTATCAACACATAACTATGAGATTCGTTATTGGTTAGCTGCTGCGGGTATTCACCCAGGAATGTATACAGCCGATAATGTACAAGGACAAATAGATGCCGAAGTTTTATTATCGGTAACGCCACCACCACAAATGCCTGCAACTTTAGAGGCAGGAACCATTTACGGCTATTGTGTAGGAGAACCATGGAATCAGCAAGCTGTTTTTAAAGGTATTGGAGTGCCAGTAACTACAAATTATGATATCTGGAAAAACAA
Organism: Seonamhaeicola sp. NFXS20; assembly: GCF_049132085.1. Taxonomy (NCBI): domain Bacteria; kingdom Pseudomonadati; phylum Bacteroidota; class Flavobacteriia; order Flavobacteriales; family Flavobacteriaceae; genus Seonamhaeicola; species Seonamhaeicola sp. NFXS20. Next base: position 36,849 of record NZ_JAFMPU010000002.1, on the reverse strand, counting down.
CCCAGAAAAAGTATTTGTAATGACTAAAAAGTTTGTTGAAGAAAACCCCAATACAGCAATAGCGGTTACAAAAGCTCTAATTAGGGCTGGTAAATGGTTAGACGAGCCTCAAAATAGAGCAGAGGCAGTTAAAATATTATCTATGTCTCAATACGTAGGAGCAGATGAAGCTGTTTTAGCGAATTCTATGACAGGAACCTTTGAATTTGAAAAGGGCGATAAACGTGAAATGCCAGATTTTAATGTGTTTTACAAGTACAATGCTACATACCCATTCTATTCAGATGGTATTTGGTTTTTAACACAAATGAGACGATGGGGACAAATTCCTGAAGCAAAACCAGCAGATTGGTATTCAGAAACTATAAAAAACATATACCGTCCAGATATCTGGAAAAAAGCAGCCTCTTTATTAGTTGAAGAAGGAAATATTCCTGCTACAGATATTCCTGAAACCAATGGATATAAGCCGGCAACTTCAAATTTTATTGATGGTACTACCTATGACGCAAAAGACCCAATAGGGTATATTAATAGTTTTAAAATAGGAAACAAAGACAATTAATAAAACAAATAGTCATGAAGCAAAGCATAACATTAAATAAAGTAAGCAAGTTTGTGGGTTTAGGTTTTATAACCACATTAAAGTCATTATTTACAGGAAAATTAGATAAGGAGGATTTTAAGAACTTCTTACGTAAAACCGTAGTGCCACTTGCTTCAATTATTCTATTTATCGGATTTTGGCACTTAGGAGCCAAAACACTTTATAATATTGAAGCAGATTATAAAATAAATAAAGCACTTGAAGAGCAGGGGCAAGCAGCCGCCGATGAAATGGCTGCTTGTATTGCATCAGGAGATGTTAGTTGTCAACCTAATACATTACCGTCACCTGCTCAAGTATGGGATTCATATAAAACTCTATTAGCAGACCATAGAGCAATTAGTGCAGATAAGTTAGCTTTTAAAGAAAAAACCGCTGCTTTAAATGAAAAACGTATTGCTGAAGGTAAGGATCCAATAACTTATACAGGAAGACCATCTTTTGTAGACCAAATTATAACTAGTTTAAAAACAGTATTTGCAGGATTTTTACTAGCGCTATTTATTGCAGTACCTATAGGGATTGTAATAGGTTTAAGTAAAACATTAAAAAGTTCTTTTAACTGGTTAATTCAAATTTTTAAACCAGTATCTCCAGTGGTTTGGTTGCTTTTGGTATTTATGATTGTAAAGACTGTTACTAAAGATTCAAATTCTGATAGCGCTTTTATCATCTCATTTATAAGTGTTGGTTTATGTTCTATGTGGGCAACTTTGGTAAATACAGCTATGGGGGTTTCAACCGTTGATAAAGACTATATTAATGTAGCTAAAGTGTTAAAATTAGGCCCCATTCAAAAGGTTTTTAAAGTAATATTACCGTCTTCGCTACCACTTATTTTCACTGGACTACGTATTACTTTATCGGTAGCGTGGATGGTTCTTATTGCTATTGAACTTTTAGCTCAAAATCCTGGATTAGGATTGTTTGTTTGGGAAGAATTTCAAAACGGAGCCAATGATTCTAACTCTAAAATTATTGTAGCCATGTTTGTTATTGGTATCATAGGTTTTTTATTAGATAGAATCATGTTAACCATCCAAAATATGGTGTCTTTCAATAAAAACGCACAATAAACTTAAAATTGAAAAACATGGCATATTTAGAATTAAATAATATTTATAAAACGTACGGTCAAGGTGATAATGCTACCCAAGTACTTTCAAACATAAATTTAAGTATTGAAGAAGGTGAATTTGTAGCTATAGTGGGTTTTACAGGAAGTGGAAAAACAACCTTAGTAAACTTAATTAACGGTTTGTTAGAGCCCACAAGTGGTGAAGTATTGTTTAAAGGCGAACCCGTTAAAGGTACCAGTCATGAACGTGGGGTAATATTTCAAAATTACTCATTACTTCCTTGGTTAACGGTAGAGCAAAATGTAGTGATGGCTGTTAAAGAGGTATTTCCAAAGCGAAAAAAATCAGTATGGAAACGTAAAGCGGCTCATTATATAGAAATGGTAGGATTAACACCAGCTATTAATAAGTTACCAAAAGAGTTGTCTGGTGGCATGCGACAACGTGTGGCAGTTGCTCGTGCTTTAGCAATGAAACCTGACATGATTATAATGGATGAACCACTTGGAGCTTTAGATGCATTAACTAGAGGTAATTTACAAGATCAAATTTTAAATATTTGGGGAAAAGATAAACGTACCGCCTTATTAATTACCAATGATGTTGACGAGGGTATTTATATGGCTGATAGAATTATTCCATTACGCCCAGGACCAAACGCTACTTTAGGTCCAGAGTTTAAAATAAATATAGAACGCCCCAGAGATAAGACGGCGTTGAATGATAACGAAAACTTTAAAGAAACCAGAAATGCCATTATAGAATATTTAATGGATATAGGTAATCAGCGTAAGTCTCAAGCAAAAGAAGAATTTGTTTTACCAGATTTAGCACCTAAAAGTTTTGTGGGTAGCAGATTTTAAAAGCCAAAATTATGAGTATAGATGTATTAAATAAAAAAGTTTCTACAGAAAGAACAGATAATGGCCTTTTTCCAGAATCAAAAGTCATGTTAGATTTAAAGAAACTAAAAAAAGTGTACCCAACACCAAAAGGAGATTATGTAGTGCTTGAAGATTTAAATCTTCAAATAATGAAAGAGGAGTTTGTTACTATTATTGGTCACTCTGGTTGTGGTAAAACAACCATGCTTTCAATGATAGCAGGGCTTAATAATATTACAGACGGTTATATTTCGGTTTTAGGAAAACATGTTAAAGGTCCAGGACCAGACAGGGGTGTTATTTTTCAATCACCCAGTTTAATGCCTTGGATGACATCACTTCAAAATGTGTTGTTAGGTGTAAATCAAGTATTTCCACATGCAACAAAAAAGCAACGTAATGATATTGCAAAGTATTATCTTCAAAAAGTAGGGTTAGAAGAAGCATTTCATAAAAAAGCATCAGAATTATCACAAGGTATGCAACAACGTGTAGGTATAGCAAGAGCTTTTGCCATTAAACCAAAGGTACTTTTGTTAGATGAACCTTTTGGCATGTTAGATTCTTTAACTAGAGGTGAACTTCAAGACATTCTTATTGAGATTTGGAATAAAGAAAAAATTACAGCTGTAATGATTACTCATGATGTAGATGAAGCTATTTTTTTAGCAGACCGTGTGGTAATGATGACCAGTGGTCCTAGAGCTAAAATTGGTGATGTTTTAGATGTTGATTTTGAAAGACCAAGAACCAGAAAGTCTGTTTTAGAACACAAAAATTATTACAATTATAGAAAGCATTTAATAGATTTTCTAGAGCATTAATTAAATAACCAATAAATATTTTATGTCCTCATTATAAGATTATGAAAGGTGATTTTTTCATAATCTCAGGGAGATTACAACCTAATTCAAACATATTTTTAAATAATTAAACATAACTCAAATTAGATTAAAACTTAAAACAAGAAAACATGAAAAAACAATATATATTAATAGGTTTAATGGTATTAATTGTACAATTTACACAAGCTCAATTTACTTTAGATGGCGAGTTTAGACCACGTACAGAGTACCGTCATGGATTTGGAAGTCTTATTACAGATGAAGCCGATGCTGGTTTTGGAATTTCAACCAGAGCACGTTTAAATGCTGGATTTACAACAGAAAGTTATAAAGTGTATTTAAGTTTACAAGATGTAATGGTTTGGGGTGAAAACAGACAAATTTTACCTTATGACCAAAATAATTCATTTGCAATTTTTCAAGCTTGGGCAGAAATTAAATTAGGAGAAGGATGGTCTACTAAAATAGGGCGTCAAGTATTATCATATGATGATCAAAGAATTCTTGGTGGTCTTGATTGGGCACAACAGGGGCGTAACCATGATGCTGCTTTAATAAAACATAAAAAAGGAAATTTTATTTTAGATTTTGCTTTAGCATTCAACCAAGATTATTCAAACCCTACAGGGTTTGTTTCAACAGGAACAAGTTATGATACTACAGGATTTTTCTCTTATAAAACGATGCAAATGTTGTATTTAAAACAAGTTTGGGAGAAATTTTCTGGTAGCTTACTATTGTTAAACAATGGCTTTCAAGAGTATGATGATACTAGTAATCCAGACGGTGTAAGCAGTTTACAAACTATTGGTACACATTTAGATTATAAAGCCGGTAGTTTTGGTTTAGCAGCTAATGCGTTTATTCAAACTGGTAAAAGACAGGGAGAAGTTGATGTAAAAGGTGCTTACTTATTAGGTTTAGATCTAACTTTTAAAACGTCAGATAAAGTAACTTTAGGAGCTGGTTTAGAAATTATTAGCGGAAATGATGCTGATGCAGGTGAAACAGGAGCTTTCTTCCCGTTATATGGTACAAACCACAAGTTCAACGGGTTTATGGATTACTTCTACGTAGGTAATCATGCCAACTCCATTGGGTTATTTGATATTCACGCAAGTGCAAACTTTAAATTAAGTAATTCATCGAGTTTAATGGCTAAAATACTTAATTTTAGTGGTGAGCAAGAATTACCAAGTGGCGAAAAATCTTTAGGTACTGAAATAGATTTAGTTTATAAAAAAGCATTTAAAGGTTATGCTTTAGTATTGGGCTACTCTCATTTATTTCCTGCAGATGGTATGTATGAGTTAAAAGGTGTTACTGAAGCAGATGCTGCGAGTGGACAAAATTGGGCTTGGGCAATGCTAGTAATTAAGCCTAAGTTTTTAAATACTACAAAATAACATTAAAATATAATCTGATTTTTTTCAGATTTGTTATTACTATTTTTAAATTGAAATCCCGCATGAAGCGGGATTTCTTATTATTACTAATTATGTTATAGTAAAGTTACTCATTCAAAACTCCTGTTCACTCAATGTAACTGTTCTTTTTTGTATCTTATGCCTAGTTTCGAGTAAATAAATTATTTTTACAATGAAACAAACAATGAATATTTTGGTAAAAGAACCTTGTACAAAAACGTTTGGTAATTTTACAAAAACAGACCAAGGTGCTTTCTGTAACTTTTGTAATAATGAAGTTATAGATTTTAGAAACATGAGCTCTACAGGACTTTTTAAGTTCTTTGAAGAAAATCAATCAATAACCTGTGGAATTTTTAAAACATCTCAAATGAAAACGTATTCAAAACCATTAGTTTATAAAACAAAAACACATTTTAATTATTTAATGGCTTTAAGTTTTGCCTTATGTTCTTTAGTGGGAATTCAAAACATACAAGCGCAACAAAAAAATGTTTTAACAGAAACTACTAAAATCAGTGAACAAGTTGGCTTATTAACAGGTACAGTTCTGGATCATGAAAACCTTCCGTTACCAAACATGAGTATTGTGTTAAAAGGAACAAAGATTGGAACATCTACTAATTTTGATGGCGAATTTACATTTCCTCAAAAGTTAAAAGAAGGCGATGTATTAATATTTAGTTCTTTAGGTTACTCTCCCAAAAGTATTAAAATAGGTAAAGACCAAGCTGTTTTAAATGTTGTTATGGAGGCTGAACTTGTTGAGTTAATGGGGGCGGTTGATACCAATCAATCTTATAAATCTAAACGTTCGCTTTGGCAAAAAATTAAAGGCATTTTTTAAATGAGAAAGCACAAGCTGCTTTTAATTTTCTTTATAAGTTTTAAGGTTTTATCACAACCTGCAGATTTTAAGCATGTGAATTTTAATAGAGCCGATAACAATGCAAAATCTTTAAAAGAAGAGTCTTTAAAAGACTTACCTATATTGGCACATAAATTAACATCAAATTTAACAACCGATGTTGAAAAATTTAGAGCTATTTATATTTGGGTGTGTTTAAATATTAGGAATGATTACGGTAACCATGTTCAGAATTTAAAAAAACGAAGAAAATTTAAAAATGATAGTGTTGCACTTTATAATTGGAATGCCGAGTTTAAAGAAAAAGCACTTAAAAAATTAGTAAAACATAAGAAGACAATTTGTACAGGGTATGCCTACTTGCTTAGAGAATTGGCTTCTTTTGCTGGTTTAAATTGTAAAATGGTACATGGTTATGGTAGAACTGTATCTACTAACATAAACCAGTTAAGTATACCAAATCATACGTGGAATGTGGTACTTTTAAATAATAAATGGTATCTGGCTGATCCTACATGGTCTAGTGGTTTTTTTCATTTTGATAAAGGTGTATTTGTACCACAATATAATGATGGCTATTTTTTAACAGACCCTAAACTGTTTGTTAAAAGCCACTTTCCGTTAAATTCTGATTGGATTTTAATAGAAAATAATCCTCCCTCTATTGATGACTTTTTAACAGGTCCTTTGGTGTATGGCAGCGCTTTTAAATATCATATTATGCCGCTTTTCCCAATTAAAATGAAATCGGAAGTTGCTATAAATACAGAGGTGGTATTTCAATTTAAAGTTCCCTACAATCAAAAGGAAAACACATTTAGTTTGGTTGTTGATAGCGGTTCTAGTAATAAAACAATTCAACCAAGTTCATATAATAAGCAAACTGAAATTTTAGAGTTTAAAAAAGTATTTAAAAGAGGTTTATATGATGTGCATTTGAAGGTAAATGATGAGGTAGTTGCAACTTATATTATTAAAGGCATTAAACCTAAGAACAGATGAGTTTACTGTTGATAATTAAGGTTTAAAGGATTTAATTTTTCAAAGTTTTAATCTTAAAATACTTTTATTACATTTAAGCAGGAAATCTAATTTATATGCTTAAAAAAGTATTTGGTAGCGCCGTTTTTGGTGTAGAAGCTACAACCATTACTGTAGAAGTTAATGTAAATAAAGGTGTAGGCTATCATTTAGTAGGATTGCCAGATAATGCCATTAAAGAAAGTAACTACCGTATTGCTGCAGCATTACAAAATAATGGTTACAAAATTCCAGGTAAAAAGATAACCATTAACATGGCTCCAGCCGATTTACGGAAGGAGGGAAGCGCATACGATTTAACTTTAGCTATTGGAATATTAGCAGCCTCTAATCAAATTAAAGCCGAAGATTTAGATAAGTATTTAATTATGGGCGAACTGTCTTTAGACGGAAGTTTGCAACCCATAAAAGGCGCTTTACCCATTGCTATTAAAGCCAGAGAAGAAGGATTTAAAGGTTTTATTCTTCCTAATCAAAATGCTAAAGAAGCAGCTATTGTTAATGACTTAGAAGTTTATGGTGTAGATAATATAAAACAGGTTATAAATTATTTTGATAAGGGAGAAGCCATAGAACAAACCATTATTGATACCCGAAAAGAATTTTATAAAAATCTAGAATTTCCTGAGCATGATTTTGCCGATGTAAAAGGACAAGAAGGTATTAAACGGTGCATGGAAATTGCAGCAGCTGGCGGACATAACATAATTTTAATAGGGCCTCCGGGAGCAGGTAAAACCATGTTAGCTAAACGCTTACCAAGTATTTTGCCACCCATGACTTTACAAGAAGCTTTAGAAACCACCAAAATACACTCTGTAGTTGGTAGAGTAAAGGAAAACACTGGGCTTATGGCGCAACGTCCGTTTCGTAGTCCACACCACACTATATCAGATGTTGCGCTCGTAGGCGGAGGGGCATATCCGCAACCTGGAGAAATTTCGTTGTCTCATAACGGGGTTTTATTTTTAGATGAATTACCAGAATTTAAGCGTAGTGTTTTAGAAGTAATGCGTCAACCACTTGAAGATAGAGAAGTTACTATTTCTAGAGCAAAATTTACAGTAACCTATCCATCGTCTTTTATGTTAGTAGCTAGTATGAACCCCAGCCCTAGTGGCTATTTTAATGACCCCGATGCTCCTGTTACTTCAAGTCCTGCAGAAATGCAGCGGTATTTAAGTAAAATTTCTGGTCCGTTGTTAGATAGAATAGATATTCATATTGAAGTAACCCCCGTACCTTTTGATAAGCTGAGTGATGACAGAAAAGGAGAATCTTCAGTAGATATTAGAAAGCGTGTTACGGCTGCCAGAGATATTCAAAGCAAACGGTTTGCTAAAAATGAAAGCGTGCATTACAATGCACAAATGAATACTAAGCAAATTAGGAAATACTGTGTGTTAAATGATGATTCTAAACAACTCTTAAAAACCGCTATGGAGCGTTTAAACTTATCAGCCAGAGCGTATGATAGAATTTTAAAGGTAGCCCGTACTATAGCCGATTTAGAAGGTTCTGAACATGTAAATGGTGCTCATATTAGTGAAGCTATACAATATAGAAGTTTAGATAGAGATGGTTGGTTGGGTTAAATGAAATAAAAAATGGGAAATATTCCAGAAATATGGTTTACAATATCTTCAACCATAATTACATGTGTTTTAGGTATGTTTAGTTCTCTTAAATTATTTGATTTAAGATCTAAGAAGTTAAATAGAATGATAAAAAAGTATGGGAAAAGATATTTGCTTCTGATACCAATTTTGATTCTTATACAGATATTGCAATTTTGTAATAGTAATGAAAGAGCTAAGTTAAATAAAAATGCTTTAGAGGCAGAACAGACGTTAAGAGATAGTTTAATAACTGAAGGTATAAAAAAAGGAGTAGACGATTCAAGGGAAAAATTATTTAAAGATGTGTCGAAAGCATTTGCTAAACAAGGTCTAAGAATAGACACATTGAATAATAGTATAGAGAAGTTAAAAAATATAAAAACAATAACAAATATTCTTCCTAATGAAAAGGATCCTATTTTAAGGGTACAAATGGCTGGTAAAGGCATTCGTTTAGAAGGAGATCCGCCAACACATTTTAGATTAGATTTTAGGAGTGATGATGCGGGTTCTACAAATTTTAAGATTAAAACTTACATTCTGATTATTCTAAATAATGGTAAATATATTTTGGAAGAGCCAAAATTATTTGATAAAGACACGAATTTCTCTAATACTTCATTAGCGTCAATTCCTTTAACTAATACTATTAAGGATGTTAGATGGTTATATTTTTATATTACAGGGACATATTCTAATTTAAGTAAAACTAAAGATTATTATATTAATGAAGTTTATAGGTATGACTCCGAAACAAAGAAGACTGGAGGATTGGTTCGTGAGGATAAAGAAAAGGTAATTAATTTCATAGAAAAAGGGATCCCCAAAAAAAAGAAATAAATACTGTATTAATCATTTTTTTACAATTTTCATGATATTGAAAAATAATTCTGAATTAGATATGACTATTTGTAATTAAAGTAGCCTGTACTATAGCCGATTTAGAAGGTTCTGAACATGTAAATGGTGCTCATATTAGTGAAGCTATACAATATAGAAGTTTAGATAGAGATGGCTGGTTGGGGTAAATTAAATGCTAAATATTTTAAACAAAAAAACGAAGCCATAAGCTTCGTTTTCTTTATTATATGTAGAGGAAAACTTAAATAGACTTACCGTAAGTAAATGTTGTTTTTGTGGTAATAGTATATCCATCAACATCGGTAAAGTTATAAGTAGCTTCAAAAGAAAATTCGGTTTCATCTTCATTAAACTCAATTAAATTTCCTCCGCTAGAACAGTTAGTAACAAATACTAAATTATTATTGTCAGTAAGTTGCCATGTACCTGTAATTTCTTGTTGTGTGGCACAATCTGCAGCGTTTTTTCCTAAGTAATAGGTGTAAGTTCTATCGGTTTCAAAAGTGTAAACCATATCGTTTTCACAATCAGGTAATTGGCTGTATAAATCAGTAGTTGGATTCTCGGTATCATCATCTGTTAAATCAATTTCATCTTCAGTAACAACACTTATAAGTGACCAAGTTCCTGTAAAACTGGTTTCTTTTTCAGATAATTCACCAGTTAATGCTTCAGGGCATTCAATGTCGTCAGAGCTATCACATCCAACAAATAAAATACTAGCAAAAATTAAACTTTTAATAAACAAAATAGGTTTTTTCATAATTCAATATTTTTTTTAATTCAATAATTAGATGAAAATAAAATAAAATAGTTGCGTGAAGAAAGTGATTTTATTTTCTGTAATTTTACTTCTTTATTTACAAGCAAAAGAGATATTTTTTATGAAAAAAATAATACTACTATGTTCAACTTTTATAATTTTTAACTGTAATAACGCTAAAGGTGAAAAAGAAGAAACTATAGCATTAGAAAAGCAAATAAGTGTTGTTAAAGCACCAATATTAAATTTAGAACAAGCCAATAAATTAGCAGAATTGCCCTTGCATTGTATAAATGTAGAATATCCCAACCGCTTGTCGCAAACCTTAGGTAGTGATGAAGATTTAAAACCACCAACAGTGTTGCATCCAGCATTTTACGGTTGTTTTGATTGGCATTCATCGGTTCATGGGCATTGGAGCTTGGTGAGTTTATTAAAACAATTTCCTAAGCTTGATAGAGCAGGTGAAATTAAAGATTGTTTACTAAAAAGTATTTCAAAAGAAAATATAGAAGCCGAGGTTGCATATTTTAAAGGAAAACATAATAAAAATTATGAGCGTACTTATGGATGGACATGGTTATTAAAATTAGCCGAAGAATTGCATACTTGGGATGATGAAACCGCTAGAGTTTTAGAATATAACTTACAACCTTTAACAGACCTAATTTGTGAAAAATACATACAGTATTTACCAAAACTTAACTATGCTCTTAGAGTAGGAACACATAGCAATACCGCCTTTGGTTTATCGTTTGCTTATGATTACGCAAAAACTATCAATCATGAAGCTTTAAAAACGGCCATAAAAGATAGAGCTTTCTTTTTCTTTTTGAATGATAAAAATTGCCCAATGAGTTGGGAACCTAGCGGAAGTGATTTTTTATCGCCTTGTTTAGAAGAAGCTGCGTTAATGAAGCGCTTACTACCAAAAAAAGAATTTAAAATTTGGTTATCTTCATTTTTACCACAATTAAAAGACAAAAATTATAACTTAGAACCCGGAATAGTTTCAGATAGAACCGATGGGCATTTAGTACATTTAGATGGTTTAAACTTTTCTCGAGCATGGAATTTATACGAGATTTCTAAAGGAATGCCTGAATACAATCACTTAAAAAATATTGCAAATCAGCACATAAACCATTCTTTGCCAAGTATTTTTGGTGATGATTATATGGGTGGGCATTGGTTAGGTAGTTTTGCTATTTATGCTTTAAATACTTCCAAATTGTAAATAAATAGTGTTAAACATATTTTAATTTTTACCCTTTTGTAGTTTAGTAGTTTTATTTTTAGAGCAAAACTAAAATAACCTCTAAAAATGAAATTATCTTTGAAGCTTTTTCCCTTAATAGCTTATGCTATTACAAGTCTTAGTATTGCTCAAAACCCATTAATTAATTTTCCGGCTATAAGTCCAGACGGACAAACCTTAGCTTTTAACTATCAAGGTGATATTTGGACATCAAATGTAGATGGTTCAAACCCCAAGAGACTTACAGTACATGAAGCTTACGATACGAAACCCATTTGGAGTGCAGATGGTAAATCTATTGCTTTTATAAGTGAGCGTTTTGGAAATAATGACGTGTTTGTAATGCCTGCACAGGGCGGAACTCCCAAACGTATTACTTATCATTCAGCATCAGATATAATAACAGATTATACTGAAGATGGAAATATTTTATTCTCTACACGAAGAAATTTTGTTCAAGTAGAGAGTGAATACGAAACTCATATAGTTAGTGATGAAGGCGGAACACCTAAGCGTTTTTTAGATGCTACAGGTTTTGATGCAACATTATCACCTAACGGAAAATTTATTGTATTTGTAAAAGGAAGTTGTAGAATTGAACGAGAAGCTTACCAAGGACCTGCTAACAGAGATGTTTGGTTATATAATATTAAAACCGACAGTTATACCAAACTAACCAATTATGATGGTAACGATTTTTATCCGCAATGGGCAGATAATCACACTATTTATTTTCAGTCTTCACAAAGCGGAAAATATAATGTACACCAAATAATTATTGATGATAATGGAAACAAAACAGGAGCCATTTCACAAATTACCAATTTTAAAGATATGGGCATTTTTTCATTTCAAATAAGCCGAAATGGAAAGGAATTGGTTGTTGTAAAAGGCGATGAAGTTTTTACTGTTAACACCAAAACAAAGACCAAAAAACAAGTGAATATCAATATAGCTTCAGATTATAGATTTAATCCTGTTGTGCATAAAACTTATTTTAATAAAGTTGATGATATTGCTATTTCGCCTAATGGTAAATATGCAGCTATTACTATAAGAGGTGAGATTTTTATTCGCGAAACAGATAAGGATAAAAAACGAACCGTAAATCTAACCAAATCGTCATTTAGAGATACTAATGCCACTTGGTTAAATGATAGCACGTTGCTTTTTGTTTCAGATAGAGATGGACAAAAGGACATTTACAAGGTAACATCTAATAACGAAAACGAATCAGATTTATTTAAAACACTAAAACACAAAATTGAACGTATAACTAAAACTGAAGAAGACGAAGGTAGCTTGAGTTTATCTCCTAATGGCAAGCTTTTAGCCTATACATTAGGGCGCGGTAAATTAGTTGTAGAAAACATTGATAGCACCGGAAAACTATCTAAAAAAACAACCCTTTTAGATGGGTGGGCTACAGCAAGTGGTATAGCTTGGTCTCCAGATTCAAAATGGTTAGCTTACAGCCTAAGCGATTTAGATTTTAATTCTGAAATCTATATTCATAAAGCTGATAATAGTATGAAACCAGTGAATGTTTCTATGCACCCCAAACAAGATAGAGGTGCTGTTTGGAGTCCAGACGGGAAGAAATTGATGTTTTCTTCAAATAGAAATAATAATGATTATGATGTATGGTTTACCTGGTTAACAAAAGCTGATTGGGAGAAAACAACACAAGATTGGGAAGAAGATGATGAAAACCAAAAAGACAAAAGCAAAAATGGTGATAAAAAGGATAGTAAAAACAAAAAAAGTGAATCTTCTAAAGTAGCCGATGTGGTTATTGATTTTGATAATATACATGAGCGCCAAGTGCAAGTAACTTCTTTTGTAGGTGGAGAATTTGGTAGATTATTTTCTAAAGATTCAAAAACTATTTACTACACCACAGGTAATGGAGGTAGAGGAAATGCAGAGGTTGATTCTGATTTGTTCAAAATAAAATGGAATGGAAAAGACAAAAAAGGAATCACATCTAACAATACCAGACCATCAAATATTACTACAGATAAAAAACTTTCTAAAATTTACTTAACCAAAAAAGGAGGTAGTTTATCTAGTATCAATATGGGGAGTGCTAAAAGTGAAACCTTATCATTTACTGCAAAATTAGATATAGATTACAACATAGAATCACAGCAAATATTTAATGAAGCTTGGAAAGCTATTAATGATGGGTTTTACGACCCTAATTTTCATGGTCAAAATTGGGAACAATTAAGAAAAACTTACGAGCCATTAGCCTTAAAAGCTTCTACGCGTCATGATTTTCAATCTATCTTCAATAAAATGTTAGGACAAATTAATGCTAGCCATATGGGGCTTTACCGTGTAGAAACCAGAGAAGACTTAGATTATGAGCGTACAGGTTTATTAGGCGTAGAGTTTGAACCAACAACCAACGGGCATTTAAAAGTGGTTGCAATTGTTCCTGAAATGCCTAGTGATAGAAGTTTTAGCAAATTATTGTTAGGAGATGTTATCACTTCTGTAAATGGGTATAACTTAGATAAAAACGTAAATGTTTATAGTCTTTTAGAAGGTACTACTAATGAAAAAATTTATTTAGAAGTCAATAGAGGCGGTACATCAAAAGAAATTGTTATTAGACCAACAAGTAGTAATCGTACCCAAAATTATAATGCTTGGGTTAAAGAGCGTAAACGTTTAACCGAAAAATATTCTAACGGTAGGCTGGGGTATATTCATATTCAAGGTATGAATTGGACTAGTTTTGAACGATTTGAGCGTGAACTAACTGCTGCAGGATTAGGAAAAGAAGGTATTGTTATAGATGTGAGATTTAATGGTGGCGGATGGACAACAGATTATTTAATGGCAGTATTAAACGTAAAACAACACGCTTATACGGTGCCTAGAGGTGCAACCAAAAATTTAGAAAAAGAACAAACAAAATTCATTAATCATTACCCTTATAGTGAGCGATTGCCATTGGCAGCATGGACAAAGCCTTCAATTGCTTTATGTAATCAGAATAGCTACTCTAATGCCGAAATTTTTTCGCATGCCTATAAAACCTTAGGAATTGGAACTTTAGTTGGGGTACCTACTTTTGGAGCAGTTATTTCTACAGGAGGAACAGGTTTAATAGATGGTTCTTTTGTAAGAATGCCATTTAGAGGTTGGTATGTTAAAGCTACTAAATCTAATATGGAGTTAGGGCCTGCAGTACCAGATGTTATTGTGTATAACAACCCAGATGATAAAGCCAAAAATAGAGACACACAACTTAAAAAAGCGGTTGATGAATTGTTAAGTCAATTAAAATAATTAAAACAGCAATTTAAATATTGTTTTTGGGCTGTAATTTTTATAATAAGTGTACTTTTATTAGCATTAAAGCATTAATTTAATTCGTTGTCATGCATCTTTATTCAGTAGATATAAATGCCGATGTAGGTGAAGGTATAGGTAATGAGTCTAAATTACTACCTTATCTATCTTCATGTAATATAGCATGCGGTGGGCATGCTGGTAATAAAGATACTATGCGTAAGGTGGTAAGATTAGCTAAGACTCATAAGGTTAAAATTGGAGCACATCCATCGTTTCCTGATAAAGAAAATTTTGGTCGTGTAAAAATGGATATATCATGTGCTGCTTTGTATACTTCTTTAAAACATCAATTATCAGATTTGTTAGAGGTGTTATATACTGAAAACGCCACTTTACATCATGTAAAACCTCACGGAGCATTATACAATATGGCTGCTGTTAATAAAAGAGTTGCCCAAGTTGTTGTTGAATTAATTAAGAGTATGCAGTATCCAGTGCAATTGTATGTTCCTTATAAATCTGTAATTGCAACATTGGCTTTAGAAAATGGTATTTCTATTGCCTATGAAGTTTTTGCAGATAGAAATTATAATGACGATTTAAGCTTAGTTTCTAGAAAAGCGCCCAATGCCTTAATAACTGATGCTGAAAAAATGAAAGAACATGTTCTAAAAATGGTCACAAATAAAAAGGTTATCTCTGTAACAGGCAAAGAGCAATCTGTTTTGGTAAATACTATTTGTGTACATGGAGATAACGACAATGCCATAAAATTGGTAAAAAAACTACATAAGTTTTTGGTTAAAAACCATATAAAAATTCAGTAGTATTCATGCTTTATCATCTTACTTATAGGCAATACGGAGAGCGTACTATTTTAATTGAATGGCCTCAAAAAATTAGTAAAAGTATTCTTTATGATGTTTTAAATTTCAAAAATAAAATAGTTGAAATTAAACATGATAGTGTACTTGAAATAACTCATGCTTATTGCTCTATAATAGTTAGTTTTAAGGAAGCTTTAATTGATTTTGATAAAGAAGTTGAAATCTTAAAGAGTATTTATAATAGAGATTCTAAAAAAACTAAAGCAAATTATAAATTATGGAAAATTCCCGTGTGTTATGATTTTAGTTTTGGAATAGATTTAGAAGCGCTTGCACATGCTAAAGGATTACCTGTTAAAGAGGTGATTAAACTACATTCACAAGCTTTATATACAGTTTATTTTATTGGGTTTTTACCTGGTTTTTTATATTTAGGTGGTTTAGATGAAGTTTTGCATACTCCAAGAAAAAATACACCAAGATTAAAAGTTAAAAAAGGCGCTGTAGCCATTGGCGGAAATCAAACAGGGGTTTACCCTAATGAAAGTCCGGGTGGGTGGAATATTATTGGTAATTCTCCCATTAACTTTTTTAATATAAAAAATAAAATTCCCTGTTTTGCTAGTGCAGGAGATCAAATTCAATTTTATCCTATTTCTTTAAAAGAGCATCAAGATATTAAAACATTAGTTAATGCTGGTGTTTATCAATTAGAAAGTGAGGTGGTTAATGATTGAAGTTTTAGCATCAGGAATATATACTACCATTCAGGATTTTGGTAGAATTGGTTTTCAAGAGTATGGAGTACCGTATTCTGGAGTTATGGATAGAACAGCGGCATCATTAGCTAACGCTATTTTAGGAAATTCACCAGATTTACCAGTTTTAGAAATTACAATGCAAGGGCCAAAATTACAGTTTCAATGTACTACCACCATTTGTGTTACTGGTGCTAATTTATCGGCTAAATTAAACAACAGTATTTTTATTAATAATAAACCCATGATGGTGAAATCGGGCGATATTCTTTCCTTTGGAAGTTTAAAAAAAGGGGTTAGGGCATATTTAGCTGTTAAAGGCGGATTCCAAACAGAACAAGTGATGAGCAGTTATAGTATGTATTCTGGAATTACTAAAAAAGAGAAACTAGAAAAAGGCGATGTTTTAAAGATTTCAACTGCCAATAATTTAGTGAGAAACTACAATGCTTCTATTAAAATTAACTTTGATTATTTCAATTTAAAAACGTTGGAAGTTTTTAAAGGCCCTGAGTTTGATATGCTTTCAAAAAAACAAAAAATCCAATTATTAAATACAGAGTTCACTATATCAAAAAATAATAATAGGATGGCATATCAATTAAATGAAACTCTACAGAATAATTTAAAACCTATTATAACTTCACCTGTATTGCCGGGTACAGTGCAATTAACTCCATCTGGTAATCTTATCATTTTAATGAGAGATTGTCAAACTACAGGCGGGTATCCTAGAGTGTTGCAATTAAAAGAAAGTGCTATTAATTTAATTGCGCAAAAATATACTAACCAACCTGTTTCATTTCAATTAGTTTAAGCTAATTCTAAGGCAATTTCTATCATATCTTTAAAGGTAGTCTCTCTGTCTTTGCTAGATAATCTGTCGCCAGTAACTAAAGAGTCTGAAATTGTTAAAATAGTCAATGCATTTACATTGTGTTTAGCAGCAACGGTATATAACCCTGCTGTTTCCATTTCAACACAAAGTACTCCGAATTTTGACCACTTTTTATATGATTCAAAATCATCTGCATAAAACTCATCCGATGTAAAAACATTACCAGCTTTAATAGGAATATTTTTGCTTTTAGCTGCTTCAATAGCTTTTTGAAATAATTCAAAATTAGCAGTAGGGGCATAGTCTGCACCTCCAAAGCGTAATTCGTTTACTCCAGAATTAGAAGAGGCTGCCATAGCTAAAACAACATCTCTTACTTTAACATGTTTTTGATAAGACCCAGCACTACCTACTCTAATAAGGTTTTTAACGTTGTATTCGGTTATTAATTCATGAGCATAAATTGAAATAGAAGGCACCCCCATGCCAGTACCCATTACAGATAATTTTTTACCATTATAAGTACCTGTATACCCCAGCATACCTCTAACTTTATTAAAACAAACTGGGTTGTCAAAAAAAGTTTCAGCAATCCATTTAGCACGCAACGGATCTCCGGGTAGTAAAATAGTTTCTGCTATGTCCCCTTTTTTAGCTTCAATGTGTACGCTCATAATTTAATAATTTGAATTAGATGAATTTGAAGTTCCTTCAACTATGGCAATTCCAGATGAAGTTCCTATTCTATCAACACCTAAATTAATATATTCTAAAGCTGTTTTTGTGTCTCTAATACCTCCAGAGGCTTTAATTTTAACACATGTTTTGCAAACGCTTTTCATAAGTTTTACATCATTAATTGTGGCTCCGCCAGTTCCAAATCCTGTTGAAGTTTTAATAAAATCGGCCCCACTTTGTATGGCTAATTCACTGGCTTTTATAATTTCTAATTCTTCAAGGTAGCAGGTTTCTAATATAACTTTTAAAACGTTATTTGGCATGCTAGATTTTACAGATTCTATGTCTTTCCAAACGGCATCAAAATCTTTACTTTTTAAAAGTCCAACATTGATAACCATATCAATTTCATCGGCGCCATCATTTAAGGCTGCTTTAGTTTCAGCTACTTTAGCTTTGGTAGACATGGCTCCTAACGGAAACCCAATTACACTGCATACTTTTACATCAGTGTCTTTTAATTGTTTTTTAGCTAATGCTACGTAACAACTGTTAACACATACCGAAAAAAAACGATATTGTTTAGCTTCTTCACAAAGTTTAATAATGTCGTTTTTAGTAGCGGTGGGGTTAAGTAATGTATGGTCTATATAGGTGTTTAGAAGTTTCAAAACTGTATTAAATTTAAAGTTATTTTATAGAAATAAGTCTTAGCTTTAAATATACAAATTTGCTTCTTTTTATGTGTTATAAACTATGATTAAAATCAGTTTTGAGAATTAAAAAAGGCTATATTTTTTAATATAACCTTTTTTAATTCTTTTCTTTTTATCTAAACCACTTCAGAGGTTTTAAAATCTGGTGTAACGCCTATTCTGTGAACGCCTGTGTCAAAGTATTTAATTGCGGTTTCTTCATCGTCAATACCATGAAATGCACAAATTTTAATAGCGCCTTTAATGGTTTTTTTAATAATTTTTACCGCTGTTAAAGTAGCGCCACCTTTAGAAAATCCAGTAGAGGTTTTTATAAAATCTGCTTTAGCATCCATACATATTTGGCAGGCTTTTAAAATTTCATTTTTATTTAATTCTGATACTTCTAAAATCACTTTAAGAGGTGTTTCTTCAATAGCAAGTTTAACATCAGTAATATCTTTTAGCACAGAAACGTAGTTTTTGCTTTTTAATAGACCTAAATTGATAACCATATCAATTTCTTCGGCACCATTTTTTATTGCGGTTTTGGCTTCGTGTATTTTAGATTTTGTGTCAACGTTTCCAAAAGGAAAGCCAACAACAGAGCAAATTTTTACTTTACTGTTGTTTAGAAGTTCTTTACTTAGGGCAACATACGAACTATTAATACAAATTGAATAAACCTGTCTTTCTTTTGCTTCTAGACAGAGGTCTATAATATCACGTTCTGTGGTACTAGGATTTAATTGAGTTAATTCAATGTGTTCAAAAATATTCATTTTTATAAGTAGGTTTTTGTCTATTTTACTAAAAAAGAGATAAAATAGGTGCTATTAATTATTAATAAAATATAGAGTTGGGGACTATATATTTTACACTAAGTTATAAATTATTATCATGAAAAATTAGATTGTAGAAACATTTTCGATGAATTACAATCTTTAATTTTTTAACTAGTTTATTTTCAAAATATTGTATTTTAACTATTTTTTATGATTTTAAACGATGTTTTGGATATTTTGATCTATAATAGGGTTTAGAGTTACAGGTTAATTTGATAGGTTTTAACCCAAAAAAAAGCAATCATCGTCAAAATAGATTCAGATTGCTTTTTTAACTAACCAACCA
Source organism: Seonamhaeicola sp. NFXS20 (assembly GCF_049132085.1). Classification (NCBI taxonomy): domain Bacteria; kingdom Pseudomonadati; phylum Bacteroidota; class Flavobacteriia; order Flavobacteriales; family Flavobacteriaceae; genus Seonamhaeicola; species Seonamhaeicola sp. NFXS20. The sequence continues at coordinate 17,361 of NZ_JAFMPU010000002.1, read as the reverse complement.
ACTAATAGACTGTTGTACTTAATAATTGTAACAACAGTTTATTTTGTTTTATAATTTTTCAGTAACCAAATTATTTTGGTTTCTAAACACTAATTTTTCATTGAAGGCATCTAATAAAATGATGCTATCTGTAGTTACTTTTCCTGCTAATATTTCTTTACTTAAAGCGTTGAGTACTTCTTTTTGAATAACTCTTTTTACGGGTCTTGCACCGTATTCTGGATTGTAACCTTTTATAGCTAAATAGTCAATAGCTTCTTGAGTTGCATCAAATGTAATATTTTGTTGCGCTAGCATTTTTGTTACATTTTTAAGTTGAAGCCCTACAATATCTATTATATTTTCCTTGCTTAAAGGAGTAAACATAATAGTGTCATCAATTCTGTTTAAAAATTCTGGTCGAACGCTTTGTTTTAATAAAGCCAATACATCTAGTTTTGCAGCTTCAATGGCAGAATCTATATCTTTTGTAGCTTCAAAACGCTCATGTATTACACTACTTCCTATATTGGAAGTCATGATAATAATGGTGTTTTTAAAATCTGCAACACGCCCTTTATTATCAGTTAAATGTCCTTCATCTAATACTTGTAGTAAAATGTTGAAGGTATCAGGATGCGCTTTTTCAATTTCATCTAAAAGCACTACAGAATATGGTTTTCTACGAACTGCTTCTGTTAACTGTCCGCCTTCATCATAGCCAACATATCCAGGAGGCGCACCAACTAAACGGCTTACTGCATGACGTTCTTGGTATTCACTCATATCAATTCTTGTCATGGCATTTTCATCATCAAACAGATATTCAGCTAAAGCTTTTGCTAATTCGGTTTTACCAACACCTGTGGTACCAAGGAATAAAAAGGTTCCGATAGGTTTTTTAGGGTTTTGTAAACCTGCCCGACTACGTCTAACGGCATCACTTACTGCTTCAATAGCTTCTTCTTGTCCTACCACACGTTTGTGTAACTGATCTTCAAGTTTTAGTAATTTCTCGCGTTCGCTTTGTAGCATTTTTGTAACAGGAATTCCTGTCCATTTGGCTACAACTTCAGCAATATCATCATAAGTTACCTCTTCTTTTATTAAAGAATTCTCAGCTTGATCTTGTAATTGTTTTTGTAGCGTTTCAAGATGTTCTTGAGCTTCTTTAATTTTTCCGTAGCGTAACTCTGCTACTTTACCATAATCGCCTTCGCGTTCTGCACGTTCTGCTTCTAGTTTATAGTTTTCAATATTCTGTCTGGTGTTTTGAATATTATCTACCACTTCTTTTTCACTCTTCCATTTGGCATTAATTTCGTTGCGTGTTTCTTTTAAATTGGCCAAATCTGCACGTAACGATTTTAATTTACTTTCATCTTTTTCGCGTTTAATGGCTTCAATTTCAATTTCAAGCTGCATTATTTTTCTATCTAAAACATCAAGTTCTTCTGGTTTAGAATTTATTTCCATACGCAATTTAGAGGCAGCTTCATCCATTAAATCAATGGCTTTGTCTGGTAAATAACGGTTTGTAATGTAACGTGTTGAAAGTTCAACAGCTCCAATAATAGCTTCGTCTTTAATACGTACTTTGTGGTGTGTTTCGTATTTTTCTTTTATACCTCTTAAAATAGAAATAGCACTTTCGGTATCTGGTTCATCTACCATTACTTTTTGGAAACGACGTTCTAGGGCTTTATCTTTTTCAAAATACTTTTGGTATTCATCAAGGGTAGTAGCTCCAATAGCTCTTAACTCACCACGCGCCAATGCTGGTTTTAAAATATTAGCGGCATCCATAGCGCCTTGTCCGCCACCCGCACCAACTAAAGTATGAATCTCATCAATAAACAACACGATATCGCCATCACTAGAAGTAACTTCTTTTATAACAGCTTTTAAGCGTTCTTCAAATTCACCTTTATACTTAGCGCCAGCAATTAACGCTCCCATATCTAAGGCAAAAATTTGCTTTTCTTTTAAGTTTTCAGGGATATCTCCATCTATAATTCTATGTGCTAAACCTTCGGCAATGGCGGTTTTACCAGTTCCGGGTTCGCCCACCAAAATAGGGTTGTTTTTGGTTCTACGAGAAAGAATTTGAAGAATTCTTCGTATTTCTTCATCGCGTCCAATAACAGGATCTAGTTTACCATCTTTTGCTAATTGGTTTAAGTTTTTAGCGTATTTGTTTAGCGAATTATAAGTGTCTTCTTGACTTTGAGATGTTACATTTTCGCCTTTTCTCAATTCTTCTATAGCCGATTTTAAACCTTTTTCGGTTACGCTTTGGTCTTTTAGCATTTGGGCTATTTTACTGTTAGATTTAAATACAGCAAGTATTAAATGCTCTATAGACACAAAGTCGTCTTTCATTTTTTTAGCAATTATAGAGGCTTCGTTAAGAGATTTGCCAGCTTCTCTAGATAGCATTATTTCGCCACCAGAAACTTTAGAAAAACTCTCTAGTTGTTTGTTTAAAGCTTGTTGTAATATAGAAATGTTAACATTCAGTTTTTTTAAAATGAATGGTAGTACGTTTTCATCAACCTCAAAAATGGCTTTAAAAATGTGTTCGTTTTCTATTTGTTGGTGACCATAACTTTGCGCTATTTGTTGCGCTTGTTGTATGGCTTCTTGTGATTTTATTGTATAATTATTAAAGTTCATATCATTAAATTTATTTTCTTTACAATTGTTATAGGTCAATAATCTTACCAATGATTTTTATAAGACAAAATGTCTTTTAAAGCTTTTATTTCACTGACTTTTAGTCAGTTTGTAAGATTTGTTATTAGTTTCGACTTATCATATATAAAATATAAAAAATGGGATTATTAAACAAGATATTTGGTGGTTCAAGTGAACCAAAAGAAGAAAAAATTTTGCCTTGGATTGCTTTAAACAACTTAGAACAGTTAAATGATATTGAAGAAAAATCGAAAACTAAAACACAAGTTATTTTTAAACATTCAACACGTTGTGGTATTAGCCGTATGGTAATGAACCAATTTGTTGATGCTTACAATTTAACAGAAACCGATTTAGATTTGTATTATCTAGATTTATTAAACTACAGAGACGTATCAAACGAGGTTGGTTATAAGTTTCAGGTATTGCACGAGTCGCCACAAATATTGGTTATAAAAAACGGACAAACCGTTGCGCACGCTTCTCATGGTGCTATAAATGAAATGCCATTAAAAAATTATATTTAATTTGAACACAGATTACCTTTTTGTTTACGGCACCTTGTTGCAAAACGTAAATAATAACATCTCTACGTTTTTAAAAACACATGCAACCGTAATTTCAAAAGGCTATTTTATTGGTAAATTATATAAAATTTCGTGGTTTCCAGGAGCAGTTTTAAGTAACATAAAAACCCATAAAGTTTACGGTACTTTGGTAAAGCTTAATACTGCTAAAACTATATTTGATGTTTTAGATGATTACGAATGTTTTAACCCTAATAACCCAAAAGATAGCCTCTTTATACGTCAAAAAGTAACAGTTTTTACAAAAAACAATCATGTTTACAATGCTTGGGTGTATCTTTACAACCAAAAAGTAAACCAACAAAACCGTATAGTTTCCGGAGATTTTTTAAAAGATGCCCAATCCTAAATTTACAGATACACTTTTTCATCCGCTTCAACCAAAAAAAGAGATAGCTTTACCAGCACAATTTACCTTTCCGTTTTATTATACACCGCATGAGTTAAGCGTTTTAGCTGCCCAAGATTTACAAAGTTATCTTGAAAATGAAGCAAATTTTAATCATAATTTTGGATTAAAACCTAATGCCGAAGGCTTAGTAATAGGAAAAATGTTTGGTGTAATGGTGGTTAAAGATGAAGCCAATAATTTAGGGTATTTAGCTGCCTTTTCAGGAAAACTAGCCGAAAGTAATCATCATAAAGGATTTGTGCCTACGGTTTATGATACGTTAAACCCCAAAGGTTTTTATAAGATTGGTGAACAGGAATTAAATGATATTAATAGAGAAATTGAAGTTTTAGAAAATTCGGAAGCATATCTATCAGCAAAAAATAATTTAAAAGTTTGTTTAAACACTTATGAAACCCAATTAAAAGCCTTAAAACAAACCATTAAAGAAAAGAAAGCTGCACGTAATAGGATACGAGAATTAGAAGTCAATAATCTTTCAGTTGAAGCTTATGAAAATTTATTAGAAGAACTAAAAAATGAAAGTATTTACTATCATTTTAGGTTGAAAGATTTAAAAAATGATTGGAAACTTAAAATTAAAGAAGCGCAATCTCATTTTAATAAGATAGAATCTACTTTAAATGCTTTAAAAGAAAAACGCCGCGTACAATCGGCTGCACTTCAAAAGCAATTACATCAGCAATATTCATTTTTAAATTATAAAGACGAAAGTAAAGATTTACTAGATATTTTTAAAAACACCACCGTTAGAATTCCGCCAGCAGGAGCCGGTGAATGTGCAGCGCCAAAGTTGTTTCAGTATGCTTATCAAAATAACTTTAAACCTATAGCAATGGCAGAGTTTTGGTGGGGAGCTTCACCAAAATCTGAAGTACGTAAACACAAGCAGTTTTATCCGTCTTGCCGTAGCAAGTGTGAGCCCATTTTAGGGCATATGATGCAAGGTTTAAATGTAGAAAATAACCCTATTTTAGAAGTAAAAAAACACGATGCGCCTTTAGAAATTTTGTATGAAGACAATTATTTGTTGTTGGTAAACAAACCGCATGAATTTTTATCGGTACCCGGAAAAACACAATTAGATTCTGTACAAACTAAAATGCAACAGTATTTACCCAATAATAAACCACTGTTAGTGCATAGGTTAGATATGTCAACCTCTGGTATTTTGCTGGTTGCTAAAAATGAAAAAACACATAAAAATCTGCAAAAACAATTTATAAAACGTACGGTTAAAAAGCGTTACATAGCCGTTTTAGATGGAGAATTAAAAACTAAAAAAGGCATTATAGATTTACCTCTGCGTGTAGATTTAGATAACCGTCCGCAACAGTTGGTGTGTTATGAGCATGGTAAACCAGCAAAAACAAAGTTTGAGGTTGTTGCTGTAGAAAACGGAACAACCAGAATTCACTTTTATCCCATTACAGGTAGAACGCACCAATTGCGTGTGCATGCTGCCCATAGTAACGGACTAAATATGCCTATTGTTGGTGACGATTTATACGGTACCAAAGCCAACCGTTTATACTTACATGCAGAACAACTGGAGTTTGAACATCCTGTTACTAAAAAACAACTTAAAATAGTTTGTAAAGCCCCTTTTTAGTTAAATTTTGTACTATTATATTCGGTTTGTATTTGCTAAATTTGGTGTTTAAATCACACAAAATAATATATAAACATGTTGTGTGTTGTTCAAAAAAAACACCTCAATTTTAATAGTAATCAAATTAAAATAAGCACAAAATGATTGAAATGTGGGATAATAGATATTCAAGTAGTAGTTATGCTTATGGAATAAATCCTAATGAATTTTTTAAAGATACATTAAACAAATATCAGTTAAATGGCAAAATATTATTGCCTGCAGAAGGAGAAGGCAGAAATGCCGTATTTGCAGCAAAAAAAGGTTTTAATGTTACAGCATTTGATATAAGTATTGAAGGCAAGAACAAGGCTTTAAAACTTGCTGAAAAACAAAATGTAGAAATAAAATATGACATTGGAAATTTATTTGACTTAGATATTGTAAACCAAAAATATGATGTAGCAGCTTTGATTTTTGCTCATTTTCCACCAGATATTTTAACAAGTTATCATAAAAAAATTGCAGACTTAATAGTGGATGAGGGAATTATTATCCTTGAAGGATTTAGTAAAAGTCATTTACCATTGCGAAATGAAAATCCAAGACTAGGAGGTCCTGATAAAATTGAAATGCTCTTTTCAATAGAATCTATTAAAAATGATTTTCCAGAATTTGAAATTATTAAATTGGAAGAGGTTGAAGTAGAATTAAATGAAGGTGATTTCCATAATGGATTAAGTAAGGTGATAAGATTTATTGGAAAAAAGACCAAAAAATAAAATGACACAGAACAATTGATTATTCGTAATAACCTATAACCAATACTCATTATCTATGTTATAAACCTAAGTAAACCAAATAAAAAACGCCCAAGAGGCGTTTTTCAGTATTTAATTAAACCGTTGATTAGAAATTATATTTCTAAGTTTAGCTTTTAGGTCTTCGCCGGTGTCATATACCATTTGTTCGTTGGTAGGGAAGGCAACACGTCTGTTATCAAGTAAAAGTAAGTCTTCTTTTTCTAGTGCACGTTTATCACCACGGTATCTTGCATAAACGTTTTCAAATACATAACCACTATCAAAACTAAATTCGTCAATAAGTTGTTTTGTTTTTAAATCGGTATAAACAACATCTGCAATAATTTGAGTTTCTTTGGTTTGTATCACTTCATACATACGGGCTTTTACTTTAATGATATTGTCAATTTTAATATCGTTACCCAAACTATCTTTTGCAACATTTCCGTTGGCGTCTTTTTTGTATTTCAAACCATCAACAATTTCACGTTCTCTAATATATTCACGTTCTTTAATACGTTCTGGTGAAATGTTTATCTGTTTAAGTTGCAACTGCATTAAGAAATCATAATCAATCTCTTTACTTGGGTTGGCATGATATACCGTCCAAAACTGATTTAACCCGTAGGTATTAAAATTTAATAAATCATCTTCTAAACGCTGCGGAATTACTTGCTGGGTTTGGTTGTTTATAGATACTAAAACATAGTGTGTACCTCTGGCATGTGCTTCGTTTAATAAATGGCGTGTGGTTTCAAAATTAGGATTTATATCATCTAAATACTCTAAAGTATTATAAGCTTCTCTAATGGTGTATTTATCATCAGATTCTAATAAATTAATACCTTTTTCATATAAATAATCAGATAGTTTTGCTTTACTTTTAGCTATATCATCACTATAATTATTAAAATTAAATGTAACGTTTTTGCCATTAGCATAAAGTGGTAAAATAGGTTTTATAGTTTCTTGTCTAGCATTTAAATCTAAATACAACTCAAAAATATTTTTTAATAGTTCTGGGTTATTATCTTTTTTTAAATGCTTTATGGTGTTTAAATCGCGCTCAACAGATTTATAATATGCATCTTGAAGCATTACTACATATTCTGCTTTACGTTTTTTGTTTTTGTTAGTGCTTAACTTTTGTAACGCTGTAGTAATAGCTTGGTCATAATTACCAGTATTTACTGCTTGTTCTACTTGCTTTTTAGCACTACAAGCAAATACCAATGTAATTATAGTAGAAAAAAGTAGTAGTTTTTTCATAGGTTAAAATTTTAGGTTATGGGGCGTGTATTTCAATAGTAATGCCAAATTTAAATAAATTTGGCATTACGTTTATAAGTGTATGTAAATGAGTGTTTTATTTTTTGTAAATTGGTAGTAATTTAGTGGAAACTTCACCAAAACCAATTCGGGTGCCATCATTTTCACAATAACCTCTCATTATTACAGTATCATGGTCATTAATAAACTTACGTTCAGTACCATCTTTCATTTTTAAAGGTTTTTCACCTTTCCAAGTTAATTCTAACATAGAGCCATAGCTATCTTCTGTAGGTCCAGAAATGGTACCACTTCCCATTAAATCTCCAGAATTTACAGGGCAGCCATTAACAGTATGATGTGCTAATTGTTGCGATATGTTCCAATACATATATTTAAAATTAGATTTGCTTACAACAGTTTCTTTGGCTCCTTTTGGTTGAATAGACACTTCTAAATTAATATCGAAACTTTTTGCGCCTTTGCTTTGTAGATAAGGCAACTGTTTTTTTAATGGTTTTGGTCCCTCAACACGGTAAGGTTCTAAGGCATCTAATGTAACAATCCATGGAGAAATGGAGGTAGCAAAGTTTTTTGCTAAAAACGGACCTAATGGTACATATTCCCACTTTTGAATATCGCGTGCACTCCAATCGTTTAGTAGTACCAAACCAAAAATATATTCTTCAGCTTCATCAATAGGAATAGGTTCACCTAAATCATTAGCATCTGTAGTAATGAAACCCATTTCAAGTTCAAAATCTACTAATTTACTGGGACCAAAAATAGGTTCTTTAGCTCCATTTGGTAACGTTTGTCCTTGAGGTCTATGTACCGGAATACCCGATGGAATTATAGATGAGCTTCTGCCATGATACCCAACAGGAATGTGTAACCAGTTTGGTAGTAAGGCGTTGTCTGGGTCTCTAAACATAGTACCAACGTTTGTGGCATGTTCCATACTAGAATAAAAATCGGTATAATCACCAATTTCAACAGGTAATTGCATTTCTATTTCATCTAAACGAAATAATACAATTTCCTTGTGTTTTAAATTATTTTTAAGCGAATCATTATCAGCATCAAAAATTTCAGCAATACGGTTTCTTACAGCACGCCATGTTTTTCTACCGTCTGCAATAAAATCATTTAATGTATCTTGAAGAAAAATATCATCGGTTAATGGAATACCATCAAAGTAGCCTAATTGATGTAACGCACCTAAATCTATGGCTGTATCACCAATACGGGTACCAATGGTAATAATATCATCTCTGGTTAAAAATACTCCAAATGGAATATTCTGAATGGGAAAATCTGAATGCTTATCTACGTGTAACCACGATTTTCTATCTGGATTGTTAGCTGATAACGGCATAACGTTTTTCTTATTTAATGATTATTGATTTCTTTTCAAACCTACATAATTTTTTTGATTTTAATATAAAAATTACCTTAAAACCAATAAAATTTAAAATTTGTTGAAATGGTTAATAAAACCGTTTAAAACTTATTTGTAATTATGCTTTTTTTGGTGCTAAAAACTATTCTATTTCCTATTTTTGCCGCATAATTAACCATAATTTAATTTTATGCAACGCGACGAACAAATTTTTGAACTTATTGAAGCTGAAAAAGAGCGTCAATTACATGGTATAGAACTAATAGCATCAGAAAACTTTGTGAGCAACCAAGTGATGGAAGCTGCGGGTTCTGTTTTAACAAACAAATATGCCGAAGGGTACCCAGGTAAACGTTACTATGGTGGTTGCGAAGTTGTAGATGTAGTAGAACAAATAGCTATAGATAGAGCCAAAGAATTGTTTGGAGCAGCATACGTAAATGTACAGCCACACTCTGGAAGTCAGGCAAATACAGCTGTTTTTGCAGCTTGTTTAAAACCAGGAGATAAATTTTTAGGATTCGATTTATCTCACGGAGGGCATTTAACACATGGATCTCCTGTTAACTTTTCAGGTAAGTTATACAGCCCTGTATTTTACGGAGTAGAGCAGGAAACAGGTGTTTTAAATTATGATAAAATACAAGAGATAGCTACTAAAGAGCAACCAAAATTAATTATTGCTGGAGCCTCAGCCTATTCTAGAGATATTGATTTTAAACGTTTTAGAGAAATAGCCGATAGCGTAGGTGCTATTTTGATGGCAGACATATCTCACCCTGCAGGATTAATTGCTAAAGGTATTTTAAATGATCCTATTCCACATTGTCATATTGTAACTACTACAACTCATAAAACTTTAAGAGGACCAAGAGGAGGTATGATTATGATGGGTGAAGATTTTGATAATCCGTTTGGGTTAAAATTAAAAAATGGTAATTTACGTAAAATGTCATCTTTATTAAACTCTGCGGTATTCCCGGGGAACCAAGGAGGTCCATTAGAGCATATCATAGCAGCAAAAGCCATTGCCTTTGGAGAAGCTTTAACAGATGAGTTTTTACATTACCAATTACAAGTTAAAAAGAATGCTGCAGCGTTAGCACAAGCTTTAGTAAGTAAAGATTATAACATTATTTCTGGCGGAACAGATAACCACTGTATGTTAATAGATTTACGCAATAAAGACGTATCTGGTAAAGAAGCCGAAGAAGCTTTAGTAAAAGCAGATATTACTGTAAACAAAAACATGGTACCGTTTGATGATAAATCGCCATTTGTAACCTCTGGTATCCGTTTAGGAGTGGCTGCAGTTACTACGCGTGGTTTAAAAGAAGTAGATATGGTTACTATTGCAGATTTAATTGATGAGGTTGTTACAAACCACGAAAACGAAGCTGTTTTAGAAACTGTAAAAGACAAAGTAAATGCTATGATGGCAGATAAACCATTATTTGTAGCATAAATTTAAACTTAAGAATATACTGAATTTATTTTAGCATTTCAATATAAAACCAAGCCTGAAATTTATTTTCAGGCTTTTTTGTTTTTGGGCGTTACCCTATCGGGTCGGGCTTTCCGCGTTACACGGTAACTTGCTGCAATCCCTAACGCATCTATTTGCAAACTTGTTTTTAAACTCTTAAGGTAGGTTTTATTTGGAGTTGTGGTTATTGGTTAGTATAAGAGTAGTAGTGAATAAAATACAACTTACTTTTTAATTAAAAAGATGCGTATTTAAGTAATAGCTGTTTGTGTTTTAATTTATACAACTATTACTCTTATACATTTGTTAGCTTTTGTTATTTGTCAATATTATGTTCCCAATAAGCACCACTAATATCTGTGATTTTAATAGTATATTTTCCTTTGGGTAAACTTGATAAATCTTCATTTTCTAGGTTTATCTTTGCTTTTGCTCCTAATGGAATAATTAAACTGTGTTTGCCAGGTTTTATTTTGGATACATAATAGTTAGAGATGTTGTATTTATCCAAGGTTGCCAAATCTTCTTGAGAATATTCTAAAATCATATTGTTTTTATTGTCAAATAATTCAATTCCAATAATCCATGAACCATAAACATCTACACCTTCAGTTCTAAAGACATCAAAAGTAATGGTGCTGTTTTGAATTTCACCATTAGTTATTTCAAGTTTTGGTTTTACTGACTTGTTATGAAGTGTTCCCCAAAGACCTCCGTGAAATACTTGATTAGTCATTAATGTTATTCCCAAAATAAATAGTGAACCCAATAATACTATCTTAGGAAGTAGATGCTCTTTAATTGGTAAAATTCCTGAACCCAACCAACTAAACCATCTCTTTTTGGTAATAGTAAAATTATGTTTTATTAAATAATTATCCATGGAATATTTTCCACTTCCTGTTAAAAATAAAACAAAACCTGTAGCTATTCCTAATACGCCAATTTGCCATTCATCAAGACAAGTTGTTCCTATCCAACCAGAGCCTAAAAGGATTCCCATTGCTAATCCAAAAACACCAATGCTCATTATTCTAGTAAATAATCCAAACATAATAAATAAGCCTACAATTCCTTCTATAATGGTAAAAATCACCATATTTATCCAAAGTATATCTGGGTTTTCCACCAAGTATTGGATAATAGGTTTTATGCCTAAAGCATTTGGTAAAAAAGCGTTAAACTTTTCTCCTATATATCCAGTTAATTCAGGGTTTAGTTTGTCGACTAATACAGTTCGTCTCCAAAATGCCGAAAAATAAGTCCAACCTACTACTAGCCTTAATGCTAGCGTCAAGAGCCCTGCATCATTTTTTATATTTACTGTTTTCATAATTTATTAGATTGTAAGTGTGATAAAACCTTTTTTAGTAAGTTGAAAGCCATATAAAATACCATTGGGTGTTATTTCAAGATTATTCGGTAATGTTTTTGGATTTATATTAAATTTTGAAAGTGAAATTCCGCATACAAAAACCTTTACCTTTTGGGCTTTTGCTTTTTCTAGCAGTGCATTAAAATCTGGATTGTCTAAAATGTCATTCACTGTTTTACCACAAATGATTACATAAAACGCCCCATATTTTTTTCCGTCTTCTTTTGCCAGTTCATTGGCAGTTAGCAAAACAGGTTTGAGTTGTTGTACGTTTTTTGAAAGTACTAAATAATTATTTTTTTTGGAGTTAATATTTTGTGCCTGTAATTGAGATGTTCCAAATAGTAAAAGGAGTATTGTTGTTATAAATAGGATTGAATTTTTCATTGTTTTTGAATTTTTAAGTTTGAATTAATACTAAAAAAAGAAGTCCACCAAGTATCGCTATATTCTTAAATAGTGGACCTAAAGTTGTCATTTGTCCAACTTGTATAGTTAGCGTAATAGGAATTAAAACGGCTATTAATGCTATTGAGGCTATTTTAGTTTTAAAACCAAGTAACAGTGAAATACCTGCAATTAGCATAACAATTCCAGATAGAATCACAGCTATTTCTGGTGTTCCTAGAATATTTCCAATAAAACCCATTGAGGAATTTTCTATTCGGCTCACTGTTTTTTCGGTATTAAAAAAATGATTGGTGCTTGCTATTATAAAAATTAGGCTAAGCATAATGCGAAGTATAACCACAGATTTGTAGCTAACTTCAAGTGTTTTTTCTTGAAATTTCATTTTAGATATTTGTAATTGACTGATATATATCAGGAATAATATCTGCTTTACGTTTTCTTGTTTAGAAAATCAATTACGAATAGACCTTGAGGTTCTGATATAAAATATAGAGAGGAACATCAGAAACCTGTTGATTTCTTGATGTATTAAGATTAAAAGTATTCCCAAGTAAATAGGTAGTAAAATCAAAATGAGAAGCTTCCGAAATTAGGAAGCTTGGTTGCTGAAAAGTTGGTTTTGTAACAGTCTGAAAAGTTTCAGAAAACTCAAAAGTTTGGCAATTTGATTCTGAAATAGAAGATTGACTCTTGTTTAAGACTTTGGTTTGAGGAATCCCTAATTCAGCTTGAATAAAATTTCTAACCTTACAAGGTGAAAGCAATAGTAGCAACACAAGTCCAAAAATAGACAAGGTTGAATTTAATTTATTTATTTTACAACTTTCTTTCACTTTGCAAATATAGATACAATTTTTCCAGAATTATGTTATTTTTTTCTTAACGAAAGCTAGTGTTAAGGATATGTATTTGCTTTAATGATTTATACTACCAAGTAAGCGAAGTTAAAATTTTCTTTTCAAAAAATCGATACATACTTATACCTAGTTAAAAACAAGATGTAAATGTAGTTATATGTGGTTGTTGTTTTAAAGTAATATTAATCTTCCTCAGGAAACACAATATGTTGGTAAGCACCAATGTCTGGAGTTGTGGTTCTATTTACATTTAAAATATCGGTAGGTACTTGGGTAGCATAGGTTGCTAAACCTTGGTTTATAGCAGCAGATTCCTCGCCAATAATAAGCATATTTAAAGCTGTATCTTTAAAATTTGGGTCTTCATTAAAGATGTTACCTTCGTAATGGTTGGTGTCATTTAAATCATAATTTGATCCTGTAAAATTATTATTATTGTCTTCAAACCTAATTAGGCAATTGGTAAATTTAAAATTAAAATTTACGCTTGCTTCTTCAACTTCATCTAAAAGAATTTCGGGGTTATCATTACCGTAAATAATACAGTTGTTAAAGTTGGCTTCGGTTAAATTGGTAACAACAACATTTTCATCGTCATCTATAACAAAATTATTTAATAATACAGAAGGGAATTGCCTAAATCCATCATTCCAATAATTGGCAATGGTACAATGTGTAAAATTATATTTACCACCAAAAGTACCAGCAAAAGATGACAAACCAGAGTTATTTATTACTATATTTTCGCCTTTAATAGAGGTGTTTCTGCCTAAAATTCCAAAGTTACTAGAATTAAAAATTTGAGAGTTTGTAATGGTTAGTTTATCTGTGGTAGCATCAGGATTTCCATCGCATAAAATTCCAACTAATGCATTTTTTATGGTAGCGTAGTTAATATAATTATTGGTGCTTCCATCTAAAAACCAAATGGTTCCCCATTGTCCGGGACTTTCAGAATAATTAGGTTCTAATCTATCACCTTCAAAAATAACTTCGTTTTCTAGTAATTCTTGGTCTGCACTATAAGAACCGTTTACCTGTAATGAAGCATTATTTTGTATAATTAAACCAGAGTTTTCATGAAAATGTAATCTTGAACCTGCATCAATGGTAAGTGTTTCTCCTTCAGGAACAGCTGCAAACCCATAAATAACATAAGGTTTTTCGTTGGTCATAGTTAATTCAGAAGGGAGTAATTCTCGTCCTTGTAATTCGGTTTCAACTTGTTCTCCACCAACATTAAGCGTTAATGTTTCAACTACTTTGGTAGTATTATCTCTATCTGGATAAATAAAAATAGCATCTTTAACAAGGGTTACTAATTCTACTTTTTGCAGGTTAGAACCCGCATCAAATTCAATTTGGTCTGTATATAAATATTCGCCGTTAGGGTTTGAAAAATTGGTAATATCAATAGTAGATTCAACAAAAATGTATAAACTATCATGAGCTAGTAACTCTATATTTTCAAACAATTTACCGGCAATACCATCAACACTTAAACGGTAATTAGAACTTTCGCCTAGAGCTAAACCTAAGGTTGGAATAGAAATGTCTTTATCACTTTTATTGTAAACTTTTAAATTATAGGTACTAGAGCCAATATTGGTAAAAACGGTATCTAAATAAATGGTATCTTTAGAAAACTCTAAGTTTCCTGTACTTGGCGAAAACTCAAAATCTTTACGGCAAGAACTCCAAAGCGTTAAAAAAACAATGGTTAAGATAAAATATAGGTGGCGGCTCATTAACTATTTAATTTATGCTAAAATATAACTTTTGAAATAATGAATTATTATGAGAAGGTTTATTTTTTAATCTGAATAAAAAGAAGGGGTTTAAGTAAGTGTAAATAAGTTGTTTTCAGTTAATAAACATGATAAATATCATTGGATATATGTATGTATTTTAATAAACTTTATAAGTGAAATTTTGTTTAACTTAAAAACACAGTATCATGACTTCATTAACAAAACGCAAAAGAAGACACCGTGCTTCAACTCCTTGGCAAAATAGGATGTTTACACCCTGGAGACATGACCTTTTATCACCTATGAGTGATCGATTATTTTCACCAAATTATGAGTTTGATGATATTTTTGAAGACGACTTTTTTTCAGAAGATAGTTTAATACCCGCTATGAATGTAATTGAACATAAAAACAATTTTAATGTAGAGTTTGCGGTTCCTGGATTTAATAAAGATGATTTTGAAGTTTCTATAGAAGATAATATTCTTCATGTAAGTGCTAAAAAAGAATTAGAAGAAACTAAAGAAGAAGATAATTATTCTAGAAAGGAATTTAGTTACAAATCATTTAAACGTTCTTGTAGATTACCAGAGATGGTTGATTTAGAGCAAGACATTAAAGCATCTTATAAGAATGGTATTTTAAAAATTAATCTTCTTAAAATCCATAAAGGTATAGAAGAAAACTCAGAAAAAAAGTTAATTGAAATAGAGTAGAAGTAAATAATTATTTCTACTTTGGTTTTATGCCGACTCTAACATAAACCAGAGAAACCCTTGCATTTGCAGGGGTTTTTATGTTTGATTTTAACAGATTTATTAGAGGCTAAAATATCAATTAAAAAATTATGAATATTCTTTTGGTTAGATTTATGTTTAATTTTATATTTGCACCGCTTTAATGGTCGCGTAGCTCAGCTGGATAGAGCATCTGCCTTCTAAGCAGACGGTCACAGGTTCGAATCCTGTCGCGATCACTAGCATTACAATTAAAAATTGTCAAAACCTTGCAAACTATATGATTTGCAAGGTTTTATAGTTTTAAGGCCTTAATTTTTTTTGATTTGATTTCCGGATTAAGTATAGACCTTGTTAATTCCTAGTGGATTCAGATGTAGTCGAATTTGCCTTAATTGGGGTTATAAATTGTTGGCATAAAGTTATTATTTATAAAACCATTCATTAAGACAATTGATTCCGTTTAGATTTTCTATTATTTCAATTTTATTTGTACTTGTATTAGCTCTCCAAATTCTTCTAATATTCTGAATTTTTAAACTATCGGTTTTGTCAACAATTGCGATAAGATTTTCGTCATTGTTTTCATTAATTTGACAATATCCAATTGTAATTATTTCAGGCTTATCTAAATTTGGTATTATTAAAGTATCCAAAATTTTAATAATTCTATTCTCATTTTTTGAGTCAGAAGTTATGCTTTTTAAAATTATCAGATTATTTTTTTTGTCCCTTAAATGAAGAATTCCGTGTTTTGGTTCAGAATTATTTCCGTAAATAGTGGTGTCACTTATTTTAGAATAAGCAGAAAGTTTATCTATTTCTTTGAACTTTTTAAACTCCATTCCTATTATAGAATGATTTTTTTTGACCGTTTTATTAGCGCAATTAAATAGAATTAGGGAAGCAAAAATAAATAGTAATCTTTTCATGATGTCTTAATTTATAACTATTGTTTTACTCTCAAAAATTGTTCCGCTTAATTGTTTACAACGGTCTAGTTTTAATGCGTTTATGCATTGTTAGCAATAGTTATTTTAATTTTTTTCTTCGCCCTTTCTCATAATAAAAGTTGGAATCAATACCGTAACCAATTCCATCTCTTACAATAAATCTAAAATTACTCAAGTCTTTTGTTTTTATTATTTTAAAGCCAAAAGGAACATTTATAAAGTATGCAAAATTTTTGTCCTTTGCATAAAAATGAATATCGCATTCCAAGTAAGGGGGGGAATCATCCGCAATACAATCTTCCATAAACTTAAATGTTTTTGGACAAGCACCTTCGATAATTTCAGATTTAAAGTACACATAATTTTTATCTCTAGCAACGGTACTTACCTTGGAATTAATGATTTCAAAAGTTTGAGTATCACAAAGTACTTGGTGAGTATGTCCAAAGAAAATTGAGTCGTCAACACGCTGATAACTTTCATTAATAGGTGTCATATTGGAAATCCGATAAGGTAACTCCGTTCCATACCAAAAATCTTTATCATTAGAAGTTATATATCCTTTATCAATATCAATTAATTGAAATTTTTTTGGATTGGCATTTTCAATCTTTACTTGACCTGACATGTAACTATCTAAATATATAGAATTAACATCTTTAAAGTAGAAGGAATTTTCAGAAGTGTTTGCTTAAATCATTTCAAAACTCGTCAAATCGATTTGCTTAGCATACTTTTTAAAACATTCATTATCCCAAAGAAAAACTCCTCTGCTGTTTTTAGAGTAACCAAAGCCTAAATCTATTCAGTCTTTTTCGTAATCCTTTCCTCTAAAAATTTCAAATTCATTGCCCAAACTATCTTTAACAAGACGCTTGTTCCAAAAAATATCTAAAATCAATAAATCTTCCATTAAGGGGTTTAATGTCTAGTCCTGAAATACGGCTACAGGTTAATAATTGATTTACGCTGTTTTTAAATATACCATATTTGGAGTTTTATAATCTAAAGATACATGTAATCTTATTTGGTTGTATAGATTAATTGCATT